>JAFEEL010000020.1 GCA_018241125.1 Pseudomonadota bacterium | reverse complement strand
GGCTCTTGTGGGAGCGGCTCTTGTGGGAGCGGCTCTTGTGGGAGCGGCTCTTGTGGGAGCGGCTCTTGTGGGAGCGGCTCTTGTGGGAGCGGCTCTTGTGGGAGCGGCTTCTAGCCGCGACAGCCATTTTCCTCCAGCCACGACGGCGTAGAATCCGCAGCCCCATGACCCCATCCACCCATCGCTACGACGTGATCGTGATCGGCGGCGGGCGAAGACTCGCGCTGATGTTCCGCAGGAACATGCGAGGCTGAGCGCCGCAGGCAGGATGCCGCAGGCCGGGCCGACTTGGCGAGCGCCGGATGCGCGAGCGTAGTCGGCGACGTGGCCGCCCAGCGTAGGATCCAAAATTCAATGCAACATTCGACCACTCCATTCGACGTGATCGTGATCGGCGGCGGCCACGCCGGCACCGAGGCCGCGCTGGCGTCCGCGCGAACCGGTACGCGCACGCTGCTGCTCACCCACGCCATCGAAACCATCGGCGCGATGAGTTGCAACCCGGCCATCGGCGGCATCGGCAAGGGCCATCTGGTGCGCGAGATCGACGCGCTGGGCGGGGCGATGGCGCGCTGCGCCGACCGCGCCGGCATCCAGTGGCGGCGCTTGAACGCGAGCAAGGGCCCGGCGGTGCGCGCCACCCGCTGTCAGGCCGACCGTGCGCTGTACCGCGCCGCGATCCGCGCCACGGTGGAAAATCAGCCGAACCTGCACCTGTTCCAGCAATCGGTCGATGATCTCATCATCGAAACCGACGGCAGCAGCGAGCGCGTGACCGGCGTGGTCACGCAATCGGGCCTGCGCTTTCATGCGCGCTGCGTGGTGCTGACTGCCGGCACCTTTCTGGCCGGAAAAATCCACGTCGGGCAGGTGAATTATTCCGGCGGCCGCGCCGGCGAGCCGCCTTCGACCGCGCTGGCGCAGCGCTTGCGCGAAGGCCGCTTCGTGGTGGATCGCCTGAAAACCGGCACGCCGCCGCGCATCGACGGGCGCAGCATCGATTACGCGGTGATGATCGAGCAGTCCGGCGACGATCCGGCGCCGGTGTTTTCCTTCCTCGGCTCGCGCGATGAACATCCGCGCCAGCTGTCGTGTTTCATCACGCATACGTCCGAACACACCCACGCCATCATTCGCGGCGCGCTGGATCGCTCGCCGTTGTATACCGGCTTGATCGAAGGTGTCGGCCCGCGCTACTGCCCGTCGATCGAAGACAAAGTCGTGCGCTTCGCGGACAAATCCTCGCACCAGATTTTCGTCGAGCCCGAAGGCTTGGAGACGAATGAGATCTACCCGAACGGCATCTCCACCTCGTTGCCGTATGACGCGCAGGTCGAGCTGGTGCGCTCGATCCGTGGCTTCGAACACGCGCACATCACCCGGCCCGGTTACGCGATCGAATACGATTATTTCGATCCGCGTGGATTGAAGGCCTCGCTGGAAACCAAAGCCGTCGCAGGGCTGTATTTCGCCGGACAAATCAACGGCACCACCGGCTACGAAGAGGCAGGCGCGCAAGGGTTGATCGCCGGCCTGAACGCCGCGCTCGCGACGCAGGGACGCGATGCGTGGACGCCGCGCCGCGATGAGGCGTATATCGGCGTGTTGATCGACGACCTGATCACCCACGGCACCAGCGAGCCGTACCGCATGTTCACCTCGCGCGCCGAATACCGGCTGCAGCTGCGCGAGGACAACGCGGATTTGCGCTTGACCCCGATCGGCCGTGACCTCGGCATCGTCGATGACGCGCGCTGGGAACGTTTCGCGCGCAAACGCGATGCGATCGAAGGTGAAACCGCGCGACTTGCCGCGCTGCACGCCGCGCCGGGCAACGCGCTCGGGCGTGCGCTAGAAGCCGCGACCGGCATCGTGCTCGGGCACGAATGCAACGCGCTGGATTTGCTCAAGCGCCCCGAACTGGACTACGCCAAGTTGCGCGCCGTGACCGGCATCGGCCCGGGCGTGGCGGAAGCAGCGGTGGCCGAACAAGTCGAGATCGGCGTGAAATATGCCGGCTACCTCGACCGTCAGAACTCGGAAATCGCCCGCCAGCGCCGCCACGAGGACACCGCGATCCCGGAGGGTTTCGACTTCGCCGGCGTGCGCGGGCTGTCGGCGGAAGTGCTGGCGAAGTTTTCCAGTGTGCGCCCGCACACCGTCGGGCAGGCACAGCGCATTCCCGGTGTCACCCCGGCGGCGATTTCGCTGCTGCTGGTGCATCTGGAACGCGCCCGGCGCAGTACACGTGAACAGCGCCATACGGCCTAGTGCGGTTGGCGAATGATTGTGTTAAGGTCGCGTTACGCCGGCATCCGCTGGCGAGCGCCGCCTTGGCGGCTGCCACCTTCCGTTTTCGCAATCCAGACCCTTCAGGAGTCGCACCATGCCTCGCATCCGTCTGCTTGCCAGCGCCCTCGCCGTCGCCATCTGCTCGATCACCGCCGCGCAGGCGCAACAGCAATCCTTTTCCAACGTCATCAGCTTCGGTGACAGCCTGAGCGATGACGGCAACGTCGCCGCACTCAGCGGGCTGCCGCCGGGTAGCAGCTTCACCACCAACCCCGACCCGGTGGCGGTGGAAGTGCTCGCCAAGGCGTTCGGCGTCAACATGACCAATTTTTCGCCGCTGATTCCCGGCAGCGCCGGCACCGACTATGCCTACGGTGGCGCCTGCGTGCAGGCCAACAGCCCCACCTTCACCTGCGTGAACTCGCCCAGTTCGTTCTCGCTGACCACCCAGGTCACCGGTTACCTTGCCGGCGGCGCTGCCAACCCCAACGCCCTGTACACGATCTGGGGCGGCGCCAACGACCTGTTCACCTACGCCGCCTTGGCCGGCGGCGGCGTCATCACCGGGCAGCAGGCGCTGGTGGGCGTGGGCACCTCGGCAGCGACCGAGGTCGGCCTGATCAATGCCCTGCAGACCGCCGGCGCGCGCAACATCGTGGTCTTCAACCTGCCCAACATCGCCGTGACCCCGGCCGCCGCCGCGCAGGCCACCGCCGCCGGCAATGCTGCCGCTGCCGCGGTGCTCGGCGGGGGCGGCACCCCGGCGCAGGCCGCCGCTGCCGCACAAGCGGCCGCCGCACAGGTCATCCAGTCGCTGACCGGCTTGTCGCTGATGTACAACACCACCTTGAATCAGGGCATGGCCGGCCGCACCGGCATCATCCCGGTCAACGTGTACGGATTGGTCAACGAAGTGCTGGCCAACCCGGGCGCGTACGGCTTCTCCAACACCACCGGCATGGCCTGCAGCACCGGCCCGGGCTTGGGTGGGGCGCCCAGTTCGGTGGCTTGCGGCCCGGCCGGCTCCGGCCTGCCGTGGAGCTACGCACCGGGCACCAACGGCAGCTACTTCTTCGCCGACGGCGTGCATCCGACCGGCGCGGCACACGCCCTGCTGGCTGACGCGGTGCTCTCCGAAATCGCTGCCCCGGCATACATCTCGATGCTGGCCGAAACTCCGCTGCAGGTCTTCGACGTGCAGAACCGCGTGATCCACGACCAGACCCAGGCCGATACCGGCGCCGACCGCACCGACGGCAGCCTGCGCACCTTCGCCAGCTTCGACTACAGCCGCCAGCGCTTCGACGCCACCTTCACCTCGCCGCGCATGACCAATACCAGCGATACGCTGGTAATCGGCGCGGACTATCAGGTCAACAGCGCCTTCACCTTCGGCATGTCGACCACCTTCAGCCATCAGAACGCCACCTTCGCCGGCGGCGGCGGGTTCCAGAACAACGTGCCGATGGGCGCGGCGTGGCTGACCTGGCACACCCCGGATTGGTACGTCACCGTGCTCGGTTCGGCCGGCCAGTTGAACTTCAACCACATCAACCGCATCGTCACCCTCGGCCCGGCCACCCGCGTGGAGACCGGCAGCACCAGCGGCTCGAGCTTCGGCGGGCAGATCAGCGGCGGCTACTGGTTCCACTTCGACGACCTCAAGACCGGCCCGTTCGTGAGCTTCTCGCACCAGCGCGTGCGCGTGGGCAGCTACAACGAGCTCAACGACGACAGCACCTCGATGGTGTTCGGTCGGCAGAGCCGCAGTTCGACGCTCAGTACGCTGGGCTGGGAGCTGACTGGCGATGCCAAGGCCTTCGGCGGCAGCTTCCACCCGTTCGCGCGAGTGGCGTGGCAGCATGAATCCGACGACAACGTGCGCTACGTCAACGCCGGATTGGCCAGCCTCAACGGCACCTTCAGCCTGCCCGGCTACCAGCCCGATTCGAGCTACTGGACCGGGCAGTTGGGCGTGGCGGCGGAACTAGGCGGCAACTTCAGCGGCTTTGCCGCCTACAGCGGCCACTTCGGCGATTCCAGCCAGCGTGCCGACAGCTTCAACCTCGGGGTGAAGTGGAGCTGGTAACCACACTGCCCGCCGTGAACTGCTACGTGTAGCACGCGCGGATTCGATGGGAAAGCCGCCTTCGGGCGGCTTTCTTTTTGCCCACAGGCTGCGCTGGCGCATTGGCGTTACACTTCAAGGCCCAGACCCGCAGGATCCCGATCGATGCCCCGCACGCCCCGCCTGTTCATCGCTCTGGCCCTGTGCGCCGGCCTCACCGCGGCAGCGGCGACGCTCGCCGCCGACACCGCCCCGGTGGTGCTGCCGTCCAGTGCCGATTCGGCCGCGCTGGATGCCGCCATCGCCGGCGCTTGGCGTAGCCCGGCCAACACCGCGCGCGACAAGTACCGGCATCCCAAGGACACCTTGCAGTTTTTCGGTGTGCGCCCCGACCAGAGCCTGATCGAAATCACTCCCGGAGCCGGCTGGTACACCGAGATCCTCGCTCCGCTGCTGCGCGCCCGTGGGCACTATTTCGGCATCATCGAAGACCCCGACAGCGTCGCGCCAGCCAGCCGCACCGAAACCGAGCGAGCGAACAACCAGTACGACGCCAAGCTGGCGATGCGCCCGGATCTGTATGCACTCACCCAGGTTCGCTCGATCGACCCGGCCGCCCCGGTGCTCGGCCCGCCGGGCAGCGCCGACGTGGTGCTCACCTTCCGCAACGTGCATAACTGGGTGATGGGCAACCGGCAGGCGGCGATGTTCAAGGCGATGTATGCGGTGCTCAAGCCCGGCGGCACGCTGGGCGTGGTCGATCACCGCGCCAATCCGGGCGCGGCCACCGATGGCATGCACGGCTATCTCACCGAGCAGCAGGTGATCGACTACGCCACGGCGGCCGGTTTCAAGCTCGAGGCCAAGAGCGAGATCAACGCCAACCCCAAGGACAGCAAAGACTGGCCCAAGGGCGTGTGGACGTTGCCACCGACGCTGGCGCTGGGCAGCGCCGACCGCGCCAAGTACGTCGCCGTGGGCGAATCGGATCGCATGACCTTGCGCTTCGTGAAACCGAAGAACTGATCGGCTCGGAAGACGGGTTCCGGTTGCCGATATTGAATTGCCTGTCCGGCTTCCGCGGACACGGCCGCCCGGTCACCACCGACGTGGTCGCTGCCCAATGCGTGCAGCCGACGCCGGTTTTGCTCAACGCCGCCGGGATGTGCACTTCTCCATTCCTTGCACGCCAACAGTTACGCTCAATGTTGAATGTTGCAGCAGACCTGCGGTGCATTTCTCCCTCCATTGCGCGTAGCGCAGGGGAGGGTCGGGGAGGGGTTGAAATGCTGATCGCCTTCAACAAACCCTTCGGCGTGCTCTGCCAGTTCACCGATCACTCCGAGCCGCCCCGACGCACGCTGGCCGAGTTCGGATTGCCCAAGGATGCGTATGCGGCCGGTCGGCTGGATCTGGATTCCGAAGGCCTGTTGCTGCTCACCGACGACGGCGCACTCGCCGCGCGCCTGACCGCCCCGCGCCACGCCACCGCCAAGACCTACCTCGTTCAGGTCGAAGGCGCGCCCTCCACGGCGCAACTCGATGCGCTGCGCGTCGGCGTCATGCTCAACGATGGCCCCACCTTGCCGGCGCAGGCGCGCATGCTGGATGACACGCCACAATGGCTATGGCCGCGCGATCCGCCGGTGCGCTTTCGCAAGTCGATCCCCGATGCGTGGATCGAGTTGACGATCCGCGAAGGCCGCAATCGGCAGGTGCGACGCATGACCGCCGCGGTCGGCTTGCCGACCCTGCGCCTGATCCGCATCGCCATCGGCGCACATGCGCTGGACGGACTGGCGCCGGGGCAGTGGCGGGTGGCGTGAAGACGTCAGGTCGGTGCCTCACCCCCCATCCCAACCTTCCCCCGCAAGCGGGGGAAGGAGACAAGCGAACCATGATCTTCCTCCCCCGGTTACGGGGGAGGATCGAGGCGGGGGGCATTCCCGACAACGAGTCTCCCGATGAACCCCGGTAGCCGACGGCACCCGTGGTGCGGTCACGTCCCGCGCGGCTTGGCGCGATGGGTTGCCACCGCGCTCCAAGGGTCTTCAGGCCACGGGTGAGTCGATGCGCTTGCGAACCATCGGTTCGCGCATCGACGAACGCCCGGAGCATGGAATGCGCAGGGCCGGCCCACACGGCGAGGCATGGATGCCAAGCCGATGTGGCCGACGGCACCCGTGGTGCGGTCACGTCCCGCGCGGCTTGGCGCGATGGGTTGCCACCGCGCTCCAAGGGTCTTCAGGCCACGGGTGCCGCGGATACCTTCCCTTCATCTCCTTGCGCACTTCCGGGTAGGTGCGATCCCAGAAACCGCGCAGATCCTGCGTGACTTGCAGCGGTTTGCCACCCGGCGAGAGCAGGTGCAAGGTCAACGCCACACGGCCGTCGGCGATGCGCGGGGTGTCGGCAAGGCCGAACAGCTCCTGCAACTTCACCGCCAGCACCGGCGGCAGTGGCGTGTCGGCGTGCTCGTCGTAGCCGTAGTCGATACCGCGCTCCAAACCCGAGGGCACGCGGATGCGGATGGGCGCGAGATCGTCGATGCGCTGGCGCAGGTTCCAGTCGATCGACGCCTTCAGCGCGTCGGCAAACGCCGCCGGGTCGATGGCATCCAGTCGCGACAGGCCGGTGAGTGCTGGCTTCAGCCACGTCTCCAGCGAAGCGAGCAGTGCCGTATCGGACAAATCCGGCAACACCAAATCGGACCGCGCTGAAGTGGACTGCGGTGAAGCCGGCAGCCACGCGCGCAGGCAACGCACGCGCGTGCGCCACTGCGTGAGCGCTGCGGTCCACGGCAATGCGCCCAAGCCCAGATCGCGCACCGCCGCGATCAACGCATCCGCGCAGCGCTGCGGATCGGGTCGCGCCAGCGGTTTGGACTCCAGCACGATGCGCTCGAAACGGCGCTCGCGCACGGCCAGGATCGCGCGCCGCGAGGCATCCCAAACCGTGCGATCTGCGCTCACGAAGCGCTGCGGAAAATCACGTTCCAGCCGCGCTTCGTCCAGCGGTGCAGCACGCAGGATCTGCGCATCGCCCCGATCGCCCTGAGCCGGTCGAAGGGCGCGCAGTTCCGCCACCACCAGCCACGGCTCGCCATAGAGCGCGCTGTCGTCGAACAATCGCGCACTGCGACCGTTGGCAAGCTGGTAGCGACGCGCGTCGTTGCTCGATTGCCGGGCGATGCGATCCGGAAACGCGTGCGCGAGCAGATCGCCGAGCGCATGCGCCGGTATTTCGCGTGGCGGTTCGACCTCGATTCGCAGGCGTCGCCGCCATTGCTTCGCGGCCTGATCGATCTGCGCCAGCGCCGAGCGATTCGCGTCGGCTCCAACGCGGCCGGCACGGAACTGCGCCAGCGCCTGCCAGCGTTCGACCAGCGCATCGGAGCGCGAGCGCAACGGATCGCGTGCTTCGAGCAACGCCGCCAGATCGCAGGCCAGCGCACCATCGCGTGCGTCGGCGGATGCCAGCAACATCGCCGCCAGCCGCGGATGCGTGCCCAGCGCCAGCATGTGCCGGCCCAGCGGCGTGATCGCGCCCCGCATCGTGCCGTCTTCGCCGTCGAGCGCACCCAGCCGGCGCAACAGGTCGCGTGCAGCCGCCAGCGCGCCCGGCGGCGGCGGGTCGAGGAAGCGCAAATCCGCTGCGCCCCACGCCGCCAGCTCCAGCGCCAGCGCGGACAAATCCACTTGCACGATTTCCGCGTGCCGCTGTGCTTCCAGTCGCTGCGATTGCGGCCACAGACGATACGCAAAACCTTCCGCGACGCGACCAGCGCGACCGACGCGCTGGTCGGCGGACGCTTGGCTGATCGCCACCGTCTGCAGGCGCGAGAACCCCGTATTCGGATCGAAGCGCGGCTCGCGCGCCAGTCCGGTGTCGATCACCACGCGCACGCCCGGCAGCGTCACCGAAGACTCGGCGACGTTGGTCGCCAGCACCACGCGGCGCTCGCACTCGTCGTGTGGCGCGAGCACGGCCGCCTGCGCGTCGATGGACAGCTCGCCGTGCAGGGGCAGCACATGAACCCCACGGCCCTTCCCTTCCCCCTCCGGGAGAAGGTGGTGCGGAGCACCGGATGAGGGGCTTTCGGAGTCATGCAGGCCGGACTTTCTCTCGCTTCCGAGTCCTCTCTCCGCAACCCCTCTTCCGTCGGGAGAGGGGCTCGAATGAGCCAGCGCCTTTTGCACCTGCGCGATTTCGCGCTGCCCGGGCAGGAACACCAGTAAGTCGCCTGCGTGCGCGGACAATGCATGCTCGACCGCACGGCGCATGTGCGCGACCAAAGGCTCATCGCGGCGCGCCGAGAAGTGCGATACCTGCACCGGAAAGCTGCGCCCCTGCGAACTCAGGCGCGGCGCGTCGAGGAACTCCGCCAGACGCTCACCGTCGAGGGTGGCCGACATCGCCACGATGCGCAGGTCGTCGCGCAGCTGCGCTTGCACGTCCAGCACCAGCGCCAAGCCGAGGTCGGAGGCGAGGTGGCGTTCGTGGAACTCGTCGAAGATCAGCGCGCCGATGCCTTCCAGCGTCGGGTCGTCCTGCACCATCCGCGTGAGGATGCCCTCGGTGACCACCTCGATGCGCGTGCGCGCCGACACCTTGTTCTCGAAACGGATGCGATAGCCGACCGTTGCACCGACGTCCTCACCGAGCTGCCGCGCCATGAAACCGGCCGCGGCGCGCGCAGCGACGCGGCGCGGTTCCAGCAGCACGATCTTGCGGCCCGCCAGCCACGGCGCATCGAGCAACGCCAGCGGCACCTGCGTGGTCTTGCCCGCACCCGGCGGGGCTTCCAGCACGAGGCGCGGATGCGCCGCCAGCGATTCACGGATCGCGGGCAGCAGTTCGACGATGGGGAAGTCGGAAGGACTCACGCGACAAGGATACGGATCAATCCAGTCAAACCAAGTGTGGCGAAGCATCCGCTTCGTGGTTCAAGAAAAAACAGATCCCTCGCTACGCTCGGGATGACAAAATGCTGCTGCTTGTCACGCCATGTACTTCGCTCCCCGCTCCCCGCTCCCCGCTCCCCGCTCCCCGCTCCCCGCTCCCTGCTCCCTGCTCCCCGCTCCCTACTCCCTGCCCCCTCCCCCCTGCCCGTGATCGACATCGGCGCCAACCTCACCCACGATTCCTTTGACCCCGATCGCGACGCGGTGCTGGCGCGCGCGCACGCTGCGGGGGTGACGCGGATGATCGTCACCGGCGCCAGCCGCGAGCATTCGCCCAAGGCGCTGGCGCTGGCGCGAGCGCACGCGGGCGTGCTGTACGCCACCGCTGGCGTGCATCCGCATCACGCGACCGAATACACCGCCGAGTGCGACAGGGAGATGCGCGCGCTGCTCGCGCAGCCCGAAGTCGTCGCGGTCGGCGAATGCGGGCTGGATTATTTTCGCGACTTCGCACCGCGCCCGGCGCAGCGGCGTGCGTTCGAGATGCAGTTGCAGATCGCCGCCGACTTGCACGCGCAAGGTCGCGGCAAGCCGCTGTTCCTGCACCAGCGCGATGCGCATGCCGATTTCATCGCGATGTTGAATAACTTCGAGGGCCGTATCGGCGCGGCGGTGGTGCATTGCTTCACCGGATCGCGCGCGGAGCTGTTCGAGTGTCTGGATCGCGACTGGCACATCGGCATCACCGGCTGGCTGTGCGACGAGCGCCGCGGGGCGCACCTGCGCGAACTGGTCAAACACATTCCGGCGAACCGGCTGATGATCGAGACCGACGCGCCCTACCTGCTGCCGCGCACCATCAAGCCGGCACCCGCGCACCGCCGCAACGAGCCGATGTATCTGGCGCATATCGTCGCCGAACTCGCCCGTGACCGCGGCGAGGAGGTGGCGATCACTACGGCAGCGACCACCGCGACGAGCGCGGCATTTTTCGGACTGCGCTGACGCGCTCAGTTCGGGGTGACGTCGCCGCAGCCGCTCAGCGGCGCCGAGGCTTGCACCGCCACCACGACCGACTGCCGGTGCACGACGCCGGCGCCGTCCCTGCAATCGGCCGACTCGATGTCGATGTGCATCGGCGTGTCGCCACGCTTGGCGAACAGCGTGCCATCGAATGTGAACCGCGTCGGATCGGACGCCGGCGTGGCCGACCGCAATACGAGGGTCGCATTGGTCGACACGCCGGCGTGTTGCAGGCGCGCGGTGTGGCGCACGCCACCATCGGCCTGCAGGTCGATGCGCCAGTTCGATCCGCCGCCATGGAACGCCGGCACCGGGCTGCGCGCGGGTGCCGCGACGATCGAGGACTCGGGCGGCAGATCGGGCGCTGGTGATTGGCCGGCCGGGTGTGCGGTGCAGCCCGCCAAGGCGGCCGCGAACACGCAAGCGGGTGCGAACGTGCGCATCGCCGTCAACTGCGCAGGCCGACGCCGCGCCCCAGCAGCCACAAGCCAAGCCATGCCAGCGCAGCGGTGAAGCCGAGCATCAGCACGAACGCCACCCACAGCGGTACATCGCTGGTATCGAGCATGGCGTAGCGGAACGCGTTGACCATGTAGAAAATCGGGTTGGCGTGGGTCGCGCCGCGCGCCCATCCGGGCAACAGGTTGATCGAATAGAACACGCCACCCAGATACGTGAGCGGGGTGAGGATGAAGGTCGGCACGATGGCGATATCGTCGAACTTCTTGGCGTACACCGCATTGACGAAACCGGCCAGCGAGAAAATCGTCGCGCCCAGCAGCACGGTGGCGACCATCGCCAGCGGATGCAGGATGTGCAGCGGGGTGAAGCACCAGGCGATCGCCAGCACGATCAACCCGACCATGCCCCCGCGCAACACGCCGCCGGCGACGTAGCCGCCGAGGATCACCCAGTTGGGCATCGGGCTGACCAGCAGCTCTTCGACGTGGCGCCCGAACTTGGCGCTGAAGAACGACGAACTGATGTTGCCGTAGGCGTTCTGGATCACCGCCATCATCACCAGCCCGGGGACGATGAACTGCATGTAGGAGATGCCGCCCATGCTGCCGATGCGGCCACCGATCAAGCGCCCGAAGATCAGGAAATACAGCGTCATCGTGATCGCCGGCGGCACCAGCGTCTGCGACCAGATCCGCACGATGCGCATCACCTCGCGGCGGGCGATGGTGGCCAGCGCGACGAGGTTGGCGCGGCCGGGCGTGGTCGGCACGATGGAGGGCAGCGGCAGGTCGAGCGGCTGCGTGTTCATGCGGTCGCTTCCTGCCCGGACTTCGCGTCGCTCCCGGTCAGGCGCACGAACAATTCTTCCAGTCGATTGGTCTTGGTGCGCATCGAACGCACGCGGATGCCGGCGTCGCCGAGCACCGCGAACACGCGGTTGAGGTCCATCGCACGCGGCATGTCCAAATCCAGTGTGTGGTCGTCGGCCGCGCACAGCACCGCGCCTTCGATGGCCGGCAGTGCCGCGGGCAGGGCACCGTCAATGTCCAGCAGGAAGCCTTCGACATCCAGCCGCGCCAGCAGCGACTTGATGGTGCCGCGCTCGATGATCTGGCCGTGGTTGATGATCGCCAGATTACGGCACAGGCTTTCGGCTTCCTCCAGGTAATGCGTGGTGAGGATGACGGTGGTGCCGGCAGCGTTGATCTCGCGCAGGGTCTTGTACATGCCGCGGCGGATTTCGATGTCCACGCCAGCGGTGGGCTCGTCGAGGATCAGCAGGCGCGGGCGCGTCATCATCGCGCGGGCGATCATCAGCCGCCGCTTCATCCCGCCCGATAGTGCGCGCGAGACCGCATCGGCCTTGCCGGTCAGTTGCGCGCGCGCCAGCTCCTGTTCGGCGCGTGGCAGGGCTTGCGCGCGCGGCACGCCGTAGAAGCCGGCGTAGTTGACGAGGATGTCGCGCGGCTTTTCGAACATGTTGAAGTTGATTTCCTGCGGCACCAGCCCGATCTGGCGCATCGCCGCGCTGCGCTGCGCGGACAAGTCGATGCCGAACACTCGCACCTGCCCGGCGGTCTTGTTCACCAGCGAGCTGACGATGCCGATCAGGGTGGATTTGCCGGCCCCGTTGGGGCCAAGCAGCGCAAAGAAATCGCCCGCTTCCACGCGCAGGCTCACGCCCTTGAGCGCCTCCACGCCGGTGGCGTAGGTCTTGCGCAGGTCGGTGATGTCCAGTGCAGCCGGACGGGTTGCGAGCGGGTCGGTCATGGCGGCCTTGGGCACGCGCGGGAGGCAAAGCCCGCGCTGGCCAGCTAGTATATCGGGCTGGCCGCGAGCGCCGCGGCAGCAATCCGAGCGTTCGAGGTCTCGTGCCCGCCCATTTCCCCCTGAAGCTGGTATCCAGCCACATGCTCGCCC
Source organism: Pseudomonadota bacterium (assembly GCA_018241125.1). GTDB lineage: Bacteria > Pseudomonadota > Gammaproteobacteria > Xanthomonadales > Xanthomonadaceae > SZAS-103. The sequence goes on along the minus strand of JAFEEL010000020.1, from coordinate 145,240 downwards.
CGAGCGTGCGCCATTTGGCGTTCGTGCGCGACGACGGGCAGCCACTGGATTTCATCCCCGGCCAGTTCCTGCAAGTGCACTTCCACTCGCCCGAAGGCGCGGCGACCAAGCGCAGCTACTCGCTGGCGACCATCCACGACCACGCGCTGGGGCCGGGCGAGGCGGTGGAGATCGCGGTCAGCTACGTGCCCGGCGGCGTGGCCACCGGCGTGTTCGAAGCCTTGCAGGAGGGCCAGCGCATCGATGCCAGCGGCCCGTTCGGGCGCTTTTGCCTGCAAGCCAGCGACGCCAATCGTCGCTACCTGCTGATCGCCACCGGCACCGGCATCACCCCGTACCGGGCGATGCTGCCGCAGTTGGCCGCCACCATCGCGCAACGCGGCATCGAGGTGGTGCTGCTGGCCGGTGCCCGTAGGCGCGAGGAACTGTTGTACGCCGATGATTTCCGCGCCTTCAGCCAGCGCCATCCCGGCTTTCGTTTCGTGCCATGCCTGTCGCGGGAAATGCCCGCCCAGCCGCATGCAGACGCGCGCCATGGTTACGTGCAGACGGCGCTGGCGGAGTTCGCGCCCGATCCACAAGCCGACATTGCCTACCTGTGCGGCAACCCGCTGATGGTGGATGCCTGCTTCGACGCGCTGAAAGCCGCTGGCCTACCGATTCCCAACATTCGCCGCGAGAAATACGTCAGCGGGAAATGACGACAGGATGTCGTCATCCCGTGCAGGCCATGGATGGCCGCTGACACGGGATCGCTCTTGCCAACCACTCATCCCGCGCAGCACAGGGACGTGCGCTGACACGCGATCGCCCCCGCTCGCGTCCGGTACGGGCCGCCACCGGCGCTGTCATCGTGCTGTAACCTTGCCACGCTGCAATATGCCGGTCACGTCACGCCACGGTATCCGGTCATGCAAAGACGCATCCTGATCGTCGAAGACGAAGCCTCGATCCGCGACATGGTCGCCTTCGCCCTGCGCAAGGCGGACATGCTCGCCGTGCCCGCCGCCGATGCCCAGCAAGCGCTGGTCGCCCTCGCCGACGCGCCGCCCGACTTGATCCTGCTGGACTGGATGCTGCCGGGCATGAGCGGGCTGGAGCTGGCGCGCCGGCTGCGCGGCCAGAAAGAAACCGCCGAGGTGCCGATCATCATGCTCACCGCCCGCGGCGAGGAGATCGACCGCGTCAACGGGCTGGAAGCAGGAGTGGACGACTACGTGGTCAAGCCGTTTTCCACCCGCGAACTGATCGCGCGGATCAAGGCGGTACTGCGCCGCAGCCACGGCGACGACGGCAGCGGCTCGATCGATCTGGGCGGGCTGCGCATCGACAGTGCCGCGCACCGCGTGTTCGCCGGCGATACGCGTATCGAGGTCGGGCCCACCGAGTACCGCCTGCTGCATTTTTTCATGTCGCACCCCGAGCGCGTCTATTCGCGCGCGCAGTTGCTTGATCGCATCTGGGGCGGCAGCGTGTACGTCGAAGAGCGCACGGTGGACGTGCACATCCGCCGGCTGCGCAAGACGCTCGAACCGTTCGGCCTCGCTGACCGCGTGCAGACCGTGCGCGGCGCTGGCTATCTGTTTTCCGCCACCGCATGAGCGCCGACCACCTTCGCGCCCGCCGTTTGGCGCGGCAGTTGCACGACCTGCGCACGGTGGCCCGTGCATTGCCCGATGCGCTGGTGTTGCTGGACGTGCACGGCGCCGTGCGCTGGTGCAACCCGGCCGCGCAGCACTTGCTGGGCATCGCGTGGCCACGCGATCGGGGCGCGGTATTGACCGAGCGCTTCGCCACCGACGAGATAGGCACGAGGTTGCGCGCGAGCGTCGACGAGCACGACGACGTGGCCAGCCCGGTGGATGCGGACGTACGCCTGCAACTGTCCGTGATCCGCTATGGCGACCAGCGTCACCTGCTGCTGGCGCGCGACACCAGCCACGTGGTCAAGCTCGAACAGATGCGCCGCGACTTCGTCGCCAACGTCTCGCATGAACTGCGCACGCCGCTGACCGTGATCCACGGCTATCTGGAGCTGCTCGATCTGGACGACGTGCCGGCGCTGGCGCCGGTGCTGGCGGAAATGCGCGCGCAATCGCTGCGAATGCGCCAAATCGTCGAGGACTTGCTGGCGCTATCGCGGCTGGAGATCCAGCAAGGCCTGCCCGAGGAGCGCGTGCCGATGGCGCCGCTGCTCGAAGCGCTGCGCCGCGAAGCCACCGCGCTGAGCCAAGGCCGTCATCGGGTCGAAATGCCCGCCGGCGCGCAGGTCGACCTGCTGGGGTCGCCGAACGAGTTGCACAGCGCTTTTTCCAACCTCGTCAGCAACGCCATCCGTTACACCGCGGACGGTGGTGTCGTCGTGATCGGCTGGCGGCGTACGCCGGATGGGGCCGAGTATTGGGTGCGCGACAGCGGTTACGGCATTCCCGCCGAGCACCTGGCACGCTTGACCGAGCGCTTCTATCGCGTTTCCACCAGTCGCTCGCGCGCCACGGGCGGTACCGGGCTGGGGCTGGCCATCGTCAAGCACGTGCTGAACTTGCACGACGCGCAACTGCGCATCGACAGCGAGCCCGGCAAGGGAACCACGGTCACGTGCGTGTTCCCGGCCGCGCGCTTGCTCACGCCAGAGGCCGGGGACGGCCCCGCGCATGCCGGCGATCCGGCCTGACGACAGATCCGTCCGCATTACCGCCGCAATCACGGCCACGGCAGTTCACTGTTCCGACAACGCATCGTGCTTGGCACGCGGCTGCGCCAGCGCTTCGCCGCGCACCACGAACCACACGTTCTCGGCGATGTTAGTCGCATGGTCGCCGATGCGTTCGAGGTTCTTGGCGACGAACAGCAAGTGCGTGCAGGCAGTGATGCTGCGCGGGTCTTCCATCATGTAGGTGAGCAGTTCGCGAAACAGGCCGACATACAGCGCGTCCAGCTCGGCATCGCGCTCGCGCACGGCATGGGCCAACTCGGCGTTCTGTGTTGCGTACGCCTGCATCGCCTCGCGCACCAGCCGGGCCGCCATGCGCGCCTGCGGCGCCAGACCACCGGCCAGCGGGATGGGCTCGGAGCGATTCAACGCCAGCGTGCGCCGGGCGACGTTCGCCGCGTAATCGCCGATCCGCTCGATATCGGCGGCGATGCGCAACGCCGCCAGCACCTCCCGCAGGTCGCGTGCGAGCGGCTGGCGCAGCGCCAGCAAGCGCAGCACGTCGTGGCTGATGCGGCGCTCGCAGGCGTCCAGCGCGTCGTCGCCGTCGACCACCTTGCGCGCCGCATCGCCGTCACGCTGGCCCAGCGCCGCCATCGCCGCTTCCAGTTGCCGCACGGAGTGTTCGCCCATCGCGATGATCTCGCCGGTGAGGCGCTGGAGTTCTTCGTCGTAACTTTTGACGATATGGTCGTGGGATGTGTTCATGGGACTATGGATGCTCGTGGTGGTCGTACTTGTTCGTTGCCGCGCGTGATGCAGTTGCAGGCTGGCTTCGTGGTGTTCATGGGTGCCCTTCCAGGCCACCCGACTCGATCATCCTGATCTCGCCAGATGGCTCCGGCCCTCGCATCCTGCTGGGGCGCAATTCGCGCCATCCTTGGCGCTCACCCTACGGGCCGCCTCCGGCGTTCGGGCGCGCTCCTGCGCGCCACGTCACTTGCGCGGCAGATGCCATTCAAGGCATCTGCCAAGCGCGCAAGCTCACCCAAACCTCCCCGATATGTAATCCTCGGTTTGCTGCTTTTTCGGCTTGGTGAAGATCGTCTCGGTATCGCCCACTTCGACCAGCTCGCCCAGATACATGAATGCGGTGCGATCCGATACGCGCGCGGCCTGCTGCATGTTGTGGGTGACGATGATGAGGGTGTGGTCACGCTTGAGGTCGTCGATCAACTGCTCGATGCGACCGGTGGCGATCGGGTCGAGTGCGGAGGTGGGCTCGTCCAGCAACAGCACTTCGGGCTTGAGGGCGACCGCGCGGGCGATGCACAGCCGCTGTTGCTGGCCGCCGGACAGCCCGAGCGCACTGCGTTTGAGTTTGTCCTTGACCTCGTCCCACAGCGCCGCACGCCGCAATGCCTGCTCCACCCGCTCTTGCATCTGCGAGCGCGATAGCCGCTCGTGGTGGCCGATGGCCCAGGCGATGTTCTCGAAGATCGTCATCGGGAACGGCACCGGCTTCTGGAACACCATGCCGACCTTGCTGCGCAGGCGGTTCAACGAATAATTCCGGTCGAGGATGTTGTGCCCGTCCAGCAACACTTCGCCGGTTGCGCGCAGGCCCGGATAGATTGCGTAGATGCGGTTGAGCACGCGCAGCAAGGTCGATTTGCCGCAACCGGACGGGCCGATGATCGCCGTCACCTCGTGCTTGGCGATGTCCACGTCGATGTGTTTGAGGGCGTGGACATCGCCGTAGTGGAAGTCCAGCCCGCGCACCACGAACTTCGGGCGCTGGGTGCCGGCCTCGTGGGCCTGCACCAACTGCATCCACAGTGGTACCGCTGCTGCGGTTCGAGCCAGATCAATCATGGGGCACCTGTTTGCGTGAAAACGTCATCCGCACCAGCAAGCTCAGGGCCAGCACGAACCCGGTGATCAGCAGCGCGCCGGCCCAGGCGATGGCGTGCAACTCCGGACTGGGGTCGTTGGTGTACTGGTAGATCGCCACCGGCAGGCTGGCCGTCTTGTCCAGCGGGTGCACGGTGAGGTAGTTGTTGCCGAACGCGGTGAACAGCAGTGGCGCGGTTTCGCCGGCCATGCGCGCCAGCGCCAGCAGCACACCGGTGACGATGCCCGAGCGCACCGCCCGCATCAGCACCTGCACGATCAGCTTCCACTGCGGGATGCCCAGCGCGAACGCGGCTTCGCGCAGGCTGGCCGGTGCCAGACGCAGCATCTCATCGGTGGTGCGTACGATCACCGGCAGCCCGATTAAGGCCAGTGCCGTCGCGCCGGCCATCCCGGAAAACGACACCGCGCCGTGGCTGAGGTTGGACATCGGCAGCACCACGCCCACGTAGACGAACAAGCCCAGCACGATCGACGGTGCGGACAGCAGGATGTCGTTGAGAAAGCGGATGGTGTTACCCAAGCGGCTGCGGTTGCCGTATTCGGCGAGGAAGACGCCGGCGAGCACGCCGATCGGCGCACAGATCGCCAGCGCCAGCACGTTCATGATCGCGCTGCCGACGATCGCGTTGGACAACCCGCCTTGCTCGGCATACGCCGTGGGTTGCGTGAACAAGCGCCAGCTCATTGCACCCAATCCGTTTTTCAACGTCGTCCACAAGATCCACGCCAGAAACACCAGCCCCACCCCGGTCGCCACGCAGCTCGCGGCCAATGCCACTGCGTTGGCGATGCGTCGGCGCAGGTGCAGTGCGGTGTTGTTCATCGGTCTTCCCGGCGCGCCAGCCGACGCAGCATCCAGCGCGCGAGCGCGAGCACCGCGAAGGTCACCACGAACAGCAAAAAGCCCAGCGCCAGCAGCGCCGAGCGATGCAAATCCACGGCTTCGTTGAACTCGTTGGCGATGCTCGATGAAATCGACACCCCGGGCATCAACAGCGACGAGCTCAGGTTGTACGCATTGCCAAGCACGAAGGTCACCGCCATCGTCTCGCCCAGCGCGCGCCCGAGGCCGAGGAAGATGCCACCGGCCACCGCCGAGCGCGTGTACGGCAGCACGATGTGCCACACCACTTCCCAGGTGGTGGCGCCCAGCGCGTAGGCCGACTCCTGCAAGCGCACCGGCACCGTCTGGAACACCTCGCGCATCACCGCGGCGATGAACGGCAGGATCATCACCGCCAGCACGATGCCGGCGGTGAGCAGGCCCAGCCCCAGCGGCGGGCCTTGGAACAATCGGCCCAGCAGCGGCAGCCGGCCCAGCGTGGCGCTCAACACCGGCTCGATGCCGGCCATGAACGGCACGAACACGAACAACCCCCACATGCCGTAGATGATCGACGGAATGCTCGCCAGCAATTCGATGGCGGTCGCCACCGGCGCGCGCAGCCAGCCCGGCGCGATCTGGGTGAGGTACAACGCAATCCCGAAGGCGGTCGGCACCGCCAGCAGCAGCGCGATGAAGGAAGTCACCAAGGTGCCGAACACCGGCGCCAACGCACCGTAGTCGTCGGCGACTGGATTCCACGCGGCGCTGGTGAGGAAGTGCCAGCCGTGCCCGAACAGCACCTCGCGCCCACCCCACAGCGTGGACAGCGCAGCGCCCAGCAGGCTGGCCAGCAACAGCAGCGCGCACGCCATCACCAGTGCGCGAAACCGCGCGTCGTGACGCGCATCGCGAAGCGCGCGGCGGTCGATGCCGGTATCGGTGCCGGTGACGATGTCAGGAGCGGGAATCGTTGCCATACAATTTTCGCGAGGAGGAAGCTTGCCCTTCTCCCTTTGGGAAAAGGTGCCCGCAGGGCGGCTGAGGGATCGTTGCGGATTGACGTACGGGCAGCCTGACCCCTCACCCCATCCCTCCCCCGGAGGGGGAGGAGCTTTCCCGTGTTCTTACTGCTTGAACTCGGCCTTCCAGTAACTCTCGATCTGGCTCACCAGCGATGCCGGTAGCGGCACGTAGTCGAGCGCGCGCGCCTGTTCCTGGCCGTCGTGGTAGGCGAAGCGGAAGAAGTCCAGCGCGACCTTGCCGTTGGCCGCATTCTTCGGCTTGCGGTACATCACCACCCACGAGGTGGCGGTGATCGGCCACGCCTGCGCACCGGGTGCATTGGTCAGCAGCAGGTTGAAGTTTTTTGCGTGCGCCCAGTCGGCGGTGGATGCAGCGGCCTGAAAGCTGACATTGCCGGGTTCGACGATCTTGCCCGCAGCATTTTTCATGCGTGCATAAGCGATGCCGTTCTTCAGCGCGTAGGCGTACTCGACGTAGCCGATCGCGCCGGGCATCTGCTTGACGTAGGCCGACACGCCCTCGTTGCCTTTGCCGCCGATACCGGTCGGCCAGTTCACCGCCGCGCCGGTGCCGACCTTGCCCTTCCACTGCGCACTGACTTTCGACAGGTAGTCGGTGAAGTTGAACGACGTGCCTGAGCCATCGGAGCGATGCACGACATTGATCGGCGCATCGGGCAGTTGCAATCCAGGATTGAGCTTGGCGATGGCGGCGTCGTTCCAGCGCGTGATGCGTCCAAGGAAGATGTCCGCCAGCGCCGGCCCGTCCAGCACCAGCTTGCCGGCGGCCACGCCTTGCACGTGGTACGCCGGCACGATGCCGCCGATCACGTCGGGAAACTGCGCCAATCCGTACGTGCCCAGCGTGGCCTCGTCCAAGGGCATGTCGGAAGCGCCGAAATCCACCGTGCCAGCCTTGATCTGGGCGATGCCGCCGCCCGATCCGATGGATTGGTAGTTGATGCGGTTGCCGGTTTTTTGCGCGTAGCTGGCCGACCACTTGGAGATCACCGGATACACGAAGCTCGATCCGGCGCCGGTGACATCGGTGGCGTGGGCCGTGCCGATGGCGAGCAGGGCCGCAAGCGGCAGCAGGCGCAGCGTGAGGCGATGACAGCAGGTCATGCGGTTCTCCTGATTGATGGAATGGCGTTGGTTGACGACGCGCATTTCACGGCCAACCGGTTGCCGCAGCGTGACGGAAATGTTGCAAGTCGATGACAGCCAACACGCCTGCGCCTGTCATGCAGCCGTCATGGGTTCGACGCCGAACCGTCATCGGCAGCGCGCATCGTGCCGCCGTCTTTCATCCCTCAATACAAGGAGACACTCGTGAATCCAAAGATCCTCACCACGGCGATCGCCGCCGGTCTGTCCCTCGTCAGCATCGGCGCGTACGCGCAGACGGCCCCCACAGCCGCCAACGATGCGAACGATCTGGCGCAACTGCAAACGCAGCTGGCCAGCTTGCAGGCGAAAGTCGCGCAACTCGAACGCCAGCAGGCAGAGCGCGCCGCGCAACCGGCCCCGTCACCAGATTCGGCCTCGCGTCTGGCCGCGCTGGAAAAACTCGTCAACGACACCAGAATCAGCGGCACCGCGTTCATCGACTTCACCCACATCGACCAGAACAGCGGCGGCAAGAAGACCGACGCCAGCGGTTCGGGGTTGGACGTGAAGCGCTTTTATCTGGCCGTGGATCACCGCTTCAACGACGTGTGGTCAGCCAACCTCACCACCGACTTCAACTACACGGCGGTCACCGGCCAAACCCAGTGGTTCGTCAAGAAGGCGTATCTGCAAGGCACATTTGCCCAGCTCGCCACGCTACGCGTGGGCTCGGCCAACATGGCGTGGATTCCGTTCGTGGAAGACTGGTACGGCTACCGCTTCGTCGAAAGCACCATGGTGGATCGCATGAAGATGGGCAACTCGGCCGACTGGGGCGCGCACGTACTCGGCGACAACGGCGTGTTCAACTACCAGGTGTCGGCGGTCAACGGCGGCGGCTACAAAAATCCATCGCGCTCGAATCACGTGGACTTCGAGGCGCGCGTGGGCGTGCAGCCGATCAAGGGGCTGATGTTCGCGGTCGGTGCCTACGACGGCGATCTGGGCAAGGACACGCAAACCAAGCCGGCCCTGCACAGCGCACGCCGCTTTGATGCGCTGGCGGCGTGGAACCGCGACGGCCTGCGGCTGGGGCTGGAATGGTTCCGCGCCGAGGACTGGAAAAACGTGACCACGCCATTGGCCGATGCCGCCAGCGGCTGGTCGGCGTGGGGCAGCTACGATTTCGGCCGCGCCGCGGTGTTCGCGCGCTACGACCGCGTCAAGCCCAGCAGCGACCTCGATCCGCGCCTGACCGACCGCTACTACAACCTCGGCGTGGCCTTCCCGATCACGAAAGGCGTGCGCGTGGCGTTGGCGTGGAAGAACGAACGCCTGAGCGACCACGCGGCGATCGACACCAGCACCCGCGAGATCGGCGCGTGGGCGGAGGTGAAGTTTTGAAGGAGCCTCAGGACGGGCGGCGGCGCTTGTGGAGTCTCCACCGCTGTAAAGGATGCTTGACATAGCGATTCTCACGGCGTAGCGTTTGGTGTCAAGCGTCCTTGACACCACCGAGAACCCGCCATGCGCCAATCCAGCTCTTCCAATCAACGCGGCTCCGCCTTCCTCGCCATCGGCATCGCGTTTCTGGTCATCGGCGTCAGCGGGCAGCCGGCGTTCGTCGGCGTCGGTGCGGCCTTCGTCGCATTGGGCCTCGCGCAGCGTGCACGTTCCCGCAAGGCGCAATGATCCATGCAGCGCGCAGCGAGGATCACATGGAAGGCGGCTGGCGCCGCGCTCGCCGTCACCGGCATGTTCTGTCGGTCGTCGGTGCCGAGCCTAACTCCGGGCGTGGCGTATGCGCTGATGGGCGTAGGCGTGGCGATGATCGGCATGGGCATCGCCGGCGACGCGCGTTCCAAGGCTTGCGACACTGCGTCTGTTGGCGTTCGCCAGCGCTATTTGCGCGAGTTCTTGCCGGCGATGGGCGGTTATGTCGTCGCCCTGTTCGTCTCGATCTGGCTGCTCAAGGGCGTCGAACAACCCGCTTTGCGCGCGGTATTGGCGCTGCTCCCGGTACCACCGGTCATCCTGGCGGTGCGCGCCATCGTCCGCTACATCCGCGGCGTAGACGAGTTGCAGCAACGCATCGAGCTCGAAGCGATCGGCACGGCTACCGCGCTGGTCTCGATGGCATATTTCTCCGCTGGCTTCCTGCAGTCGGCCAAGGTCATCGCCATCCCTGCTGACATGGCGATGATGTTGGTGTTTCCCGTAACTTGTGTGGTGTATGGCGTGGCCAAGGCGCTGCTCGCTCGGCGGTATTCGTGATCAACCGTGTACGCGAACTGCGCGAGGCCAAGGCTTGGTCGCAAGGCGATCTGGCCGAGAAACTCGACGTTTCGCGGCAGACCATCAACGCCATCGAGACCGGCAGGTATGATCCGAGCCTGCCGCTGGCCTTCAAGATTGCCAAGCTGTTCCGCGCGCCGATCGAAGCGATTTTCACCCCTGGAAAGGACGTGTGAGCCGTGACCCCACGCAACATCTTCCGCCTCGCCCTCGCCATAGCCGCCGCCGGCTATCTGGCGTGGTCGCAGCTCGCGCCGCACCACGCGGCAGCGCGCAAGCCAGCGGCCGGCGCGCAAGAGCCGCCACCGCCGCCGCGCAAGCTCGGTTCGCTCGCGTTCCAGCCCTGCACGCTGTCTACCGCGATGGCGCCGACCACGGTCGCCGCGCAATGCACGCGCATGGACGTGCCGGAGGATCGTGCGCATCCGGGCGGGCGCACGATCTCGCTGGCGATCGCGTGGGTTCCTTCGCGCGACGATGAGGCCGCGCCCGATCCGGTGTTCATGCTCGCCGGCGGGCCCGGCCAGTCGGCGCTGGAGAGCTATCCCGGTGTCGCGCCCGCATTTTCCGAAACCCGCAAGCAGCGTGATGTGATCCTGGTCGATCAGCGCGGCACCGGCGGCTCCAATCCGTTGTCGTGCAAGGGCATCGGCAACGCCAGCGGCGACCAGCAAGTGCCCGATGCGCTCGACGACCCGGCGACGCTTCGCAGACTGACCGCGGAGTGCCGCGATGCGTTGGCGAAGAAGGCCGATTTGCGCTTCTACACGACCACCGACGCCATCGCCGACCTTGACGCGGTGCGCGCAGCCATCGGCGCCGACAAGATCGATCTGGTCGGCATCTCCTACGGCACCCGCGTCGCCCAGCAATACGCGCGCACTTATGCCGCGCACACCCGCGCGGTGGTGCTGGATTCGGTGGCGCCCAACGAGTTGATCTTCGGCAACGACTTCGCGCGCAACCTCGAGGACGCGCTAGCCTTGCAGTTCAAGCTGTGCGCGAACGAACCCGCCTGCGCGAAGAAGCTCGGCGAGCCCAAGGCCAACCTCGACGACCTGCTGGCCAAGCTCAAGGCGAACCCGCAGCCGGTGGATTATCGCGACCCGCAAACCGGCGCGTTCGCGCATGGCACGCTCACGCGCGCCGACGTGGCGATACTGGCACGCATGTACGCCTACCAGCCGATCGCGCTGGCGACGTTGCCGATCGCGCTGGCAGACGCGCTCGGTGGCCACTACGCGGCGCTCAAAGCGCAGGCCTCCGCGCTCAACGGCAACCTCGGCGACTCGATGGCCGAGGGCATGCAGTTGTCGGTAATCTGCGCCGAAGACGCCGATGGCCTGAAGGTTGCTCCGGAGATGGCAAGCAGCGTGCTCGGCAACCAGTTGGTGCAGGCGTTGCAGGAGCAGTGCGCGGCGTGGCCGCACGGCACGCGCCCTGCGGACTTCCACCAGCCGCTGGTGAGCGACTTGCCGATCCTCGTGCTGGAAGGCGAGTTCGATCCGGTGACGCCACCGCGCTACGGCAAGCAGGTCACGCAGCACCTGCACAACGGCCGCATGCTGCTGCTGCGCGGACAAGGTCACAACGTGATCGGCGTGGGCTGCATGCCCAAGCTGATGGCGCACTTTTTCGAGACGGCCAACGCCAAGGCGCTGGATGCGTCGTGTCTGGATGCGCTGCCGCGCACGCCGCCGTTCACCAGCTACAGCGGGTGGGAGCCGTGAAGCGGGGAATGGGGAATAGAGAATAGGGAATAGCACTAGATCGCGCTCGCTTGCGGTTCCACCCCCATTCCCTATTCCCCATTTCCCATCCCCCATTCCCCATTCCCCATTCCCCGCCCCCATGATCCAAGCCCGCAACCTGCACAAATCCTTCGCCGCCAAAACCGGCAAAGTCGTCGCCGTGGACGACGTGAGCTTCACCGCGCACGACGGCCAGATCACCGGCCTGCTCGGGCCCAACGGCGCCGGCAAGACCACCACGCTGCGCATGCTCTACACGCTGATGAAGCCCGAGCCGGGCAGCGTGTCGGTGGATGGCTTTGATTCGGTACGCGACGCCGAAGCGGTGCGCCGGCGGCTGGGGGTGCTGCCGGATGCGCGCGGGGTTTACAAGCGCCTGAGCGCACGCGAGAACATCGCCTACTTCGGCCGCCTGCACCGCATGCCCGAGGCCGACATCGCCGCGCGCATCGCGGTGTTGTCCAAGGCGCTGGAGATGGAGGACTTCCTCGACCGCCAGACCGAAGGGTTTTCGCAGGGCCAGCGCACCAAGACCGCGATCGCGCGCGCGCTGGTGCACGACCCGCGCAACGTGATCCTCGACGAGCCGACCAACGGCCTGGACGTGATGACCACCCGTGGCCTGCGCGAGTTCCTGCGCCGCTTGCGCGAGGAAGGGCGCTGCGTGATCTTCTCCAGCCACATCATGCAGGAGGTCGCCGCGCTGTGCGACCGCATCGTGGTGATCGCACGCGGCAAGGTGGTGGCGCAGGGAACGGCCGACGAACTGCGCGCGCTCACCGGTCAGGACAATCTGGAAGACGCCTTCGTGAAGGCGATCGGATCCGACGAGGGCTTGCACGCATGAACCGCGACGCGATTTCCGCCTTGCTGGTGGTGATGGCCAAGGAACTGCGTGACTTGTTCCGCGACAAGCGCACCGTGCGGGTGGCGCTGCTGATGGGCCCGGTGTTCACCCCGCTGCTGATGCTCGGGATCATCGCCCTGACCCAGAGCCGCATGAGCAGCCAACTGGAGAAGCCGCTGGAGCTGCCCGTGGTCGGCACACGGTACGCACCCAATCTGGTGGCATGGCTGGGCGGGCAGAACGTGCACGTGCTGGCGGCACCGACCGACACCGACGCGGCCATCCGCGATCAGGACACGGACGTGATCTTGAGCATCGACAAGACCTATCCCGACGATTGGCGCGCCGGCGCGCCGGCCAAGGTGGCGATCATCCACGACAGTTCACGACAGGATTCGCAGATCCCGTTTGAACGCCTGCAAGCGCTGCTGGAGACCTATGGCCGCACCGTCGGCTCGCTGCGCCTGCTGGTGCGCGGCGTCAGCCCGGTGATCGCCACCCCGATGCGCGTGGCCGACCGCGACCTGGCCACGCCGGAGAGCAAGCGCGGGGTGGCGTTGTCGTTCCTGCCGTATTTGCTGATCCTGAGCGGCTTCCTCGGCGGCGCGGCGCTGGTGATCGATGCCACCGCCGGCGAGCGCGAACGGCAATCGCTGGAACCGCTGCTGGCCACGCCCGCCTCGCGCGGGGCGATCATGAGCGGCAAGATCGCCGCCGCCTGCGCGTTCGGCATGCTCAATCTTGCGCTCACCCTGATCATGTTCAAGCTGGTGTTCACGCTCGGGCCGAGCACGGGATTGAAGTTCGACGTCTCCGCGCTGACCTTGTGCAAGCTGCTGCTGGTGTTGCTGCCGGTGGTGCTGCTGGGCACTACCTTGCTGACCCTGATCGCCGCGTCCAGCAAGTCGGTCAAGGAAGCGCAAAGCTACATGAGCGTGCTGATGCTGCTGCCGCTGGTGCCGACCCTGGTGCTGATGATCAACCCGATCAAGAACCAGCTCTGGCAGTTTGCGGTGCCGTTGCTGTCGCAGAACCAGTTGATCATGAAACTGCTGCGTGGCGAGGCGGTGAGCGGCGGCGAATGGGGCGTGTATCTGGTCGCCAGCTTCGGCGTCGGGGCGGCCCTGTGGGTGCTGGCCGCGCGCCTGTACCACCACGAAAAGCTGGCGATCTCGGCATGATCGCGATCCGTCGATCGCCATGAACGACGAAGCCGGCTCACGCCGGCTTCGTTTTTTCCAACGGTGTAGAGCCCCCGATCAGTTGCCCGGATTGAACACGAAGGTGCGCTTGCCGCTGACCGGTTCGCCGGGCGCTTCGAACTTCCACTTGCGGATCGCATCCAGCGCGGCGGCGTCGAACACCCGCTTCGGGTCGGCCTTGATGACCGACGCGCCGCTGACGCTGCCGTCGGCGTTGACCGTGAAAGCCACCGTCACTTCTCCGGAAACATTGTCGCGCAGCGCCGCGCGCGGGTACTCGGGCTGCACCGAACTGACCACCGCCGGCAGCGACCCCGGCGCGCGCGCCGGCTTGGGCGGCGGCGGCGGCGTCTCGGCCACCGGCGAAGCTGCGGGTGGCGGATTGGTGGCTGTGTGCGTGGGCACCGGGGCCGTATGCGTGGGAGCCGGCGTGGGCGTCGTTTGCGCCGGATGCGCTGGCGAAGCCGCACTGGCGGCGGCCGAAGCAGCGGCTTCCTGCTGTTGTTTGAGCTTGGCGTCGGCGGCGGCCTTGTCGGCGGCCGCCTTCTTTTCCAGGTCGGCCTGTGCCTTCTTGGCGGCATCCTGCTGCTGCTTGAGCTCGTCGGCCGCTTCTTTCTGCATCATCGTGCGCAAGCGCGGCAACGACGGCGCGTTGGCGTCCACACGCTCGAGTAGGGCGAAGATGCGCGCCGCTTCCTGACGCCCTGCCTCGTCGCCCTTCTTCAGGTTCTGCTCGGTGGCGATCATCGCGTAGGGAAACAGATCGGTGAGCGCCGACTTGACCGTCTCGTCGTTCGGATTGCGCGCCCGCAACTGCAGGTAGTATTCGATGGCGTTGTTGCCTGCCGGCGCGTACAGGCGCTTTTCGTTCTCGGCGGTCTTGGCCTTGGTGAGCAACTCGGCATCGGTGTCGACGTGCTCGGCGGCGCCCGGGCCGGCGGCGGCAGGAGATGCGGCCGGCGTGACGGCCCCCGGTGCGGGCGGCGTGGCCTTCTTGCCGCAGCCGGCAAGCCCCAGCGCGACGGCGACGGCCGCCGTCAACGCCACCTGTCCGCACACCCCCCTGAACGTGGTTTGCTTCATACGAACACCTCGCCTGTGGACGATGCGGCGAGTTTAACCAGATTTTTCGCCGATGGTGTGCGCGATTTCACAAGCGGCTTTCTAGCCGGCTTCCGACAATGCCTGACGCATCGGCAAAGCCGAGCGCTGCGCGCTCGGGCCGATCGATCAAAGACGCTCGATCCCCGCCTGCGCGGGGATGACGCATCGGCAAAGCCCAGCGCTGCGCGCTCGGGCCGATCGATCAAAGACGCTCGATCCCCGCCTGCGCGGGGATGACGCATCGGCAAAGCCGAGCGCTGCGCGCTCGGGCCGATCGATCAAAGACGCTCGATCCCCGCCTGCGCGGGGATGACGCATCGGCAAAGCCGAGCGCTGCGCGCTCGGGCCGATGCGTCACTTGCCGATGCAGAATCCGGCGAAGATTTCCCCGAGCAGGGCTTCGCTGTCCACCCCGCCGGTGATTTCGCCCAGCGCCTGTTGGGCCAGCCGCAGCTCTTCGGCGGTCAGTTCGCCGGCTTTTTCCACGCGCAGCCGCTGGGTGGCCAGATCGAGGTGGCCGCCGACCCGCCGCAAGGCGTCGAGGTGGCGGGCGCGGGTGCTGAACGCGCCCTGCCCACCCATCGGTTCCTGAGTCGCCCCACCCAATCCCGCCGCGGCTTTCAGGCGCTCGCGCAGGGCGTCCAGTCCGCTGCCGCTGCGGGCGCAAATCCACAGCCCATCGGCCAGCGGCGACCACGGTTCGGGCACGAGATCGGCCTTGTTGTACAGCCACAGGATCGCCGCCGCACTCGCCAGTTCGGCGGTCAAGGCTGTGCGGGCGGGCGTCGGGTCGGTGGCGTCGACCACCGCCAGCACCAGATCGGCACTCGCCAGTTCCTCGCGGGCGCGGCGGATGCCTTCGATCTCGACGGCGTCGCTGGCCGCGTGCAGGCCGGCGGTATCGACCAAGGTCAACTCGATGCCGTCGATACGTACCGCTTCACGCAGCAGGTCGCGGGTGGTGCCCGCCTGCGGCGTGACGATGGCGCGCTCGGCGCCGGCCAGCGCATTGAGCAGGCTGGACTTGCCGGCGTTGGGCAGGCCGGCGATCACCACGTGCAGGCCATCGCGCAGGCGCTGCCCGCGGGCCGCGTCGGCCAGCAGCGCGGCGTGGATCACACAAACGTCGTCAAGATGCCGCGACAAGCCGGCATCAGCAAGGAAATCCAGCTCTTCTTCGGGGAAATCGATGGCGGCTTCAACCTGCACGCGCAGTGCGGTCAGGGCCGCTTGCAGTGCGTCCACGCGGCGCGAGAACGCGCCATCGAGCGAGCGTCGGGCAGCGCGGGCGGCGGCCAAGCTGCCGGCGGCGATCAGGTCGGCGACTGCCTCGGCCTGCGCCAGATCGAGGCGGCCATTGTGGTAGGCGCGTTCGCTGAACTCACCCGGGCGCGCCATCCGCGCCCCCAGCGCCAGACAGCGGCGCAGCAAGAGGTCCAGTACGACCGGGCTGCCGTGGGCTTGCAGTTCCACCACATCCTCGCCGCTGTACGAGCGCGGCGCGGGAAATGCCAATGCGATGCCATCGTCGATGATCGTGCCGTCTTCATCTTTGAAAACGACGCGATGCGCGCGACGTGGGCGCAACCGACGGCGACACACCGCCGCGCCGATGCGTAGCGCGTCTGGCCCCGACAGGCGGACGATGCCGATGCCACCGGCCCCGGGGGCGGTAGCGATGGCGGCGATGGTATCGGTCGTGTGCATGCTTGCCACCGCGGCATGCCGCCGGGCCGGTACGTCAGGCCTTCTTCGCCGCGGTCGGCAAGGTGCCGTGCTTGCGCATCAGCCACCACTGCTGCCACAGCCCCAATCCGGTGCTCACGCAGTAATACAGCACCAGGCCGGACGGGAAGAACGCGAACATCACACCGAACACCAGCGGCATGGCCTGCATCATCTTGCGCTGGGTCGGATCCATGCCCGGGGCCATCGGCGACAGCCGCTGGGTGGCGAACATGGCGATCAGGTACAGCCCGGGCAGCACGAAGTACGGATCGGGATCGGACAGGCTGTGGATCCAGCCGACCCACGGCGCGTGCCGCAGTTCCACGCTGTACAGCAGCACGCGGTACAGGGCCAGGAAGATCGGGATCTGGATCAGCATCGGCAGGCAGCCGCCGGCCGGGTTGACCTTTTCCTTCTTGTACAGCTCCAGCATGGCCATCTGGAACTGCTGCTTGTCGTCGCCGTAGCGCTCCTTGAGGGCGTCCAGTCGCGGCTGCAAGGCCTTCATCTTGGCCATCGAGCGGTACTGGGCGTCGGACAGCTTGTACATCGCCGCGCGGATCAACAGCACCAGCACGATGATCGCCCAGCCCCAGTTGCCCAGCAGCCCGTGCAGCTTGGACAGCAGCCAGTAGATCGGCCCGGCGAACAGCGTGAACCAGCCGTAGTCCACCGTCAGTTGCAGGCCCGGCGCGGTGTTGGCCAGCACGTCCTGCAACGACGGACCGACGTACAGGCGCGAGTCCTGCACGCTGCTGCCACCGGCCGGGATCGCCATCCCCGGGCCTTGGGCGATGATCGAATAGTAGGTTTCGCCGCCGGCGGTATTGCTGGCGATCGACAGTTTCATCGCCTGCTTCGGGTCGGGGATCCACGCCGCCACGAAATAGTGCTGCACCATCGCCATCCAGCCACCGGTGACGGTCTTGTCCAGCGCCGGCTCGAACTTGCTCAGCGCGCGCGTCTCGTACTTGTCTTCCGGGCTGTACCACGCGGCACCGACGAAGGCGTAAGCCTCCGGGTTGGTCAGGCTGCCGCCGGCGCTGTGCTTGAGCACCGGCGGCACCCGGCGCAGCCAGCGGTAATCGTTGCCGGTCCAGGCGGCGGTCGAGCCGTTGCGGATCTCCTCGCGCACGTCGATCACGTAGCTGCCGCGGTGCAGGGTGTAGGTCTTGCGCACCTGCAGGCCGGACGGATCGGTCCACAGGAAACTGCGCGACACCGCGTTGCTGCCGGACGCCAGCGTGGCCGGGGCCGCCGGGCCTTCGGCCTGATACACCGCGGTGTGGCTGGGCGCGTGCCCGCTGGCGCTGACGATCCCCGATTCGGCCACGAACAGGTGGGTCGGGTCGGCGCTGAGCAAGTCCACGCGCGGGCTGCCGCGCTGTTCGGTCTGCGCGTAGCCCAGCAACTGCGCGCCGACGAGGTTGGCGCCTTGCGGGTCGATGCGCAGGCTCAGCACGTCGTTGCTCAGCACCAGCGGCGGGCCGGCATGCACCCCGGCGGTCGCGGCAGCGCCGGGAGCGACCGTGGCCGCTGCGGCGGCGGTGGGCGACGGGACCGCAGGGCCAGCCGGAGAGGCGCTGGTGCTACCGGTCGTGGGTTCGACCGGCGGCGGCGGGGCGTGGTCTTGCTGCCACGCCTGCCAGATCAGCACGGCCAGCATCAGCCAGGCGAACAACAGGAAGTTGCGGGTCTGGTTCATTTATTCCGAAGGCTTTGCCGCGCCGGGCGGCTTGGATGGAGCGGGGCGTGGACCGGGGCGCGAGCGTTGCAACGAGGACGATCGGGCGGCCCGCGGGTCAGCGCAGCCGGGCATTGTGGGGGGCGTGGGGTCGGGCTTCAACCGGCCTGCACGATCCCACAGCTGGGCCAGTTCGGCGCGCAGGTCCGGCGCGGGCGCAGCGCAAGCGGCCGGTTGTGCCACCAGCACGTAATCGCCGGCCGGTAGCCGCTGGCGGCGGTGGCGAAACACTTCACGGACGATGCGGCGGATGCGGTTGCGCTCCACCGCCCGTTTCGCGACCCGCTTGGGGACGGCGATCCCCAGCCGTGCACCATTGGCATCGTCGGCACGCAGCCACGCGTGCAGGCGCAGCAGCGCGCCATGCACGCGCTTGCCGTTGGCGAATACTTCCTGGAATTGCCGCGGCGCGAGCAGCCGGGCGGTACGCGCAAAGCGATTGCGATCGACGGGCGGGGGCGCGATCACCGCGCGTGGATCCGGCGCGGTCGACGGCGCGAGGCCGTTCAGACCGCCAGACGGGCGCGGCCCTTGGCGCGGCGGCGCGCCAGCACCTTGCGCCCATCGGCGGTCTTCATGCGCGCACGAAAGCCGTGGTCGCGTTTGCGCTTGAGGTTGCTGGGCTGATAAGTGCGCTTGGTGGCCATCGGGAGGCTCGAGTGTGCTTGCGGGAAAGACCGCGCACTATAGCCGAACGCCTGCGGGTCGGCAAGTCCAGATGGCTTGGCAGCATCTGCCCGGCAGGGTTAGACTGCCCGAACCCCGATGGCCGCGACGGCGATGCCTGCATCGCCCGGTCGTTCCATTCTTGCGCCGCCCTGCCGACGAGGCCACCGTACTTCCGATGTCATCCGTCTGGCCCCTTTGCCTGGAACGCCTGCAGGCCGAGTTGCCGCCCGAGGCGGTGTTCACCCTGCTCAAGCCCCTGCAAGTCAACGAGGCCGACGGTCGTCTGAGCCTGTACGCACCCAACGCCTATGTGGTGGAACACCTGCGCGAGCACCTGCCGCGCATCCGCGAGTTGGCCAGCCATTTTTCCGAGGCGCCGATCGAGGTGCGGGTCAGTGTCGGCAGCCTGCCGCGCGCAGCGCCAACCGGCAATGGCGCGGCGGCCACCGCACCGGTGCGCACGGCGACCAGCAACGAGCCGGCGCTGCCTGCGCTCGACTCCCACCACCGCTTCGACAACTTCGTGCTCGGTCGCTCCAACGAGTTGGCGCGGGCCGCCGCCTGGGAAGCCGCGCACCGGCCCGGCGAGCGGGCGCGCAACCCGCTGCTGCTGTACGGCAGCACCGGACTGGGCAAGACCCATCTGATGGTGGCCACCGGCAATCGCATGCGCGAGCTGAACCCCGGCGCACGCGTTCTGTACCTGCACGCCAATCAGTTCGTGGACGCCTTCACCAGCGCCTTGTATGGGCGCAGCGGCGGTGGCATGGAGGCGTTCAAGCGACAGTTCCGCCAGCTCGACGCCCTGTTGATCGACGACGTGCAATTTTTTGCCGGCAAGGATCGCACCCAGGAGGAGTTCTTCCACACCTTCAACGCCCTCATCGACGGCCGCCAGCAGATCGTGCTCACCTGCGATCGCTATCCGCGTGAGCTGGAGGGCGTGGAGCCCCGCCTGAAGTCGCGTCTGGGCAATGGCTTGGCGGCCGGCATCGATCCGCCCGATTTCGAGACGCGGGCGGAGATCGTGTTGTCCAAGGCCAGCGAGCACGGCGCCGTCGTGCCCGAGGAAGTGGTGCTGCTGATCGCCCGCAATCTGCGCTCGAACGTGCGCGATCTGGAAGGCGCGGTGAAGACCCTGGCCGCGCGCGCCGGGCTGATGCGCCGCCCGATCACCGTGGAGTTCGCCAAGGACACCTTGCGCGATGCCTTGCGCGCGCAACAGCAGGCGATCGGCATCGAAAAAATCCAGAAGGTCGTGGCAGACTACTATCAGGTTCCGCGCGCGGTGATGACCTCCAAGTCGCGGGCGCGCACGGCGGTGCGACCGCGGCAAGTGGCGATGGCGCTGGCCAAGGAGTTGACCGATCACAGCCTGCCGGAGATCGGCGGCCAGTTCGATCGCGACCACACCACGGTCATGCACGCCCGCGATCAAATCGACAAGCTGGTCAAGACCGATGCACGCATGGCCGAGGATTGGGGAAAGTTGATCCGGAAACTGACCGAATGACGTGTGGGCAAGCTGTGGACGAGCGGCAAGAGCGGATTTCGCCCACGGCATGTGCAGCGCTTTCCAGTACCTTGTGCACAGGGATACACACCAGAAAACAGTCATCCATTCAATGTGTTGAGTGTGTTTTCCCGGAAACTTCACAGTCTTGCTACTACTGTTTTTCTTTATAAATCTCCTTCAAAGCAATCGGATTCCGGCCCATGCGTTTCTCCCTGCAGCGCGAAACCCTGCTCAAGTCGATCCAGCAGGTCGTCAACGTGGTCGAGCGCCGGCACACCATGCCGGTGCTGGCCAACCTGCTGGTGGTGGTCAAGGATGGCAGCTTGTTGCTGACGGCCAGCGACTTGGAAGTGGAGATGATCGCGCGCACCGCGGTGGAGGACGCCCGCGACGGCGAAGCGACCATCCCGGCGCGCAAACTGTTCGAGTATGTGCGCGCCCTGCCCGACGGCGCTCGCGTCACCGTGGGCCTCGGGCAGGACAAGGCCACGGTGCAGTCCGGGCGCAGCCGCTCCGCCATGGCGACCCTGCCAGCGAACGATTTCCCGGTGATCGAGGACATCGAGCTGCTCGAGCGCGTGCGCGTGCCCGAGGCGGCGATGAAGGACCTGATCGACCGCACCGCGTTTGCGATGGCCCAGCAAGACGTGCGTTATTACCTCAACGGCCTGTTGCTGGACCTGCGCGAGAACACCCTGCGCTGCGTAGCGACCGATGGGCATCGTCTGGCATTATGCGAAACCGCGCTCCCCAACGGCGTGCAAACCCGCAAGCAGATCATCCTGCCGCGCAAGGGCGTGCTGGAACTGCAACGCTTGCTGGAGGCGGCCGACCGTGAAATCGAGTTGGAAATCGGACGCAACCACCTGCGCCTGCGCCGCGAAGACCTGACCTTCACCTCCAAGCTGATCGAGGGGCGTTTTCCCGACTACGAAGCGGTGATTCCGATCGGCGCCGACAAGGAACTACGGATCGACCGCGAGGCGCTGCGCTCGGCCCTGCAACGCGCGGCAATCTTGTCCAACGAGAAGTACCGCGGGGTGAAGTTCGAGGTGAGCCCCGGGATGCTGCGCCTGGTCGCGCACAACCCCGAGCAGGAAGAAGCGCAGGAAGAGCTCGAAGCCACGACCCACGTCGATGGCCTGGCGGTGGGCTTCAATGTCACCTACCTGCTCGATGCCCTCGGCGCCCTGCGGGGCGAAACGGTCACCGTGGCGCTGCGCGACGCCAACTCCAGCGCGCTGCTGCGTGAGGTCGAGCACGACCACTGCCGGCACGTGGTGATGCCGCTGCGGCTGTGATCCCACCCCGATCACGCGGAGTCGGCGGTCAGCGGCCGCCGTTACGAAATCGTCGGTACCGGCAACCATGCAGCTGACACGGCTGACGCTGGCGCGGTTTCGCGGCTTTGCCGTCGTCGAGTGGCAACCGCAATCCGGCATCAACCTGATCACCGGGCAAAACGGCGCCGGCAAGACATCGCTGTTGGAAGCGGCGCACCTGCTGGCGAACGGCCGCTCGTTTCGCGGTCGCGTCCGCGATGGACTGGTGCGTCACGGCGAGGTGGACCTGGAAGTATTCGCGCAATGGCACGAATCCGATGGCCGGCAGCGGCGCGCGGGCCTGCGCCACGGCGGCGGCGACTGGGACGCGCGACTCGATGGGCAGGCGGTGGCGAATCTGGCCGACCTGTGCGCGGCACTGGCGGTGCTCACCTTCGAACCGGGCAGCCATGCCTTGATCGCCGAGGGCTCCGAGCATCGCCGGCGCTTCATGGACTGGGCATTGTTCCACGTGGAACCAGAGTTCCTGCCGCTTTGGCGGCGCTACGCGCGCGCCGTCCGGCAACGCAACGCCCTGCTGAAGTCGCGCCCGCCCGCCAGCCAGCTCGAACCGTGGGAACAGGAGCTTGCAGCCGCAGGCGAGCCGCTGGCGCGTATGCGCGGGTTGTATCTGGAACGCCTCGATCCCTGGCTGCGGATGGCCATCGCCGCGTACCTGCCGGAACTGGGCACGGCGACGTTGCGGTATGCCCCCGGCTGGAAACGCGACGAGCAATCGCTGACGCAGGCACTGCTGCGCGCCCGCGAGCGTGAGATCGTGCTGGGCCACGGCACGGTGGGCCCCCACCGGGCGGACTGGCGGATCGACTTCGAGCGATTGCCGGGTTGGAACGCACTCTCGCGTGGGCAGGAGAAGCTGCTGGCGCTGGCGTGTGTGCTGGCGCAAGCGCAAGCGCATGCCGCGGCGTGTGGGCACTGGCCGGTGCTGGCGTTGGATGACCTGGCGTCCGAGCTCGATCAAGCGCACCAGCGCCGTGTGCTGGATGACGTGGCCGCATCGGGTGCGCAGGTGTTGTTGACCGGGACGGAACCGCCGGCGGCCTTGGGCGCTTCCGGGCTGCCGTTTGCACGGTTCCACGTGGAACAAGGCGAACTCCACCGGCTGGTATAATCGACCGTTGGTTTTCGCGGCGCCATCCGTGCCGCTTCCTCTGGCTTCGCAGGCATCCATGATCGACGAAACCCAGCCCGACGAGGGCCGCCCGAGCGACACCTACGATTCCTCCCGCATCACCGTTCTGCGCGGCCTCGAGGCCGTGCGCAAGCGGCCGGGCATGTACATCGGCGACGTGCACGACGGTACTGGCCTGCACCACATGGTGTTCGAAGTGGTGGACAACGCCATCGACGAGGCGCTGGCGGGCTACTGCGACCGCGTCGAAGTGGTACTGCACGTCGATGGCTCGGTGTCGGTGACCGACAACGGCCGCGGCATCCCGACCGATATCCACAAGGAAGAAGGCGTCTCGGCTGCTGAGGTCATCATGACCGTGCTGCACGCCGGCGGAAAGTTCGACGACAACAGCTACAAGGTCTCCGGCGGCCTGCACGGCGTCGGCGTTTCGGTGGTGAACGCCTTGTCCGAGCACTTGTGGATGGACATCTGGCGCGATGGCCGCCAGCACGCGCAGGAATACGCCCTCGGCGAGCCGCAGTACCCGCTCAAGGACGTCGGTGCGTCGAGCCAGCGCGGTACCCGCATCCGTTTCCTGCCTGCGGCCAGTATCTTCACTGACACCGAGTTTCACTACGACATCCTTGCCAAGCGCCTGCGCGAGCTGTCGTTCCTGAACTCGGGCGTGCGCATCGAGCTGACCGACGAGCGCGGCGAAGGCCGCCACGACGTATTCCAGTACGAAGGTGGCATCCGCAGCTTCGTCGAGCATCTGGCCCAGCTCAAGACACCGCTGCACCCCTCGGTGATCGCCGCGACCGGTGAGCAATCCGGCATCACCGTGGACATCGCCCTGCAATGGACGGACGCCTATCAGGAAACGATGTTCTGCTTCACCAACAACATCCCGCAAAAAGACGGCGGCACCCACCTCGCTGGCTACCGCGCCGCGCTCACGCGCACGCTCAACGCCTACATCGAGCAATCCGGCATCGCCAAGCAGGCCAAGATCGCGTTGGCAGGCGACGACATGCGCGAGGGCATGATCGCGGTGCTGTCGGTCAAGGTGCCCGACCCCAGTTTCTCGTCGCAGACCAAGGAAAAGCTCGTATCTTCCGAGGTCAAGCCGGTTGTTGAAGCGATCGTCGGCGAAAAGCTGGGTAACTTCCTGCAAGAGCACCCGACCGAAGCGCGCGCGATTGCCGAGAAGGTGGTTGATGCCGCGCGCGCCCGCGAAGCGGCCCGCAAGGCGCGCGAGCTGACCCGACGCAAGGGTGCGCTGGACATCGCCGGGCTGCCCGGCAAGCTGGCCGATTGCCAGGAGCGGGATCCGGCCAAATCCGAACTGTTCATCGTTGAGGGCGACTCCGCCGGCGGCTCGGCCAAGCAGGGCCGCAACCGCAAGACCCAGGCGATCTTGCCGCTCAAGGGCAAGATCCTCAACGTCGAGCGTGCGCGCTTCGACAAGATGCTCGGCAGTGCCGAGGTCGGCACGCTGATCACCGCGCTGGGTTGCGGCATCGGCAAGGACGAATACAACCCCGACAAGCTGCGCTACCACCGCATCATCCTGATGACCGACGCCGACGTGGACGGCTCGCACATCCGCACCTTGCTGCTGACCTTCTTCTACCGGCAGATGCCCGAGTTGATCGAGCGCGGCCACGTCTACATCGGCCTGCCGCCGCTGTACAAGATCAAGCAGGGCAAGACCGAGCTGTACCTGAAGGACGACGCGGCGTTGAACCAGTACCTGATCGGCAACGCCGTGGAGGGCGCGCAGTTGCTGCCCGGCAACGGTGCGCCACCGATCACCGGGGTGGCGCTGGAAAAGCTCATGCTCGATCTGGGCAACGCGCAGGAGCTGATCGCGCGCAATGCGTGGCGCTTCGATCCGGCGGTGTTGCAGGCGATGCTGGTCGTGGCCCCGCCCGCGGACCTGGGCAGCGATGCGCACGTCACCGCGTGGCTCGAGCGCCTGCACGCCCATCTGGGCGGGGTCGGACTGGGGCGGCCCCGCTACGCATTGCGCCTGCTCGGCGGCGGCGACGTGCGCCCGACCGCGCTGGTGGTCGAGCGTCTGCAGCACGGTCTGAGCGTCACCCAGACCCTGCCGGTGGGCTTGCTGGCTTCCGGCGAGTTGCGTCCCGTCCTGGACATCGCGCGCAGTCTCGATGGCCTGTTGCAGGCCGACGCCAGCATCGGTCGCGGCGGACGCGCGCAGGCGGTCGCCAGCTTCGTCGACGCGCAGACCTGGCTGCTGGAAGAGGCCCGCAAAGGCCGCACCATCCAGCGCTTCAAGGGCCTGGGCGAGATGAATCCCGAGCAGTTGTGGGACACCACGGTCAACCCGGAAACCCGCCGTCTGCTGCGCGTGCGCATCGAGGACGCGGTCGCGGCTGACCAGATTTTCTCGACCTTGATGGGGGATGTGGTCGAGCCGCGCCGCGATTTCATCGAGGACAACGCGCTTCGTGTCAGCAACCTCGACGTTTGAGCCGGATGGCGAAAGGCGCGGCTCGAGTCGTTGCGGGCTCGCGCATCGTGCGCTCGCCGCGCAACCTGGCCTCTGGCCTCGCCCCGAGTTTCGTCCGTGTGGTAACCCTGAGCGCAGCGAAGGATCTGCTTTTCGTGGCGATGCAAATATCGACGAACAACAGTTCCCTCACTTCGTTCGGGATGACAAGCTCTTTCCCGCTTCCCGCTTCCCGCTTCCCGCTTCCCGCTTCCCGCTTCCCGCTTCCCGCTTCCCGCTTCCCGCCCCAGCAGCACTTGAGCAAAGGCACTAATTCCGTTTACCCTGTCGGGCCCGGCGCGAGGCGCCGAGGTCGAAACGGGGTTCACCATGCAAAAACGTCCCATGCGGTTTGGTCTTCTGGCGGTGGCGATCGTCGCCGCGGGTGCGCTGCCCATGTTGGCGTTGGCGCAGGACGACCAGGTTCAGCAGACCGATCGCCACGAGGTCGTCAAGAAGCGCGAAGCCAAGGTCGTGCCGTTGTTTCCGCAAGCGACCCGCGCCGAGCCGCCGAACAAGGCCAGTTCCGATGCGATGGCCAAGAACGTCAACAAGCTGCACGACCTGATCGGCGCCCACCAGGACGATGATGCCATCGCGCTGGCCAATACCATGCTCGCCGATCCCAAGGCCAACGCCTTCGACAAATCGGCCGCGTGGCAAAGCATCGGCTACGCGAACTTCGGCAAGCACGATGCCGCCAAGGCGGCGGAGGCCTTGAAGAACGCCATCGACGCCAACGGCCTGCCGAACAACGATCACTACCAGGCGATGTTCAATCTCGCCGTCGCCCAGTCCAGCGCGGGCCAGCCCGATGCCGCTCTGGCCACGCTGGATCGGCTCAGCAAGGAAACCAGAGAAGACAAGCCGGCCTACAACGGCATCCGTGGTCGCGATTACTTCATGAAG
Organism: Pseudomonadota bacterium; assembly: GCA_018241125.1. Taxonomy (GTDB): domain Bacteria; phylum Pseudomonadota; class Gammaproteobacteria; order Xanthomonadales; family Xanthomonadaceae; genus SZAS-103. Next base: position 118,975 of record JAFEEL010000020.1, on the reverse strand, counting down.
AAGGACTACGCCAACGCCGCGTCGGCGCTGGAGAAGGCGCTGGCTGGCGAAGCCAAGCCCGATCCCAACGAGCAGCAAATGCTGTTCGCCAGTTACTTCGAGCTCAAGCAGGGCGACAAGGCGATCGCGCTCGGGGAAAGCCTGCACAAGGCGAACCCGGACGACAAGGGCGCATTGATGAATCTGGCGTCGGCCTACATGGCGGCCAAGCAGACCGACAAGGCCAAGGCGTTGCTCGCCGACGCGCGCGCGCGCGGCATGCTCACCACGTCGGACGATTACCGCAAGCTGATCCAGATCTACGCCAACACCCCCGGCGCCGACGCCCAGACCATCGCGTTGATCAACGAGGGGTTGCAGAAAAACGTGCTCAAGCCAGATGCCGCCATCTATTCGGTGCTGGCGCAAAGCTACGTGGCGCAAGGGCAGAACGAACAGGCGATCGACGCCTACAAGAAGGCCGATGCGGTTTCCAGCGACGGCGAGGCGGGCTTGAACCTGGCGCGCATGTACAACAACGCCCAGCAGCACGCACAGGCCCGGGCCGCGGCGCAGGCAGCGATCGCCAAGGGCCTGTCGGCAGCCGATCAGCAAGCGGCGCAAAAGCTGATCGCAGCCAATGGCGCGGCATCCCCGCCGCCACGCAAGAAAAAGTGATGCAGGCGGCACAATGGTCGCGGCTTGTTTGCGCGACCGCAGGTTTGCTATAAGCTACAGGTTCCCGCGCCCGCGACAGCCGGCGCGGCTGTCCGGGGTTCAATGCAAGGTCAGCTTGGGTCGCCACGAAAATGTCGTCCTACTACAACGCCCATTCCGAACCGGACACCTTCAACTGGGCACGGGTGTGCGGCATCGCGTTCGCGATCACCGTGCAGGCCTCGCTGTTCATGATGCTGCTGGTGCCGCCGTCGGTGCAGGACACCTCCAAGGACGATCAGGACAAGCCACGGGCGGTGATCATCACCCCCCCGCCCAAGCCGCCGCCGCCGCCGCCGCCCAAGCCGCAGGAAGTCAAGACGCCGCCGCCCAAGGAAGTGCCGCCGCCGCCGAAGGTCAGTACACCGCCGCCGCCGGTGCCGCCACCGCCGGTCGTCACCCAGAACTCAACACCGATGTCGGTGCAAGCGCCGCCGCCGGCGCCGCCGGCGCCGCCGCAGCAGTCGCACGATATCGGCGCCAGCGTCGACATCAGCTTCATGCACGCCAACCCGCCGCAGTACCCGCCCAAGGAAATGGCCGACGGCATCACCGGCGTGGTGACTTTGCTGTGTGCGATCGATGCCAATGGGGTACCGACTGGCTGTGATGTCGAGCGGGACACCAGTCACAACACCAACCTCAAGCGCGCCGCCAAGGACGCCGCCATGCACTGGCGGTTCAATCCGGAAGTGAAGAACGGCGTACGTGTGCCGGCCACGGTTCGTGTGCCGGTCGAGTTCAAGCTGTAAAACCCGTCATTCCATCAACTCAAGGGCAAGGCCATGTTGCAAGAAGCCACCTCCACGGCCGCTGCGGCCGCATCCGCGGCCGGCGCCACCGGCGGTACGTCCAATGCCGAGGCACTCAACGCCATCGGTTTCGGACACATGTGGGGCACGTTCATTTCCGGCGAAAACAACGTCGGCCTGCTGGTGTTCATCAGCTTGTGCGTGTTCATGTTCCTGTCGTTTTTCTACATGGTGGTGAACATCTTCCGCAACGTGCGCATCCGCACGCGTTCGGACAAGGTCATCGCCACGTTCTGGGAAACCCAGAACGCGCAGGACGCCATCCAGTTCATGGAACAACAGCCCAAGAGCGAGCCGTTCTCGAAAATCGCCCTGGATTGCGCCGAAGCTGCCGCGCACCATCAGCGCAATGAAGGCGGTCGCCTGACCGGTGCCTTGAATCGCTCGGAGTTCATCGACCGCGCCCTGCGCCAAGCGGTGTCGCGCGAGAGCGAGAATCTCGAGAACGGCCTGACCCTGCTGGCCACGGTCGGCTCGACTGCGCCCTTCGTCGGCCTGCTCGGCACCGTGTGGGGCATCTACCACGCCCTGACCGGCATCGCCCAGTCCGGCCAGTCCTCGATTGAGGCGGTCGCCGGCCCGGTGGGCGAGGCGCTGATCATGACCGCGCTGGGCCTGTTCGTGGCCATCCCGGCGGTGCTGGCGTACAACTTCTTCGTGCGCATGAACCGCGTGACCAACTCGCAGTTCGACGCCTTCGCGCACGATCTGCACGACTTCTTCGCGACCGGCTCCCGCGTCGGCGCGTAACGCGCCCGTCGGGATCCTCAGAGGAGTTTCGCAATGGGAATGAGCGCCGGCGGCGACAGCGGCGGCCCGATGGCCACCATCAACGTCACGCCCCTCGTGGACGTGATGCTGGTGCTGCTGATCATCTTCATGATCACCACCCCGCTGATGCGGCACAAGATTCCGGTCAAGCTGCCCAACGCCATCTTGCGCAAGGTGCCCGACCCGCTCTCGCATCCGCCGGTGACGGTGACGGTGAAGGCCGACGGCAGCATCTACTGGAACGACGACCTGATCGATTCGTCATTGTTCGACAGCAAGCTGTACACCACCGGCCAGCAGGAGCCGCAGCCGGAGGTGGACATCCGTGCCGACAAGAACACCCACTACTCCATCATCTGGAAGGTGGTGAAGGCCTGTACGGCCAACGGCATCCAGAAGGTCGGCTTCATTTCGGCCCCGAAGGGCCAGGGCAACTAGGCCCAAGCGCTCGGAACACCAGACCATGGCATTTTCCTCCAGCAACAGCGGCGGCCCGATCGTCGACATGAACGTCACACCCTTGGTGGACGTGATGCTCGTGCTGCTGATCATCTTCATGGTCACCATGCCGCCGATGACCTACCCGGTGGGGGTGGATCTTCCGATCCCGTCGGTGAATCCGCCGCCGCCGGCGATCGCCCCGCCGATCACCATCAAGATCGATTCCAGCGGTTCGATCGCGTGGAACGGCACCCCGGTGCCGCTGGGCAGCCTGCGCGACCAGTTGCAAGTCGAGGCCGATCGCTACACCGATCCCAAGCAGCAACCGGTGATCCAGATCGACACCGATCCGGAAGCCGAGTACGACGTGCTGGCCAAGGTGCTGGCGGCGACCAAGAACGCCGGCATGATCAAGGTGGGTTTCGTCGACAAGGGCGGCTGAACGTCGTCACGATGCTGCGTGGTTGGAGTACGACGCCGCCCGTTGGGCGGCGTCTTCGTCTGTGCCGCGCGCAGCGGCGATCACCCGCAGGTAGGCGCGCACGGTCGCCTCCAAGCCGGCGTACAGCGCCTCGTCGATCAGCGCGTGGCCGATGGAAACCTCGGCGATCTGCGGGACGACACGCAGCAAGTCGCCCAGATTGTGCTGGTCGAGGTCGTGCCCGGCGTTGACGCCCAACCCGACCGCGCTGGCGCGTCGGGTGCTGCCGGCGCAGGCCGCCAGTTCTGCTGTGGCGTTGCCGTTGGCGTGTGCGAGTGCGTAAGGGCCGGTATACAACTCGATGCGGGTGGCGCCGATGTCGGCCGCCTGTTCCAGCGCCGGTGCAGCGCAGTCCATGAACAGCGACACCCGACTGCCGCACGCGGAAAACGCCCGTACCAGCGGCTGCAAACGCGGCCCATCACGATCCAGATCGAAGCCGTGGTCGGAGGTGAGCTGGCCGTCGCCGTCGGGGACCAAGGTTACCTGCTGCGGGCGGGTCTGCTCGACCAGCGCCAGCAGCCCGGGATAGTCGCCGCGTGGCGGCGCGAACGGATTGCCCTCGATGTTGAACTCCACGCCGTGCTCGCGGCTGACCGCCGCCAACAGGCGCACGTCGTCGGGGCGGATGTGGCGCTGATCGGGGCGCGGGTGCACGGTGATCCCGCCGCAGCCGGCGGCAATGACCGTCTCGGCGGCCGTGCGCAAATCCGGGCGGGTGCCGCCGCGGGAGTTGCGCAGCACCGCAATCTTGTTCAGGTTGACGCTGAGCACGGTGTGCACGGTGGATTCCTTGCCGGTGGTGGGGGCGATGGCTGCGGTGGGGCCGGCCGCGACCGTGACCGGGCCCGCAAATCGGTGATCCGATTGCACAAACCCTGCCGCCACGCCCGTCGCCACCTGTAATTCACCACCATCGCGCAGCATACTGCGCGCGTGCAAACCTTGCTGCGCCGGCTTCTCATCGGTTTCGCCCTCGCCGTGGCTTGCGCGGGCGCCAGCGCGTGGGCGTTCCCCGGCGAACCGTTGCTGCAGCGCTTCACCCCCGTCGACTTCAAGGCCACGCCCTATTTGTACGGCGTCGCCCGCGATGCGCAGGGGCGGGTGTACGTGGGCAACACCGACGGCGTGCTACGCATGCAAGGCCGTGAGTGGGAGACGATCCCGCTGCCTGGCGGCATGGCCGCCGGGTATCTGGCGCGGGGCACGGATGGGCGCGTGTATCTGTCGGGCTACGACAGTTTCGGCTACATCGATACCGCCGGCGATGGCACCGCCGTCTACCACGACCTGCGCGATGCCTTCGGGCTGACGGGTGCGGCGCGTGCGTTGGGCTGGATGCAGCAGATCGTACCGGTCGCCGGCGGGGTGTATTTCCGTGCCCAGCGGCAGATGTTGTATTACGGTTTCGACGGACGCCGCAAGATCTGGCCGATGCCCGAGGCCGACAGCGGGTTCAGCGCCTGGCAAGGTATGTTGTACACGTTGGACATGAAAGCCGGGCTGCGGCGGTTTGCCGACGGCCAGCTGGTTCCGGTGCCCGGTGGGCAGATCATGAGCGGGCACCGCGGTGTGGAGATCGTCGATCGCGGGAAGTTTGCGTTGGCGATTTCGGTCGGCGGATTCTATCGCCTCGACGAACACGGCGTGAGCGCGCTGGCGGTGCCGCCGATCCCGGCCGATGCCGGGATATTCTCCGCGGTGGCGCCCCTGCGCGGCGGCGGTTTCGTGGTTTCCACCCAGTCGGGCAACCTGCTCGAATACGATGCCGACGCGCACCTGCTCGCGCGTTACCCGATCGCCCGCACCGGCATCACTGCGCTGGCGACCGATGGCGACGATGGCCTGTGGGCGTGCAGTGACGATGAACTGCTGCGTCTGCAACTGCCTTCGACGTGGTCGCGCGTCGACACCGGCGAGCTGGGCGGGGTGATCGCCGACGCCGAGATCCACCGCGGTGCGCTGTGGCTGGCGGTGGGTGTACGCGGGTTGGCGCGCATGACCGACCGCGGCGGGCAACTCCATACCGACTGGATTGCCGGGGAACACCGCAACCAGATCTTCGCGCTGCGCAGTACCGCCGACGGCCTGTTGCTGGCGCGCGCCGGCGGCATCGACGTGATCGGCGACGACGACCGGGTGGACAAGTTGCTCGATCAGGACGATCCGGCTTACGCGTTGGTTGCGTCCCGTTACGATCCCGATCTGATGTACGCGCCGGGCGATGCCGGCGTGTACGTGTTGCGGCGGGCCGATCATCACTGGAAGCTGGCGGGCCTGATGCCGGCGCCGGAGCTGGCCAGCCAATCGCTGCTGGAGGTCGCGCCGGGCGTGTTGTGGGTCAACAACACGCGTGGCCTGCCCGAGCGCTGGCAGGTCGATCCCATCCACGCCCGCATCCTCAAGCGCGAGCGCTTTGCCTTGACCACGCCGGGTGCGGCGCACGATCCCAACCAAGCCACCCAGATCTACGCGCTGGGCGCGGATGTGTTCGTGGGCATCGGCGAACATGTGTACCGCTTCGACGGGCGCGGGTTTGCACCGTTTGCCGGCGAGCCGTTCTCGTTGATGCAAAACCCCAATGCGTTTCAACTGCTGAACACGCCGCTGGGCGCGTTCGCCGCCACCGGCAGTCGCCTGTACTGGCAGCGCAGCAAAGGGCATTGGCAGCGTCTGGATTTCGGCGCGCAGCCGGTCGCCTCGCAAAGCCTGCTGCGCTACGGCACCGACGGCGTGCTGCGCATGGGGGTGTGGCGGGCGCTGTTGCAGTACCGACCCGAAGCGGCCACGCCGACCGCGCCGCCACCGCTGGTGGTGCGCCTGACCGCGGTACAACGCACGCAAGCCGACGGCACGGCGACGCGGCTGCCGATACAGGCCAACGGTGCCGACAGTTTCACGCAGAGCCAGTCGTTGAGCCTGCACTTCACGGTGTTCAGTCCGGAGCCGGGGGTGGAGTATCGATATCGAATCCGTGGCCTGACCGGCAGCTGGAGCGAGTGGCGCGAACAATCGCTGTTGGCGCTGAGCAGTCTGGATCAGCCGGGCGACTACACGGTCGAAATCGAGGGCCGCACACCCAGCGGACGCGCGGTGGAGCCGGCGCAATACCCATTCTCCATCGCCCCGCGTTGGTACCAGATCAACACCGTGCGGCTGTTGCTCCTGCTGGCCGGACTGCTGCTGCTGTGGGGCGTGATCCGCTGGCGTGAGCACCGGCAGGCGCGGGTGTTCGCACAGCGCCAGCAGTTGCTGGAGGGGCAGGTCGCCGCGCGTACCGCCGAACTGGAAGCGGCCAACCGCAAGCTCGCCGAGCTGGCCACCGAGGATCCGCTGACCGGCGTCGCCAACCGCCGTGCGTTGGAAATCGCCTTGCAGCGTGAATGGCAGCGCTGCCTCGACCAGCGCATTCCGATCGCGCTGCTGATGATCGACGTCGATCACTTCAAGGACTACAACGACCGCCATGGCCACCCGGCAGGAGATGCCGTACTCAAGGCGGTGGCCGAACGGTTGGCGGTGGGCGTGCAACCGCAGCGCGAGATGTTGGCGCGCTACGGCGGCGAGGAGTTCTGCCTGTTGCTGCCGGCGACCGACACTGCGACCGCCACGGCCCGCGCCGAACAGCTGCGGCGTTCGTTCGAAGCGGCCGATAGCGTGGTGACCGTCAGCATCGGCGTCGCAGTGCGCGTGCCGATCCTGGCCGACAGCGCCCAGGCATTGCTGCGAACCGCCGACGAGCGCCTGTACGCGGCCAAGCGCGGTGGCCGCAATCGGGTGGAAATCGATGCGGGGTGAGCGAGCGGTCGCCGCGTGAGGCCGGGAGGCCCTCCCTCAGGGCAGGTTGAATCGGGCCGAGGACGGCCGTCCCACAGGGCGGATTTGTGGGGGCGGCTTGACCCGCCTTCGACTATTGAGCGCCAGCGGCGATCAGGCGGTCACGACGAAACCGCGCGGGGTCGCCAGCAGATCGCGGCATGCCAGCACTGCGGTGTGTGCCGGTGTCGGCGCCAGCCGGTGAAACTTCCAGCGGCAGGCTTCGCCCGCGTCGGTTGGCAGGTCGCGCAGTTGCGGGGCTGCGGCCGATGCGTCGACCGCAAAGCGCCATGCCGACAGATATCCGAAGATCCCGGTGCCGGTGGCTTTGCAGGCCGCTTCCTTGGCCGTCCACAAGTTGAGGAATGCACGTCGCGCCGACGCGTCGTCGAGCGCGGCCAAGGCAGTGGCCTCTGCCGTGGTGTACCAACGTCGCGCCAGCTTCGCCACCGGCACGTGCCGATCACCGCGCTCGCAATCCACGCCCACGCGCCCACCTGCGGCCACCACGATCAGCGCACCGCCGACGGTGTCGGTCAAGTTGAAATCCGGTGCGTGGTCGTGCGCCAGAAAGGGGCGGCCGTGGGCTTCGCGTTCAAAGCGCAGCGCAGCGGCAGGCCGCCCGACGTAGCTCGCCAGCAGCGTGCGCAAGATCGCGTCGATGCGCTCGCGCCGCGTCGTGTGATCGGGGTGCAGCGCGTCCGGCCACCACCACACGTCCAGCGGCGCGGCGGCGTTCCGGCAGTGCGCCAGATCGCGCAGTGCCATCGCGTGCCAATGCATCGGCGCGACCGCGGCGGTCTTGCGGCTCGGCGGTTTCAGACGGCGCTCGGTGGCGAGCCTTCGGCCGGCGTGGCCGATGCCGCGGCATTCGCCGCATTCGCCGAATCGGCGGCCAGCTTGCGCGCCTGCGCTTGCTCGCGGTACAGACGCAACTCCTCGGGGGTGATGATGTGCCCACCGTCGCGGCTGGCGTCGTTGACCCGCCCGGCCATGATGTTCAACAGGCCGGCGATCACAAACCCGATGGTGAGCACGATGCAGATCACCGCCAGCGCGACCGAGTGCGCGTAACACAGCACGACGAAACTCAGCAAGGCGAAGACGAACATCATCCAGGGCATGGGCATCACCTCCCGGGCAGTGCCGGCGAACGCGCCGGCGCGGTGGTCACTGCGGCGGCGACAGCGCCGGCTCGCGTCGGGATTGCCGTGCCGATTGCTCGGCGTGGGCGACCAGCAGGCGCATGCTGGCGAGCACGGTCAACAACAGGCTGACCAGTACGCACGCCAGCCCGGCCGCCAGCGAAGGCACCAGCGCGGCAGCGACCAGCGCAGCCAGCGCGAGTGCGAACAGCAACCAGGTCATCGTCGCTCTCCCGTGCGGTCAGGCACCGCCGTCGTGGGCATGGTGCAAGGATACCGCGTACTCGACTTCCTGCCTGGATCCGAGGAACACCGGCACGCGCTGGTGCAGTTTTTCCGGCTGCACGTCGAGCATGCGCATGCGCCCGGTGCTGGCCGCGCCACCGGCCTGTTCCACCAGCAGCGCCATCGGGTTGGCCTCGTAGAGCAGGCGCAGCTTGCCGCCCTGCGCGGCATTCTTGGCGTCCAGCGGGTAGATGAAGATGCCGCCGCGGGTGAGGATGCGGTGCACGTCGGCGACCATGCTGGCCACCCAGCGCATGTTGAAGTCCTTGCCGCGCGGGCCGAGCTTGCCTTCCAGCATCTGCGCGACGTAGCGCTGCATCGGCGCTTCCCAGTGGCGCTGGTTGGAAGCGTTGGCGGCGAATTCCTTGGTTTGTTCGGGGATGCGGATGTCGCGGCGGGTGAGGATGAAGCTGCCCACTTCGCGGTCCAGCGTGAAGGCGTGGGTGCCGTTGCCGATGGTCAGCACCAGCATCGTGCTCGATCCATACGCGGCGTAGCCGGCGGCGACCTGCGCGCTGCCCGGTTGCAGGAAGTGTTCGTCGCCCGGCGCGTTCACGCCGTCCGGGCAGCGCAGCACCGAGAATATGGTGCCGACGGTGACGTTGACGTCGATGTTGGAACTGCCGTCGAGCGGGTCGAACACCAGCAGGTAATTACCTTTCGGGTAGGTGTCGGGAATGGGCTGGCTGTGATCCATTTCCTCCGATGCGCAGGCGGCCAGATGCCCGCCCCAGGCATTGGTCTCCAGCAGGATCTCGTTGGACAGCACGTCGAGCTTCTTCTGCGCTTCGCCCTGCACGTTGATGCTGGCCGCATCGGGCGTGCCGGCATCGCCGAGCACGCCGCCCAGATCGCCCTTGCCCACCGCGATCGAGATGGTCTTGCAGGCGCGCGCGACCACTTCGATCAGCAACCGCAAGTCGGCGCAGATGCGCCCGGCGTGTTGTTCCTCGATCAGGTAACGGGTCAGGGAGATGCGCTGCATGCTGGACTTCCGGGCGGGAAAAGCGGCATTTTACGTGTCTTGCGGCGCAATGCCGCCAATCTTCCCCTTTCCACCGGGCAGACCAGCCATGTCGAAGGCTCCCGTCATTGTTCTGGCCGTCGTTGCCGCCTTGCTGGCTGCCGCCGTCATCGCGCAGCCGGCTCCGCCTGCGAAGGTTGGCGCGGTCGCGCCGGCGTCCGCCGCGGCCCAGCTCAGTGCGTCGGATCGGATGTTCCTGGCCGACGCGCTGGCAACCAATCAGCTGGAAATCGATGTCTGCACCTATGCCACGAAAAACGCATCGTCGGAGAAAGTCCGGCAGTTCGCCGTCACCCGGGTGGCCGCGCACAAGGCGTTGGCCGAACTGTTCCAGAAGGCCAACGACGGCATCGTGGCGACCCCGGCGCCGACCCCGCAGCCGGGCATCAACCTGCTCGGCAAGACCGGGGCGGACTTCGATCACGCCTTCCTGGCCCTGCTTGTAAGTTACGATCACGGCTTGGCCGCGCGTTTTGCCGCCGCCGACGGCCCGCAGCACGGGCCGGCGATCCGCGCGATGGTGGTGGCGAGCTTGCCGGAGATTCGGCGCAATCAGGCGCAGGCGGGCGCGTTGCTGCGCGCCACTCCGGGGCATTGAACACGCACAAAGCAAACGGCCACCGCGAGGGTGGCCGTTTGCGGTGCTGCGGTGACCCGATGGATCAGAAGCGAGCCTCGGCCGAAACCGACCAAGTGTTGGTGTGGGCGCTGTTGCCCTTGTCGCCCGCACCGGCGTACTCGTAGTTCAGGCCGACGCCGAAGTTGCGGTTGAAATCGTAGCCGGCGCCGACGCCGGCGTAGCCCTTGGACTTGTTGATCGAAGCGCTGCCGACGCCGGCCAGGGTGGCCTTGGCGTGCATGCGCATCCAGCCGGCACGGCCATCGATGTAGAAACCGGTGTTGTCAGGACCGAAGTCGTACTTGCCGACCACGCCCAAGCCCCAACCATCGACGTCCAGACTGTTGCCCAGACTATCGCCGTGGTTGCCGTAGCTCTGGTAGCGCCCTTCGATGCCGATGTTCGGGGTGAAGTAGTAGCCGCCGCTCACGCCGCCGGCAGTGTTGGAGCTGGTGGAGCCGAAGCTGTTGATGTGCAGGTTGCTGCTCCCCAGATTGCCACGGACGAACCAGCTGTCGTCTGCGGCGGCGGCCACCGAGGAGGCGCCGGCCAGGGCCAGCAGGGAAGCGAACAGAAGGGTCTTTTTCATTTTCTTGCACTCTGATTGGTTCAGCTCAGGATCGAGCGAGGACAATCTGAGGGTTACAGGCTGAATATCAAGTTTACGTTAAGAAGTTGGTGGTAAATCGTTACGGATATGTTCAGACATCCCCGTCCGCCGTCCAGCCTTCGCCGGTGCCGCGGTTCAATAGCGTATCGGTGGCCAGTACCGCGCCTGCCGGGAACGACTCGTTTTCTGCCAGATCAGTGTAGATCGGTGCAAAATCGGCGGCGGTTGCCTCCATCAGCTGACGATAGCCGTCGATTACGAAGTAGGTTTTCTGGTAGCTGTCGATGCGGTAACGGGTACGCATGATGCGGGTCAGGTCGAAGCCGATGCGATTGGGCGCCGACGATTCCAGGCAGTGGATCGATTCGCCCTTGGACGAGAGGATGCCGGCACCATAGATGCGCAGGCCGGCCGCTTCGCGAATCAGCCCGAACTCCACCGTGTACCAGTACAGCCGGGTCAGCTGGCTCAATGCCACCGGCCCCAACCCGTGCGCGCGCAGGCCGCCTTGCCCGTAGGCCTGCATGTAGTCGGCGAACACCGGCTCGAGCAGCAGCGGCACATGCCCGAACAGGTCGTGGAACAGGTCGGGTTCGGCGAGGTAGTCGATCTGTTCGGGCTTGCGGATCCACCAGGTCACCGGGAAGCGGCGGTTGGCCAGGTGTTCGAAAAAGGTCAACTCCGGCAGCAGGCCTTCCACCCCGACCAGCTCCCAGCCGGTGGCCCGGCGCAGCATCGGATTGATCTCGTCGAACTTCGGGATCGCATCGGCGCCCAACCCCAGGCGCACCAGATTGTCGAGGAACACCTGCGACGCGCGACCGGGCAGCAGCGCTTGCTGGCGCGCATACAACGCGGCCCAGGTGACATGGTCGGTCGGCGTGTAGCTGGCCCACGGTTGTTCGATCACGCTGGTGGTGTAGACCGGCACGTAGCCCTTGTCGGTCATCTGGTGTTCGACGCGCTGCGGGACGGCGGACATGGGGGGCTTTCCTCGGGCGTGGGTGCACCCGTCAGTTTAGTGCGCGGGGCGCGCAAGCGGATTGCTTTGTTGCGTCACAGGGGTTCAAATGCGCAAATGTCAGGCGTTTGAACAATCAAACACGCAATGAATGTGTTCCGCGACCCGCTTGATCGCATCGACCTGGCGATCGTGTCCGCGCTCCAGCGCGATGGCCGCCTGAGCAATGCCGACTTGGCTGTGCAGGTGAACCTGTCGGCCTCGGCGTGCCTGCGGCGGGTGCAGCGGCTGGAGGCCGACGGGGTAATCGCCGGCTACGCTGCGCGGGTGAGCCCGGCGGCCTTGGGTCTGGGCTTGCAGGCATTCGTGCGCGTGCAGTTGCGCGATCACGACGCGGCCACCGTGCAGACTTTCGTCGAGCGCGTGGCCGGCTGGGACGAAGTGGTGGCTTGCCACGCCCTGACCGGCGACATGGACTACCTGCTGCATGTGGTGGTGGAGGATCTGGAGCACTTCTCGCGCTTCGTGCTCGACCACCTGCTCAATGATGCCGGCGTGGCCGACGTCAACTCCAGCTTCGTGTTGCGCACGGTCAAGCGCGAGCGCGCCTTGCCGTTGGGGCACCTGCAGCGCAGGTTGCCCGTGCCGCGCAAGTCGGGGCACGAATAGCTGCGTTCTGGATCGGGCCTGTCTTTCAACAGCCGCAGGCTGGTCAAGGCCCTCCCACAAGAGCAGCGGTCAACCGGCGGCGGGCGTATGCGTTGCCTGTTGAACCCACCACCGATGGATGCCCGCATGAACGCCCGACTTGCCGCCCTCCTGCTCGCCTCGGCGTGCGCCCTTGCCGCCACTGCCTACGCCCAGGACGCTGCCCCGGCCAGCGATGCCCCCGCTGCCGACAGCGCCGCGCCGACCCGCCATGCGCACGTGACTTTCAAGCAGGCCGATGCCAATCACGACGGCAAGCTCACCCGCGAAGAAGCGCAGGCGATGCCGTGGGTGTACAAGCATTTCGACGAGATCGACAGCAACCACGACGGCTACATCACCCGCGACGAACTGCGGGCCGCGCGTCGTGCCGAGCGCGAAAAGCGCGCGCAACGCCACCCCAACCCGCCACCGGCAGCCGATCCGACCGCCAGTCCGGCGCAGTGAGCACCTGCGCGGCTCAGGCCGGTGGCTCGTGTCCGATGGCGGTCGGTTCGATCGCGTCGGTTGCGGCCTCCTCGGGTTCGTCTTCCCAACTGTAACGCTTGCGCGGCAGCGCCGGATCGAGCTTGCGCCAGACGATGGCCGCCAGCACGCCGCCGATCGCGCCCGACAGGTGCATCTCCCAGGAAATTCCGATCTCGCGCGGGAAGATCGTCAGGATCATCCCGCCGTAGAGGAAAAACGCGAGCATGCCAGCGGCGATGGCCTGGCGGTCGCGCCGCAGCAGCCCCAGGAAGAACACCAGAAACATCAGCCCGTGGGCGATCCCGCTGGCGCCGATGTGGGCGCTGCCGGGCGCGCCGATCAGCCAGGTGCCGATGCCGCCGACCAGCCAGATCAGCGGCAGCGCGCGTAGCGTCGCCCGTGGGTACAAGGTGCCGGCCAGCGTGCCCAGTGCCAGCAGTGGCAGTGCGTTGGACGCCAGATGGTCGAGCGAGGCGTGCAGCAGCGGCGCGGTGAGGATGCCGATCAGCCCGGGCACGTTGTGCGGGCGCAGCGCCAGCGCGTCCAGCGGCGCGCCGATGATCACCTCGAACGCCTTGACTGCGGCCAGTACCGCGACGAAGCCCGCGCTCCACCACGCGGCGCGGCGGAAGCGCCGCTCCATCGGCCGCGCCTGGGTGCGGGCGGCGTGCGGGTCGGGTAGCGGGAGGTCCATCGCCATCACATGGGGATGATCGGCGCGCACGCAACCGTCCGCCCGATATCATGCGCGGATGAATACGACCGCCAACCCCGTGATCCACCTCAAAACCGCCCGCCCGGCCAGCCACCCGAACGCGCAACACCCATGGATCTACCAGAAGATGGTGGAAAAACCCGCCGCGCGGCCCAAGCCCGGCAGCGTGGTGGAAATCCACGACAACACCGGCGATTGGGTCGGGCGCGGCTTCTACAACGGCCATTCGCGCATCACCTTGCGCGTGCTCACCCACGATGCCAACGAACCGATCGACGCGGCGTGGTTCGGCCGGCGCATCGCGCGTGCGGTGACGCTGCGCCGCGACGTGCTCAAGCTCGATCAAGTCAGCGACGCCTGGCGCGTGGTGCATGCCGAGGGCGACGGGCTGTCGGGTTTGGTGGTGGATCGTTACGCCGATTTGCTGGTGGTGGAGTTTTTCTCCGCCGGCATGTTCCGCCACCGCGAATGGATCTTCGAGGCGCTGCGCGAGCAGTTTCCCGGCTGCCGTTTCTACGCCTACGCCGAAGATCACGTGCAAAAGCAGGAGAGCTTCGACCACCGCGCCCCCGACGCGCCGGCACCCGCAGTCATCACCGAATACGGCGTGAAGTTCCGCGCCAGTCCGGGGTCGGGCCACAAGACCGGCTTTTTCGCCGACCAGCGCGACAATCGCGAGTGGTTTTCGCGCCACGTCAATGGTGCGCGCGTGCTCGACCTGTGCTGCAACTCCGGCGGTTTCGGCATCTACGCCAAGGCACGCGGGCATGCCGATGAAGTCATCGGCTTGGATCTGGACGAGGAAATCCTCGCCATCGCCAAGAAGAACGCCAAGCTCAACGGTGCCGACGTGAAGTTCATTCAGGCCGACCTGTTCCCGTGGCTGCGCGACGCCGCCGCATCCAGTGAGCAGTTCGACGCGGTGATCCTCGACCCGGCCAAGATGACCCGCGATCGCGAGCAGATCATCCCGGCGCTTAAGAAATACCTGGACATGAACAAGCTGGCGCTGTCGGTGGTCAAGCCCGGCGGCCTGTTCCTGAGCTGCTCATGCACCGGGCTGGTGAGCGAAGAGCAATTCCTGGACATGCTGCGCCGCGCCGCGTTCTACGCCGGTCGCAGCTTGCAGGTGCTGAAAGTTTCAGGTGCCGGCGCGGACCATCCGTTCATGGCCAACGTGCCGGAGAGCCGCTACCTCAAGGCGGCGTTCTGCCGGGTGGATTGATCGGCTGGACTGCGTGCGTGGTTCGACAGGCTCGCCACGAACGGTCTGCCGATCACTGCGTAAACGTGGCTGGTATCCGATCCGCCAGCACGAGCGCGACCGACTGCTGCTTGCCGCCGCGCAGGTAGTCGAGCGCCAGTCGCGTTCGGGCCGGGGTGACGCACAGGATTTGCCGCCAGTCGGCCAGCGTGTGCGCGCCGACCGGCTTGCCACCGATGGACACGATGCGGTCACCGACCTTCATGCCGGCCTGCTGCGCCGCGCTGTTTTGCGCGACATCGACGACGTCGAGCGCATCGCCATCGGTGAGCAGCCACAGGCCGCTGCGGTCGAAGACGTCGGGCGCGTCGGCGCTCGCGTTCGGCTTGAGATACATCGTCTGGTGCGCGTAGTCGAAGGCCACATCGAAGCGCTTGAGCACGCCGCCACCGAGATTGCCGGTGAGGTTGGGATCGGTGAACCCGCCGGTATTGCCGATGGTCATGTCGCCGGCGACCCCGTCGATGCGCACGTCGCCGATGGTGAGCGTGCCGAACCGTGCCGGTCGCGAACGCGCGGCGCCGCCCACGCCCCAGCCGTTCACCGACTCGGGCGCGGCGTGGTATCTGGCGATCAGATCGTGTGCGCGCACGAACGGCGAATGCAGCGTCAGCGACGAGCGCGAGCCGGTGTCCACGCTCATGCGCATCGGCAGGCCATCGAGCGTACCGGTGACGATCGGGATGCGTTCGTCGAGTTCGAAGGGGACGGCCACTGCACCTTGCGGTGGAACGAATTTCGCCGGGTCGCTGAGCACCAGTCGATGCTTCGCGTAGTCGATCTCCACCCCGAAACGGCGGAACATCTCGTAACCGACCAAGCCGTCGGCGGTAACGCCTTCGACCTGCGGCAATTGCCCCAAGTCGATGACGTAGAACACCGGCTGGTCGAGCACCGCATCGCCGACGCGCACCTGGCGCGCATGGGCGAGCGACAGATCGACCGCCTTGTCGCCGACGCCTCGCCCGGCCAGCTTGCCTTCGCCGCGCAGTCCGAACTTCGCCGCCGCCGCCGGCGTGAGCAGATTGGTGCCGCCGGTATCGACGAGGAAGTGCGCTGGCTTGCCGTCTACGGAGCCATCGACGTAGATGTGGTTGTTGACCAGATCGAACGGGATCGTGGTGATGCCGGTCGGGTTGTCGATGTGCGCGCCGGGTGTCATCGCGGGAACCGCGAAGTCGGCGTCGGCGACGGCGACATTGAGCGCCACCCGATCCAGGCGCACCTGCGCGTGGTCGCGCGGGTCGGTGCGACCGGCCGCGTCAGTCACGTCCACATTCATCTCGAAGGGCACGCGCACGCCATCGACCACGCGGTAGTCGGAGTAGACGGTGGTGGCCACGCTCGAACCGCGCGGTGCCTGCGCACGCGCCAACAGGCCGCTGTCGGCGTCGAACCACAACGTGATCGGGTCGCCGCCGACCGGCGTGGCAACGATCACCGCGTAGCGTTTGCCGTCGAGCGTCTTCGTCGTCGGTGCGCCAACCTGCGCCGGCAGTGCGGTGGGATGCCAGTAACCGTGCGCATCCAGCCACGCCTGGCTGCGCGCCCGGCGCAGCGCCGCCGGCGCGTCGAGCACCGCGACCTCACCGCCCGGGTCGCGCTGCCATGCGTGCGCACCGTCGAAGCCGTCGGCACCTTGTACCGAGCCGATGGCGTAGTGGTCGGCCGAGCGCCCGGCGCGCGCATCCACCACGATCTGGAAGCTGCCGTTCATGCTGCCGGTGCTGGCGCTGCCATCGCCGCGCCAACTGGTTACCGTGTCCCAGTTCGGGCCGCCGCTGGCGGCCTTCGCACGGGCGAACACCGCGTGCGCATCGCCGGCGTGCACGTTCGCGGCGATGAGCAAACACAACACGCATAAAACCGGATGGCGGGGCATGGCGGATTCCTGTTGGCGGGAAACGGAGGACTTGCACGGGCCGACGCTATGTTGAAAACTACGCAAATATTTCAATCAATGCAACCCAACTCATGGCCTACGCAAAAGCGTGCAATGCCGGCGGCAGCGCCGGCAAGGCAAAGGCACGAACTGGCGATGACCGGCACGGCGGGCTCGACGACCCGCGCAAGATCGCGTTGTTTGCCACCCCGATCCGGGTCGATCTGACCACCGCGATCCAGGCCTTGGGCGGGCAGGCCACGGTCGCCGAACTGGCCGCGCAACTGGGTCGGTCTGCGGACGGGCTGTACTACCACCTGCGAGCCTTGGTGCGGGGTGGCTTGCTGGTCGAAAGCGATGGCGCGAACGGACGCAGCTACCGGTTGACGATTCCCGCCGGACAAGCGTTGCGCCTGCACTACAAGCCTGGTGCGACCGCCAACGCGCGCGCCGTGGCGCAGGTCGCCTCCAGCATGTCGCGGCTGGCGCAGCGCGATTTCGTGCGTGCGCTGGGCAACCCCGACACCGCAGTCGAAGGCCCGGCGCGCGAACTGTGGGTGGCGCGACTGCGCGGCTGGGTCGATCCGGACGATCTGATCGAGGTCAACCGCCTGTTGCAGCAACTGGCCGACGTGCTGCTGCGCACGCGCCCGAAACCCGGCGGAAAACTCGTCGCCTGCCACTGGATTCTCGCGCCGCTGGACGCGCGACCCGCGCGCCGGGAGTCACCGCATTCGCGCAAGCGCAGGTGACGCCGCGGCGTGAGCGCGTATCGCGTCACCCGACGGTGGCGTAGCATGCCGCTTCGATCAGGAGATGCCGCATGAGCGATTCCATCCCACCGCCCGCCGATGGGCAGGTCACCCGCGAACAGGCGCAAGACGCGGTGCGCACCTTGCTGCGCTGGGCCGGCGAGGATCCGCAGCGCGAAGGCTTGCTCGACACCCCGCGACGGGTGGTGGAGGCGTATCGCGACTGGTTTTCCGGCTACGGCGACGACCCACACGAATATCTTGCGCGCACTTTCGAGGAAGTCGCCGGTTACGACGACATGATCGTGCTGCGCGACATCGAGTTCGAATCGCACTGCGAGCATCACATGGCGCCAATCATCGGCAAGGCGCATGTGGGCTACCTGCCCGATGGCAAGGTGGTGGGGATCAGCAAGCTGGCGAGGGTGGTGGAAACCTATGCGCGGCGCTTTCAGGTGCAGGAAACCATGACCTCGCAGATCGCCGCCTGCATCGGCCAGGTGCTCAAGCCGCGCGGGGTCGGCGTGGTGGTGGTCGGCGCCCATGAGTGCATGACCACGCGTGGTATCCACAAGCGCGGAGTGAGCATGGTGACCTCAACGATGCTCGGTGCTTTTCGCGAGGATGCACGCACGCGCAGCGAGTTTCTGCGCTTCATCGACGTCGGGCCGGGGCGCTGAGGGTGCGCTGAGGATTGCTGGCGCGAGGTTCGCACGTGCCGGCTGAAGAACTCCGTTCGTGGTGAGGAGCCATCGAGGCGCGCGCAGCGCGAACGCGAGGGCATCTCGAATCACCCACACGAGCGCCTCGGCTCAACCTGCATCCACCATCACGGCGCGATCTTGCGCTTGAGTGCGCGCGCCAGCGGTCGCGGCAGACCGGGCAGGGCGCGCAGCATCCACGGCAACACGCGGCGCTTGCCCGGCCCCAGCGATTCGGGCACAAGCGCTTCGATCAGGTGCGGGCCGGGGTGGGCGAGGGCATATTCCAGCGCCTTGCAAAAATCTTCGGCAACCTCGGTGCGCACCGTGTGCACGCCCATGCCGTGCGCGAGCTGCGAAAAATCGATGACCGGGTCGCGCAGGTCGAGCTGCGCGCGCGCTTTCGCGCCGCCGCTGGTGGCACCGACGCGGTCGAGTTCGATGTTGAGCACCGAGTAGCTGGCGTTGTTGAACACGATGGCGATCACGTGCAGGCGTTCGCGTGCGGCCGTCCACAGCGCCTGGATCGTGTACATCGCGCTGCCGTCGCCGACCAGCGCCAGCACCGGGCGATCCGGGCAGGCGATGGCCGCACCGACGGCATTGGGCAGACCCTGGCCGATCGCCCCGCCCGTCAGGGTGAGCAGGTCGTGGCGCGGGCAACCGGCGGTCAGCATGCCCAGCATCAGCCCCGAAGTGATCGCCTCGTCGATGACGATGGCGCGCTCGGGCAGCAGGTGACCGACCGCCTTGCAGACCTTGGCGGCGTTGAGTTTGCCGCGCGGCCGCGACGGACGTTGCGCGGCTTGCAGCGGTGCCGTTGTGCGCTCCGCGCCGAGCGCGGCGGCGAGTTTTTCCAGACTGGCGGCGGCGTCTTGGTTCGGCGCGGCCAGCGTGTGCACCGTGCAGCCGGCCGGCACGAGGTTGCTGGGCTTGCCCGGATAGGCGAAAAACGACACCGGGGATTTGGCATCGACCAGCACCAGATGCGCGATGTCGGCCAGTTGCACCCCGGCCAGTTCGGCCAGATAGGCGATGCGTTCGACCGACGGCAAACCGGCGCCACGCTCCAGTCGGGTCGGGAACACTTCGGCGAACAACTTCACGCCGGCGTGCGCGCCGATGCGCGCGGCGGCGAGCAAGGCGCGTTCGCGCAGTGCCTGTCCACCCAGCAAGAACGCGGTCTTGCCGCCGGCGCCGATGGCCTTGGCGATGGCCGCGATGCTGGCGTCGTCGGCGGTCGGCGGCGTGGTCGGCGGCGGCGTCACCGCGGGCTGTCCGCCCTCGCCCCAGGATACGTCCGCCGGCAGGATCAGGCTCGCCACTTGCCCCGGCAATCCACGCGCGGCGACGATGGCAGCGACGGCGTCGCTGCACAGGCTCGCGGTGCTCGCAGCGGTGCGCACGAAACCCGGCGAAACATTGCGCGCCACCGTTTCGATGTCCGACTGCAACTGCGCGTCGTAGCGCACATGGTAGGTGGCGTGGTCGCCGACGATGTTGACGATCGGCGACTTGCCCTTGCGGGCGTTGTGCAGGTTGGCCAGCCCGTTGCCCAATCCGCAACCCAGGTGCAGCAAGGTCGCCGCCGGTTTGCCGGCCATCCGCGCATAGCCATCGGCCGCGCCGGTGGCCACGCCTTCGAACAGGCACAGCACCGCGCGCATGCGCGGCTGGGTGTCGAGCGCAGCCACGAAGTGCATTTCCGACGTGCCCGGATTGCTGAAGCACACCTCGATGCCGGCATCGGCCAGGGTTTGCAGCAGGGCTTGCGCGCCGTTGGGCATGGCTGGCTCCGGAGGAAAAATCAATCGCGGTCGAGGTGTTGCGGGCCGATGTCGGCGATCGTGCGCACGCCGGCCAGAGTCATCGTCAGCAGCAGTTCGCGTTGCAAGGTGGCCAGCAGTGCGCGCAGGCCCGCTTCGCCGGCGCCGGCCAGCGCCCAGATCCACGCCCGGCCGATCAGCACGCCGCGCGCACCCAGCGCCAGCGCCTTGAAGATGTCCACCCCGCTGCGCACGCCGCCATCGAGCAGGATTTGCGTATGTGCGCCGACGCGTTGGGCGATGATCGGCAACTTGGAAATCGTCGATGCGGCCGAATCGAGCTGGCGACCGCCGTGGTTGGACACCACGATGCCGTCGGCGCCGGCGTCCACCGCCGCCTGCGCGTCGTCGCCGTCGAGGATGCCCTTCAACAACAACTGGCCCGGCCACAGCCCGCGCAGCCATTCGATGTCACGCCAGATCACGGCGGGGTCGAACTGGCGCTCGATCCACGCGCGCAGGGCGTTGAAATCGTTGACCTGTGGTACATGCCCGGCGAGGTTGCCGAAGTGCAGCGGACGCCCGCGCAGCGCCACGTTCCACAGCCAGCGCGGATGCGCGAGCACCTGCGCGTTCTTGAGCAGTGCGCCATGCAGGCCGTGCGCGCCCAGCCCGCGGCGGATGTCGCGATGGCGCGCGCCCGGCAGCGGCAGGTCGATGGTGAACACCAACGTGCGGCAACCCAGCGCCCACGCCTGCTCGATCAACGCGCGCACCACCCCGCGATCGCGCAGCATGTACAACTGGAACCACGGCGGCGCGCCGGCGGCATCGCGCACCTCGGTCAGTGCGCAGATGCCCACGGTGGACAGCGTGAACGGCAACCCCGCCGCGTGCGCGACCCGTGCGGCCTGCGCTTCGCCGCGCCGCGCCATCATTCCGGCCAGACCCACCGGTGCCAATGCCAGTGGCATCGCGCAGGATTGCCCGGCGAGCGTGGCTTGGGTGTCGATGTTCGCCACGTCCACCAGCACGCGCTGGCGCAGGCGGATGCGTGCGAAGTCATCGACGTTGGCGCGCAAGGTGATCTCGTCGCTGGCGCCGCCGTCGATGTAGTCGAACAAGAAGCCCGGCAAGCGCCGCTGCGCTAGTCGCCGGTAATCGCCGGCGGTAACCGGGATCGCCGGGATCATGCGTGAACCCCCGCAATCGAACGCGCCGCTGCCCGCGCCGTGAGGATGCAGCCGGGCAGGAAGGTGCCTTCCAGCGAGCGCTTCCCGCAGGCACCGCCGCCGCCGAAACCGGCCGCTTCGCCGACGCAGTACAGGCCGTCGATGGGCGCATCGTGCGCGTCGAGCACGCGGCTGTGCAGGTCGGTGCGCAGCCCGCCCAGGCTCTTGCGGGTGATCAGTTGCACGCGGATGGCGATGAACGGGCCCGCCCCGGGCTTTTGCAATGGCGCCGGCTTGCAGGTGCGCAGCCGATCCGGGCCCCACTGCCGGGCGTGGCGGATGCGCCGGATCTGGTCGTCGTTTTCGAGTTTGCCGCCGCTGCGAAAGTTGGAATCGAAGGCATCGGCGGTGGCTTGCAGAACGGTCGGATCGACATCCAGCGACGCGGTGAGCGCATTCATCTTGCCGGCCAGTTCGGGCAGGGCGTCGGCGACGAGAAAATCGGGCACCTCGCGTTGCATCTGGCGCACCAGCCGATGATTTCCCAGCAATGTTTCGGCGAGGAAGCGCAGGAACTGCCGGTCGCGGATGCGTGCATTGTGCTCGGCGCCGGAGATCGCGAACTCCTTGGCCGCGATGCGCCAGTTGAGCAGGTGCCAGGTCCAGGGTTTTGCCTGCGCGGCCACGCGCTGGCACAACCAATGCGTGTCAAAGCCGGTGACCAGCGGTTCGGAGCCGATGCGATGGCCGCGATGATCCAGCCACAGCGCCGATTTGCAGGGGATGGTCGACAGCCCGTGGCCTTCGAAATGCGGGAACGGGTGCGGGATGCCGGCCGCGTAGTTCCACATCTCCCCGGCGTGTGCGATCTGCGCGCCCAAGTCGGCGGCCATGTGGTGCAACGCGCCGTCGGCGAACGGATGGGCGCCGTTGAGCATCTGTGTCGGGCAGGGCTGGCCCGCCGGCCAGTTCGCGCGTACCTGTGCGTGGCTGCCGTTGATGCCGCCCATCGCCAGCACCACGACCGGCGCGTCGATGCGTACCTGCGCGCCACCGATCTCGTCGATTGCCATCGCCCCGGCGATGCGCCCGGCGCTGCGTTCGAGGCCGATCACGCGGTGTCGGTGCAGCACGGCGAGCTTGCCGCCGGCAGCGGCAGCGTGCAGGGTGGCGATCATGCGCAAGGTCAGTTCGCGCGCGGTGCCCCAGATCACGTGATAGCGCGGCACGCTGTTGCCCTCGCCAAAGCGCCCACGCTCGACCCAGTTCACCGCCGGCATGAAGCCAATGCCGTGCGTGCGCAGCCAGTCGTGCACGTCCGCGCGCGAATGCTCGACGTAATGGCGCGCCCATTGCAGGGCGAAGGTGTCGTGCGGGTCGAGCTGGCCGAATGAAAGCCAGTCGCGCAGCGCGATCTCGGGGCTGTCGTGGATCTTTGCACGCGCCTGCAGCGGGGTGCCGACCAGGGCCATGCCGCCGAACGCCCAGCGCGCCAGCCCGCCGAAGCGCTCGGGGGTGTCGCGATCGACCACCGTCACCCGCTGGCCGGCGCGCAGGCATTCGAGCGCGGCGACGATCCCGGCCAGGCCACCGCCGACCACCAGCACGTCCGTCTGCATCGCCGTCATGCCCGCATCATCGCCCGCGTGGGGCGAGAAGGGAAACATCCGCCCGGCGATCAGGCGGCGCCGGCGAACACCAGGTTGACCAGGTCGGTGTCGGCGAGCTGGCGCAGTTCGGATTCGCGCTTGTCCGACAGCACCATCGCCTCGGCGATGCACCACGAGCGTTCACCGTGGCTCAGGCCGCGCAGGCCACGCGCGACCGCGTGCAGGCTCTCGCGCGAGTGGGTCAGGCCGAACGGGTCGGCGACCACGCCCGGTGGCGGTTTGGGCATGCCCGCGCCACCGCCGGTGGTGGCGGCCTTGAACAGCAGCTGCACGCGGCGCAGGTCGCAGTCGAGCGCGCTGCCGCTGCCGTCGTTGCCGAACAGCGGCATCGCCTCGGCCAGCGCCTGACGCAGTTGCGCCAGCTCCTGGTCGGCCGTGCGCTGGGCGGACTGGGCGGCGTGCAGCTTGTGTTCCAGCGCGAGGATCTCGGTGGCCGGGTCGTGCAGCACCTGGATGTCGAGCATGTCGCGCACCTTGCGCGACAGGCGTTCGTACACGTCCGGGTGGCTGAGTTTGAGGCTGCGGGCGGCGATCTGCCATGCGTACGCGACCTGCTGGGCGGTGCGCGTTTCCGGTTGCGCCAGTTCGTCTTCGTCACCCTTCTTGTCCAGCGCGGCCAGGGCGGCGTCGATCTTGCCGCGCAGCGGATCGTCCTCGAACTGCTTGTGGTGCCGCCGCAATGCGGTGCGGCAGTCGAGCAGCAAGTTGCGCGTTTCGCGGTCGGACATGGTTTGCGCCGGTCGCGCGCTGGGGCTGGCGGCGGGCGCCCATTCTTCGCCAGCGGCCCGCTGGGGGCAAGCCCCTGTCCCGGCGGCAGGGCGCGCGTGCCGGGGATCTCGTGGCGAGCGGCGGTCAGCCTTCGCGCAGCCGGAATGCACAGTTGAACGCGACCGTGATGCGCTCGCCCTGCCCGTAAAAGGGCATCACGTGGTGCAGCATCCACGAGGGGAACAGCACCAGTTGCCCGGCCATCAGGTCGAAACCGTAGTTGCCGAACTGGAAGGGTTGCTGCAGCCGCGAATTGCCGACGTCCAGATACATCGAACTGGTGCTGAACGGATTGATGAAGCTCAGCCGCCCGCTGTCGGGTTGGTCGGGGTCGTGGCGTCCGGGTGACACGCAGTACACGCCCGACCAGGCGGCCATCGGGTGGTTGTGCACACCGAAGTGCCCGCCACGGCGGGTGATGTGGAACCACGCGTCGGTGGCGATGGCGATGCGACGCACCATCGCTTCGTCGTAGCGGTTGAGCTCACCGACCAAGCGCAGCAGCTCGTTCATGCAAAACTCGCGCAGCTCGCGCACGCACGGCTCGGGCCATGTGAACAGGTCGAAGTGGCTCTCGAACAACTGCCCGTTGCGCACGGTGTACGGGTTGGGGTTGGCCCAGCGCGTGCCCTCGGCCTCGCGCGCGACGAACAGGTCACGCAAGCTCGCGTTGAGCGCTTCGGGTTGCGGATGGCGGGCGAACCCGAACGGGACCGAAAACAGGCCGTTGATCTGCGGCATGGCGACGTCGGGGCGTGGTGGCGGCGAGCGCAGGATACGCCTGCCGGCCGCGCTGCCTTCGATCGAGACGCTGGCGTGGCGCTTGTCGCCGCCCGCCGCGCTCGCGTAGAGTCGAAGCTCGGATCGGGGGGTGGTTCGATGCAGTACGCGGATCTGAGCGTGTTGCTGGTCGAAGATCACGGCTTTCAGCGCCGGCTGGGGATGCGGCTGCTGGCCGACATGGGCGTGGGCGCGGTGCTGGAGGCGGCCGAGGGCGTGGAAGCGCTGGCGCTGCTGCGCGAGCGCGAGACCCCGCCGGACGTGGTGCTGGTGGATCTGGACATGCCCGGCATGGATGGCGTGGAGTTCATCGGCCTGGTCGCGCAACACCGGTTGGCACCGGCGATCGTGGTGGTCAGCGCGATGGATGCGGCCTTGCTGCACTCGGTGCAGGTGATGGCGCAGGCTTCGGGGCTGCGGGTGCTGGGTGCGGTGGAAAAACCGCTGTCGGTCGACAAGCTGCGGCACGTGCTGGAACTGCTCGCGAGCCCGGTGGGCGAAGCGGTCGCGCATGACGCGGCGGTGGCGGTGAGCGTGGAGCAAATCCGCGAGGCGCTCGCCGACGGGCAGATCGTGCCGTGGTTCCAGCCGCAGGTGGAGTTCGGCAACGGCAAGGTGGTCAGCGTCGAGGCGCTGGCGCGCTGGGTGCAACCGGGCGGGTGTTGCCTGCACCCGGTGCATTTTCTGCCATTGATCGAGGCCAACGGCCTGATCGACGAGCTGACCACGCGCATGCTCATCGACAGCTGCGCCTGGCGCAATCGCTGGCTGGAGCAGGGCTTGCGCGTGCGGGTGGCGGTCAATGTTTCGGCGCACAATCTGGTTGGGCCGCAAGTGGCCGACCGCTACGAGGCGGTGGTGCGCGAGCACGGCATGCGCCCGGACGAGCTGGTGCTGGAGATCACCGAGAGCTCGGTGATGAGCGACACCGCGCGTGGGTTGGCGATGCTGGCGCGCCTGCGCCTGAAGGGCTTCGGGTTGTCGGTGGACGACTTCGGCACCGGGTATTCCTCGCTGGCGCAGCTCTCGCAGATCCCCTTCACCGAGCTGAAGATCGACCGCGGGTTCGTGCATCGCGCGCCCGACCAGCCGCGCAAGCTGGCGATGATCGAGACCAGCCTGGATCTCGCCCGCAAACTCGGCTTGAAGGTGGTGGCCGAGGGCATCGAGACCGATGCGGAATGGCAGTTGCTTGCGCAGTTGGGTTGCCACTTCGCGCAGGGGTTCCTGATTTCCCCGGCGGTCGCCGGCGAGCGGCTGCCGGAGGCCATCGGCAACTGGCGCAAGACCAGGCACTGACGTGCTGCGCGGCCGCGGCAGCTCGGCGATCCGCTTCCAGTTGCTCGGCCTGTTCGGCCTGTTGATCCTGGCCGGCGCGAGCGTGCTGGCGCTGGATGAATACGACCGCCGCGCGCACCAACGAGCGCTCGATGCATTGGCACAGCAGACGTTGGTCAGCCTGCGCCTGATCCAGTCGGTATCCGACGGCTATGGTCTGGACGACATCGGCACGGTGTTCCGCGTACGCAACTACCTGGTGGGGTGGGACGCGGGCCTGCGGGCGGCCGACGCGGCGCGGCAGCGCATCGATGGTGACTGGGATACGCTGGCCAAGCTGCCGCGTACCCCCGACGAGGCCGCGCTGCTGGCCGACATCGGCGCGGCGCGGGTGCGCGCCGATGCTGCCGCGGCGCGTCTGCGCGACATCCTGCGGGCGAAGGACATCAAGGCGATCGGGCATTTCGCCGACACCGAGCTGTTCCCGGCGATGGATCCGGTCACCACCCGCCTGCAGCAACTGGGCACCCTGGTGCTCGTGCATGGCCAACAGCAGGTCGCTGCGGAAAATGCGCGTGCGCTGCGCGCCGGGCAGATCCGCATCGGCGTGAGCGTGCTGGCGCTGCTGCTCGCGGCATGGTTCGGCAGCGGTCTGTTGCGGAACATCTACCGCGGCGTGGAGGCGCTGTTGTCGGCGACCGCGATGATGCGCCGCCACGACTACACCAGCGCGCCGCGCTACCACCCGGAAGGCGAACTGGGCGAGGTGCTCGACGGCTTTCTCGCGCTGCGCGGCGAAGTGCGCGATGCCGAGATCGAGCAGGCCGAGCTGATGTTGCGCAACGAACAGGTGCGCGCGACGCTGGAGCGCTCCGAAGAATTCCAGCGCTCGCTGTTCACCGCCGCGCAGGTGGCGGTGATGTCCTTCGACCTGCACGGGCGCTTCACCAGTTTCAACCCGTACGCCGAGCTGCTCAGCGGTTACGGTGCGCGCGAGATGATCGGGCAGGCCAACATCGATCGCGTGTTGCCGGTGGACGACCCGGACGCGGTGGATCGACGGGTGTCGGCCCTGCTCGGGCGCGAGCTGGCACCCGACGAGCGCCTGTTGCCGCTGCTGCTGGAGTTGGGCGCGCAAGCGCAGGAATGGACGTTGCAACGCAAGGACGGCAGCCGCGTGCCGGTGCTGCTGGCGATCTCGGCGATCCGTGGCGAGGAGGGCGCGGTGACCGGGCATCTGGTGATCGCCACCGACCTGACCCGCATCAAGGAACTCGAAGAAGCCCTGCGTGCCAGCGAAGTGGCCGCGCGCGAGGCCAGCCGCGCCAAGGGCGAGTTCCTGGCGGCGATGAGCCATGAGATCCGCACCCCGATGATCGGCGTCACCGGCATGCTCGAAGTGCTCGCGCACGGCGCCCTCGACCCCGACCAGCGGCGCACGGTGACGGTGATCCAGCAATCGGCGGCCTCGTTGCTGCGGATCATCGGCGACATCCTGGATTTCTCCAAGGTCGAAGCCGGGCGCCTGGAGCTGGCGCCGGTCACCATCAGCCTGCAGCACCTCGTGCGTTCCACCTTGGCCAACTTCATCGGCACGGCCTCCAGCAAGGGCTTGGTGCTCGAGTGCAAGATTGATCGTGATCTGGCGCCGGCGCACGTCGCCGATCCGCTACGTTTGCGGCAGATCCTGTCGAACTTCCTGTCCAACGCCATCAAGTTCACCGAAGCCGGGTTCGTGCTGGTGGCGCTGGAACGCCAAGGCGGCGGCGCGGGCGGTGAGCGGGTGTGCATGCGCGTCACCGATACCGGCATCGGCGTCACCGCCGAGCAGCAGCAGCGGTTGTTCCGGCCGTTCAGCCAAGCCGAGGGCAGCACCACCCGGCGCTTCGGCGGCACCGGACTGGGGCTGGTGATCTGTCGCCGCCTGGCCGAACTGATGGGTGGGCAGGTGACGATGGAGAGCACGCCCGGCGCGGGCACCAGCATGCGCCTGCTGCTCACCCTGCCCGAAGGCGACCCGGCCACGATCGACGATGCCGACGAGGCAGCCACGCCGTCGGCGCCGATCCAGCCGCGCGCCCTGCCCAGCGTGGCGCAGGCGTTGGCCGAGCGTAGCCTGATCTTGCTGGCGGACGATCATCCGACCAATCGGCTGGTGGTCGCACGCCAGCTCGCGCTGGCCGGTTACGCCTGCGAAACCGCGCAAGACGGCGTGGACGCGCTGGAGCAGTGGCGCAGCGGGCGGCACGCGCTGGTGCTCGCGGACATCCACATGCCGCGCATGGACGGCTACCAGCTCGCCGCGGCGATCCGCGCCGACGAGGCGCAACGCGGGGTGCCGCGCACGCCGGTGGTGGCCTTGACCGCCGCTGCGCTCAAGGGCGAGGCCGAACGTTGCCTTGCCGCCGGGATGGACGACTACCTGAGCAAGCCGGTGAGTATTCCGCAGCTGGCCGCGTGCCTGATCCGCTGGTTGCCGCATACCATCAGCGACGGCAATCCGGCGCCCGCTGCGCGGCTTGCCGCGCCCTCGTCACCCGCGCCGGCGCAGGCCCTGCCGCAAGCCCAGGGTGCGCCGGTGCCGATCGACCGCAGCGTGGTGGCGGCGATCACCGGCGGCGACCCGGAACAGACCCGGCTGGTGCTGGACGACTATCTGGCCGCCACCGCCGCCGACCTGCAGGCCGCGCGCCGCGCCCGCGAGGCCGGCGATGCCACCCGTCTGGCCAGCGAGGCGCACAAGCTCAAAGGCGCGGCGCTGCTGGTGGGTGCCGGTGAACTGGCGGCCGCCGCGCGCGCGCTGGAAGACGCCGCCAAGCGCGAGGATTGGCCGCACATCCTGCCACTGTCGACCGACGTGGAAACCGCCGCCGAGCGCTTGCGCCTGCATCTGGCGCAAACCAGTTGAGCAAGCCGTTCAATCGCCGGCGCTCCGGATGGTCGGCATTGCGCCTCGCGTGACTGCGACCGCTCGGTTTTTGTCCGTGGCACCGAACAAAGCCTGATCGACGCCTGCGAGTTGTACAGTTCGGCAATCGTGCATGCGGTTCCAGCCGAACCGACGCCCATCGATATAGACTTCAAGTTGAAATTCAGGTTCTAGCTCCCCAACTTGGGTTCTTGTCCATCAGCGCAAGCCCACGGCGCTCCGCGGCGCGGCTGCATGCCGATGTCAGGCCGCCGCGGCGGCGCTCGCAATGGAGTTTGCTGCATGTCCTTGTTCCTGGCTGGATTGCTCGCCCTGACCAGCGGATCGGCCGCAGCCGCACCGGTGGTTGCCGACCCCGCGGCGACGACCGCGCAAGCCGCCGATCAGGCTGCCTATCAGGCGGCCATGCGCGAACTGGTGCGCACGCTGCGTGACAGCGCCAGTCCGCGCGACCGCGCGCTGGCATCGCAATTGCTGCCGGTCGTCCCTGCTACTGATGGCAGCGAGCCGGCGTCCGCCGAACAAGCCGCCAGCGGCAAGCTGCTGCGCGCCGCCGCGCAGGCCGCCCCGGACGATGCGCTGGTGCAGGCGCTGTGGGTCAACGCCGATCCGCGCCTGAGCGGCTGCGACGTGAAAAATCCCTGCCCGCGGCGCGCCGACGCGCTGGCGCGCTTGCAGCCGGACAACGCCGCCGCGTGGGTGCCCTTGGTCGATGCGGCATGGCAGCGCAAGGACACGGCCGGCATCGATGCGGCATTGGCGAAGATGGCCAAGGCGCGCGACTACGACGACTTCCTCGGGCAGGCACTGAAGGCGTGGATGGATGTCTACGCGCGCCATCCGTTGCCCGTGCCCACGTCCGACCCGGCCGCCGCGCGTTTCTCGCCGCGAGCGACCGCGCTGGTCGCCGCGATGGGCATGGCGTCTGCGACGGCTCTGTCCCCGTTCGACAAGGTGGTCAAATCCTGTCAGCGCCAGATGAATCCCGACGCACCGCCATCGCGCTTCCGCGACTGCGCGCAGATCGGCCGCACGCTGCTGGTGCACGGCGATTCCCTGCTCGGGCGGATGATCGGACGCGGCCTGCTGCGGGTCTCGGGGCAGGCCACGCCCGCCGACGTCGAGCCGGCGCGCAACGCGCAGTGGCAGCAGGAAAACTGGATGCGCTTGACGGCCACCGCCGATCCGGCACGCCTCGATGCCGCAGCGGCCGACTGGGCGAATGCCAGCAACGAGATGGCCGTGCTGCAAATCCAGTTTCAGCGCGCCGGCATTGCGTTGACTCCGCCGGCGGGCTGGATGGCGCACAACAGCCGCGGTGAGCCGGTGCCGCCGCTGGGCGAGGTCGCGCCGGGGTCGGGCAAGCTGGAGCCGAACCGGCGATGATCAGCAACGATCTGGATGTCGATCTGTGGCGGAACCAGTTGGCTGCGCGTTCGCGCGTGCAGATCCGCGATTTCCTGCAACCCGGTGCCGCCGAGTTCTTGCGCAACTGCCTGGCCACGCAAGTGCCGTGGCGCACCGCCGAGCGCAGCGATAGCGCCACCCCGCGCACGCACGGACGCGAGGGTGCGCTCGACGAGGCCGGGTATCGGGCGGTGCTCGATGCCGCATACGCCGATGCCGGTGAGCACTTCCAGTTTGTCTACGACAGCTACATGGTCGGGCGCGCGCGTGCTGAAGGCTGGGATCCGGAACTGCCGCTGCACGCACTTTACGATTTCCTCAACAGCGACGACTTCATCGCGTTCGCCCGATACCTGACCGGTGATACGTCGATCAATACCGTCAACGCGCAAGCCACGCGGTATCGGCGCGGCCAGTTCCTGACCGTGCACGACGATAAGAACAGCATCGAAGGCCGGCGCTATGCCTATGTCCTCAATCTCACGCCGCGCTGGAAAGCGGACTGGGGTGGGCAACTGCAATTTCTCGATGCCGACGGCAACGTCATCGACACCCTGCTGCCGCGCTGGAACACGCTATCGATGTTCAAGGTGCCGCAGCCGCATCTGGTGAGCCTGGTGTCGCCGTGGGCCGGCGAGGATCGGCTGGCGATCACCGGCTGGATGCTGGTGCGCTAGCAGGATCAATCCGCCGGCACCGTCCGATCCCGCGCCCACGCTTGCAGCGAACGCACCTGCTCGGCCATCAGCACCGACAGCGGCCGAGTGCCGTGCACTGCGGCCAGCAAGTCTTCTTGCGTGAGCGCACGCCGAGCGGCGCGCGCGGCGTACAGCGCCGAGACGATCGCCTGCTCGATCTCGGCGCCGGAAAACCCCTCGCAAGCGGCGGCCAGCGCGGCCAAGTCGATCGCGCTGGCATCGACCTTGCGCTTGGCCAGATGCAGTGCGAACACTTCGGCGCGCACCGTCGCCGAAGGCAGATCGACGAAAAAGATCTCGTCGAAACGACCTTTGCGCAGCAACTCGGCCGGCAAGTCCTGCACCTGATTGGCAGTGGCCACGAGGAACACCCGCGAGCTGCGCTCGGCCATCCACGTCAGCAGGTAGCCGAGCACGCGCCGCGACACCCCGCCATCGGCGTCGGCCGAGCCGCTGGCCACGCCCTTTTCGATCTCGTCCATCCACAGCACGCACGGCGCGATCTGCTCGGCCGAGGACAGCGCGTCGCGCAGATTCTTCTCGGTTTCGCCGTGATATTTGTCGTAGAGCGTGCCGAAATCCAGCCGCACCAGTGGCACTCCGAAGCCGCCGGCGATGGACTTGGCCGCCAATGACTTGCCGCAGCCCTGCACGCCCAGCAGCAAGATGCCCTTGGGCGGATCGAGCGGGTAGTCGGTCGGGGCGCTGGCCGCGACCGTGGCCGGGTCGGTCACGAACAGCTCGCGGCGCTGCGCCACCCATTGCTTGAGCCGCGTGGCACCGGCGACATCCGCGAACCTGGCGGTGTCGTACTCGAAGTGCAGGTGGCCGGAGCGGTTGAGCAGCTCGAACTTGAGCTTGGCCAGTCGCGGGATGTCGGCGACATCGAGCGCGCCATCGTCGAACACCAGTTGCCGGGCGATGCGCTGGGCATCGGTCATCGACAAGCCGGCCAGATTGCGCACGATCGCGCGCACCGCGTCGGCATCGAAGGTCACCCGCTTGCCGCCATTTTCCTTCGCGTAGTCGGCGGCGACCGCCTGCACCATCTTCAGCAGCGTTTGCGCGTCGGGCAGGCGCAGTTCGAAGCGCACGGCGAGTTCGTCCAGCCCCGGCGGCAGTTCGATCTTCGATCCGACCAGCACGACGGTATGCGCCTCGCACTGTCGGCGCTGGGCGATCTCGCGCAACTGGCGCTGGGTGCCGGCGTAGGCCAGATAGGGCGTGAAATCGAGCAGCAGGTAGATGCCGCGCTGCGGCGCTTGCTGGATGGTGCGCAGCACGCTGGTGGCGTCCGGCGGGCCTTCGGGCGGATCCTCGCGATCCATGTCCAGCCGGCTCAGGCCGGCGGTGATCGACCAGCGGTACAACGCACGGAACACGTCCACCAGCAGCCGCCGGAACAAATCGATCACGCGCGCCTCGTCGGGCGTCTCGATCACGATCAACGGTGTGTTGGCGCGGATCAGCGCGGCCAGGTCTTGCAGCTCGGCCATCGCGGCAAGGGTCGGTGCGGGGGAGGCGCGCACGATAGCAGACGCACCGGCGAGAACCGGATGCACGGGTCGGCGCAGGAACATCAGACGGGCTTCGATATACCGTTGACAGATATATCGGACGCGGATATAGTTTTCGCCACACCAGACTTCCGATCGCGCCCATGCCCAGCACCGCGCCCACACCCACGCCCCTTTCGCCGGCCATGCACCACATCCTGCTGGCCCTGCTCGCCGGCGACCTGCACGGCTACGCCATCATGCAATCGGTGGAGGCGCTCAGCGAGGGTGCGATGCGCCTGGGCCCGGGCACGCTGTACGGCACCCTCAAGCGCCTGCTGGAAGCGCATCTGGTCGAGGAAACCGAACAGCGCCCGTCGCGCGACGACGACGAGCGCCGCCGCTATTACCGGCTCACGCCGTCGGGCCGCGCAGCGGTGCGCGCCGAAACCCAGCGGTTGGCGCGGCTGGTCACCTTCGCCCGCGGCCACGCCGCGATGACGGTGACGGCATGAGCACTCCGCAGAATCATGATCCGGCCTGGATCGGCGTGCTCGACCGCGTCTATGGCGTGGCGCTGTGGCTGTATCCATCCGCGCACCGCCGCCGCTTCGGCGCGCAGATGCGACAGGCATTGCGCGACCGTTGCCGCGAAGCGGCTCGCGATCCGCAGGATCTGCGCCGCTGGCTGCTGGCGGTCGCGCTCCCTGATCTGTTCACCAGCAGCCTGCGCGAACGCATCGCGACCTTCGTCCATCCCCAACCAGGAACTCCCATGTACCAGCCCGCCACCCTCGTTTCCGCCATCGCATTGCAGGTTCTCGGCTCCGCCCTGCTCGCCCTTTCTGCAATCGGGCTGGGTTACGCGGTCGTCAGTGGCCGCTTCGCCTATCCGGGAACCCTCGATTCGCTGACGGCGTTGCAGGCCATGTCCGGGATTGCCGGCGGCGTCCTGCTGGCCGTGGGCATCCGCCAACTCACCAAGCCTGCGGGCCTGCGCCACGCATGAGCACGCACCGGAACCGCGATCCAGCCTGGATCGGCGTGCTCGACCGCGTCTATGGCGCGGCGCTGTGGCTGTATCCATCCGCGCACCGCCGTCGCTTCGGCGCGCAGATGCGACAGGCATTGCGCGACCGTTGCCGCGAAGCGGCTCGCGCCGAGCGCGGCCCGTGGTCGGTACTGCTGGGCGAACTGCTGCCCGATCTGGTCGTTTCCGTCGGCTCGGAACATTTCGATGCGATCCATCTGGAGACCAATCCCATGAAACGCTTGCTGTACGTTCTCGTCGCCACCTTCATCGCGGCGGTGGCCCTGCATGGGCAAGTGACCCCGGCTCTGGACGCGGTGCACGGGTGGAACAACGCGCGCCTTGGGCGGGCGGCGCAGCGCACGTACAGCAGCTACATGGCCGGACTCGCAACGCGCGTCGCCAATGCGCGGCACGATGTCGATGCGCAGATTACCGCGGCGATCTTGTTCCACGAGGCCGCCAGCGGCAGCAGCGCTCGCGCCAACTCCGTGCGCATGGTCGATGCGCTCGGCGCTGCCGCCACTGAGGCGTTGCAGGCGCGCGCGGATGCGGCTTTCGCGGTCGCCCTGAAGGCCGACGATCGTCGTGCGCTTTGGCTGGCAGTTCGTGCGTGTCCGGCGCGTGCGGATATCTGTCAGGCCAAGGCATCGCTGACGCGGCTTGAAGCGCTCGATGGCGACAATGGTGCGGTATGGGCGCTCGACTTGCGGGCGGCGCAGGTGGCAGGCGATACGACGCGAGCACGTGTTGCGCTGGCACGGATCGCCACGGCCAATCGCTTTGCCACCTACGACGCATCCACGGCACATGATTTGCTGAAAGCGTTCGACACGACCCCTGCACGTGCCGACATGGTTCCCGCGTACACGGCATCGCAAAGCGATGTCGCGGCCGCTCTGGCCTGGACGCTGGGCGATGGCGGCTATTTGTTCGACGAGTATTCCGAACTCAAGCCGCTTTCCGACTTCTGCCGATCCGCCGATTCGCAGGTGCACGCGCAGCGCCGCGCCGATTGCCGCGCCGCCGGCAAGCTGATGGTCGCTCGTGGGGATTTGTATGTCGGCTATATCGCGTGGATGCGCAATGCCGATCCGGGCGAAGAAGTGACCGCCCGCGAGGCGTTTCGCGAGCATTGCTGGCGCGCTTGGGGATATCGGCAGCATGAAGGTCGAATTGTTGTGACGCCTGCCATGTGGCGCGCATCGTGGGCAACTGCCGGCGACGCCAACAATGAAAATCTGCGCTTTGCAAAAGCGGCGCACGTGCCGGCGCAAGCGCCCGCAACATTCCAGCTTCGCCCCGAGCAGTACGACCCTTGGTATTGACGGCGTGCGCCGGCTGCTGGGCGGCATGCAGGATTGTTCCCATTGCCGGCAGCTATCCCCGTCTCCCATCCCGCGCTAGAGTGAAGGCCCGCACCCTCCAGGCCCATCGCCCATGCGTGAGCTGATCTTGTTGCGTCACGCCCACGCCGAAAGCGCGATGCCCGGGCAGGATGATCGCGACCGCGCGCTGTCGGTGCGTGGTCGCACCGAGGCGGCCGCCGCCGGGCAGTGGTTGCGCGCACACGGCTACGCGCCTGATCGCGCGCTGTGCTCGCCGGCGCGGCGTGCGCGTGAAACCCTCGATCTGGCGCAGGACGCCATCGGTGCCTGCGAAACCGTTCGCGTGGATGGCATCTACGAGGCCACGCCCGGTGCGCTGATCGCGCTGGCCGATGCCCACCGCGACGCGCAGCGGTTGTTGATGGTCGGTCACAACCCGGGTTTCGAGCACTTCACGGCGCTGCTGAGCACCGGGCAATCCGGGGATTTTCGCGGCATGCACACCGCCGGCATCGCGGTCTTGCACTTGCCGGGCGATGCGGCGATCGAGCCGGGTATCGCGCGTCTGGTGGCGTACTGGATGCCGTGATCCGACCGTTCGCGTGGCTGCTGTGCCTGCTGCTGTGCGGCTGTTCCTCCTTGCGCCCGCGCGATCTGGATCGGGCGCAGACACTGGCGACGGCAGCGCGATCTGAAACGGTCGTTTGCGTACACACCGACGCCTGCGCGCAGCCCTCGCCGCTGCGCGCACTGGCCGACCGCGCGTTGTCCGAATCCACGCCTGACCACCCGGTCAACTACGTCGACATCGTCGAATCCGGGCAGGATTCGTTGCTGGCGCGCATCAACCTGATCCGCAGCGCGCGCACGTCGATCGACCTGCAAACCTACATCTTCAGCACCGACGACACTGGCTACCTGTTCCTCAACGAACTACTGGATGCGGCCAAGCGCGGCGTGAAGGTGCGCTTGCTGGTGGACCAGTTGTTCGGGCCGTCCGACCCGGACCTGCTGGCGGCGCTGGCCAGCGCGCACGCCAACTTCCGGATGCGCCTGTACAACCCCACGTTCGACCGTGCACGCACCTCCACGGCCGACTTCGCCGCTGCCATCGCCTGCTGTTTTCGCCGCCTCAACCAGCGCATGCACATCAAGCAGATGGTGGTCGATGGCGCGATCGGCATCACCGGCGGGCGCAACATCGACGACCACTACTACGACTGGAACCCCGAGCTGGCCTACCTCGACCGCGACGCCATCCTCGCAGGTCCGGCAGTGGCCGACATGCAACATGCCTTCGATGCGTACTGGGACAACGAACGTTCGGTTCCGGTCGACCGCCTCAAGGATGTCGCGGCCGTGCTGCTCGCCCACCACGGCCCGCCGCCGCACGCGCCGCTGGCCGATGAACACCGCAGCCCGCGCGTACTGGCGGTGGCGACCGATGCGGCCGACGCCGAGCTCGTTGCAACGACCTTCGTCGATCCGGCCCGCGCGGT
The DNA here is from genome assembly GCA_018241125.1 of Pseudomonadota bacterium. Lineage (GTDB taxonomy): Bacteria > Pseudomonadota > Gammaproteobacteria > Xanthomonadales > Xanthomonadaceae > SZAS-103. The sequence continues at coordinate 83,003 of JAFEEL010000020.1, read as the reverse complement.
GGCCGAGGTGCGCTTCATCGCCGATCCGCCGCGCAAGCACGACCGTCTGCCGACCGAAGGCGGACGTGCCACCACCGACTTGCGCGAGCTGGTCGAAAGCGCTCGATCCAGCGTGCTGATCCAGACGCCCTATCTGGTGCTCACGCGCGGCGCGCGCAAGATGTTTCGTGCCATGCACAAGCGTGTCGACGCGCCCACGGTGACGATCTCCACCAACTCGCTGGCGTCCACCGACAACCTGCCGGTGGCGGCGCTGGCCTACAAGTACGGCCGCCGCAACTTGCGCGAGCTGGGCTTCCACGTCTGGCAGCTCAAGCCGTATGCGCCGGATGTGCCGGTCGACCTGGACGCCGCGGCGTCGGGCGCGGCGATCCCGGCGGACGCCGGCGTGGCCGTGTCCGCGCCACCGGCCCGCCGGCGCGCGCGCGTGCCCAGTGAATCCGGGCGCTTGCCCGGATTGGGAATCGGCTCCAAGCCGGCCAGGCTGCGCACCTCGGGCCTGCGCATCAGCCTGCATGCCAAGTCGATGGTGATCGACGATGCGATCGGCATCATCGGCTCGCACAACTTCGATCCGCGCTCGGACAACTACAACACCGAAGGCGTGCTGGTGTTCCGCGATCCGGTGCTGGCCGGCGAACTGCGCCAGTCCATCGAGGGCGACATCGCCCCGGAGAACTCCTGGCTGCTGGCGCGTCGCCCGCGGACGTCGCGCACGGCCGGACGCATCGACAAGCTGTTCGAGGAGCTGCCGCTGTTCGATTTCTGGCCGTTCCGCTACTCGACCAACTACGAACTCAATCCCGGCTGCGACCCGGTGCCGCGCGAGGATCCGAAGTTTGCCGCGTGCTGGACGCCGGTGGGCGACTTTCCCGACGTGCAGATGAGCTTCAAGGCCTTCACCGTGCGCGTGATCACCGCGTTTGGCGCCGGCTTGGCGCCGATTTTGTGAAGCCGGGAGCGGTGAGCCGGGAGCCGGGAGACGGGAGACGGGAGACGGGAGACGGGAGTCGGGAAGCGCGAGCTGGGTAGATGGGCTCGCTCTTCCCTCTTCCCTTTTCCCTCTTCCCTGCTCCCTGCCTTCAAGCAATTGACCGCCGCCGCGTCTGGGCCTAGGCTGAGCGTTCAACTCCGGGGGATGCCGCCATGCCGATTTCGTTCACAATCGACTTGTCCGATCAGGACATCCAGCGCCTCGTGCAGGCGACCAAACCGCCGGTGCTGGGCGCCGACAAGGCGTCGGTGGATGCAGCGATCGCCGCCGCGACCAAGCTGATCGCCGACGCCAGCAAAGACAACGTGCCCAAGTTCGTCTCCGAGCGTCTGGAAAAGCTCGATCGCATGATCGCGATGGTGCACGACGAGGGCTGGGCGCTGGAGGAGGCCGATTCGCAGCGCGTGCTCAAGGCGCTGGCGTATTTCATCGACCCCAACGATTTCATCGCCGACGACGTGCCGGTGATCGGCTTTCTCGACGACGCGATCATGATCGAGGTGTGCGCGCGGGAACTCGAACCCGAGCTGGTCGCCTACGCCGAGTTCTGCAGCTTCCGTCAGGAGGAGGCCGGACGTCTGGGGCTCGACCCGGCCAAGGTCGGTCGCGCCGAGTGGCTCAACGAGCGCCGCGCCGAACTGCACGAATACATGCGCAGCGCGCGCGGTCGCGACTACGGCGAGGGCTACGGCAGCTCCAGCGGCTACAAGGCCAAGACCACCTACGTCGGCAACGCCTGGCGGCCGAGCCTGTTCCGCACCAGCTGATCGCGGCGGCGTGTGCTTGAACTGGAACGGCTGATCGATGGCAGACGGCGCCCGCGGGCCGAGTGCGCGCTCTAGCGGCGGCGGGCACAATCGGACGATGCCCAGCGACTTGCCCGAATCCCGCCGCGACCTGTTGCGCCCGCTGCGCTACGCCGTGCGCGTGCCATTGCTTGCCTTGCACCTGTCGCTGGCGCTGCCGGTGGTGCTGCTGGTGATCGGCTTGCCCAGCCAGCGCTGGCGCCTGCGCAGCGGCGAGAACCTGCGGCAGCGCACGATCCGCGCGTGGCAGTCGGGCTTGTTGCGAATATTCGGCCTGCGCGCCCGGCGCGTGGGCGTGCCGTTGCCCGGTGCGGCCTTGTTCGTGGCCAACCACGTCAGCTGGATCGACATCAGCTTGCTGCACAGCCAGCACGCGGTCGGCTTCGTGGCCAAAGCGGAAATCGCGCGCTGGCCGTTGGTGGGCGCGATGGCCAGCCGCGCCGGCACCATCTACCACCGCCGCGGCAATGAAAACTCGCTGCGCGGGGTGATGGAGCAGGTGGTCGAACGCTTGCGGGACGGCCAGCCGATCGGCGTATTCCCCGAGGGCGGCACCGGCGATGGCAGCGCGGTACGCGTGTTCCATGCGCGCATCTTGCAAGTGGCGGTGGACGCGCAAACGCCGGTGCAGCCGGTGGCGCTGTGCTACGGACCGCAAGGCGCGGCACAGACGCAGGTGGCGTTTGCCGCCGGCGAGTCGTTCGCACGCAATTTTTTTCGCCTGCTGGGCGATCGTGGAAGACTGGCGCAGGTGCACTTCCTGGATCCGATCGAACCCATCACCGGCGGTCGTCGGGCGATGGCGGAAAATGCGCGCGCCCAGATCGCCCGCGCAATGGAGCGATGATCGCCGCAAGATTCATCCCGCCGCGCTGGCTGCGCGGGGCACACCTGCAGTCGCTGCTGTCCTCCAGCGCAGCGCGCCGCCGTCGCGGCGCGCGCGCCCTGGATCGGCTGGGCGCCCGCAGTGTCGAGCACATCCTGGAGGTCGGTGGCGGCGTGCGCCTGCAAGGTTTCCACACGACCCTGCCGCGCGACCCGCGCGGATTGGTGCTGCTGCTGCACGGCTGGGAAGGCAGCGTCGAATCGGGTTACATCCTGCACACGGCCGCCACGCTGCTGGCCGCGGGTCTGGATGTGTTCCGCCTGAACTTCCGCGACCATGGCGATACCCACCGACTCAACGAAGATCCCTTCCACTCGTGCCGGATCGACGAAGTGGTCGGCGCGGCGCAGGTCGTCTCGCGCATGTTTCCGCAGCAACCGTTCATGGCGGCAGGGTTTTCGCTGGGCGGTAACTTCGCCCTGCGCTTGGGCCTGCGCGCACCGGCGGCGGGTATCGACCTGCGCCACGTCGCCGCGGTGTGCCCGGCGCTCGACCCAGCGGCGGTGCTGACCGCATTGGAAACCGGGCTACCGTTGTATCACGGCTACTTCATGCGCAAGTGGCGCGCCTCGTTGCGCCGCAAGCGCGCCGCCTTTCCGCAGCGCCACGATTTCGCCGATGCCGTGCTCAAGCAGGACATGCGGGCGTTGACTGCGTGGATGGTTGGGCGTTACACCGATTTTCCGACCCTGGCCGATTACTTCGACGGCTACTGCATCGCCGGCGACCGGTTGGCCGGCTTGTCGGTGCCGGCGAGCTTGCTGGCCGCCGTCGACGACCCGGTGATCCCGATCGCCGACTTCCAGCGCTTGCAACTGCCCGCACTGGCGCAGCTGGTCATCGCCGCGCACGGCGGCCACTGCGGCTTTCTGGAAGGCGCCAGTTTGCAGGGCTTCGCGGAGAAGTGGGTGTGTGCGCGGCTTTCCGACGCGGTCGCAGTCCGCGCCTGAGCCTCCCGCCGGCGCAGGCTACAATGCGTGTTTCCCGCGACGGATCTGCCCCCATGTTGGAAGACGTGATCATGGCCTTGCGCACCAAGGCGCCCGAGGCGGTGGCGTTGGCGCGTGCCGAGGTCGTCGGCGCGCCCGACAGCGCACACGCACACCACTTGTTGGGAATGGCCTTGCGCGAAGCGGGCGATGGTACCGGTGCGGCGGCCAGCTTCGAGCGCGCCATCGAACTGGCGCCGGACGAATCGCTGTATCACTTCAGCCGCGCCCTGCTGGCCTACGCGCAGGGCGACATGGCCGCCGCCGACCGCGCCAGCGCGCACGCCTTGGCGCTCGACCCCAACCAACTGGGTGCTTACGTCCTGCGCGTCCAACTGGCGCTGCTCGGGGGCGATGCCGCCGAGGCGCTTCGACAGTTCTCCCTGGCCGAGAAGATCGACGCCGAGCACCCGCAGTTGATCGCATTGTCGGCGCAGATCGCGCTGGCGCAGGGCGATGTGCAGACGGCCATCGACCGCATCCGCCGCGCCTTGCAGGCGCGACCGCACGATCCGCAGATGCTGTGTCTGTTGGGCATGGCGTACCTGCGCCAGGGCCATCCGGCGTTCGCCGAGCAGGTGCTGCGCAATGCCCGCGATCTGGATCGGCTGGCGATCGAACCCCGCCGTCTGCTGGTGCAGGCGTTGCTGGCGCAAGATCGCCTCGACGATGCAGCGATCGAGCTGGCGCAGTGGCAGGCGACGCATCCGCACGACACCGGCGTGGCGCTGGTCGCGGCCGAGCTGAAGCTGCGCCGTGGCGATGCCCACGGCGCGCTGGACGCCTATCGCGCCCTGTTGGGGCGCGCACCGGAGTTCACCCCGGCCATCGCCGGCGTCGAGCAAGCCCTGAACGCCATCGGCGACCGCGCACTGGCGCGGGTGGTGTGGGACGAGGTCGTGGCGGCTGCGCCGACGTTCGATCCGGCCTGGTCGTCGCGCATCACCGTGGCCGAGGATGCAACCGATCGTCAGGACGTGCTCGATCGCTGGCGTCGCGCCGCGCCCGACAGCGCCGTGGCGATCTTGAATCAGGCCCGCCACGATCAGTTGCACGGGCGCATGCAGGCCGCCGAGGCCGGCTACGACGCCGTGCTCGCGCACGTGCCCACCCAGGCTGACGCCTTGTTTGGCAAGGTGGTCTGCCAGTGGCGCCGCGAACCGGACACCGCCTATGCGCACCTGACGGCCTTGATCGCGTTGTTGCCGCGATTGGGCGGCAAACCGATGCTGCAGTACCGCGGCGACTTGCTCGATGCCATGGAACGGCCCGATGAGGCGGTGGTGGATTGGCTGGACGCGGCTTCCGGCATGGGCGAAGTGCCAGCTCCGCTGCCGTTGCCCGAAGCGCCGCTGCGGGCGCTGCCCACGCCAACGGCGCCGTGGGACGACGCCGACCCGGTGGTGCTGCTGTGGGGCCCGCCGGGTAGTGGCGGCGAGCGTCTGGCGAACGCACTGATCTACGCTCCCAGCCGTCCGTTGCTGCTCACCCAGCAATCGTTCGCGCCGCGCACGATCCGGCCTCCCGAGGATTTCATCTCCCGCGCGCTGGACGCGGCGACGATGACCGAAGTCGCCGCCGACATCGCCGACGAATATGCGGCCACGCTCGAACCGTTCTTGCGCGCCGGCAACCTCGGCCTGTTCGATTGGCAGGCGCACTGGGATGCGCGCACGGTGCCGGCGCTGCGCCACGCACTGCCGCGCCTGCGCTTGCTCGCGGCCATGCGCGATCCGCGCGACCTGCTGCTGAACTGGGCCGCTTTCGGGGCGCCGGCCGGGCCCAACTTCAGCGAACCGCTGGCTTGCGCGCAGTGGCTGGCGGCCCAGCTCGAACACCTGTTGTTCGCCCGCGACGTGTTGGGCCTGCCGGTGTTGTTGCTGGACATGGATCGCCTGCACGCCGAGCCGGCCAACGCGATGGCCGAGATCGCGCGCTTCGCCGGCCTGCCCAGCGCACCCGATTCGTTCCCGGCAACGCAAACCCAGTATGGCCCCGATGGTCCGCCCGAGCGCCTGCCGGCTGGGCGCTGGCGTGCTTATGCGCACCTGTGGCCCGATGCGTTCGCGGCACTCAAGCCGTCGGCGCAGCGGCTCGGCTATGCGGTGGACTAGCGGCCTGCGGTCGATGCCCGCGCATCGACCGCCCACCCCGATCGCCCGCTCGTGCATGTCGCCTACCTGAGTCTTGGCAGCAACCTCGACCCCGAGCGCCACCTGCGCGCGGCCGCCGACGCCTTGCGTGCACGCTTCGGCGAAGTGGCGTTTTCGGCGGTGCTGCGCACCCCGGCGATGGGTTTCGACGGCCCGGATTTTCTCAACGCCGCGGCCATCGTGCGTACGGAGCTGGACGTGCATGCGCTGGATGCGTGGTTGCACGCGCTGGAAGCCGCGCAGGGCCGCGATCGCAGCGGGCCGCGATTTGGCTCGCGCACGCTGGACATCGACATCGTGCTGTTCGACGACCTCGAACTGGCGCCGAGCGGCGATTCGCATTTGCAGATACCGCGCCCCGACCTTCGGCATGGGTTCGTGTTGCAGCCGCTGGCGCAGATCGCACCCGATACCGTAGTGCCCGGTGACGGCCGCACCCTTGCCGCACTGTGGGCCGCGCGCCGGCAACATGCCGTGCGGTTGCCACCAGCCGATCTGCGGCTGGATTGATCGTTGCGCAGGCGGCGTATGATGGTCACAGTCGTCACGGAGTCGGCACGATGGGCAAGTTCGCGCGCAGTTGGGAGCTGGTGAAGGCCAGCGCGGCGGTGCTGCGCTCCGACAAGGAACTGCTGGTGTTCCCGCTGTTGTCGGCGATCGCCACCACCGTGGTTGCGCTGACCTTCATTGTGCCCCTGCTGGCCTCGGGTACTTTTCACCAGTTCCATCGTGGTGAGCCGCTCCCGGGGCCGATGTACATCTGGATGTTCTTGTTCTACGTCGCCCAGTACACGGTGATCTTCTTCTGCAACACCGCGCTGGTCGGTGCGGCGATGATCCGTCTCGACGGCGGCAATCCCACCTTGGCCGATGGCTTTGCCATCGCCCGCAGCAAGATCGTGCCGATTCTGGGATATGCGCTGATCGCTGCGACCGTCGGCATCATCCTGCGCTCGCTGGAGCAGCGCGCCGGGTTCCTCGGGCGGATCGTGATCGGCCTGATCGGCGCGGCCTGGACGGTGGCCACCGCGATGGTGGTGCCGGTGCTGGTGACGCAGGATGTCGGCCCGATCGATGCGATCAAGCAGAGCGTCGAACTGCTGCGCCGCAACTGGGGCGAGAACCTGATCGGCAACGCCGGCATCGGCGTGGTGTTCGGCGCCATCACCGCGGTGGTGATGGTCGTCGGTTTCGGGCTGGCCATCGTCGGCGCGCGCAACATGCCGGCCGTGGCGATCGGCATCGGCGGTCTGACCATCATGGCCATTCTCGGCATTTCGCTGGTACAGGCGGCGCTGGCCGGTATCTATTCGGCGGCGTTGTATCGCTTTGCCAGCACCGGTGAAACACCCCCGGGCTTCGACGGAGGCGCGTTGCAGGAGGCATTCCGGATCAAGGCGTGAGGCGGCAATTCCCCAATGAAATCGCGGAACAAATCCATCCCCCGCCTGCGCGGGGGCAGGCTGTGGGTTTGTCAGCGTGCGCCATCCATGGCGTGTGGGAAACGCCGACGAATCAGCGCTTCCCAATGTGGGTTGGCACACGCAGTGCTTGATCCACGTACGTTTGATCAGTTGTACGTAATCGCCAGCCCCTCACCCTAACCCCTTTCCCGCACGGACAGGGGCGGGCGCTCAGTCGTACAGCGACCCTTCGTCGAAATCGAAGGCGCGACCGGCCGCCGATTCGATCGCGAACAGGTTGATCGCGGTGCGCGCGACGTGGCGGGTGTCGTACCACGCATACGCACCCACGCCCATCGCACCCACCAGCGGCAACCAGCGGGCGATGCCGTGAACCGCACCGCGCTCGCCCAGACGCACGCCGATCTTGCGCGAGATCGCACGAATCGTGGAGGTGCTGGCGGCGTTCACCAGCCAGCGCTCGCCCACGCGCACGGCGATGTCGCGGAAGGCCTGCGCGGCGGTGTGGCGGAACAGGCAGAACAGCATCTGCTCGCGGGTGAGCTGCCAGTGGCGGCCGTAGGCACCGGCGATGTCGGCCACCATCTGCGCCTGGATCTTCCAGATCGCGAACAGCTCGGGCAGCACGGTCAGCCAGCCCAGCGGCCCGGGCGGCAACGCCAGGGTGCCGGCGATCAACGCGGCCTTGCGCGCGGCCGCCTCGGCGATGGCGCGCGAGCGCACTTCCGGGGCCAGGCTCGCGCCCTCGTTGGTATCGGGCAGATTCGAGAGCAACTGCAAGATGGAGTCGCCGATGCGGTCGGCGGCACTGCGTGGCCGGCCCTTGCGCGCGGGGATGAATGTCGGAGCGGGGCGCTCGTCGTCGACGGATGCACTCATGGGCACAGCATAACAGCACTGGCGCGGCTGCGAATGCCGACCTGTCGTGCGTGTTCGAGCCGAGGGCGCGCTTCAGATCGCCAGCTTGCGCCCACCGTCCACGTGCAGCACTTCGCCGGTCGTGTAGCGCGCATCGGCGAGCAGATAGAAGGCTGCGGCGGCAACGTCGTCGGGCTCGCCGGCGCGCCCCAGCGCGGTGTTGGCCAGCAGTTTGGCGTGGCGGGCCGCATCGTGGTCGCCTTCCGGCCACAGCACCACGCCCGGTGCGATCGCGTTCACCCGCACTTTCGGCGCCAGATCCTTGGCCAGCGCCTGCGTGAGCATGAGCAAGGCCGCCTTGGCCATGCAGTAGATGGCGTGATCCTTGAGCGGTCGCTCGGCGTAGACATCCACCAGGTTGACGATGGCTCCGCCGGTGGCGGCCAGATGCGGGGCGGCGGCTTGCGCCAGAAAAAACGGTGCGCGGGCGTTGGCGGCAAACAGGGCATCCCACTGCGCCGCGGTGGCGTGGCCGATCGGCGTGGGAAAAAACGCGGCGGCGTTGTTGATCAGCGCATCGATGCGGGAATAGCGCGCCACCGTGTCGGCGACCAGCAACGGCAAGGCATCGAGGTCGGCCAGATCGGCGCGCAACTCCAGCGTGCTGCCGGCGCGCACCGATTCCAGCTCGGCGCACAGCGCGTCCATGCGGTCGTCGTCGCGGCGGTGGTGCAGGGCGAGGTCGTATCCGCCGGCGTGCAAGCGGCGGGCGATGGCCGCGCCGATGCGGCGCGAGGCGCCGGTGACCAGCGCGACCGGACGCTGGCCGCTCACGCCGGCGCCCCCGGTGTGCCGATCATGGCGCTGTGCCGACGGCTGCGTGCGGGCGTGCGCGCAGCCGTTGCGATCGCCGCGGACAAGCGCTTACTTGCCTTCCACGCGGTGCCAGGTCTGGCTGCGGCCGATCCACGAAAAACCGATGTAGCCGCGCACGACCAGACTGCGCCCGCCATCGGTGAGGGTCAGCTTGGCCTTGTACGGGTCTTGATCGTTGCCGGGCTTCTGCGGGTCGAAGATGCGCCCGCCGGTCCACTGGCTGCCGTCCTTCGCGAAGCCCCACATGATCGTCAAGCCCTTGATCTTGTGGTTGTGCAAGGTGCCGGTGCACTTGTCGCAGACCGGATCGGGGTCTTCGCCCGGCTCGCGGAACAACTCCACGATCTTGCCCATCAGCTTGCCGTTGGCCTCGGTGATGGTCACCAGCGACTTGGGCTTGCCGGTCTTGTCGTCGATGGTCTTCCAGGTGCCGATCGGGGAACTCAAGTCTTCCGCCCAAGCCGCCGCGCTGGACAACAGACCGAGCAGGCCGGCCGCGACGATCAACTGGATCTTGCGCATGGAGCGTCTCCCGTGGGTTGTGGGGTGGGGGCTGCGTGCCGATGATAGTAGCGCGTTCGCTTGGCGATGCGCGTACCGGGTCACGGTTCGCGGCGTGGCCGGTGGCGTGCTTCAATAGCCAGCTCGCCCTTTGCCTGAGCCGGCATGCGCCGACCGACCGAACTGCCTGCCCCCGACGCCGATGCGCGTGCGCACAGCGAACGGTTGGCGGCGTTGATTGGCAAAGCCATCGCCGATGCCGGCGGTGCGCTGCCGTTCTGGCGTTACATGGAGCTGGCGCTGTACGCACCCGGGCTGGGCTATTACAGCGCCGGGGCGCACAAGTTCGGGGTCGATGGCGATTTTGTCACCGCCCCTGAACTGGGCGGTCTGTTCGCAACGTGTGTGGCCGATGCACTGGCGCCGGTGCTGCGCCAGATCGGTGCGGAAAGTGTCTTTTTCGAACTCGGCGGTGGCAGCGGCGCGTTCGCGCAGCGGGCACTGGAGCGCTTGGCCGAATGCGACGCGCTGCCGCAACGGTATTTGCTTCTGGAACCCTCCGCCGACTTGCGCCAGCGCCAGCGCGAGCGCCTGCATGCGAACCTGCCGGCGGATTTGTGCGCGCGCGTGGCATGGCTCGACGTGCCGCCGCACGAGCCGTGGCAGGGCGTGCTGTTCGCCAACGAGGTGCTCGACGCGCTGCCGACCACGCGCTTTGTCATCGACGACGGGCAGGCGTTCGAGCAGTGCGTCGGGCTCGACGAAAATGGCGCATTCGTGTGGACGACGCGCCCGGCCGATGCGTTGCTCGCGCAGGCGCTGCGCCATGTCGAGCGCGGGCTGGAATCGCGCATGCCCGATGGCTACCGCTCCGAGGCGCTGCCGCAGTTGCCGTTCTGGATCGACGCGGTAGCCGGCACGCTCGAGCGCGGCGCGATGCTGTTCATCGACTACGGCTATCCGCGCCGCGAATACTATTCGCCCGAGCGCAGCGACGGCACCTTGCTGTGCCATTACCGCCACCGCGCCCACAACGACCCGTTCCTGTGGCCGGGCTTGCAGGACATCACCGCCTCGGTGGATTTCACCGCGCTGGCGCAGGCCGGCACGCGCATCGGTTTCGATTTGTCCGGCTACTGCGCGCAGGCGCACTTCCTGCTCGGCAACGGCTTGGGTGAGTTGTTGCAGGCCGCGCAGGAGTTGCCCGAGGTCGAACGCCTGCGGCTGGCGCAGGAAGCGCGGATGCTCACCATGCCCGAGGCGATGGGTGAGCGTTTCCAGGCGATGGGCTTCCAGCGCGGGGTGGATTTCGAACCAGCGTTTGCGTTCGGTGACTTGAGTGGGAGGTTGTGATGCTGCGTGGCTTTCGCCGTCCACGCTTATGGATCGCCATGTGGTTGGTGATGTTCGTCGGCGTCATCGTGCTTTCATTGATGCCCGGCCCGCCGATCCCCGCCGAACTGGTGATCGGCAAACTCGATCACGGCATTGCCTACTTCTGTCTGGTGGCGATGGCCGTGCAAATCTTCCCTTCATGGCGGCAGTGGTTCTCAGCGGCCTTGCTGGCGGCATTGCTGGGCGTATCGCTGGAAGTGGCGCAAGGTGTTTTGACCGATTACCGGCATATGTCCGCCTACGATGCCATCATCGACTGCTTCGGCGCGGCCTTGGGGCTGGCAACGGGGTGGACACCGCTGCGGCATGCGTTGCTTACGATCGATCGCTGGTTGCCGGCACCGCGTCGCTGAACGCAAACTCTCGTGCGGCGATCAGCTTGATGGCGTGCAGACGCCCCGCGCCGCGCCGATCGCCGCAATCCGCGCGGCGCGCAGGCGCACGCCGACTTCCGGCCCGCTGACGCCGGCGGCGACGATCGCGCGCGCATCCACCGCCAGCGCGGCGCGGTGCAGGGCGCGCAGCCGATTCGCCGATGGATACGCGCTTTCCTGCAGGCCCAGCCGCCCGCGTTTGTCGGCTTCGCACACGCAGGCCATGCGCGCGATGATGTCGGACTTGCGAAAGCCGTCGCAACGCGCGATCAGGTCGTGCACGCTGGCGTCGCGCAGTTCGTCGAGGCGATGCACGTTCAGGTGTTCGCGGCACACCGCGACCGCCAGTTCGCGATGCTCGGAGGGCACCTTCAGGCGTTCGCACAACGCCGCCAATGGCTTCAACCCGGCCTGCTCGTGGCCGAGGTGGCGCGGCAGCACGTGCGCCGGCGTGAGTGCCTTACCCAGGTCGTGGGTAAGCGCGGCGAAGCCGATCAACGCATCGCCCGGCGCCAGCCGCGCGGCCATGTCGCACACCATCTGCTGGTGGATGCCGGTATCGACTTCCGGATGGAACTCCACGCGCTGCGGCACGCCGTACAGCGCATCGACCTCGGGCAGCACCCGCACCAGCGCGCCGCACGCACGCAACGTCGCCAGAAAGGCCGACGGCTGCGGCTCGGTCAATGCGCGCGACAACTCCTGCCAGACGCGCTCGGGCACGAGGTGGTCGACTTCGCCATCGGCCACCATCTGCCGCATCAGCTCCAGCGTTTCGGTCGCCACGGCGAAACCCAGCGGTGCGAAGCGCGCCATGAAGCGCGCCGCGCGCAGCACCCGCACCGGATCTTCGACGAAAGCCGGCGAGACGTGGCGCAAGATGCGGGCGGCGAGGTCGGCTTCGCCGCCGAACGGATCGACCCGGGTGCCGTCTTCGCTCTGCGCGATGGCATTGATGGTGAAGTCGCGCCGCGCCAGGTCTTCTTCCAGCGTCACCGTCGGCTCGGCATCCACCACGAAGCCGCGGTAGCCGCGCGCCGACTTGCGCTCGGTGCGCGCCAGCGCGTATTCCTCGCCGGTTTGCGGGTGGATGAACACCGGGAAATCACGACCGACCGGCTTGAAGCCGCGCGCCAGCATGGCTTCGGGCGTTTGCCCGACCACCACGAAATCGCGGTCGCCGGGCGTGCGCCCGAGCAGGCCATCGCGCACCGCGCCGCCGACCAGCCAGGTGTTCATTGGTGCATCCGGACTGCCATGCCTGCCTTGCATCTTTAGCCCTTCGATCATCGCAAAATGCACCGGTGTGTGGTGCGTTGTCTTTGCAGGGTTCTCATACAAGCGGGTGGGTAGCTACCGCCAATCGCGACCTCCGTTACCGATCGCAGTTGCGATTCGACTCCTTCCCCCGCTTGCGGGGGAAGGGTGGGATGGGGGCGAGACGAAGCACCAATAGGCCTAGCGAGGGCCCCCACCTCGATCCTCCCCCGCAGGCGGGGGAGGAAGTTCTGTGTTTCGCACAGTCGCGACTTGCAAGATGCCCGGTCAATACCGCGCGCGATAGCGATCCAGCCGCGCCTGCCGGCCGTCGCCGGCGCCGACGATGTCCGGCAGCACCGCCTCGATGCGCGTGGGTGCGATGCCCAGCCGATGCAGCCCGTCGATGCCGCCGACCGAGTCGGTCAGCAAGGATCGGTAGTTGTCGCTGGAAAACGGTTTGCCGGGCACGAAATCCAGCCAGAACGCCTGTACCCGGCCCAGCACATCCGGCAGCGGCAGCACGAGTCGATGCAATCCGAGCGTGCGTGCAGTCAAGCGCACGATCTGCGCCAGCGTGAGTACGTCCGATCCGTACAGCTCGTAAGTCTGCCGGCTGGCCTTGCGATCGTCCAGCGTGCGCGTGAATGCCTCCACCACGTCGCCGAGAAATACCGGCGCGAACTTCGCCGATGCGCGTGCCAGCGGCAGCACCGGCGCGAGTTTGAGCAGCGCGGCGAAGCGGCAGAACAGGCCATCGCTGTGGCCGAAGATCACCGATGGCTGGAAGATCGTCCAGTCCAGTTGCGAAGCCTTGACCAGGTCCTCGGCCGCGCCACGCGTGCGCAGGTAGTGGCTGCGGCCGCGCCCGGCGTTGAGCGCGCTCATCTGCAGCAGCCTGTGCACGCCGGCCTGGAAGCAGGCGGCGATCAGGGTGCGGGTGAGATCGACGTGCGCACGCTCGAAGCCACGCCGGGAATCGCCGATGCCAGGGTCGTTGAGGATGCCCACGAGATTGATCGCGGTGTCGTGGCCGCGCAGTACCGCAATCAGTGCGGTCGCGTCGTACACGTCGCATTCGCGCACGTTCGCGCCCGGCGCGAGCAGGCGCTCCATGTGGCGCGCGCGGTTGCGGCTGATGACGGTCACCGCGTGCCCATCGGCGAGCAGGCGCGCCACCAGTGCGCGACCGACGTAGCCGGTGCCGCCGAGCACGGCGATGCGTCGCGGCGTGTTCACGGGGTGGTGTCGGCGGGCGCGGAAGCGGCCTTCGAAGCGGCCGTCGAAGAAGCGGTCGGGGCGACGTTGCGGACGGGCGTCGACGGGGTCGGCGCCGGGGGCGGACACGTGAAGCCACGCTTGCCCGAGTCCGGCACGATGCGCCCGAGCAGGCGCTCGGATAGCGGCGTGGCCTTGCCGCCGAAGCGCCAGTCGTAGATCACCGAGAACGCCAGCACGCGCATGATGTATTCGCGCGTTTCCTGATAGGGCACGGTTTCGATCCACAGGTCCGGGTCGAGCGAACCGCGCTGGCCCATCCACGCGGCGACCTTGCCGGCGCCGGCGTTGTAGGCACCGATCGCCAGGTAGGTGCGGCCACCGAAGCGGTCGAGCATCTGCCGCAGGTAGGCGCTGCCCATGGCGATGTTGGGGCGGGCCTGATACAGCGTGTCGCCGCCACTCCACGCCACCCCCAGCGTGCGCGCCATGTGTTGACCCACCCCGACCAGCAGCTGCATCAGCCCGCGTGCATCGGCGCCCGAGCGAGCGCGCGGATTCCACGCGCTCTCGGCGCGGATCTCGGCGGCCACCCACGCTGGATCGATGCCGTTGCGCCGTGCCTGTTCGCGCACGGTATCGGCGTAGTCCAGCGGAAAGCGCAAGGTGTACAGGCGCAGCTCGTCGGGTGCCGGCTGGCCATCGGCGGTCTTGCCCAAGCCGAAGGTGGCGCGGTCGTACCAGCCCATCTGGTTGGCCAGCAGCACCGCGACTTGGCGCTGGTGATCGTCGAAGCCGGCCAGCGCCTGCTTCCATTCTTTCTCCGCCCAGCCCGGGCGCTCGATGCGGTACAACTCCAACGCACGCACCAGCGCCGGCGTGGCCGCGACCTTGGCGCGCTCCGATGCGCTGGCCGTAACTTCCAGCGGACAGATGGCGTAGGGCTGCTTGAGGCGGTCGGCGGCGAGAAAGCCGCCGTACGTGGCGGTGCGGGCGGCTTGCCGGTACAGCGCGTCGGCGCCCTTGGCATCGCCATTGCGCTCACGCAAGCGCGCCTCGAAATACTGCCAGCGTGGATCGTTGCGCTGGGCCGGATCCATCGCCACGATGGCCTTGAGCGCGGTGGCGTCGTCGCCGCGCGCCAGCGCCTCGCGCACCTGCCATTCGTGCAGCTTGGGGTCGTAGGCCGAGGCCGGCACCGCGGCCAGCCGCTGCGCGGAACCGGGCGAATACGAGGCGACCGTCCACAACGCGATGGCGTATTGCACGCGACCGCGGTCGGTTTCGTTCAAGCCCATCGTCGGTTGCAGCCGCTCCAGCCGCGCCTGCGCGCCGCCCGGGTCGCGCCGGGCCAGTTTCGCCAAGCCGACGGAAATCATGCGCCGGCTGCGATCGTTGCGCGGCCAACTGGCGGCCGCATCGCTGGGTGCGTCGATGAAGCGCGCATAGGCCAGCGCCTGCGCGGCTTGCTCGGACGGCAGCCCGCTGGCGGCGCTGCGCATCACCGCGGTGTTGACATCGGCAGCGGCGGCGTCGATGCGCTGCCAGCGCGCGTCTGCGCTCAGCTTGCCTTGCCCGGCCAGCCACGCGAACACCCCGTCGCAATCGGCCGGCTGGGTTTGTCCGCCGTTCCACAGCGTCATCGCCGCATCGATCCAGCGCGCATCGGGCGGCCCGGCGTCCAGGCGTGCGGCCAGGTCCGCGCAGCGCAGCTTCGGGCTTTCGTCGTCGCTGCGGAAGGCGCGGAAGGTCTTCCAGTCGTGCCGCTGCGCGAGCAGCCCGAGCCATTCGTCGCGCAACAAGCTGGCCGCGACCTGTCCCGGATTGCGATCCAGAAACGCCCGTACGCTGCCCGCGTCCACCGAGTCGAGGTTGCGGTGCAAGGTCGCGTAGTCGATCCACGGCGTCAGTGGATCGCCAGCCACGCGTTGGGCGGTGGCGGCGTCGAGCCGGCCTTGTTCGGCCAGAGTCAGGGCTTGCTTGGCCAGGGCGTCGGAAGTCTCGCTCGCGCTTGCCGCGGCGGCCAATGCGGCGCCGAGCAGGACGCTGGGCACTACGAGAAGTTTGCGCATGGCCGCGAGTGTAGCCGAACCACGCCCACTGGCTGGCGCGGAACCGATCATGGTGGGCTCGCAACCGCCGGCGGCGGCGCAACCCGCTGCCGCGAAGACCGTCCCGCGATCGCAGTTGCACAGAAGCGATCGCCATAACGACCGGCAGGGCGGTTGCCACGGCAGTGCTTGCATTTGCTTTACGCATTGTTTACAAACGTGTCGTGACGACCGGAAGGGCCGGCCGTCCATTACCCCCGGGAGAATCATCCGATGATCGCGCTCCGCCGCGGCCGCCTGTGTGCGGCTGTCTTGCTCGCCCTGCTGCCGGCCGCCGTCCCCGCCTTGGCGCAGGATGCTTCCAGTACCGCCGACAGCAGCAAGGCCAAGGACGTGGGCCGCGTCACCGTCACCGGTTCGCGCATCAAGCAGACCAGCAAGGTCACCGAGGCGCCGGTGGCGGTGATCACCCGTGCCACCCTCGATGCCAGCGGCGCCACCTCGGTCGGACAGTTCCTGCAGGAGATGTCCACCAGCGGCAAGGCGCTCAACGCCAAGTTCAACTCCTCGGGCAACTTCGGCTATCCGGCCGACGGCGGCGGCATCGGCGCCGGCTCGGCGCAGGTGGATCTGCGCAACCTCGAGTCCAAGCGCGTGCTGGTGTTGGTCGACGGCCTGCGCTGGGTCAACGAGTCCTCGGCCTCGGGCGTGAGTGGCAGTGCCGACCTCAACACCATCCCGCTGGCGATCGTCGATCGCATCGAAGTGCTCGAAGACGGCGCTTCGGCCATCTACGGGTCGGACGCCATCGCCGGCGTGGTCAACATCATCACCAAGAAGAACTTCAGCGGCGCGCTGGCGCACGTCAAGTACGGCAGCTACGGCCACGGCGGCGACGACGTCGAGGGCGATATCACCATCGGCGGTGGCAGTGACAACTTCCGTGGCGTGCTCAACGCCTCCTACGTCAAGTCCAAGGGCATCAGCTCGGGCGCGTGGGCGCAATCCTCGTTCCCGGTTCCCGGCGCCGGCCTGGCGGCCGGCAGTTCGGGCACGCCGCAGGGGCGCTTCATCTTCTGCGATCCGCGCATCCTCGTGCCGGGCACGCCCGGTTACTGCGATGCCGCTGGCAACGACTGGTTCGACATGACGTTGAACAACGGCACCACCGTGCCGAACTACAATGGCGGCAACCCGACCACCGGCGCCGGTACCTACCACAACTTCAGCGGCGCCGACCGCTTCGACTTCGCGCCCTACAACCTGCTGCTCACGCCCAGCGAGCGCAAGTCGATCTTCGCGCAGGCCACTTACGACATCAACGACAAGGTATCGCTGCACGGCAAGGTGCTCTACAACCAGCGCCACTCGGCCAATCAAGCCGCACCCGAGCCGATTTTCGTCGGCCCGTTCGCCGGCACCGGCGGCATTGCCGACGGCATCACCATCTCCGCCAGCAACCCGTACAACCCGTTCGGGATCAACCTGTGCGCGGTGGCCGATCCGCTCAATGGTTGCCCGGTGGCGAATCTGGGCTTCATCACCAAGCGCCCGGTCGAGCTCGGGCCGCGTTACTTCACCCAGGACGTGAAGACGTGGTACGCCAACTTCGGCCTGAACGGCACCCTCGATTGGGGCCGCGGCATGGATTGGAACATCGACTACGTGCACTCGGAGAATCAGGCCGACCAGATGTTCACCAACGGCTTCAACGTGCTCAAGCTCAAGGAAGCGCTCGGGCCGGCCTATCAGGACGGCGGCGGGGTGTGGCACTGCGGCACGGCGGCGGTGACCATTCCCAACTGCGTGCCGCTGAATCTGTTCGGTGGTGAGGGCACCCCGATCACGCCGGCCATGCTGGCCTTCATCAGCACCCCGCAGCACGACGCCAGCAAGCAGGTGCTGGATCTGTTCACTGCCAACCTGACCGGCGACCTGTGGGCGGTGGGCGGCGACCGCTACGCCGGTTTCGCGGTCGGCTACGAGCATCGCCGTTATCAGGGCAACTTCAATCCCGATCCGCTGCGTCAGGACGGCGAGTCGCAGGACTCCTTCGCCGCACCGATTTCCGCCGGGTACAACGTCAACGAGGTGTACGGCGAGCTGCGCGTGCCGTGGGCGAAGTCGTTCAGCACCGACTTCGCGGTGCGCTACTCGAACTACTCCACGTTCGGCGGCACCACCACCGGCAAGGCCGGCTTCCGCTGGCAGCCGGTCGACGATCTGGTGTTGCGCGGTACCTACTCGACCGGCTTCCGTGCGCCCAATCTCGGCGAGCTGTACGGCCTGACCCAGTTCGGCGCGACGCTGGTCGATCCCTGCAATGCGGTCAATCCGGGCGGCCCACCGCCGTCGCAGTATGCAGCCGCTTGCGCGGCGGCTGGAGTGCCCAACGGCTTCCAGCAGGCCAATACGCAGATCACCACCTTCACCGGCGGCAACCCGGCGCTGCAGCCCGAGAAGTCGCGCAACTACAACCTCGGCGGTGTGTGGAGCCCGTCGTGGGCGGAGAATCAGGCGTGGTCCTCCAAGCTCGATCTCGAAGTCGATTACTTCCATTACAAGGTGAGCAACGCCATCCAGGCCCCGGACATCCAGCAACTGCTCAACGCCTGTTACTCGGGCACTGCGCAAGGTGCCGTGTGCTCGGGCTTCACCCGCGGTCTGGGTAGCCAGCTCAACCCGCCCAAGGACTTCTTGTCCAACCTCGGTCGCATCGGCACCAGCGGCGTGGATCTGAAGGCGAACTGGGTCGGGCCGGAAACCGGCTGGGGCCAGTTCAGCGCCTCGCTGCAATCGACGCACGCCATCAACTACCGGGCGGTGGACAAGAATGGGAACGTCGCGCAGCGGGCGGTCGGCATCGAGGTCAACGACAGCGCGATCCCGGCGTGGAAAACCAACCTGCAACTGGGTTGGAAGCTGGGCGACTGGTCGGCGAGCTGGAATCTGCGCTACATCGCTTCGGTCAAGGAGTCGTGCGGCAATGCGGCCGCCACGCCGGCGCAAGGGTGCCCGACCGGAAATGGCTGGCATCGGCTGGGTTCGGCGACTTACAGCGACGTGCAATTGGCTTGGGACAACGCCTTCACCGCCAAGGGCCTGAAGCTGTCACTGGGTGCCAATAACCTGTTCGAAAAGCAGGCGCCGGCGTGCGTGAGTTGCTCGCTCAACGGCTACGACGCGGGCACCTACGACCTGCCGTTCCGCTTCGTCTATGCCGAGGTGAACTGGAAGTTCTGAGCGGCGGTCGCATTAGGGAAACGCTGATTTATCAGCGTTTCCCCCCACGCCATGGATGGCGTGGTCACGGATCCATCACGCAAGTGATTGATCCGTGTGAGCCCAGTCCGGGCGTGTACCGGGCTGGGCGATCGCTGACAAATCCACGATGGATTTGTTCAGCGACTCCTTAGGTTGCAAGCGGGAGAGCCGGCGCGGGTGCGCCGGCTTTTTCGTTTGCGCGTGCGCCGCGCTTGTGGCCGCACGCCGCGCTGTGGCACAGTCGGGGCATTGCAGTTTTTGGAGTCCGTGCCGTGATCGATCCGGACGGCTATCGCCCCAACGTGGGCATCGTGCTGATGCGCGAAGACGGGCAGGTGTTCTGGGCGCGGCGCGTGCACCGCGACGGTTGGCAGTTCCCGCAAGGCGGGATGAACACCGACGAGACGCCGCTGGAAGCGATGTATCGCGAGCTGCGCGAGGAAACCGGCCTGCTGCCCGAGCACGTCGAAGTGCTGGGCGCCACGCCCGGCTGGCTGCGCTATCGGCTGCCGTGGCGCAACCCGCGCCGCGATGGGCGGGCGGTGTGCATCGGCCAGAAGCAGGTGTGGTTCCTGCTGCGCCTGCTGGCGCGCGACGAGGACGTGCGTCTGGATGCGACCGAGAAGCCCGAGTTCGATCGCTGGCGCTGGGTGGATTTCTGGTACCCGATCGAACACGTGGTGACGTTCAAGCGCAGCGTGTACGCGCGCGCGCTCGACCACCTCGCCCCGCAGGCGGCGGCCCGCGCCACCGGCACGCTGGGCGAGCGCCCGGCGGCGGCCGATGTCGGCCCCGAGCCCGGGCGTCGGCGCACCGGCTGGCGCTGATCGGCATCAATCGCCGAGCAGACTGCGCAGTTCGGCCTCGGCGCGCTTGAACTCGTAGTGCAGCACCTTCACCGCCACCTGCGGCTGGGTGAGGGTGCCGTTGCGGGCGCCGTGTTCGACGTGCTTGGCCGCCGCCGAAACCTGCATCGCGCCGAGGTTGGCGCTGGAAGACTTCAGCGCGTGCGCCGGGCCGACCAGGGCGCCGACGTCGTTGCTGGCCACTGCGGCATCGAGCTTGCCCAGATGCACCGGGGCATCCTCGAGGTAGACGTTGACCAGATCGCGGAAGGAGTCGCCCATCGCGCTCCACAGGTCCTCGACGATCTCCGCCTCCAGCGCCGGTGGCAGCTTGCGCGGCGCTGCCGGCGCGGCTTCTGGCGCTGGCGCGGGGACAGGCGGTGGCGCGGGGGCAGGCGGTGGCGGCGTCGGTGCCGCTGCCGGTGTGGCTGCAGTGGCGGGCGCGGTGGGCGCGGTGGGCGCGGTGGGCGTGGCGCCCGCAGCGCGCGTCGGTGGCGCGGCGAGCGCGTCGCTGGCGTGCTCGGCCTCGGCACCCATTTCGGCGACGAACTGCGCGGTGGCTTGTTCCAGAAGTTGGCCGGCTGCCGCGATTTCGTCGGCGGTGAGCACGCTCAGCACGGCCTTTGCAGGCGGCGATGCCGGTAGCGGCGCGGCGCCGACCACGGGGGCGGGCTCCTCCGGCAGTGGCAGATCCCCCACGGCGTGCGCCCGCGAAGCCAGCCAGCGTCGCAGCGTGGATTCGAGTTGGTCGCGGGCCACCGGCTTGGACAGGTAGTCGTCCATGCCCGCGTCCAGGCATTTCTGGCGGTCGCCGGCCATCGCGTTGGCGGTCATGGCGATGATCGGCAGCGGCCGCAGGTGGTGTTGGGCTTCGTGCACGCGCCACGCGCGGGTGGCGGAGTACCCGTCGAGCACCGGCATCTGGCAGTCCATCAGCACGATGTCGTAACGACCGCGCTTGATTTTCTCGATCGCCTGCTCGCCGTTCTCGGCGGTGTCGCATTGCAGGCCGAGCAACGCGATCAGCCGCTGCGCCACCATCAGGTTGACCGGGTTGTCTTCCACCAGCAGCAGGCGGCCGCGCAAGGGGCCGATGAGCGCGGCGCGCTCGGCGCTGGGGGCCGGCGCCGGCGCCGGTGCCGGTGCCCGCGGCGGCGGTGCGGTCATCGACGCATCGCCGGCGGTGAGGGTCACTGCCGGCGACGAATCGCGCCCGGAGGTGCTGATCGCCTCGCCCGCCATCAACTCGACCAGCTTCGGACGCAGGTCGCTCTCGGCCAGCGCGCGTTGCACGATCACCGTATTGGGCAGTTCGCGCACGTCCTCGGGCAGCGGCTCCGGGGGTTCGAGGATCAACACGCGCATGCGCTCCGCGTCGCTCATCGTCGCCAGATTGCGTTGCAAGGCGACCAAGGTGTGCTTGATCGAGGCCGCATCGACGATGAGCACGTCGAAGCCGCGGCCGGGCGCGGCGGCGACGGCGCGCAACTGCGCCAGGGCATCTTGCGTGTTCTCCACGAACTGCACGCTGGCGCCGGTCTGCGCCAGGCTGGCGGCGATGCGTTTGTGCAGCGTGGCGTCGTTGGTCAGCACCAGCAGGCGAGCGCCTTGCAGGCCGCTGCGCGGGCCCTCGATGTCGCCCGACACCTTGAGCATGGGGATCTCGAACCAGAACGTCGAGCCGCGCCCGACTTCCGAATCGACGCCGATGCGCCCACCCATCAAATCCACGATGCGCTTGCAGATCGCCAGCCCCAAGCCGGTGCCGCCGTACACCCGGGTGGTGGAGGCGTCGGCCTGCGAAAAAGCACTGAACAGCTTGCCGGCCGCTTCCGGCGAAATGCCCACACCGGTGTCTTGCACCTCGAAACGCAGCTGGTGGTGGGTGCGCGTTTCTTTGAGCTTGGCCACCTGCACGGTGATCGAGCCGCGCTCGGTGAACTTGAGCGCGTTGCTGACCAGGTTGCTGACGATCTGGCGCAGGCGCACCGGGTCGCCGCGGAATACCGCACGCACGTCCGGGCCGATGTGCAGGCTCAAGCGCAAGCCCTTGCTCTGTGCTTGCCGTTCGAGCAGGCGGATCACCGAATCCAGGGTCTCGCGTAGGTTCAAGGTCACGCTTTCGAGCTGCAGCTTGTGCGCTTCGAGCTTGGAATAATCGAGGATGTCGTCGACGATGCGCAGCAGTTGCCGTGCCGATTGCAGCGCGGTATTCAGCAGTTCGCGTTGATCGAGTTCGAGCCGCGAGGATTGCAGCAACTCCAGGATCGGCACGATGCCGTTGAGCGGCGTGCGGACCTCGTGGCTCATGGTGGCCAGGAACTCGCTCTTGGCCAGCGCTCCTTGTTCGGCGGCCTGCTTGGCGGCGGTCAGTTCCTCCTGCAGGCGGCGGTATTCCTCCAGCTGGTTGCGCATCGAGTCGAACTGCGCGTTCTGCTCGCTGGCGTCGTGGCTGGCCTGCTGGGCGGCATCGCTGGCCTTGCGAATCCCGGCGGCGGCGTTCTCGATGGCGCGGTCGAGCAGGCGCAGCGCGGTGAAACAGCAGACGAACGACACCACGCCCAGAGCGAGGGCGACGATCAGCCACGGCCCGTGCATGCTGAGCAGATCCACCACCATCGCCACGATGGTTCCGGCGATCGTGGCCAGCGTGACCCAGCGCAAGGCGGGCAGCAGCGGCGAAGACGGTGGCATGCGCGCGGTCACATCACCGTGGAGTTGAAGTCGAAGTCCAGGCCGCCACTGGCGCCTTGCACCAGATTGCCCTGGATGAAGTCGACGCCCGACGACCACAAGGTAGCCGCCGCGCGCGCATCCTCCACGCAGTGGCCGATGACCTGCACGCCCAGACGATGGGCGTGTTCGACGATGGCGCGCAGTTCGTCGCGCACCACCGGCGAGGCGTCGGCCGCCGCGTAGCGGGGCGCCAGTTTGATGAACCCCAGCGGCGCGGTGTCGAGCAGGCGGGTGGCGTCCAGCGAGTGTTCGAACTGCGCCACGCACAGGCGCACGCCATCACCGCGCATGGCGTTGGCGAAGGCGGCCAGCGCCGGCGGGTTGAGCAGGGCGTCCTCGAAGCGGCACTCGATCACCAGACACGAGCCGGCCGCCTCGTTGGCGGCCAGTTCGCCCTTCAGCCAGCCGGCCTGCTCGCGTGCGGCCAGGGTGGTCATCGATTGCGGCACGAACAGGCGCATGGTGCGGGAGTCGCCGTGGTGCTGCCCAAGCACGCTCATGGCCCGGGTCAGCACCCAGCGATCGATGTCGATCATCAGCTTGGCGCGTTCGGCCAGCGGCAGGATGGTGGCTGCCGCCACTCGCTTGCCGCCAGCATCGCGCATGCGCAGCAGGGTCTGGTATTGCGCGTCCTGCCCGCCCTGCACCGCGGCGATGGGCTGGTAGATCAGGCCGAAACCGTCGTTGTCCACCGCCTCGCGCAGTTGCGCGATCAGCTGCGATTCCTCGTCCAGATCGCTGTCCTTGGGCGGCTCGAAACGCTTGATGCCGCGGGCGCTGGCGTGCGCCTCGCGACAGGTGCGTTCGGCGGTATTGAGCAGGGCGCTGGCGTCGCCGAAGCCGAACCGCAAGGCGCAGATGCCCACCGATGCGCGCAGGCGCATCGGTCGGCCGACCGCCTCGAAAGCGTGCTCGGCGATGCCGTCGTGCAAGCGCTTGGCCAGCGCGTCCAGACCGGCGTCGTCCAGGTTGGTGGCCAGCACCAGGAAGGCGGTGTCGTTGATGCGCGCGCCGACGTGCTGATCCATCAACTCGTCGTTGATCACGCGCCCGGCGCTGGTGACCAAATGTTCCAGCGCGCCCAGACCCATGCGCTCGCGCAAGGTCGCGGCGTTGTCGATCTCCACGTACAGCGCGCCGCCGACCGCGTCGCGGCTCTCGGCGCTGGTCGCCAGCGCCTCGTTGATGCGATCGAGCACGTACATGCGCCGGTGCAGGCCGGTGGCCTCGTCGCGCGCAGCCAGCCCGGGCTCGGCCTGCTGTGGTTGCTGCTGCTGCTGCAAGGTGCGGGTGCGGCGCACGCGATTTTGCACGGCCGCGATCAGGTGCTTGGGGCGGATGGGTTTGCTCAGGAAGTCGTCGCCGCCGGCATTGATCGCATCGAAGCGGATCTCGGGGTCGTTCTCGCCGGACAAGAACACGATCGGGGTGTTCTTGAAACTGGCGTGCTCGCGGATCAACGCGGTCAACTCCACGCCGTTGGCGTGCGGCATGTGCAAGTCCATCAGGATCAAGTCCGGGTGCAACGACTCGAGCGCTTCGAGCACGTGCAGCGGTTCTTGTTCGACCATCGCCTGCATGCCGGCGTTGGTCAGCACGCTTTGCGCGAACAGGCCCTGCGCGCGGTCGTCCTCGACGATCAGCACGCGCAGTTTTTCTTCGGTGGCCGGCGCCAGCAACCCGTGCAGTTGGCGGGCCACCTCGGGTACGTTGAATGGCGGGAACAGCAGGCTGTCGGCACCGGCGCGGCGCGCATCCAGCCGCGATTGCAGGTCGTCGGCGGCAGCCAGCGCGACCAACTGGATGCGCTGTCCGCTGCCGCGCTGTTGCGCCTCGCGGCGGGCCGCGCCCACGGCGAGGATGTCGGCCATGCGCGAGGCGTCCACCAGCACCAGGTGCGGCGACAGGTTCATGAGCAGCTCGGTCAGGTCGGCGAGCGTGTCGATCGGCTCGACCTCGAAACCCTCGCCTTCCAGGTGCTTGCTCAGGTCGGTGGCGAAGGCGTTGCCGTCGCTGAGCAGGTAGATGCGCCGGGCGATGCCGGTGGCCTTGGGGCTGGCGGTTGCGGCGGGCGACGCGGCGTGGGCGGCCAGCGCGGCCTGCGGCGGCGGCGCATCGCCGGCCCAGCGCCGCCAATACGCCGGTGGCGGCACTTCGCTGTGCGCGATCCGCGCCGGACCGACTGGCCGCGCCACCAGCGCCGCGGCCACCGCTGCGGTCAACTGCAGCATGCGGTCGGACTGCTGCGGGTTGGGCAAGGTGCGCTGCGCGACGTGTTCGCCGAGCGCCTGTTCGAGGGTGAGCAGGTGCTGACTGGGTTCGACCAGATCGTAACGACCGGCGGCGCCGGCCAGGCGCTGGATGTCGTCGTTGAGCATCAGCAGCCCGTCGGCTTCCCAGCCGTCGCGGCGGTAGCGCTGGATGCGTTGTTCCAGCGACTCGATCCGCTTGGGCAGGTGGCGGAGGAATGCCTGGCGGTATTCGTCGTGCTGCGACGAGGCGGTCGTGTTCATCGGGACTCCCCTTGTGCGCCGATTATGCCCCTGCGCCGGGCGTCGTGGGCGCGGCGGGCGTTCAGAACGGCTTGACCACCACCAGACAGACGATGCCGATCAGCAGCAGGCCGGGGATCTCATTGAACCAGCGCAGCCACGTCGACCCGGGAATTTGCCGGCCAAGGCGGAAATCGGCGGCGATCTTCGCGCACCAGCCGTGGTAACCGATCAGCGCCGCCACCAGCCCGAGCTTGGCGTGCATCCAGCCCTGCTGCAGGAAACCCGGCGCCAGCATGAGCAAACCCACGCCGCAGGTCAGGGCGAGCGCCGCACCGATGTGGGTGATGCCCAACAGGCGGCGCTCCATGACCACGAAGCGCGCATGCGAGAGCGTGTCCGAGCTCTGGGCATGATAGATGAACAGGCGCGGCAGATAGAACAATCCGGCGAACCATGCCACCACGAACACGATATGGAAGGCCTTGAGCCACAACATCGCGCAATCTCGACCTCGGCCGCCCCGCCGGACGGCGGGATCGGCAGTATAGCCACGCGGGCTTGACGTTCGTCCACGTCGGCGGCTATACGTTTGGCATGGATCGAGCTGCCCCCGACCCGTCCACGGCAGCCCACGTGCCCAGCTCGCGCCCGCACCGCTGGATCGGCGTGTTGGTTGGCTTGTGGATCGCCAGCCTGTTGCTGGCCGGGTGGGCGGCGGCGCGCTGGGCTTCTCCGGATATCTCGGCGTTGCGCCGGGACAATGCCAGCTTGCGCACGCAGCTCAAGCAGATCGACTCGCTGCGCCAGCAGGTCGCCAACCTGAAGAACTCCGACGCGATCAGTCGCGCCGCCAATCAGGAACTGCAAACCAGCCTTTCCGGGCGCGACGAGGAAGTGTCGGCCCTGCGCGCCGACGTGGCCTTCTACGAGCGCCTGGTCGGATCGGGCGCGCAGCGACGCGGTTTGGCGGTGCACAGCGTGAAGCTGGCCAGCAATGCCAACGGCAGTTGGCATTACGCGGCAACGCTCACCCAGAACCTCAATCGCGGCAAGATCACGCAGGGTACGTTGACCTTGCAGGTCGATGGTGCCAAGGGTGGCAAGCTGCAAACCCTGCAATGGGCCGATCTGCTGCAGAAGGCCAATGCGCCCGGGCAAACCTTCGAGTTTCGCTACTTCCAGAAGGTCGAAGGCAACCTGATGCTGCCGACGGGCTTCACCCCGCACAAGGTCACCGTGCAGTTGCAATCGGAAGGCAGCACCATCACCCAGGCGTTCTCGTGGGCCGATGCCACCAGCCCGGATGCCGCCACGCCCGATGGTGGCGAGGGGCTGTAAGGGGCGGGAGACGGGAGCGGGGAGCGGGAGTAGGGAGCAGGGAGCAGGGAGCGGGGAGCAGGGGGCAGGGAGCGGGGAGCAGGGAGCAGGGAGCGGGGAGCAGGGAGCAGGGAGCGGGGAGCCAAAGCCCCTCTCCCTTCGGGAGAGGGGTTGGGGTGAGGGGTGCGCAGTCGGGAACAGTGAGCCGGGAGCCGGGAGCGGGGAGCCAAAGCCCCTCTCCCTTCGGGAGAGGGGTTGGGGTGAGGGGTGCGCAGTCGGGAACAGTGAGCCGGGAGCCGGGAGAAAAGAATGATCGGCTTGTCCGCTCACCGCTCCCTGCTCACAGCTCGCCGCTCGTGCCTCCGCGCCTTCACTTGATTCCCCGCCCGCCGCGCCCCATCCTGTGCGTATGTCCGACCTGCTTTCGATCCACCCCGATCAGGGCGTGCCCGCCGCGCCGCTGGCGTTCACCCACGCGGCCGCGCGCAAGGTCGCCGAACTGGTGCGCGAAGAGGGCAACGCCGCGTTGATGTTGCGCGTCTATATTCAAGGTGGCGGCTGCTCGGGGTTCCAGTACGGATTTTCCTTCGACGAGGAACAAGCGCAGGACGATCTGGCGATCCACACCGACGAGGCCACCTTGCTGGTCGATCCGTTGAGCCTGCAGTACCTGCTGGGCGCGGAGGTCGATTACAGCGAGAACCTGCACGGGGCGCAGTTCACCATCCGCAATCCCAACGCCAAGACCACCTGCGGCTGCGGCAGTTCGTTCACCACCTGAGGTATTCCGGTCGCCGCCAAGGCGCTGTGCGGGGAAGCCTCCGAGGCGGTGGTTCGATCGCGGCCTCGGGCTGCGCCCTCGATCCGCGCCTCACCACGAACGGGATATCCGATCGCGGCCTCCAAGTCACCGTTCGTGGTGAGGAGGACGTGTCGAGATCGAAGATCGAGCACGTCCGTCTCGAACCACAACGGTTTGCCGTTGCTCGTTCTGAAACAAACAATGGTTCGATCGCGGCCTCGGGCTGCGCCCTCGATCCGCGCCTCACCACGAACGGGATATCCGATCGCGGCCTCCAAGTCACCGTTCGTGGTGAGCCGAGCCGGTCGAGAACGGAGTTCGAGCCGGCTCGTGTCGAACCACAACGGTTTGCCGTTGCTCGTTCTGAAACAAACAATGGTTCGATCGCGGCCTCGGCCTTCGGCCTCGATCCGCGCCTCACCACGAACGGGATATCCGATCGCGGCCTCGGCCTTCGGCCTCGATCCGCGCCTGGCCACGAACGGGAAGCTCGATCGCGGCTTGCCGCGGTACCGCCACCGCGGGCAGGCTAGAATCGACGCCATGCACCGAGCGTCGCCATGTCCGTCGCCCTGATCGCCGTCGTGCTGGTTCTGCTGGCCGGGCATCTCGCGCCGGCGCTGGCGGGCATGCGCCATTTCAACTGGCTGGTGGCGTGGCGGCAGTACATCGTCGCCACCGGCGCGCCCGAGGGTGCGATGGCCGGTCGGTTCGGGCTGTTCCTGATCGCCGGTCTGCCGGTGCTGTTGATCGGCCTGTTGCAACTGGGTTTGCGCAACGTATGGTGGGGCGTACCGGCGTTCGTGTTGGCGACACTGCTGCTGTTCTGGTGCTGGGGCCCGCGCGATCTGGATCTGGACGTGGACGCGGTGGTGGACGCGCCGGACGCCGACGCACGTCGCGAGGCGACCGCCGACTTGCTGCACGGGCCGCCGCCGGAGACGATGGATGGCCACGCCTGGGTCGAAGCGGTGTTTGCCGGCGCGTTGCGGCGCTGGTTCGGGCCGCTGTTCTGGTTCTTGCTGCTCGGTGCCGGCGGCGTGCTGGCATACCGCATCGTCGCCGAGCTGGGCGCGGAGACGGCGCATGCCGATGCGCCGGCCGCGCAACGCGACGATGCGCGCGGGCTGCTGTCGATCATGGACTGGCCGGTGGCGCAGTTGATGACGCTGGCCTTGGCGCTGGCCGCGAACTTCGACGCGGTTTTTCGCGCGTGGCGGCAATGGCACGCCGAAGGCATACGCCTGGACACCGGCTTTCTGGCCACCGCCGCGCGCGCCAGCGTGGACATCGAGGTCGAACGCCACGATACCGACTTGCCCGAAGCCGACGCACTGGCGTCCACGCCGGCGCTGCTGGAGCTGCGCGACGCGATGAGTCTGGTCTGGCGCATGTTGCTGCTGTGGCTGGCGGTGGTGGCGATCTTCGTGCTCGCCCGCTTGATCGGTTGAGGCCAACGCCTCACGTCGCGGGGCGTTGCGCGGCCTGCGGTTGCGCGATTTCCTCGTCGGGCACCGCGCGCCCGGCCAGCTCCTGACCGGCATCGACCGGCAAGCGCCACATCCACCACGCCGACACGCCGCTGAGCGCGCCGACGATGACGAACGCCGGGCCGAAGCTGGCCGCCGCCGTCGGCGCGTGGCCGGTGACCCAGCCGACCAGTTGCAAGGCGTAGCCGGCCACCGCCACGCCCAGCGACAGCGAGAACTGCTGCATCATCCCCGACAGGCTGGTGGCCTGGCTCATGTGCGCCGGCTCAACTTCGGCAAAGCTGATTGCGTTCAAACTGGTGAACTGCAACGAACGAAAACACCCGGCGACGATCAGCGTGCCCACGATCAGCGCGTGCGGCGTACTGGATCGGAACAGGCCGTAGCCGGCCAGCATCGCCGCGCACACCAGCGCGTTGAAACGCAGCACGTCGCGAAACCCGAAGCGCTTGAGCACGCGCGTGGCGATCGTCTTCATGCCGATCGCCCCGATCGCCGAGGCAAACGTGAGCAGGCCCGAATGCAGCGGGTCGAGGCCGAAGCCCAGTTGCAGCATCAGCGGCAACAGGAACGGAATGGCGCCGATGCCGACCCGGAACACACCGCCGCCGAGCACGCCGGCGCGGAACGTCGGCAGCCGGAACAGGCGCAGGTCCAGCAGCGGGTGCGGGTGGCGGCGCGCATGCACGACGTAGCCGATCAGTGCGGCCAGCCCCACCGCCAGACAGCCCAGCGCCACCGGCAGCGACACCAGGTGGCGGCCGAGGGTGGAGAAGCCGAACATCGCCAGCGCCAGCCCGAACCCGGACAGCGCGAAGCCGCGCCAATCCAGCGGCTTCACGTCTTCGCGCACATCCGGGATGTAGCGCCGCGCCAGCTCGATGCCGAGCATGCCCATCGGCAGGTTGATGCCAAAGATCCAGCGCCAGTGGAAATAGGTGGTGATGAAGCCGCCCAGCGGCGGGCCGAGCACCGGCGCTACCAGCGCGGGAATCGCCAGCCAGCTCCACGCCGCGACCAGCTCGCTTTTCGGAATCGCCCGCAGCAGCACCAGCCGCCCGACCGGCACCATCAGCGCCCCGCCCATGCCCTGCACGAAACGCGCCGCGACCAATGTCTCCAACGAGTGGCACGCCGCGCAGGCCAGCGAGCCGAGCAGGAACACGCCGATCGCCGCCATGAAGGTGCGCCGCGCGCCGAAGCGGTCGGCGATCCAGCCGCTGACCGGGATGAACACCGCCAGCGCCAGCAGGTAGGCGGTCAGCGCCAGCTTGAGCGCGATCGGATCGGTGCCCAGATCGCGCGCCATCATCGGCAGCGAGGTGGCGATCGCGGTGGAATCCATGTTCTCGATGAACAAGGCGCAGGCGACGATCAGCGGCAGCAGGCGGCCTTGTTTCATTCGCGCATTGTCGCAGGCTGGCGGCGATCACGAACCGCGCCCTGCCGCATTCTCTCTCCCGCCAACACAGTGCGCCGAAGGCTGCGGGGCAAGCAGGCGGATCGGGCTTGTCTCCTTCCCCCGCTCGCGGGGGGTGATGAGGCGCGTTTACGAACTGCCTGTGGCAGTTCGTGCGCCGAAGAACGCCCGGTAGGGCCGGAAGGTTGGGATGGGGGCGATGGCCGCGCCGAGGTGCTGCCCCTCATCCGGCACGGTTTACCGCGTCAAGAACTTCACCAGCCGATCCGCCAGCCGCCGATAGGGCGGCTTGAACAGCGCCATCGACGACAGTCGCGCCTGTCGCAGCACCGCCTTGGGATGGCTGAAGGTGGCAAAGCCGTCATAGCCGTGGTAGCGGCCCATGCCAGATGGCCCGACGCCGCCGAACGGCAGGCGCTCTTGCGCGTAGTGCATCACGGTGTCGTTGATCGATACCCCGCCGGCGACGGTGCGTTCGAGCATCTGCTGCACCCGCGCGCGGTCGTTGTCGAAGTGGTACAGCGCCAGCGGCCGCGGGTGCGCGTTGATATAGGCGATCGCCTCGTCGAGCGTGCGATAGCTCTTGATCGGCAGGATCGGGCCGAAGATTTCCTCGCGCATCACCGCCAGATCTTCGGGCGGGTCGATCAGCAGCGTCGGCGGAAGCAAACGCTGCGCGTCGGCCTGCTCGCGCGGGCAGGGCACGAGTTCAAGTGTGCGCACACCGTGCGCGCTCGCCTCGTCGAGGTAGCCGCGCAGGCGGCGGTACTGGCCGTCGTTGACGATGCTGGTGTAATCCGGGTTGCCGGCGATGGTCGGAAAGCGCGCACGCACTTCGCTGCCCAGCGCGGTGATGAAGTCGTCGCGGGCCGCGTGCGGCACGAGGAGGTAATCGGGCGCGATGCAGGTCTGGCCGGCGTTGAGCCAT
This sequence comes from Pseudomonadota bacterium, assembly GCA_018241125.1. Lineage (GTDB taxonomy): Bacteria > Pseudomonadota > Gammaproteobacteria > Xanthomonadales > Xanthomonadaceae > SZAS-103. The sequence continues at coordinate 51,924 of JAFEEL010000020.1, read as the reverse complement.
TTGCCGGCGGCGATGCGCGCGGCGGCCAGCGGCAGTGGGTAACCCTCGCCGATCACGCACGGCGACTTGCCGCCCAGCTCCAATGTCACTGGCGTCAGGTTTTGCGCGGCGGCGGCCATCACCTTGCGGCCGACCGCAGTCGAACCGGTGAAAAACAGATGATCGAACGGCAGTGCCGCGAACGCGCCCGCCACCGCGGCGGCGCCCAGGGCCACCGCCACCCGCTCGGCCGGGAACACCTCGTCGAGCAACTCGCGCAAGAACGCGCTGGTGCGCGGCGTGTGCTCGGAGGGTTTGACCATCACGTGATTGCCCGCGGCGATGGCGGCCGCCAGCGGCTTGAGCGCCAGGCTCACCGGGTAGTTCCACGGCGCGATCACCCCGACCACGCCCAGCGGCTGCATCAGCACTTGTGCGCGCGCCGGCAGAAACAGCCAGTTCACCCGCCGCGCGCGTGGGCGCATCCACGATTTCAGGTGTGAGCGGATGAAGTCGATCTCGCCCAGCACGGTCATGCCGTCGGCCACCAGCGACTCATGCCGCGAGCGATTGCCGAAGTCGGCGCTCACCACCTTGGCCATTTCCTCGACCTTGCCCTGAAAGGCGCGGCGCAGGCGATCCAGATCGTCGCGGCGCTGCGCGTAGTCGGGTATGCGTGCGGCCTGCGCGGCGCGCAGCTTGCGCAAGGTCGGCAGCAGGGACTCGACCGGGGTGTCGGGCGGGGCGGCGAAGGGTTCCATGCGCGGCAGTGTAGTGCCGGGCGGTCGTACAATCACTCCAATCGAACCGCGAGCCCCCATGCGCCCCTACCTCGACACATTCCCCCGACTCGGCGCACGCGCCTACATCGACCCGGCCGCGTGCGTGATCGGCGATGTCGTGCTCGGCGAGGATGCCTCGATTTGGCCGATGGCGGTGGTGCGCGGTGACGTGCACCACATCCGCATCGGCGCGCGCACCAATGTGCAAGATGGCGCGATCTTGCATGTCACCCACGCCGGCCCGTACACCGGCGATGGCTTCCCCTGCGTGATCGGCGCCGATGTCACCATCGGCCACGCGGCGGTGGTACACGCCTGCACCATCGAGGACGCCTGCCTGATCGGCATGCACGCCACCGTGCTCGACGGCGCGGTGGTGAAAAAACACGGCTTCGTCGCCGCCGGCGCGGTGATCGCGCCGGGCAAGGTGGTCGGCGAGCGCGAACTGTGGATGGGCAACCCGGCGCGCCGCGTGCGCGTGCTCGACGACGCGCAGATCGAGCAACTCTACTACTCGGCCGCGCACTACGTGCGGCTCAAGGATCGGTACCTGAACGGCGGGCGCGGTTAACCGGCGATGGAACCCGAGGGCTCCCCGGCGACGTGCATGAATTGTGGCGAGCCCATGCCGCCCTCCACCCGTTACTGCGGACATTGCGGGCAGGACCATCGCTACCGTCGGTTGCAGCTGCGCGCCCTGGTGGATGGCGCGCTGAGCGACATCACCTCGCTGGACCGACCCTCGCTCAGGACCCTGCGGGCGATCTTCCCGGAATGCGGCACGCTCGCCCGCGACTACGTCGAAGGTAGACGCGTGGACCACGTGGGCCCGCTGCGGTTCATGCTCGTCATGCTCGGCCTGCTGGTCCTCGTCAACAGTGCCTTGAGCACGTATTCGGGCTCGCAGGACGGGGCGCATTCGCAATGGCTGTCCGTCGCGCTGATCGCCTACACCCTGCCCATGGCCTACCTGCTGCGGTTTTTCTGCGTAACCCGCCAGCAGGACATCGTCGAAGTCGTGGCGTTTGTCTGTTACGCGCTCAGCGGAGCCGTGCTGGGCTGGATGGTGGTGTTCTCGCTGATGGCGTCGGTTTTCCTGAACCTTGCCGTCTGGGTGGGTGTCTTCTATGCGCTCGTGTTCGTTCCGGTCTACTGGACGATCAGCCTCAAACGCTTCTTCCGGTGTGCATGGTGGCGGGCGCTGATCGCATTGTGCATGGTCGGCTTCCTCGGGATGTTCGTATTTTCCCGGCTGATGCAAGCGATCACGGAGCTGGGCAACCACTAGGGATGGTCTGAACAAGTCCATCCTGGACTTCTTCAGGCGCACCGAGTCAGGTACATGTGCGGACTCGGTGCTCGCGAATCAACGACTTGCGTCGTTGTTCGCGGCGGTGCGTCCATGCACTGCGGGATCGTCTGAACTTGTTCAGAGGATCCCTGGCACGGCCGCGACGACAGGCGGCTTTCCAGCAACCGGATCGCCCCGGCTGGCGGTCCTGCGCGGCGCATCCGCTTGCCGGCGCCCTCGCGGACTGGCTCGTTGCGCAGCGTGGCCGGCCACTTCACGGTCGCGTGGCGCTTTCGAGCGTCCGAAGCCATGCGAGCGCCTCGTCGCGGCTGCCCCCGCACATGCTGGGCGACGGGCGCAGCGAGGCACAGACATCCGGCCGGTTGGGATGGCCGAAGATTGCGCAGCGGTTGTCATCGGTGAGCTGCACGCAGCGCACGCCCGCCGGCTTGCCGTCCGGCATGCCGGGAATCGACGAGGAGATCGACGGCGCGATGCAGCAGGCGCCGCAGCCGGCACGACAGGCGAATCCCATTTCAGTCCGTGGCCCGCAACGGCAGTTCGCGGCGCAGCATGGCGTACACCGGCTCGGTCTGCGGGCGCAGGCGGTGCCAGAGCTCGAAGGCTGCGGCGGCTTGTTCGACCAGCATGCCCAGTCCGTCGACGGTGTGCTGGCAGTGCGCGGCGCGCGCGAAGGCCAGAAAGTTGACGGCCGCTTGCGCGTAGCCCAGATCCACCGCCAGCGTGTGGCGCGAGGCGATGGACATGGGCAGGTCGAGCGGCGCGTCGCAACGCGCGGCGGATGTCGCGTTGATGATGAGGTCGAAGTGGCCCAGCGTTTCCAGATCGCGCCAGTCGCGTGATCGTACGCGCTGCGGTTGCGCGAGCATCGCGGCCAGTGCGTCGGCGCGTGCGCGATTGCGATTGACGATGGTCAGTTCGCCAATGCCGGCATCCAGCAGCGCCGGGGCGATGCCGGCGGCCGCGCCGCCGGCGCCGAGCAGCAGGGTGCGGCGTTCGCGCAGATCGTGGCGATGGCGGGTGGTGAGGTCGCGCACCAAGCCGATGCCGTCGGTGTTGTCGCCGAACCAGCCGTCGTCGCGGCGCACGAGGGTGTTCACCGCGCCGGCGCGTTGCGCGCGCGTGCTGGTGGCGGCACACAGCGCGAACGCGGCGGCCTTGTGCGGGACGGTGACGTTGCCGCCCACGCCGCCGGCGTGCGCGAAATCCGCCAGCGCCGCGGAAAAATCATCCGGCGTGGCATCGATCAAGTGGTAATCCATCGCCACGCCCGTCTGGCGCGCGAACGCGGCGTGGATGCGTGGCGACAGGGAGTGCGCGACGGGATGGCCGAACAGGGCGAAGCGGGCGGTCATGGCAAGTGCAGACTATCCCACGGGCCGCCCGTGATGGCAGGCGTCGATGGCTCCTTCCCCTCCTGGTGGGGAAGACGGGGCTGGGGGCAGGATTTCGGCGCGAGAACGCCCCCACCCCAACCCTCCCCCGCAAGCGGGGGAGGGGGTCGCCCGGCGTGACGCACTTGCCCCTTCCCCCGCTTGCGGGGGAAGGCTGGGATGGGGGCAGGGACGCCACAAGCGCCGAAAGCACCCTCACCTCAATCCTCCGGCCCTGTCGGGCGTTCTTCGGCGCACGAACTGCCACAGGCAGTTCGTAAACGGGCCTCAGCACCCCGCAGGCGGGGGAAGGCGTCGATCGGGCCGGGCGCGGCCCTCCCACACAAGCCCCTTCCGCTGCTTGCGGGGGAGGAAAATGAAACCCGACCGATCAATCAGCTTCCCGCAGATCAATCAGCTTCCCGCAGCCAAGCAGCCGCATCCAGCGCGAAGTAGGTCAGGATCGCATCCGCGCCGGCGCGCTTGATGCCGGTGAGGGCTTCCAGCACGCAGGCGCGCTGGTCGAGCCAGCCGTTGATCGCGGCGGCCTTGAGCATCGCGTACTCGCCGCTGACTTGATAGGCGAAGGTGGGCATGCCGAATCGATCTTTCACCCGTCGCAGCACGTCCAGATAGGGCAGGGCCGGTTTCACCATCACCATGTCCGCGCCCTGTTCGATGTCCAGCGCAACCTCGCGCAGGGCTTCGTCGGAGTTGGCCGGATCCATCTGGTAGGAGTACTTGTTGCCGCCACCCAAGTTGCCGGCGCTACCGACCGCGTCGCGGAACGGGCCGTAGAACGCGGAGGCGTACTTGGCCGCGTAGGCGAGGATGCGGGTGTGGATGAAGCCCTCGCGTTCGAGCGCATCGCGGATCGCGCCGATGCGCCCGTCCATCATGTCCGAGGGTGCCACCACGTCGGCACCGGCGTGCGCGTGCGACAGCGATTGTTTCACCAGCGCCTCGACGGTGGCATCGTTGACCACGAAGCCGGTTTCGTCGATCAAGCCATCCTGCCCGTGGGTGGTGAACGGATCGAGCGCCACATCGGTGATTACGCCCAGCTCCGGGAAGCGCGACTTGAGCGCACGCACCGCGCGTTGCGCCAGCCCATCGGGATTCCACGCCTCGCGCGCATCCAGCGACTTGGCCGAATCGGGCGTGACCGGGAACAAGGCGATGGCCGGGATGCGCAGTTCGCAGGCGCGCTCGCCCACGCGCAGCAGTTCGTCGATCGACAGGCGCTCGACGCCCGGCATCGAGGCCACCGGCGCGCGCCCGGGCAGTTCGTGCACGAACACCGGCAGGATCAGATCGTTGGCGCTGAGCACGGTTTCGCGCATCAGTCGGCGCGAGAAGTCATCGCGGCGCATACGCCGGGGGCGGGTGGGAAGTTGGAGCATGGCCTATCCACGCGATGGAATGGCGCCATTTTACCCGCGCCGGCGCGGTCGGCTCGGGTCGCGTGCGAGTGGTCGGGTCAGGCGTCCCGCAAGGTGGCACGCGGATCGCTCGCGGGCGGGCAGTGGTCGAACCGCACCGCGATCGCGTGCGCGCCGAGGATCGCGGCGAACTGCCGCTGCCGCGCCTCGAACTGCGCGAAGGCGCGTTCGAGTTTGCCGGCATCCGCGCCCAGCGCGGCCGGCGCAAACCCGCCGGCGCGCCAGCCGTCGGCATCCAGCAGGGCGATGCGCACTTCGCCGTGCGCGTAACGCGCCAGCGGTTCGGGCGCGGCGTCGAGCCACGACTCCGCACCGGGCGCCAGCAAGGCGGTTTCGATCAGCGGCCACAACGCCGTCAGCCCGGCGTGTTCGTACTGCATCGCCATCAGCACCGCCAGGTCGTGGATGCTGGCGTAGCGGGCGTGTTCGAGCGGCGCGGCGAACGCCTCCTGCGCGTACAGTGCGGTGGCCGCACCAACCATGCCGCGATCGAACAGGGTTTCCTCCAGCGCGGAGGCCACCTCGGCCATGCGCTGCCCGGCATCGGCAGCGCCGCGCAGCAGGAACGGCACCAGCCGCAGTGCGCCCTGCGCGTAATCGGATTCGGGCGCTGGCACGGCGGCCGGCAGTACGCCGTCGCGGGCGCCGAAGGCAAGGATGCGTGACGCCGCCATTGGTGCCTCCCGCTGCGCGTCGGGGGAGGATGGGCGGGGCGACAGCCCCGGCGCGCGCTCCACCAGTGCCGCGATGGCCGCGTGCAGCGGCCAGCCCGGGCGCAGCAGCTCGACCGGGTCGTAGTGCGCGGCCAGCAGGGCCAAGTCGAAGTCGGCGACGGCAGGGACGAGCTGGTGCAGGTCGTGCGCCACCTGTCCGGCGAGCTGGCCGGCGGCGGCGGTTTCCAGCGCGTCGCGCTCAGCGTGCGCGCCGGGGCGCAGTTCCAGCGCCAGCGCGCCGAGGAAGGTCGCAGGGGTTATCGACATCGGCAGCGGGCGAGCATCGGCGCGAACGCGCAAAGCCGTTACTGTATGCCAGCGGCGTGCCTTTGCTCTAGCGTCCTGCCGCAAGATCACCGGCGACATTCGAACTGGAAGCGAGCCCATGAGCCTGTCTGCCCGCCACGCCACCGCCCGCCCCGTCGCCGTGCTCGGCGGTGTGCGCATCCCGTTCTGCCGCTCCAACACCGCTTACGTGGACGTGGGCAACCTCGGGTTGTCCACGCGCGCGCTGGGCTCGCTGGTCGAGCGCTTCGGCCTGCAGGGCGCGCAGGTCGGCGAGGTGGCGATGGGCGCGGTGATCAAGCATTCGTCCGACTGGAACCTCGGGCGCGAGGCGACGCTGTCCTCGGGGCTGTCGCCGTACACGCCGGGCATCACCATGCAGCGCGCCTGCGGCACCAGTCTGGATACGCTGGTGTATATCGCCAACAAGATCGCGCTCGGGCAGATCGATTCGGGCATCGGCGGCGGTTCGGATACCACTTCCGACGTACCCATCGCCTATGGCGCGAAGTTGCGTGGTCGGCTGCTCGCGGCCGCGCGCGGTCGCAGCTTCGGCCAGAAGTTGCGGGCGTTCGGCGGGTTCTCGCTGCGCGAGTTGAAGCCCGAGTTCCCCGGCGTGGCCGAGCCGCGTACCGGCAAGTCGATGGGCGATCACTGCGAGGCGATGGCCAAGGAGTGGAAGATTTCACGCCAAGCTCAGGATGAGCTGGCGCTGGCCTCGCACCGCAAAGCCGCCGCCGCCTACGAGCGCGGTTTCTTCGCCGATCTGATCGCGCCGTTTCGCGGGGTGGAACGCGACAACAACCTGCGCGCCGATTCCACCCTCGAAAAACTCGCCGGCCTCAAGCCCGCATTCGACAAGACCTCGGGGCAGGGCACGCTCACCGCCGGCAACTCGACGCCGCTCACCGATGGTGCCGCCGCTTGCCTGCTGGCCAGCGACGACTGGGCCGGGGCGCACGGCCACGAGCCGCTGGCATACCTGCGCGATGCGCAGGTGGCTGCGGTGGATTTCGTGCACGGCGAGGGCCTGCTGATGGCGCCCACGCTGGCGGTGCCGCAGCTGCTGGCACGCAACGGATTGAGCTTGCAGGACTTCGATTTTTACGAAATCCACGAAGCCTTCGCCGCGCAGGTGCTGTGCACCTTGCAGGCGTGGGAATCGGAGGATTACTGCCGCGAGAAACTCGGGCGTAGCGCGCTCGGCCGCATCGACCCGGCGCGCATGAACGTGGTCGGTTCCTCGCTCGCCTTCGGGCATCCGTTCGCCGCCACCGGCGCGCGCATCGTCGCCACCGCCGCCAAGCTGCTCAAGGAAAAAGGCTCCGGGCGTGCGCTGATCTCGATCTGCACCGCCGGCGGCATGGGCGTGGCGGCGATCGTGGAGCGCTGAGCGCGTCGCACCGGCGCCGGGGTCAATGCGCCGGCAGCGGTTCGAGCGTCTCACCACGCGCCGCGCGCAGGGCGTTGGCGTAGCAGATGCGGGCGCGCAGGTCGTCCTTGCCGGCGACGAACACATGTCCGAGTTCTTCCCAGGCCGCGCCACCGCCGCCGTGTGCGATCGCCTGCAACAGATACGCCTCGGCCTTGTCCCATAGCGCCCGCCCCGCACTCAGGCGGCCCAGGCTGACCGCCAGGCCCGGACTGTCGGCATGCGCGCCCAGCCAGTGTTCGGCGGTCTTCAGGCGTGCACCCGGCGGCGTATCGGGGCCATCGGGAATACGCCCGAACGCCAGCGCCAGCGCCTCGTCCCACTGGTGGTTCAGGGCGCCCTCGACGGCTTCTGCCGCAGCGTCCGGCTGATGCAGTTCGAGCGCACGCGCGACGTAGGCACTCACCACGTCGTCGCGGACGCACAGCGTTGCCGACAGGCGATCGCGCAACGCGTTCAGGGCATCGCCGTCGACCGCTTCGCGCAATGCCTGCGCGCTGGCGCGCGCTTCGAGCAAGGTCAGCTCGGTATCGGCCAGCACCTGCGCACCTTTGAGCGCGCCCAGCAGGGTGCAGGCTTCCTCGGCGCGATGGGCGGCCAGCAGGGCCTGCACGCGCAGCAACAGCGCCCGTGGCGGCAAGCTGTCCTCGGCGATGGCATCGAGGCTAGCCAGCGCCTGTTCGGGCTGGCCGGCTTCGATCTGCGCTTGCGCCCGCGCCAACGCCGCGCCCGAGGCGGCTTGGGCGGCGACCAGATGTTGCTCGGCGGCCGGCGTATCGCCGCGCGCCTGCGCCGCCTGCGCGGCGGCCAGTCGCGCACAGGTTTGCAACGGAGGGTGCGCGGCCGCTTGCAGCAACAGTTTTTCCGCCCGCGTCCAGCGGCCTTCGTGCAAGGCCTGCAAACCGCCGCCCAGACGCGCCAACGCCTGCCGCTCGCGATTGCGCCGCCACCACTGGAACGGCAGGCGCAGCAGCAATGCCAGCGCGCCGATGGCGGTCATGCCCACGATCAGCAGCAGCATCGCCTTGCCCACCGTGGTGACGTACACGGTGCCGCGCAGGCGCACGATCACCTGCCCCGGGTCGTCGGCCAGCGTCTGCCACGCCAGCGCGCCCAGCACCGCCAGCGTCAGGCACAGCAGCAGGGTACGAAATGGCTTCACGGGTGCGCCGGGCGCGCGGCCGGTGCTCGGCCCGGCGTTGCGCTGTGCGCGCTTGGGGCTGGCGGCGGCGCGGCTGGCGGCAGTGCCGGACGATCGAGCCGCAGCCGGCGCAGTTCGCGCAAGGTGCCGCCCAAGGCGGGCAGCTCGATGCGCAGGTTTTCGTGTTGCAACGGCGCCAGCAGCGCACGCTGGCGCGCCACCGTGGCCGGATCGAACAGACGCACCAGCCAGCCGTCGATGCGCCCGAGCGCCGCATGGAAGGCCGCCGTGTCGCGCCGTTCCAGCGCCAGCCGCGCCAAGGTGATCTCCAAACGCACCGCGGTCAGCCCGGCCTGCCGACTGGCCGGATCGAGCAAGTCCTGCGCCGAATCCCGGTGCACTTCCACCATGCTGCCCACGATCCGGTCGAACAGGCCCGAGCCCTTGGCTGGCGCCGGTGCCGGAACGGCGAAGGGCGGGACATCGACGGTGGCCGCGAACGCATCCAGCCGACCGCCCAGCACGGTGCGCGGGTCGGGCGGCAGTGCCCGCAGCGCCGCCATCTCGGCGGCCAGCGACTGCCGCAGGTTGATCGTCGCCGGATCGGTCGAGCCGGCCAGCACGTCGTCGGCCAGCGCATAGGCATGCAAAGCCGCGCCGGCATCTGCCGACAGTTCGAGCTGCTGCTGGCCGATGGTCAGCAGCAGCTCGGCCTCGTCCAGGCGCAGTGCCTGCTCGCCGGCGGTGGGCGGATTGGCGGCGATGCGGGCGACGGATTGCTCGACCAAGGCGGCTCGCTCACCCACCCCCAGCACCTCTTCGCGCAGCACGCGCTGGCCGGCGACGACGTCGGTCATGCGTTGCGCCAGTTCGCGCTGGTCGCGGCGCACAGCGGCGATCGCAGCCGCCGGATCGCCGATGTCCTGGGCAGTATCCGTGCCGACACCGCCATCGGCGGCGGCACCTGGGTTCGCTCGTTGCGCGCCGTGCCACCACGTCCACGCCTGCCAAGTGGCCAGCGCCGCCACCGCGAGCACGACCAGCCACAGCAGGCCACGCCCGCGGGGCCGCTGCGGCGTCGCGGTGGACGGGGCGGAAGATGGATTGCCGGGCATTGCCGAAGCCGCGTGCTGGAACGCGATCATGCTACCCGAAGCGCAAGCGTCGGGCATGCGCCACGAGCGCGTCCAGCAGTTCCCGCGGGGTAGGCCCGGTGGCGCGCAAGGTGCCGGCAAATCCAGCCTCGTGCGCAATGGCTTCCAGCCGCGGGCTGCTGACCACCGCCACGCCCGCGAGCAGCTTGCTGCGGGCGGCTTCCGGCAGCGCGGCCAGCACGTTGGTCAAGGCCTGCGCGCTGGTGACGCACACGGCCAGTTCGTCGCCGACGGCGAGCACGCGCCGGCTGTGGCGCGCATCCAGTCGCGCCGGCTGGCGCTGATACACCTCGGCGATGGCCAGCTTGTGGCCGCGCGCGCGCAAGCTGGCCGCGATCACGCCACGACCGCCGGGCGCCGTCACCAAGCCGACGCGCGTGGTGGGCAACGTGCGCCATTCCGGCAGGGCCAGCAAGCCTTCGCTGTCGGCACGCGCCGCAACCACCACCTGCGCGAACCCGGCACGGCGCAACGCGGCGGCGGTGGCCGCGCCCAGCGCGAAAGCGCGTATCAACAATTGTGCCCCTGCGAGCGGCGCCGTACGCAAGCGCATGGCGAAACGTACCGCCGCCGGGCTGGTGAAAATAACGTTTTCACAACGCCAGACAGTGTCCAATGCGTCGCGCGCCGAGGCCTCGGCGCGCGCGACCAGACGCAGTCCGGGCAAGCCGATCCCTTCGGCGCCCAGCGCGATGGCCGGACGCAGCAGGCGCTGGTGCTGGCCGCACGGGCGTAGCGACACCACCCACCAGTTCGACAACGGCAGCGACGGAGACAGGGATGATGGAAGCGGCGACGCGCGCATCGGTACAGCTTGGCACAACCGTGGCGCACGACGCGCCAGCGGCCGGCGGCCACCCGGACGACCGCATCGCCGCCGCGCTAGCGCAGTTGGCGCTGCACCTGCGCAAGATGCCGCCGGTGGCCGCGCTGGCGGTACGTCCGCTGGCCTTCGACGGGCGCGCGCTGAAACTGGCGGCGCCGCTGGCGGCCAACATCAACGACAAGGGTTGCGCCTTCGGGGGCAGCCTGTGCGGGATGATGACGCTGGCCGCGTGGGGCTGGGTCACCTTGCACCTGCAACTGGCGGGCTTGGCAGCGGAGGTATTCGTCGCCGACAGCCAGGTCAAGTACATCGCGCCGCTGTACGAAGACCTCGTCGCCGAAGCCGCGCCGGTGGAGGTGGACGCTTTCGCCGCGTTCGCGGACACCCTGCAACGGCACGGCAAGGCCCGCATCCAGATGCGCGCGCGCGTGCCGATGCGCGCCGGCGGCGAGGCGGCGGTATTGTCCGGGCGCTTCGTCGCCATGCGTCCGATGCGCTAGTCTTGCAGGCGGGCGCGTTCGCCCATTTCCGTTCGAGGCCCGTCGATGATCCATCGTCCCCATCGATCCTTGCTGCGCGGTACCCATGTGGCGCTGGCCGGCATCGTGCTTGCACTGGCGGCCTGCGGCGGCATCAAGCCCAGCCAGGATCGCGCCCAGGAACTGACCCTCTACGATTTCACCAGCGCCATGCGCTGGGGCGATTTCAACGCCGCCTACGATTTCGTCGATCCGGAAACCAAGAAGGACCACCCGCTCACCGATCTCGAGCGCGAGCGCTTCAAGCAGGTCGAAGTGGCCGGTTACGAGGTGGTCGCCAACGTGCAAGGAACCGACACCATCGATCGCAAGATCAAGCTCGATCTGGTCAATCGCAATACGCAGATTCCGCGTACGGTGACTTACCATGAACACTGGCGCTGGGATCCGACCCTCAAGCACTGGTGGTTGAGCAGCGGGCTGCCGGACATCTCGCCGCAGAACTGACCCACCGCGAGGCGCCCGCCTGCGCGCTGGCGTGGCGGCGAGGCTGGCCGACGGGTGATCGCTGCTGCTGGCACGGACGCCGCGACGTGCGCGATGATGCGTGCATGCACCTGTCACCGCGGCGCTGGCCGCTCTCGGCGAAAATCTGCGTGGGCGTGCTGGCCGCCCTGGCGCTGGCCGCGCTGGTCGGCCCGTGGCTGGCGCCGTATGCGCCCGAGCACCCGGACTGGAACGCGCTGTCGTCGGCGCCATCGACGCGGCACTGGCTGGGTACCGACGCCATCGGCCGCGACACCTTCGTGCGCTGCATGTACGGCCTGCGCCTGTCGCTGCTGCTGGGGTTCGGCGCGACCGCGATCGCGCTGGTCATCGGCCTGAGCTACGGCGCCTGCGCCGGCTATTTCGGTGGCCGCGTCGAACGCCTGCTGATGCGTGGTCTGGACGTGCTCAGCGCGCTGCCGTTCCTGCTGATCGTGATCTTGCTGCTGACCTTGTTCGACCGCTCGTTGCCATTGCTGCTGGCGGCGATCGGCGGCTACGTGTGGATCGACCTGGCGCGGGTGGTGCGTGCCGAGGCCGCGCGCTTGCGCGAGTTGCCTTTCGTGCAAGCCGCGCGCGCCGCCGGTGCCAGCGGTTGGCAGATCCTGCGCTGGCACATCGTGCCCAATCTGCTGGGGCTGGCGCTGGTGTACGCGAGCCTGCTGGCGGCGCAAGCCATCCTCGTCGAGAGCTTTCTCGGCTTCCTCGGATTGTCGGTGGATCAACCTTCGGCGGGCTTGGGCACTTTGCTCGAAGAGGGCGCGCAGGAACTGGACAGCGCGCCGTGGACGCTGCTGGCACCGGCGCTGCTGCTGGTGGCGACGCTGGCGAGCTTTCAGCAACTGGGTGATGCCCTGCGCGATGCGCTGGATGTGCGCAATGCGACCGATGCGGGAGGGTCTGCGGGTGGCGAATCAGCGGAAGTGGGAGGGCCTTCCAGGCCCGAAACTGGCGCTGTGGGAGGGCCTTCCAGGCCCGGAGCTGCTGTTGTGGGAGGGCCTTCCAGGCCCGATGGGTGGCCGGTCGAGGATCAGGGTTCGCGGCTGGAAGCCGCTCCCACAAAAGCCGCTCTCACAAGAGCCACACTCACAAAACCTGCTTCCACACAAGCCACACTCACACAAGGTGCTTCCACAGCTGCCGCTGCCTCGGCTGTTGTGGGAGGGCCTTCCAGGCCCGATGGGTGGCGGGCTGGGGATGGAAGTTCGCGGCTGGAAGCCGCTCCCACAAGGACCACACTCACAAAAGCTGCTCCCACAAAAGCCACACCCACACAAGCCGCTCACTCTGTGGCTGCGTTTCCGGCGGCCGGTGCATGAGTGCGCTGCTGGACTTGCGGAATCTGCGCGTCACCGTCGGCGCAGGCGGGCGTGAACTGCTCGGCCCGCTCGACCTGCAACTGCAGGCCGGACAGTGTCTTGGCATCGTCGGGGAATCGGGTGCGGGCAAGAGCCTGACGACGTTGGCGTTGCTGGGACTGCTGCCGCCGGCGTTGCAGGCCAGCGGACGGTTGTGCGTGGATGGCCGCGAGATCGCCCTGGGTTCACGCGAACACCTCGCCCTGCGCGGGCGCACGCTGGCGTGGGTGCCGCAGGACGCGCTGGCGGCATTGCACCCGCTGCGGCGGATCGGCGCGCAACTGGGCGAAGTGCTGCGCGTGGTCGGTGTGGCGCGCGCGGATGTACGGGCGCGGGCGCTGGAGCTGCTGGCGCGGGTCGAGTTGCCCTCGGCGCAGGCACTGCTGGATCGCTACCCGCATGAGCTGTCCGGCGGGCAACGCCAGCGCGTGTGTGTCGCCTTGGCGTTGGCGCAAAATCCGCGTGCGTTGTTGGCCGACGAGCCGACCTCGGCGCTCGATCCGCGCGTGGGCCGCGGCATCCTCGACCTGCTCGATGGCTTGCGTCGTGATCTCGGATTGGCGCTGCTGCTGGTCAGCCACGACCTGCCACTGGTGTCGATGCTCTCCCAGCATGCGCTGGTGCTGCAACACGGGCGCTGCGTGGAAGCCGGCACGACGGCGGACCTGTTCGCGAATCCGCAGGCGACCTACACGCAAGAGCTGCTGGCCGCCGCGCACCTGCCGCCAGCCGTACCGGCGATGCCCGGCGCGGTGTTGCTGCGCACCGATGATCTGGCCGTGCGTTATCCGCGCGCACCGCGTGACGCGCTGGCGCCGACACGCATCGAACTGCATCGTGGCCAGTGTCTGGCGTTGGTCGGTGAATCGGGTTCGGGCAAGTCCACGTTGGCGCGGGCCGCGCTGCGCCTGTTGCGCGGCGGCGTGCGCGGGGGCATCACCCTCGATGGCGTGGCGATCGACGCGCTGGGGCCACGCGCATTGCGACCGCTGCGCCGGCGCATCGGCGTGGTGTTTCAGGATCCATTCGCCTCGCTCGATCCACGCATGAGCGCCGCGCAGATCGTCGCCGAGCCGCTGCGCATCCACGGTCAGGGCGATGCCGCGCAGCGGCGTGCGTGCGCCATCGAGCGGCTCACCGCCGTCGGCATCGATGCCAGCGCCGCCGATCGCTACCCGCACCAGTTTTCCGGCGGGCAGTGCCAGCGCATCGCCATCGCCCGCGCATTGATCACCGATCCACAGCTGCTGGTCTGCGACGAGGCGGTATCGGCGCTGGACGCGCGCAGTCGCGCCGCGATCCTGCACCTGCTGGCGCGCTTGAAATCCGAACGCGGTCTGGCGTTGTTGTTCATCACCCACGACATGGACGCGGCGTGCGCGCTGGCCGATGCCATCGCGGTGATGCATGACGGCGCAATCGTCGAGGCTGGGCCTGCGAGTGAGATATTCGCCGCCCCGCGACACCCGTACACCCGCGAACTGCTCGACGCCTGCCTGCGCGGTATTGGGGCGATGGCCGCCAGCGGGCTGCACTGAATCGCGTTACGCGACATTGGCGTGCGCGTTGGGCGAGATCGCTCAGCTCAACACCCGCAATCCACGCACTTTCGTGAAATCCCGATCATGCGTGACCAGCGCGTCGGCATTGATCGACAAAGCGCTTGCCACCTGAACGGCATCAGGAAGTTTGAGCGCGTACTTGCCACGCAGACGCGCCGCGCTCTCGGCGATGTCGCAGTCGAACGTCACCACCTGCCAGGCTTCCAGCACTGCGCGGTAGCGCTTGGCGAGGGCTTCCTCTCCGGCCTTCAGCGGGCCGGTCAGCACTTCGGCGATGGTAATGGGGGTTACCGCCAACGTGATCTCCCCCGTCGGCATGGCGCTCGAACAAGTGCGCGAAACGTGCTGCGAATCGCGGGTGCGCTTCCAGCGTGTAGATGATCGGCGCGCTGTCCACCAGCACCAGTGCACCGTCGTGCAGCGCGGCAGCCTTCAGCGGCTCCATTCGGCGCGCAGGTCGTCGATCGTTCGCCGGCTGTCCCTGCCCCACAGTCCACGACCGGTTCCGGCCAGCGCGTGCAACGAAACCGGCTTCGCCGCCCTGACCTGATCGGCGGGCACCACCGCAGCCACCGTGCGGCCACGCCGCGTGATGAGGGTCGTGTGTCCTGCGGCGGCGGCGGTCAGGATGGCCGGCAACTGCCGCCGAGCTTCTTCGACGCCTTTGGATATTTTTCTGGATACGGCGGTCATCCTGCGAACTGTACGAATTGTACGGATGCGCGTCAACGGCCTGCGGCACACGACCTGCCACACACATCCGGGTACGGCTGCCACCGCGTGACGCGCGGCCAGTTGATATTTTTTCGTTAGGCTCTTGCAAACATTTCGTTAATCTGTTAGAGAAGTTCCTGACGAAACTCTCGCAACCGTTTGTATCTTCTGATCATGGAAATCAGCCTTGCCTTGGCCACCCTGACCGCTCTGGCGCTGTTCGCGCTGGCGGTGCGGCGTGTGCCCGAGGGGCAGGCGTGGACGGTGCATCGCTTCGGGCGCTACTCGCGCACGCTGCAACCGGGCCGCCACGCGCTGTGGCCGCTGCTGGATCGCATCGTCCACCACGTGCCGCTGACCGGCCATCACCTCGAATTGCGTACGTCCGGGCTGGGCGACGAACGGGCCAGCGCCGACCTGTATTTCCAGATTCTCGACCCGCTGCGTGCCGGCAACGATCTGGATGCGGTGGATGAACTGGTGCGCGCGCACGTCGATGCCGCGCTGGCGCGGATCGCCGACGGCCAGCGGCCCACGTCGCCGGGCGACGCCGGCATGGCCGACGCGCTCAAGGCCGAGGTCAACCGCCGCCTCGACGGCAAGGGCCTGCGCGTGGTGCGCTGCGCCCTGCACGCCAACGCCTGAATCCGCGTTTTTCATACCCCGCCGCGGACTGTCTCCGGCCGCGGCGGGGGTTTTTCGATCAGACCGCCAAGCGGTCGCTCACCAAGCGATTGAGGCTGATGCCTGCTTCGGCGGCGGCCACCGCGAGTTGGCGATGGCGTTCGGGTGGAATGCGCACCTGAAACTTGCCCGAATAGCGTCGAGTGCCTAGCGCTTCGGGGATCGCTTCTCCTTGTGCGTGCAAGTCGGCGACGACCCCGGCGACGACCTTGACGATGCCGCGAAGCGCGCCTTCTTGCGTGCCGTCGAGCCACGACAGGCCGGGCAGCTCCGCGCACAGGCCGACGTATTCGCGGTCTTCCTCAGACCACGACACGCGATAGGTGTAATGGCGAGCGTTCATGGGCGCTTCTCCAATCGGTCGATCGCGGCCAGCACTTGCCGCACTTGATAGGTCTTGGCCTTGCCGGCGGGGCCGCACTGGATGTTCACTCGTGGGTCGCCGGCCCACGGCGTGCGGTAGACGTGGTGGCTGCCGCCGCTGTGCCGCGGTGGCCCGAAGAAATGTGCGCAGATCCTGGCCAGGTCGACAAAGCGCACGTTCTGCGGATTGCGCCGCAGGGCGTCCAGCAGTGCGGCGATACGATCCATGCCATAGTTTAGTATCATTAGCAGTATCGTCAAGTGATTTGCGTTCGCTATCGCGAGTTCACCTGACACTGCGCGGGCGCGGCCAATGCGGGACAATGCGCGCCTGCCGTCGCCGCATCGCGCATGACTTCCGATTCGCCCATCCCGTCGCAGGCTTCCGCGCTGGCGCACCTGCGCCCGACGCTCGTTGCCGGGCTGGTGGCGCTCGGGCTGGCGAACGAGGCGCTGGTGGCGCGTCTGCTGGAATATCTGGCGCTGCTGGAACGCTGGAACGGTGCCTACAACCTCACCGCGATCCGCGACCCGGCGCAGATGTTGACCCTGCACCTGCTCGATTCGCTGTCCATCGCGCCCTTCGTGCGCGGTCGGCTGGCCGACATCGGCGCCGGTGCCGGCTTGCCGGGCATTCCACTGGCGCTGGCGCGGCCCGATCTGGAGGTGACCTGCATCGAGTCCAACGGCAAGAAGGTGCGCTTCCAGCGCGAAGTGCAACGCCAACTGGGGCTGGAGAACCTGCACCCGGTGCAGGCGCGGGCGGAAGATTTTCGATCCGAACGACCGTTCGACTGTCTTGTGTCGCGGGCCTTCGGTAGTCTTGCGCAGTTCGTGCGCGTGGGCGGCCACCTGCTGGCACCCGGCGGGCGGCTGCTGGCGATGAAGGGTGCCGATCCAATCGGCGAAGTCGCGCAGTTGCCGGCGGGCTGGAAACTGGCGGCCACCCACGCGCTCACGGTGCCCGGGCTGGACGCGCAGCGGCACGTGCTGGAAATCGTGCGCGACGCAACGACGTAGACACATCAAGGAATCGCTACGCATGGGCAAGGCGCGGATCATCGCAGTGGCCAACCAGAAAGGTGGGGTGGGCAAGACCACCACCTCGGTCAATCTCGCCGCGGCGCTGGCCGATACCGGCGCGAAAGTGCTGCTGGTGGATCTGGACCCGCAGGGCAACGCCACTACCGCGGCGGGCATCGACAAGCGCGAACTGGAGGCCACCACCTGCGAGCTGCTGCTGCATGAAGCGCCGCTGGAACAGGTGCTCCAGCGCAGCCCGGAACACTACGACATCCTGCCGGGCAACGGCGACCTCACCGCCGCCGAGATCCGGCTGATGGACGAGTCCGGCCGCGAGCAGCGCTTGAAACAGGCGCTGGAGCCGCTGCGCGAGCGCTACGCCTACATCATCATCGACTGCCCGCCGTCGCTGTCGCTGCTGACCTTGAACGCGCTGGCTGCCGCCGACGGCGTGCTGGTGCCCACGCAGTGCGAGTTTCTCGCGCTCGAAGGCCTGACCGCGATGCTGGGCACCATCGACGCATTGATGAAGCGGCTGAACCCGGCGCTGGTGATCGAGGGCATCGTGCGCACCATGTACGACCTGCGCAACAACCTCGACAACGGCGTGTCGGCGGACCTGGCATCGCACTTCGGCGAGCGCGTGCTGCGCACCATCATCCCGCGCAACGTGCGTCTGGCCGAGGCGCCCAGCCACGGCCAGAGCATCATCGCCTATGATCGCGGCTCGCGCGGCGGCATCGCCTATTTGGGGCTGGCCGGCGAGATCGTGCGCCGCGGGCGCGAACGCAAAAAGGAAGTAGCAGGGCGTTGAACAACGACCTGCTACCGCGATGCGTGGACGGATCGCTCGCGAATCAAGCACGAGAGTGCTTGATTCGTCGGAGCCCGATCCGGGCATGTACCGGATCGGGCGAGTTGGAAAAGGGCAGGATGGCCCTTTTCCAACCAACAACATCGGAGAAAACCTGACATGGCAGCCAAGAAGCGTGGCTTGGGTCGCGGACTGGACGCGTTGCTCGGCCCGGCCGGCAAGGCCGCGCCCGAGCCCGATGCGACGGCCAGCGGCGCGTCCGCGCACACGCTGCCGGTGACGGCGCTGCGCCCGGGTCGTTACCAGCCGCGCACCGGGATGGACGCCGAGCGCTTGGCCGAACTGGCCGATTCGATCCGCGCGCAGGGCTTGATCCAACCGATCGTGGTGCGCGCCGTGGCGCCGGTGAAAGGATCCAAGGCCACCCACGAAATCATCGCCGGCGAACGCCGCTGGCGCGCCGCGCAGATCGCCGGGCTGACTGAAGTCCCGGTGGTGCTGCGCGAGGTCGATGATCGCTCGGCGGTGGCGATGGCGCTGATCGAGAACATCCAGCGCGAGGATCTCAATCCATTGGAAGAAGCCCAGGCGCTGACCCGCCTGATCGACGAGTTCGGCCTGACCCACCAGCAGACCGCCGAGGCGGTCGGGCGCTCGCGCGCGGCGGTGTCCAACCTGCTGCGCCTGCTCGAACTGCCCGAAGCGATCCGGCAATTGCTGGCCGGCCACCAACTGGAAATGGGCCACGCCCGCGCCCTGCTCACCCTGCCAACGCACTTCGCGCAGGCGCTGGCCAACGAGGCCGCCGCGCAAGGCTGGTCGGTGCGCGAGACCGAGCGCCGCGCGCAACTGGCGCAGGCGGCCAAGCCGCAACCGCCGGCGAAAAAAACGCTGGCCCGCGCCGATGCCGACGTCGTCGCGCTCGAGCGCGAGCTGTCCGAGGCCATCGGCTCGCGGGTGGCCATCCAGCACGGACGCGGCGGGCGCGGCAAGCTGGTGATCCACTACCACGGGCTGGACGCGCTCGACGGCGTGCTCGAACGGCTGCGCGGGAAAAACTGATCGACACCCGCGATAATGCGCGCATGAACCTCTCCCTGCCGGCGCGACGTTTTCGCTCGTCTCTCGCCCCTCACCCCTCGTTACTGCGCTCATGACCACGCCCGAATTGTCGGTGGTCGTGCCGGTGCACAACGAGCAGGCCAACATCGCCCCGTTGGTGGGTGAGATCGTGGCCGCGCTGCGCGGGCAGGTCGCGTTCGAGATCGTGTACGTCGATGACCTCAGCCGCGACGGCAGCGTGGCCGCGCTGCAAACCCTGCAAGCCGGCACGCCGGAACTGCGCGTGCTGCGGCACTTGCAACAGGCCGGGCAGAGCACCGCCATCCGCAATGGCGTGAAAGCTGCGCGCGGGGTGTGGATCGCAACGCTCGATGGCGACGGGCAGAACGACCCGGCCGACATCCCCAAGCTGCTGGCCGCGCGCGCCAGCGCCGATGCGGCGATCAAGCTGTTCGCCGGCTGGCGGGTGAACCGGCGCGATTCGGGCTCCAAGCGCTGGGCCTCGCGCTGGGCCAACCGCATCCGTTCGCGGATGCTGCGCGACGCCACCCCCGATACCGGCTGCGGCATCAAGCTGTTCGAACGCGAGGCCTTCCTCGACCTGCCCTACTTCGACCACATGCACCGCTTCCTGCCCGCCCTGATGCAGCGCGCCGGCTGGAAGACGGTGAGCGTGCCAGTCAACCATCGCCACCGCACCGCCGGCGTATCCAAATACAACAACCTCAATCGCGCGCTGGTGGGTATCCGCGACTTGCGCGGGGTGGCGTGGTTGATCTTGCGCAGCAAACGCACGCAGGTGGTCGAGATGCGAGCGGACGACTGAAGCCGTCTGCCTTGTGCGAAGCGCAGGGGGAGGGGTACGACTGCTCCGGCCTGCGAAGCAACCCCCTCCCGACCTCCCCCTGCGCGTTGCGCAAGGGGAGGAGATCCCACCGGAGTCATGCGATGAACGACGAAATCCTCTGGCTGGCCTGGACCGGCATCCACATCACCGTGTGGAAGCTGATCGGCTACACCGGCGCGCTGATGTTCTCGGCACGCTGGTTCGTGCAGATGCACGCCTCGCGCAAGGCCGGCAAGCCCGAGGTGCCACGGGCGTTCTGGTACATGTCCATCGTCGGCTCCATCACCACCCTGAGCTATTTCATCTTCTCGCCCAAGTCCGACTCGGTGGGCGTGTTGCAGAACCTGTTCCCGGCCTTCACCGCCAGCTACAGCCTGTATCTGGATATCCGCCACCACGGCTGGAAGCGGCAGCGCAACGGATCGGCTTGATGGGTCGGAATCGGCGGGCCACCGTGTCCCGGCTGGCTCGCAATTCCATCAACTTGCGCGTTCGTGGTGAGGAGGGTTTGTCAAGGCCGCAGGCGGTGACTACCTTACCTGCCGTGGTTCGACACGGCCCGTCTCGAACTGCGTTCTCGACCGTGCCGGCTCACCACGAACGGGTTCTTTCGCAACCGGCCGGCTTGCGCATGCCGGCAGGTTTCAATACATTGTATGGATGCTGAAATTCGCTTGGGATCCGGCAAAAGCGGCTGCCAACGCGCGCAAGCATGGCGTGACGTTCGCCGAAGCGCAGACGGTGTTCCATGACGAGTTCGCGATCCAGTTTTTCGACGATGCGCATGCCGATCTGGAAGATCGCTTCTTGCTGCTGGGCCTGAGCGCGCTGGCGAATCTGCTGCTGGTCTGCCATTGCGAACGCGCTGGCGGACACACGATCCGCATCATCTCCGCCCGCAAGGCCACCGCGAGGGAAAGCGCCCACTACGCCAAGGTGTCGCCATGAAATCCGAATACGACCTGTCCACCCTGCGCGCGCGCAAGAATCCGTATGCGGCCAAGCTCAAGAAACCGGTGTCGATGCGGTTATCGGAGGACGTGCTGGGCTACTTCAAGGACATGGCCCGGCAGTCAGGAGTGCCCTATCAGAGCCTGATCAACCTGTACCTGCGCGATTGCGTGCGCAACCACCGCCGGCTGGAAATCGCCTGGCCAACGGCGCGCCCACGCATCGCCGAGCGTTGAGCGACTCGCAGGTCGGGCCGACGTTGCGCAGAGGATTACGACCTGCGGCAAGGCCGCCCGCCAAATCGAGCAAACCCTCGACTCGTCCCGTGCCAGAGTACGATCCATAGCCCACGCCCGGAGCCGACCATGCCGCACTACACCCCGCCGCTGCGCGACATGCAGTTCGTCCTGCACGAGTTGCTCGACGTCGAGAACGCCCTGCGCAAGCTCGATGGCCACGCCGACATCGACCGTGCCACCATCGACGCGGTGCTGGAGGAGGGCGGCAAGTTCTGCGCCGAGGTGGTGTTCCCGCTCAATCAATCCGGCGACCGCGAGGGTTGCACCCATCACCCCGACGGCAGCGTGAGCACGCCTAAGGGATTCAAGGAGGCCTATGAAGCCTTCGTCGCCGCTGGCTGGCCGGCGCTGGGCGCCGATCCGGCGTGGGGCGGGCAGGGCCTGCCGCACGTGGTGCACAACGCCATGCTGGAGATGCTCAACTCGGCCAATCAGGCGTGGTCGATGTACCCCGGACTCACCCACGGCGCCTACAACGCGCTGATGGCGTTCGGCACCGATGCGCAGAAAAAAACCTACCTGCCCAAGTTGGTGTCGGGCGAATGGACCGGCACCATGTGCCTGACCGAAGCGCAGGCCGGCACCGACCTGGGCCTGATCCGCACCCGCGCGCAGCCCGCCGGCGACGGCAGCTTCGCCATCACCGGCAGCAAGATCTTCATCTCCGCCGGTGAGCACGACTTGTCGGCCAACATCATCCACCTCGTGCTGGCGCGGTTGCCGGATGCGCCGGCCGGCACCAAGGGCATCTCGCTGTTCGTCGTCCCGAAGTTCGTGCCCGATGCCAATGGCGAAGTCGGGCCGCGCAATGCGGTGACCTGCGGGGCGATCGAACACAAGATGGGCATCCACGGCAACGCCACCTGCGTGATCAACTTCGACGCCGCCAAGGGCTGGCTGGTCGGTGAGCCCAACCGCGGCCTCAACGCGATGTTCGTGATGATGAACACCGCGCGGCTGGGCGTGGGCATGCAGTCGGTGGGGCTGGCCGAGGTGGCCTACCAGAACTCGCTGGCATACGCCAAGCAGCGCCTGCAAAGCCGTTCCCTCACCGGCCCCAAGGCACCCGATCAGCCGGCCGATCCGATCATCTTCCATCCCGACGTGCGGCGCATGCTGCTCACGCAAAAGGCCTACGTCGAGGCCGCGCGCGCCTTCACCTACTGGGCCGGCCTTGCGATCGACCGCGAGCACAAGCACCCCAGCGAAAAGGTGCGCGCCGACAGCGCCGACCTCGTCGCCCTGCTCACGCCGGTCATCAAGGGCTTCATCACCGACAACGGTTACGAGTGCACCACGCTGGCGATGCAGGTGCTCGGCGGGCACGGCTACATCGCCGAATCCGGGCTGGAGCAATACGTGCGCGATGCGCGCATCAACATGATCTACGAGGGCACCAACACCGTGCAGGCGCTGGACCTGCTTGGGCGCAAGGTGCTCGCCGATGGCGGGGCGAAGTTGATGAAGTTCGGCAAGGTGATCGCCGAGCTGCTGGAAGAACACGCCGGCAACCAGGCCATGCAAGAGTTCACCGCGCCGCTGGAAGCGCTCGGTCGCGAGGTGCAGAAGCTGACCATGGAAATCGGCGGCAAGGCGATGGCCAATCCCGACGAGATGGGTGCGGCGGCCGTGCCCTACCTGCGGGTGATCGGCCACCTGGTGTTTTCGTTCTCGTGGTGCCATGCGGCGGCGGTGGCACTGCGCAAGCAAGGCAGCGGCGATCCGTTCTACCAGTCCAAGCTGATGACCGCGCGTTTCTACTTCGCCAAGCTCTACCCCGAAAGCCGCGCGATGATCGATCAGGCGCGCTCGGGCGCGACCGCGTTGATGGAGATGGACGCGGCGTTGTTCTGACGGCGTGATCGTCAGCGGCGGGGGGCGGTGTCCGCGGCCAGCCGCCGTTGTGCCACCGGCGCGATCAGATCGACCCAGCGCGCATACATCGCCGCCGACGGATGCAAGCCATCGGGCGCGGTCAGCGCCGGATCGTGCGCGGCATCGCGGCTGATCGGGGTGATGTCGATCCAGTACGCGCCACGCTGTATGACGTGTTCGCGTGCGGCGGCGTTGAAGGCGTCGATCTGCGCCGAAACGCCGGCCAGGTCGCGGCCGCTGGCGTGACCGAACGGGGTCGCGCCCCAGTCGGGAATCGACACCACGAGCACCCGTGTTGGATCGTTGCCGGCCAGATCGATCGCGCGCCTCAACAGCGCGTCGAACTGCTGCGCGTACTGGCGCAGATCGCGCCCACGGTATTGATTGTTGACGCCGATCAGCAGGCTCACCAGCGCGTAGGGCGGGTCGAACTGCGCATGATCCATCGCCGCCGCCAGTTCGTCGGTCGTCCAGCCGGTGACGGCGATGATCTGCGGGTCGTCGATGGCGATGTCGCGCTCGCGCAGGCGCGCGACCAGTTGCATCGGCCAGCGCGCGCGTGCGTCCACCGCTTCACCGATGGTGTAGGAATCGCCGAGAGCGAGGAATCGGCTCGTGCGCATCGCGTCTTCGCTGTGCAAAGCCCCTCTCCCGTCGGGAGAGGGGTTGGGGTGAGGGGCGAGCGCAGCGTGGATTGCCGGTGCTGGCCGCGCATCCGTTTTGTGTGCCGTTTCCCGCCCGGAGCAGGGAAAACGGCTAGCCCGCATACCGCCCCAGCGCCCGTTCGATGCGTCCGAACACCTCGCGGATGGTATCGGCTTCGGGCAGCAGGGTGATGCGGAAGTGGTTGCGCTGGCGCACGTTGAAACTCGACCCGGGCACGATCAGCACGCGCTCGTGTTCGAGCAGTTCCAGCGCGAAGCGATGATCGTCCAGATGCGGCAGCAGCTCGCGGCGGAATGCCGGGAAGGCGTACAGCGCCGCATCGGGCGCGACCAGATCGAGGAAGCGGCTGGACTCGCAGCACTCGATCACTGCACGCCGGGTTTCGTACAGTCGCCCGCCCGGCGAGCACAGCGGGCGGATCGTCTCCGGGCCGGACAGCGCGGCTGGAATCGCCCACTGTCCGGGCACGTTCGCGCACAGGCGCAGCGCGCTGAGCAGGTCGAGCGAGTGCAGGTAATCGGCCAGCCGCCACAGGTCGCCGCCGAGCACGCCCCAGCCCACCCGCCAGCCGCAGGCGCGGTGCAGTTTCGACAGCCCGCCGAAACTCAGGCACGGCACCTCGCCGGCCAGCGAGCCCAGCGGGATGAACGGAGCGCCGTCGTAGAGGATGCCTTCGTAGATTTCGTCGGCGAGGATCAGCAAGCGGTGTTTGGCCGCGATCGCGACCAGGCGTTCGAGCAACTCGCGCGGGTAGCTGGCGCCAGTCGGGTTGTTGGGGTTGATGACCACCAGCGCGCGCGTTCGCCCGGTGACGAGGGCTTCGATTTGCTCGGGATCGGGCAGCCAGCCGTTGTCCGCGCGGCAGTCGTAATACACCGGCTTGCCGTCGTTGAGGATGGTCGCTGCGCTCCACAGCGGGTAGTCGGGGCTGGGCAGCAGCACTTCTTCGCCGGGATTGAGCAGGGCGCGCAGGGCGATGTCGATCAGCTCGCTCACGCCATTGCCGATGAACACCTGCTCGGGCAGGATCGCCTCGCCGTCGCGCTGCGAATAGTGCGCGGCCAGCGCCTCGCGCGCCGCCGGCAGGCCCTGCTGCTGAGTGTAGGCGTCGGATTGCGGCAAGTGTTCGGCGATCGCCTGCTGCATGTGCTCGGGCGCACGGAAGCCGAACGCGCCCGGGTTGCCGATGTTGAGCTTGATCAGCTGCTGGCCGCGGGCTTCGAGTTCGCGCGCGCGACGGGCCAGTTCGCCGCGGATTTCGTAACGCACCTCGCGCAGGCGCTCGCGGGTGGCGATGGGGGTGGCGGTCATGCGGGTGTGTGGCGAGGCTGCGGCGTGGGGCGCACAGGGTAGCAGTAGCAGGGAGCAGGGAGCAGGGAGCAGGGACGAGGGAAGCGGGAAGCGGTGAGCGGGAAGCGGTGAGCGGGAAGCGGTGAGCGGGAAGCCGGTAGCGTTTGCGCATGTTGAGTGCCCCTTCCCCCGCAAGCGGGGGAGGAGGAACTTGCTCGCACGCATGGTTTTTCCTGCACAATCGGCGCACATGCAGCCATCTCCCGACGCACGCCAGCAACTGCTTGCCCTCGGCTGGCCCGACGATGCGCCCGCGTGCGCCGCGCTGAATGAACTGCCCGCCGGACGCATCGCCCGCGTGAGCGCGCAGCATCGCTCCGGTTACATCGTCGCCACCGCCATCGGCCGCGAGTTCCCGGCGCAGGCGCTGGCGGCGTGGACGCGGCGCGACTGTGCGCCGGAGAACCGTCCGGCCATCGGCGATTGGGTGTTGCTGGAATCGGCGCGCGACCAGATCGTGGCCCTGCTGCCACGGCGTAGCCTGTTGCAACGCGCCGCCGCCGGCGAGTCGTATCGCCGGCAACCGATTGCGGCCAATGTCGATATCGTGTTCGTGGTCAGCGGGCTGGATCTGGATTTCAACCCGCGTCGGCTCGAGCGCTACCTCGTGCTGGTGCAGGCCAGCGGCGCGCAACCGGTTCTCGTGTTGACCAAGCTCGACTTGCATGCCGATGTGGATGCCGACGCTCAGCTTGCCGGCATCGCCGCGCAGGGTGTGCCGATCGTGCGCGTGAACGCCAAGGACCCGGCGAGCGTGTCGGCATTGCATCCGTGGCTGGGCGCCGGGCGTTCGGTGGTGCTGGTGGGTTCGTCGGGCGCCGGCAAGTCCACGTTGACCAACACCTTGCTGGGCACGCAGAAGATGAAGACTGCGGCGGTGCGCGCCCACGATGCGCGCGGCCGCCACACCACCACCCATCGCGCGTTGATTCCATTGCCACAGGGCGGCGTGTTGATCGATTCGCCGGGCATGCGCGAGCTCAAGCCCACCGGCGAGGAAGCCATCGACGCCGGCGCGTTCGATGACATAGTGGCGTTGACCGCGCAGTGCCGCTTCCGCGATTGCGCGCATGGGGCCGAGCCGGGTTGCGCGGTGCGCGCGGCCCTGGATGCCGGCACCCTGGACCCGGCGCGATTTGCGAACTACCGCAAGCTCGGCGCGGAGGTCGCCGCCGCCGCGCAAGGCTTCGCCGCGCAGCAGGCACGCCGAGCCGAAGGGCGCGCGAAGGCGGCGACAGCGCGACCGCGTGCGCGTGACAAGTACCGGCGCGGCGCATGAAACCCATCGAATCCAACACGCCGCCCACCCCGGAACTGGCGCACTACGCGGCGCTGGATGCGCGCATGGTCACCGCCGTCAAGGGCACCGACCTGCTGGCCACGGTGAGCTGGCCGGCGCAGGCGCAGGCCGAGTTTCTCGACGCGCGCGCGCGCGGTGTGCGCCAGTACCCGAACATCCAGTATCCGCGCCAGCAGCACGCCGCGATCCGTGCCGAGCTCGACGCCATCGTCGCGCACACCGACCCCGCCCATCCGCTCGGCGACTACATCGCGCGCACTTGCCAGAGCTGGCGGATCGTCACCGAGCTGTTCGAGGCGTTGGGCACGGCGGAGATCACCGAGCATTCGATCCGCCTGTTCGGGCGCCCCGGCGACCGCCTGCCGGGCGACGGGCCGACCAACATCGAGGCCGCGCGGCACTTCATCGCCATCGCCGACGAGATCGACCGCGAGCTGGGCACGGCGCAACTGCCGGAGAACATTCCGGCCGAGGCGTTGCAGGTCGAACTGCAAGCCCGGCTCGATGCCTTTTTCAGCCGCCACAAGATCAAGGTGCTGCTCGATCCGAACCTGATCTCCAAGGCCGCCGCCGGGCCGACCCGCATCCGCCTGCGCACCAATGCGGCGTTCAGCGATTACGACCGCCAGCAATTGCTCGAACACGAGGCCTTCGTGCACTCGCTGACTGCACTCAACGGGCGCGAGCAGCCGTGGCTGAAGTCGTTCGCGCGCTCTTCGCCGCGCGTCACCGCCACCCAGGAAGGATTGGCGACGTTCGCCGAACAGATCACCGGCGCGATCGACATCGCGCGCATGAAGCGCATCAGCCTGCGCATCCTGGCGATCGACATGGCCCTGCACGGCGCCGACTTCCTGGATGTGTTCGAGTTTTTCGTCGATTCCGGGCAAACCGACATCGAAAGTTTCACTTCCGCGCAGCGCGTGTTCCGCGGCGCGCCGCTGACCGGCGGCAGCGCGTTCACCAAGGACACCGTGTACCTGCACGGGCTGTTGTCGGTGCACACGTTTTTCCGCTGGGCGCTGCGCCACGGCAAGCTGTCGCTGTGCCGGTTGCTGTTCGCTGGCAAGATGGCGTTGCAGGACGTACTGCGCTTCGAACCGCTGTTCGAGCAAGGTTTCATCGCGCCGCCGCTGTACCTGCCGCCGTGGGTGCAGCGCGCCAACGGGTTGGCCGGGATGCTGGCGTTCTCGCTGTTCGCCAACCGCATCCGCCTGGATCACGTCGATGCCGGCGATCTGGTGCTGGGGATGTGAGCCGCGCAAAACATCCTCGCAGGTTGCGCGCGAGGTGGGTGAGCATCAGCGTTGCTGGGTATGACAGCGACGCCATCGCTGCTTCAGCCACCATGTCTGGCCCAGAAGTCGGCGGGCGCGAGGATTGGGTAGCGGTCGGCCAGCGCCAGCAAATCCTTGTCGCCCGTGACCAGATAGTCGGCCTTGGCTGCCAGCAGTGTCAGCAGGACGGGCTGGTCGGCAGCATCGCGCAAACCGGGGTCGGTTGCGCCTGCGGGTTCCACGATATCGGCGAGGAACACGAGGCTTTCGGTCAGGTCGCGGATTGCAGCCGGCGCAAGGCCGATGCGCGGCAGGCGCGGCAGCACGCGGGCCAGTTCGTCAAGGATGTCATGCGACAGCGCCACATCCAAGCCGCCTGCGCGCCAAGCCCCGACGATGCGGCCGGGAAGGCTCTGCGGATAGGCCAGCCCGGACACCAGCACGTTGGTGTCCAGCACCACGCGCAGGCCCGCCATCAGCGCCGCTTCCGCACCGCAGCCACCACCGCGTCGATCTCGGTCAGCCCGTCCGTGGCCGGCACGTCGGCGTAGGCTCGGGCAATGCGTGCGCTGAGCGCGTCGAAACGCTCGCGCAGGCGGCGGATGCGCGCGAATAGCTCGGCGTCCACCAGCGCGGCCACCGGCTTGCCGTCCTTGGTGATGACGATACTGTCGTTGCGGTATTGCACCTGATTGAGCATCTCGCCCAGATTCTGCCGGAAGTTCACGGCACTGACTTCGGTGATCATGATGGCCACCATACGGTATGGTCGTTATGGTCATAATGATCCATATGGCGCACGATTGCCACTGTATCCGTGACTCGATGCACCCTCACACAAACCCGATTCGGCTTTGCGTTGCGCGCTTCAAGGCCACTTCCACATCCAAAGCTCCGGCGACTGCCGCCGAGGAATAGGCGCACAGCGCGTGCTTGCGTGATGTGTCGATACAAGACGCGACCCCGTGCTCGCTGCGACGCGAGCAATTTGACGTGGCGCGCCGTGGTTTTTTTGTTTCTTCTGCTGACCGCACGGAGTGCGTCGATTTTTTTGGACAGGGGCTTGTCCCCTGTCCAAAAAAATCGTTGTAGCTCCCGCTCTCACCCCGGAAAGCTACAATGGCGAGCCTGGATGTGCATGGCGCCATTCCGTTGTAGCTCCCGCTCTCACCCCGGAAAGCTACAATACACCGCCCACAGACCTGCACCTTCCGCAGGTTGTAGCTCCCGCTCTCACCCCGGAAAGCTACAATTCCTCCTCTTTCTTCCCCATCGCGGGCTTTTGTTGTAGCTCCCGCTCTCACCCCGGAAAGCTACAATCAGCTGGACCGCATGGTCGCGCGGCTCAGCGTTGTAGCTCCCGCTCTCACCCCGGAAAGCTACAATCTCGGATCGGTCGTCGCAGCGCGCAAGTACGTTGTAGCTCCCGCTCTCACCCCGGAAAGCTACAATATCTCGGCATCGGTCATCGGCGTTTCACCCGTTGTAGCTCCCGCTCTCACCCCGGAAAGCTACAATCGTTCTTGTCCGCGTTCTTGACCTCTGCCTGTTGTAGCTCCCGCTCTCACCCCGGAAAGCTACAATCGCTTTGATCAGGCACCGCGCTTGATCCATGTTGTAGCTCCCGCTCTCACCCCGGAAAGCTACAATCAATCTCGACACGTCTGCGGCTGGCCCGTGGTTGTAGCTCCCGCTCTCACCCCGGAAAGCTACAATCCGCGCAGTTCTAGTCATGCGCTAGAGACAGTTGTAGCTCCCGCTCTCACCCCGGAAAGCTACAATGGCAAGGCGTGCATCGGCATCTACGACTGCGTTGTAGCTCCCGCTCTCACCCCGGAAAGCTACAATACGAGAGCATGAGACACCGCAGCGGTCACGGTTGTAGCTCCCGCTCTCACCCCGGAAAGCTACAATCGACTCAGCCCGCTCGTACATCGCCCGAGCGTTGTAGCTCCCGCTCTCACCCCGGAAAGCTACAATCGCGCGCGCTCGACGAAGCGATTGCCACGCGTTGTAGCTCCCGCTCTCACCCCGGAAAGCTACAATGCTGGTCGCGCGGCTCAGCGGCGTGCAGCTGTTGTAGCTCCCGCTCTCACCCCGGAAAGCTACAATCAGCCCCGCGGTTGAGTGGCATCCTACGCGGTTGTAGCTCCCGCTCTCACCCCGGAAAGCTACAATCTGCAAAGCTTAAGCCCCTGTTTTTGCAGGGGCTTTTTCTTTTTTTGCGCCGAAAAACGATGGTCAAAGCAACACCAGCTGGCGCATCGACACGGTTTCTTCCTGAACGGTCTGAGTGCCCACCAGGATTTCCATCGCGGCGTACTGCTTTTCGCTCACCTTCATGCAGCGCACCGAGCCTTTCTTCGGCAGGTTCGCGGCAAGGCGCTGCTGGTGCTTGGCCACGGCGTCCATGCCGTTGACGATGCGCGCGTAGACGCGGCCAAGGACATCGACGTGCAACTTTTCCAGCCGCAATGCGGTCTTGACACCAAGGCCTCTAATCTGCCCGTCGTTACCAATGGCCTTGCTTCGGTCCTGGGCCCAGACATTGATGTTCCCATTGTTCCGGTCACAACCGCCGAAGTAGCCCACCAGCGGTTGCCTGCCTTTCTGTTGAAGCAGAATGAGGTCATTGGGATGCAGGGAGAACAAGAACTGATCGTCACTGACGGGCGTCCATTGATCTTCGTCCTTGAAGGCCACAATGGCGTGGCTTGGCAAGCCTTTGACGCGGTGATGCACGTAGATGGGGACGAGGTGGAACTTGTCATCCTTTCGGAATACATCGACCCGCAGCATGGACGCGTTTTGTGCGAGGCCACCCCGCAGGTCGAGGCCGGTCATGCTGCCGGCATTGAGTCTCACCGCATTGATTTCCGGGCCGGTAAACGGCCCATTTTTAGGGTCGCTTTTCAGTGGCTTGCGCGGATATGCTTTCGGCTTGTCCTTGCCCGGTTTTTCACCGCGCTCTTCCAGCCACAAGCTTAGGGCGTGAATCATCCGCTGATTGCGATGCGCATCGACCATGTCGTCGAGGCGCTCGGCGGTCAGCCGATACTTTCGTGCCGCACCTTGCCCGATTTCATCGAACACGCCGATGTTTTCGATGGCCATGCCTTTCAATTCATCGGGCGTGGCGGGACGTGACTGCTTGCCTTGCTTGGTCTTTACGTCAACCATCAAGCGTTGATACTCGCTGGGCTTGGCGTAAATCGTGTCTTTGTGCGCGGCGCCGCCATTGCGACGTTGCGGTGCGCGCGACACGAACAAGGGTCGCACGCCGTTCAAGGCATCCTCGTCGTAGCGCGGGTTGCCATCGTCATCCTTCAGCCACTTCAAGGATTCGCGCAAGGCTTCGATGGACGTGTCGTCCAGCACCTTGCCGGTGCTGCGATCCAGTCCGGCGCGTGCGCACAGTTCGTCGGCGAAATCCGGGAATGGCACCGGAAAGTGCGCTTCCAGCCTGCGCAGGGCAGCAATGTCGATGACTTCGCCTGTTTCCGCATCGACGTAGCCATCGCGAACCGCAGCCAGCTCCTTGCGCCGCGCATGGTCGGACAGGCGCTTGACCATGGCATGGCTGCATGCCGCGACCACGGCGGCGTCCAGCGCATGGTGGCGGTCGCTGCCTTCGCGCAGCTTGGTCAGGCCCCAGCGTGCGCGCAGGAACCCGGTCAACTGGCCGCTGAGCACCACGCAGCGCTTGCTGTCGCTGCTCAGTTGCAGGTTGTCTTCCACGTATTGCTTGAAAAACTTGCAGATGTAGCGGGTGTCGTTGAGGTTGCGGTCCTTGAAGCCTTCCTGCTCTTCGCGCCCGTAGTTCTTGCGCAGCAGCCGATTGCGCTTGGCCAGGCGATAGGAATGGTTGCTTTGCACCCACGCGGCAAATGTCTGCCAGCGTTCGCTGTCGCCCGCGCCGTCCAGGTATTCGTAGGGCGTCCGATTGCCCTTGTCCTGATTGCACCGGGTGTGGACGACGACCTTGTTGTTCCGGCTGTCGTCGAAACTGCGCGAGTAGGGCAGGGCGTGATCGACCTGCGTCCGGTTTTCGACGAAGATGGAAGCCACATCGCTGCCTGCGGCAAGCGGACTCAGGCAATACGCGCATTTCCCGTCCTGCTCGCGGTACAGCAGCCATTTCTCGAAATCCCGACCGTTGGGCCGGCGCTCGAAGGTGCCCGTGAATTGGTCGCGAGCATGATCGTTGCGTTCGCGGAACTCTTTTTGTTGCTTCTCGATGTCGCGCCGCTCGTCCAGCGGCCGCGACAAATCGCGCGCCATCTCGATATGCACTTGCGCCGGCGCACCGTACTCGCGGATGATGGCGTTGACCACCTTGCGCGCCTGGTTCAGCGCGCGCAGCACGACCGGGTTGCGCGGCACGTCGATGTCGTCGCGGAACAGCATCTTGCCGTTGCCGTCGCGGCCTGCATAGAACGGCGGCAGGTATGGTCGCTTGCCTTCGCTGCGCTGGATCTGGCTGTGGTGTTCGTAGCCTGCGGCTTTCACCGCCTCGTCGAAGCGCAGGCCCTTCTCCATTTCCGGCACGATCTTGCGCAAGGCCTTCAGCGACAGGCTGCTGAACTTGTCGAAGCTGATCGGCAACAAGGCTTCGACCATCCGGTCGCCACCGGGGAGGTTCAACTTGCGCAGTTCGCGTTCGACTTCCGCGTCATCCTTGAAGACGCTCAGGATGCGGGCAATGTCATCCAGTTGTTCGGGGCGGCCTCCCAGTGCGTTGGTGGAAATCTTCTTCCATTCGCTTTCCAACCCTGCATCCTTCATGGCTTTGGACAGGGCGGCGAAGGCGGGCACTTTGCCAAGAACATCCTTTTCCTTGTCGTCGTTGATGCCGATGAAATTGAAGTGGTCGAGGCCGATTTGCCCCAAGGCCGCACGCAATTGTTTGTATGTCACCGACCCATTGGCATAGCCATAGGGTAGTGGGAGCGCGATGCGACGCTCATCGTCGCTCAAGGCGCGAGATACGCCATTGACCACGATGCGCAGGTTGTTGAGTCGAGTCAGCCACACATGGCGTTCTGTCGTGAAACTGGCTTTTGGCGCGCGCTTTTCCGATTTTTCGAAAGTGCAGTGGCCGAGCATCTTCAGCAGGTTTTCGCCGGAAAGCGCGGGTTTCACTTCCCAGAACAGGCCCGTGCGCTGGTCGCCGTTGCCGCGAACCCGCGCTTCGAGTGCTTCGTTGGCGTGCGGATTGCCAAAGCCACGCTGTGCCGCGAACAACTCGCCCAGCTCGGCATCCAGCAGTACGCGGGACAAGGCTTTGTCGTAATTGCCGGCCTTGTTTCTGGCAGTGCCGACAAACAGCGTATGTCCATTTCGTTCTTCTTGTCTGAAGTGTTCCCGCCAAATCGCTTCGCCAATAGTACGCGTGTTCCATTTGGCCATCAGCTTTTCGGTTTCGCCCAAGCCATATTTCACGCTACCGCCTTTTGCGCCGGCCTCGTTTTCCTGCTTCGCTTGTTCGGCCTTGCTGTACCAGTGGAAGCCGCGATGTTTGCACAGGTGGTAGATCACCCGCCCCCATTCTTCGCCGCTCAGCTTGCGATCCAGCGCCTCGACGCGCAGCTCCCACAGGTTCGGCGTCTTGAAGCCCTTGCTCGGCTGGTGCTTGAGTACATCGGCGTTGGCAATCAGGCCATGATGCGCAAGCAGGCGCGCCAGCTTGGTCAAACGCCATGCGCGTCGATACAGGCGGCGTCGCAACAGACGCGCATCGCGCCGCACCTTGTTCAGCGATTCGCCCCTGTCCGGCGTCTCCGCCTTGTCGAATGCGCGCACGCCGAGGTCGATGATGCGGTGGTCGCCAAGCACGCACCAGCCGACGGAAGCGATGCCGATGTCCAGACCCAGCGCATAGCGAATGGCTTGTTGCATGTTCGTCCCCTGTGCTAGATTCACCACCGTAGCTTTCCGGGGTGAGAGCCGTTGCTACAATAAGATTCAATCGAATCCAGACCCGCCGCAAGGCGGGTTTTTCGTTTCGCATCCAGCCTCGACAGGAATCCTATACCGAAGAAGGGTGGCAGCGAGGCAAGTGAAGAATGTGCTTGCTATGAAGCGGTAGTCGCGGTCGCGTTGATCCGCATATTTCCATCGGCTGTGCGACAGCGGCCAGACCGTTTCCAGAAGCACTGTCGCGAATACCGAACAGGCTACTGGCGCGCTGTCGGCGCGAGCGCTTCGGCTTCCGCATCGGTAAGCATCCGCCATTGCCCTTTGGGCAGGTCGCCCAGTGGCAGCGAGCCGATGGCGATGCGCAGCAGGCGCAGCACGCCGATGTGGTGCGCGGCGAGGAGGCGCCGGATCTGCCGGTTGCGGCCTTCGTCGAGCACGATCTCCAGCCATGCGTTGCGTGCGCCATGCCGCAGCAACGTCGCCGACTTCACTGACAAGTGCTCGCCGTCGCAGTCGATGCCCTGCACGAGACGGGTCAGCAGGGCGGCATCCGGAATGCAATCGATCTGTACGTGATAGGTCTTGTCCGGGCTGCGCGACTCGGGGCTGGAAGCCCCTCCCACACCTGCGTTCGGGGCGCTGCCGGGGTCGGTGATGCGCGCAGCCCATTCGGGGTCGTTGCAGAACAGCAGCAGCCCTTCGCTGGCCTTGTCGAGGCGGCCGACTGGCAGCAGCCACGGCAAGTTCGCGCCATCGAGGCAGCGGTACACGGTGTCGCGCCCGCGCTCGTCGCGGGTGCTGGTGAGCAGGCCGCGCGGCTTGTTGAGCATCAGGTAGTGCCGCGCGCTGGCACCGATTTCGTTGCCGTCCAGCGTGATGCGATCGCGGCCTTGCCACGTCGGGAACTCCGGGTCGCATTGCACGCGGCCGTTGACCCGCACGCGCCCGAGCCCGATCCATTGCGCCGCCTGCGTGCGCGAGGCGATGCCCAGTTTGGAGAGCACGCGGGCAAGCCCGTGCGGCCGGGCCATCTTGTGCCCGGCGGGTTGGCGTGTGCTTGCGCCCGAGCGCCCGGGCCGCGCTGGCTTCGGCATGCGTACAGCATGAACACCGGCGAGTGGAATCGCCAGCGCCGGCGACTGGGCACCACACGTCATCGTGCCGCGCCTGCCGGCGCGTTGGCCGGCAAACAGGCATAATCCAGCGCTCGCCAGCCGTCCGGGTTCACCCAGGGGAAACCATGCCGCACACGTTCCACTTCATTTCCGGCCTGCCGCGCTCGGGCTCCACGTTGTTGTCGGGCCTGCTGCGCCAGAATCCACGCTTCCACGCCGGCATGAGCGGCCCGGTGGCCGGCATGTTCAACACCATCACCGGCGAGATGAGCGCGCGCAACGAGTTCTCGGTGTTCATCTCCGACGAACAGCGCAAGCGCGTGCTGCGCGGCTTGTTCGACAACTACTACGGCCCGGAGTTCGACCGTCCGGTGATCTTCGACACCAACCGCATGTGGTGCATCAAGCTGCGCCACCTGCGCGAACTGCTGCCGGAAAGCAAGGTGATCGCCTGCGTGCGCCACATCCCGTGGGTGATCGATTCGGTGGAGCGGCTGGTGCGCAAGAACACCTTCCAGCCGTCGTCGATCTTCGGCTACGCGCCCGGCGGCACGGTGTACCAGCGCGCCGACTCGATGGCCGGCAACGAGGGCCTGGTCGGGTTCCCGTTCAACGCATTGAAAGAGGCCTACAACGACGAGGGCGCCGGCAAGCAGTTGATGCTGGTGCAGTACGAGAGCCTGACCCGCGAACCGGCGCGCACGATGGCGGCGATCTACGATTTCATCGGCGAGCCATTCTTCCAGCACGACTTCGACAACGTCGATTACGAGGCCAACGAGTTCGACATGCGCGCCGGCACGCCGGGCTTGCACGTGGTCGGCTCCAAGGTGCACCCGAACGAGCGCCAGACCATCCTGCCGCCGGACCTGTTCCGTCGCTTCGAGAACGACGCCTTCTGGCGCGACCCGGCGCTGAACCTGCGCAAGGTGCGGGTGGTGTGAGTACGACTGGAACTCGCGGACTGTGTTGCGCTTGAGCCGGGTTCATGCCCGAACCTGATTCCCGTGGATCGATCACTTGCGTGATGGATCCACGGCCACGCCTTCCACGGCGTGCGGGAAACGCTGATACGTCAGCGGTTCCCTATTCGCCAGCCCACGGATCGACGACCGCGACCCCCATCGCCGTGAACGGCGAGGTGTCGCGGGTGGCCACACTCAAGCCATTGGCAGCGGCGATGGCGGCGATGAATCCGTCGGCCACGCCTACCGCCAAGCCTTGTGCTTGTGCCTTGGCCATTGCGGTCGCGTAGCTTTGGGTTGCCGCGAGGTCGAAGTTGAGCACGCGGCCGATGAAAGCCGGCAGCACCCGGTGTTCCAGCTGCTCGATCAAGCCGTTGCGCCGGCGACCGGAAGGCAGGCGGGCCACGCCAAAGCGCAGCTCGGCGATCGTGACCACGGACAGGAAGAGGGTTTCCAGAGGCTGCGCATCGATCCAGGCCACGACCGGCTGCGATGGCGATGCGCGCAGGGGCTCAGAGATCACCTTGGTGTCGAGCAGGATCATTCGAAGTCCATCGGGCGCGGCGGTGCCGGATCGCGCCGGTTGAGCAACGCCACCTCCGCATCGGTGAGCTTCATCTTGCGGCCGATGTCGGCCAGCAGCGACCCCAGCTTCAGGCGTCCGCGCGGCTTGACCGCTTCTTCCAGCACGGCACGCACCTCCGCCTCGGTGCTGCGCCCATGCTGGGCGGCGCGTACGCGCAAGGCGCGGTGCACTTCATCGGGCAAGTTGCGAACGGTCAGAACTGCCATGACAGCACTCCACAATGTAACGGTCATTGAGATCATATTATCATTCTGCTGTCATCGCGGTAAAATCGACGCTACCGGTTCGAGGCAGGAATCGGCGCACCGCAGCGGAAGATCGACCGAGCGTAGCCGCCATCGCGTAGTATCGTGGCGGCTTGCCGGCAGATTTCGCAGTCCGTCCGGTCGCCTCTCGTCTCCCGTCTCTCGTCTCCCGTCTCCCATCTCCCGCTTCCCGCTCCCATGCCCGACCAGACCCTCCAGCAAGCCGCACTCGAGTACCACGCCAAACTTCCGGCGGGGAAGATCAAGGTCGCGCCGACCAAGCCCATGCTCACCCAGCGCGATCTGGCGCTGGCGTATTCGCCCGGCGTGGCGCACGCCTGCAACGCGATCGTCGCCGACCCCACGCAGGCCGCGCGCCTGACCGCACGCGGCAACCTCGTCGGCGTGGTCACCAACGGCACCGCCGTGCTGGGCTTGGGCGACATCGGCCCGCTGGCCGGCAAACCGGTCATGGAAGGCAAGGGCGTGCTGTTCCAGAAGTTTGCCGGTATCGACGTGTTCGACATCGAGATCAGCGAACGCGACCCGGACAAGCTGGTGGAGATCATCGCTGCGCTGGAGCCGACCTTCGGCGGCATCAATCTGGAAGACATCAAGGCGCCGGAGTGCTTCATCGTCGAGCGCAAGCTGCGCCAGCGGATGAAGATCCCGGTGTTCCACGACGACCAGCACGGCACCGCGATCATCGTCGGCGCAGCGGTGGTCAATGCGCTCAAGGTGGTGGGCAAGGACATCGCCGGCGTGAAGATCGCCCACACCGGTGCCGGCGCGGCGGGCATCGCCTGCCTGGACATGCTGGTGGGGCTGGGCGCCAAGCACGAGAACATCCTCGCCTTCGATCGCGACGGCGTGATCCATTCCGGCCGCACCGATCTGGATCCCGACAAGCAGCGCTACGCGCGTGATACCGATGCGCGCACGCTGGCCGATGTGGTGCGCGACGCGGACATCTTCCTCGGCTTGTCGGCCGGCGGAATACTGAAATCGGAGATGGTCGCCACGATGGCGCAGCGGCCGATCATCCTGGCGCTGGCCAATCCCGATCCGGAGATCCTGCCCGAAGACGCGCGTGCGGCGCGCGCCGATTGCATCATCGCCACCGGGCGCAGCGATTACCCCAATCAAGTCAACAACGCGCTGTGCTTTCCCTACATCTTCCGTGGCGCGCTCGACGTGGGTGCCACCGGCATCGACGAGGCGATGAAACGCGCCTGCGTGCACGCGATCGCCGAACTGGCGCGCCGCGAAGCCTCCGATCTGGGTGCGGCCTACGCCGGGGAAGCGCCGAAGTTCGGTGCGGACTACCTGATCCCGCGCCCGTTCGACCCGCGCCTGCTCGGCGCGCTGGCACCGGCGGTGGCGCAGGCGGCGATGGATTCGGGGCTGGCGCAGCGCCCGATCGCCGACATGGATGCGTATCGCGAGAAGCTCGGCAGCTTCGTGTATCGCACCGCGCTGCTGATGCGCCCGTTGTTCGAGCGCGCGCGTGCCGATCGCCAGCGCGTGGTGTACGCCGAGGGCGAGGAGGAGACCGTGCTGCGCGCGGTGCAGACGGTCGTCGATGAAGGCCTGGCTTGGCCTATTCTCATCGGCCGTCCGGCGGTGATCGAGTCGCGCATCGCCAAGTTGGGCCTGCGTCTGCGCCCGGGCGTGGATTTCGAGCTGACCAACATCGATTCCGACCCGCGCTTCAACGCCTACTGGCAGCAGTACCACGCCCGTACCGAACGGCGTGGGGTAACGCCAGCGGCGGCCAAGAACCTGCTGCGCTCGCGTCCGACGTTGATCGCGGCGCTGATGGTCGAGCGTGGTGAAGCCGACGCGCTGGTCTGTGGTCTGGTTGGCCGTTATCACAAGAAGCTCGGGTATCTGAAGTCGGTGTTCGCGCTCGAGCCGGGTGTGCACTCGACCAGTGCCATGACCTTGGTCGTCAACGACAAGGGCGCGTGGTTCTTCCTCGACACCCATTGCCAGGTCGAGCCGAGCGCCGAGCAGGTCGCCGAGGCGACCTTGCAGGCCTGCCTGCGCATGCAGATGCTCGGCATCGCCCCGAAGGTCGCGCTGCTGTCGCATTCCAACTTCGGCAGCCACGACGATGCCAGTGCGCTGAAGATGCGCCGCGCCCGCGAGCTGCTGGTGCAGATGGATCCGAAACTGGAAGTCGAAGGCGAGATGCAGGCCGATACGGCGTGGAACGAAGAACTGCGCGCGCGCGTGTTCCCGCACAGCGTGCTCAAGGGGCGCGCCAACCTGTTCGTGCTGCCCAATCTGTCGGCGGCCAACATCGCCTACAACCTGGTGCGGGTGATGACCGACGGCGTGGCCATCGGCCCGATCCTGATGGGCCTGTCCAGGCCGGCCTACATCCTCACCCCGATCTCCACCGTGCGCCGCGTGGTCAACATGACCGCCATCGCCGCGGCGGACGCGCAGATTCGCAAGAAGCAGGCGGGGGAGGCGAAGGCATCTGCACAATAGTGCCGATGTTTCCAGGCCGGTCGGTGCGGCGAACCTGCGGCGGGCATTGCCCCGGGGCCAAGCCTGGAGTGGCCGGGGTGCTGATCAGTGCCGATCAAACACGTCGTGCACGTATCGAACCGCTGCCGAGTGCGCGATATGGTGGTCGTCGTAATAGAGGGGGATTCCGTACCGGATTGCCGGGCAAGTGGTGCGGGTACAGAAGAAGTCCGCGGGGTCGATGTATTCCACGTTGGCAAGGCCTGCTGCCGCCGCACGCAGTTGCGTCATTGCGGCCATGGCGACGACATCGAATTCGCGGCGGTCGACTGCGCATCGGTCCACCGCATTCAAACGGATGCAATGCGGGACTTTGTCCCGCATGATGGGCGTGGCGCCGATGAGGATGATGTGCCCGACGTGAGGGGAAAGTGCCAACAGGGTCGGGCGCAGCCGCGACGTGAATTCCTGAATATGTCCGTTCGTTTCCCCGTTGTTCCAGAACGCAACCAGCACGACGACATCAGCTTGCTCCGCTTGCTGGAGTACCTTCGCGTTCCAGTCGCGGCACTTGTAGTCGCCCGGCATCGGATGCGGAGGCAGATAGCCGACAAATGGCCCGCACGAATCCCGTGAATAATCGATGGCTGACTTCCCGCGCCGCTGTCCCATCGCATCGATCAACGGATGCCATGTCATGGCCATCGAGTCACCCCAGAGAACGATCGTCGGCTTGACGCCAGGAATCGACTCGCACCCCGGCCTTGGAAAATCGGTGCTGTAGACCTGGTAGTGGCACTTCCTGAAGTTCGGCTGGACATCACCCTCGGCCTTGACGGCCAACGGATTGTCGCGAGGTTGTGCCGCTTCATCGACTTTGATCATCGCGACCCAGGAAAATGCAGTGATCGCGAGCGCGATCGAACACGCGGTGCCGACAGCAAACACCGTCTTGCTCGGTTTCAGGCGACGAAACGGACTCTCCACGTAACGCCACGAAACCACCGCAAGTACGAGTGCGACGCCGCAAAGTGCAAGTCTGACATTCGTCGAGCCGGCGCCGATGGTCGTCGCGCGGTAGAAGGCCAATAGTGGCCAATGCCAAAGATAGAGCGAGTACGAGACCAATCCGATCCCGACAATTGGCCGCCAACGCAGAAATGCTCCCGCCCGACCAAGCGGGCCGTGTCGATGAATGGCCCAAAGCAGCAATGACGTCGCTGCCACCACGGGCAGCGCCCCGACACCTGGAAACCTGGGGGTCGGAAAAAAGCAAGCCAGAGCAATGCAGCCAAGGGCGACGTTGGCATGCCAGGAACGATCCGGACCCTTGGGGATGGGCGACACGGCAATCAGGGCGCCCGCGCCGAGTTCCCAGAAACGGCTCGGCATTTGATAAAACGCCGCTTGTGGGGCCGATCTGACAAGGTATTCCGCCAGCACGAGCGATCCCAACCCTATCGCGACGGTGACCCACATCGTCCGCCGCGGCGACCACGAAAGCATTGCAATCAACAGTGCGGGCCACACGAGGTAGAACTGCTCCTCCACCGCGAGCGACCAAAGATGCAGCAGCGGCATGCTGTCGACGCTCGGGTCGAAATAGCCTCCCGTGGTGAACTGGAAGAAAAAGTTCGCTGCAAACAATGCCGAAGCACTTGCCGAATTCGCGGTGCGAATCAGCGCCGCGTAGGGCAGCAACAACGCACCGACAGCCAGTACAGCGGACACCACCACGATGACCGCGGGAAGAATGCGGCGCACGCGTCGCGCGTAAAAAGCGAGTACGTCGATTCGACCCGTTTGTTGGTGTTCGTTTGTCAGCATTCCCGTGATCAGGTATCCGGAGATGACAAAGAAAATGTCCACCCCGACATAGCCCGCTGCGGGTACCCCTACTGCGTGGAAAAAGACGACGGCGAGTACCGCGATTGCCCGCAGTCCGTCTATCTCTCTACGGTAAGCGAGCGTGGCCATCAGCTCACATCCAGCGATCCGGCATGACCGGCGACGGTGCTGCCGCCGCAGGATGGAATCGGAGTCTGACAGTTGGCGACGACGGCATGCGGTGTGCCCTCCGGGTTCGGTGACCCTGCTGATGAACGTCCACCGGGGATTTCGCGGCGCGACATGATGGCGCACACGCAACGCGATGGCCATCATGTGTTTGCCCTGGCGCATGCCGACCCGCAACCGGTTGGCGCGGGATCCGGCGATGCGCGCTCGATCAGTGTGCGGCCCCGCCCCCGCCCTGCGCTAAACTGCACCTTCCCTTGGGATCAATGCAGCGCGGGCGGCCCGCGCGGTGGAGGAAGCCATGATGCAGCACAGCGGCGAGCGGCACGATGCCCCCAATCCCGACATCGACCCGGTCGAGACCGGCGAGTGGCTGGATTCGCTCAACGCGGTGATCCGCGCCGACGGTGCCGATCGCGCGCACTTCCTGCTCGACCGGCTGGCCGACGAGGCGCGCGGCGCCGGTGCGCAGATCCCGATTTCGCCCACCACCGCCTACGTCAACACCATCCCACCGCAGATGGAGGCCAAGTCGCCGGGCGATGCGGCGATGGAGTGGCGCATCCGCTGCCTGATCCGCTGGAACGCGATGGCGATGGTGGTGCGCGCCAACCGCAAGCCCGGCAGCCTCGGCGGCCACATCGCCAGCTTCGCCTCCTCGGCCACGCTGTACGACGTGGGCTTCAACCACTTCTGGCGCGCACCCTCGGCCGAGCATCCGGGCGATCTGATCTGCTATCAGGGCCACGCCAGCCCCGGCATCTATGCGCGCTCGTTCCTCGAAGGCCGCCTGAGCACGCAGCAGCTCGACCACCTGCGCATCGAGACCACGCCCGGCTTCAAGGGCCTGCCCTCGTACCCGCACCCGTGGCTGATGCCCGATTACTGGCAGGTGCCGACGGTGTCGATGGGCTTGGGCCCCATTCAGGCGATCTATCAGGCGCAGTTTTTGAAGTATCTGGAAGCGCGCGGGCTGGTGCCCAAGTCCGACCGCAAGGTGTGGTGCTTCCTGGGCGATGGCGAATGCGACGAGCCCGAGTCGCTGGGCGCGATTTCGGTGGCCGGGCGCGAGGGGCTGGACAACCTCGTGTTCGTCATCAACTGCAACCTGCAGCGCCTCGACGGCCCGGTGCGTGGCAACGGCAAGATCATCCAGGAGCTGGAAGGCGTGTTCCGCGGTGCCGGCTGGAACGTGCTCAAGGTGATCTGGGGCAGCTACTGGGACCCGCTGATCGCGCAGGATTCCGAAGGCGTGCTGCGCAAGCTGTTCATGGAAACCCTCGACGGCGAGTATCAGGCCTGCAAGGCGTTCGGCGGCAAGTACACGCGCGAGCATTTCTTCGGCAAGTACCCGCAGACGCTGGAGATGGTGCGGCACATGTCCGACGACGACGTGTGGCGCCTGAACCGCGGCGGCCACGATCCGCACAAGGTGTACGCGGCTTACCACGCGGCGGTGAACACCAAGGGCATGCCGACGGTGATCCTGGCCAAGACGGTCAAGGGCTACGGCATGGGCGGGGCCGGCGAGTCGATGAACATCGCCCACCAAGCCAAGAAGATGGATTCGGCGGCGGTGCACGCGTTCCGCGACCGCTTCCAGATTCCACTCACCGATGCGCAACTGGAAGGCGACGGCATCGACGCGGTGCCGTACTACCACCCCGGCAAGGATTCGCCGGAAGTGCAGTACATGCTCGAACGTCGGCGCGCGCTCGGCGGCTTTCTGCCGCACCGCCGGCAGAAGGCGACCGTCTCGCTGCCGGCGCCGCCGCTGGCTGCCTTCGATGCGATCACCAAGGGCACCGGCGAGCGCGAGATCTCCACCACGATGGCGCTGGTGCGCGGCATGAACCTGCTGCTGCGCGACAAGGCCATTGCCACCCACGTGGTGCCGATCGTGGTCGACGAGGCGCGCACCTTCGGCATGGAAGGCATGTTCCGGCAGATCGGCATCTATGCACC
This sequence comes from Pseudomonadota bacterium, assembly GCA_018241125.1. Lineage (GTDB taxonomy): Bacteria > Pseudomonadota > Gammaproteobacteria > Xanthomonadales > Xanthomonadaceae > SZAS-103. The sequence goes on along the minus strand of JAFEEL010000020.1, from coordinate 9,026 downwards.
GGGAGGGCAAAAGTACCGTCCGCAGGATGCCGACCAGTTGCTCTATTACCGCGAGGCCGCCGACGGACAGGTGTTGCAGGAAGGCATCTCCGAGGCCGGCGGTGCGTCGGCATGGATCGCTGCGGGCACCAGCTATTCGGTGTCCGACCAGCCGATGCTGCCGTTCTACATTTTCTATTCGTGTTTTGGTTTCCGCCGCATCGGCGATCTGATCTGGGCCGCCGGCGACCAGCGCACGCGCGGCTTCCTGATCGGCGCCACCGCCGGGCGCAGCTTCGCCGGCGAGGGTTTGCAGCACGCCGACGGCGATTCGATGCTGGTCGCCAGCACCGTGCCCAACTGCAAGGTGTACGACCCGACGTGGTCGTATGAAGTGGCGGTGATCATGCGCGACGGTATCCAACGTATGCTGCACGAGCAGCAGGACGTGTTCTATTACCTCACCGCGATGAACGAGAACTACCCGCACCCGGACATGCCGGCCGGCTGCGAGGAAGGCATCGTCAAGGGGATGTATTTGTTCCGGGACTCGGGACTCGGGACTCGGGACTCGGGTAAAAGCAAAGGCAACGGCAAGAGCAAGATTCCGCGCGTGCAGTTACTGTCGTGTGGCGTGGTGCTGCGCGAGGCGCTCAAGGCCGCCGACCTGCTGGAGAAGGAGTTCGGGGTGGCTGCCGACGTGTGGTCGTGCCCGAGCTTTGTCGAGGTGGCGCGCGACGGCGTGGATTGCGAGCGGTGGAATCGCCTGCATCCCGACCCCAAGCAGCAGCGCTCGGCATACATGGCGCAGTGCCTGGACGGCCATGACGGCCCGGTGATCGCCGCGTCCGACTACGTGCGCGCCTTCGCCGACCAGCTCCGCGCCTGCGTGCCGCACGGTCGCCGGTTCACCGCGCTGGGCACCGACGGCTACGGGCGCTCGGACAGCCGCGTGAACTTGCTCAACTTTTTCGAGGTCGATGCGCGCTGGATCGCGCACGCGGCGATCGTCGCGCTGGCCGCCGACGGCAAGATGGGCGCGGCCGACGTGGCGCGCGCGATCAAGCTGTTCAAGCTCGATCCGGACAAGGCCAACCCGATCCACGAGTGAGGCCGTCCGCGAGTGAGCGTGGGTGGATGGCGCTGCGGGCGCACCAGCATCCGCCGGTCGTGCCTCAATGCGCGCTGCACGCGAACGGCAGGCAGGCGTGCAGCCACGGCAGCTCCGGCAGCCACGGGCCGGCCAGCGTGAGCGCGGCGGCGGCCAGCAACGCGAACCCGGCGATCCAGCGCGCCGCCGGGCGTGCCGAGAATCCGGCGAAACGCTGCGCGCCGAACGCGGCCAGCGCCATCGCCGGCAAGGTGCCAAGGCCGAACGCGGCCATCGTCGCCGCGCCGCGCCAGGCGTCCATCTGCACAGTGGCGATCAGCAACACGGTGTAGACGAAGCCGCAGGGCATCCAGCCCCACACCATGCCGAACGCCCACGCGCGCGCGCCGCTGGTGACCGGCAGCAGGCGGCGACCGATCGGGGCGATGCGCGCCCACAGCTTTTGTCCGAGGCCGTGCCCGGGTTCGCGGATGCGGCCGAACGCGACCCCGGCGGCAATCAATAAGGCCAGCGCGGACAGCGCGCGCAGACTGCGGCGCACGCTTTCGATGTCGAGCACGCGCACCAGCGCGCCGAGGATTCCGGCGAACAACAACCCGGCCAGCGCGTAGGAACTGGTGCGTCCGAGTTGATAGGCCACCAGCAGCCACGGCCGCGGGCGGCCGTCGGCGCGCTTGGCGGTGGCGATGCCCAGCGCCGCCGAGATCCCGCCGCACATCAACAGGCAGTGGCCGCTGGCGGCAAGGCCCAGCAGCAGGGCCGCGCCGAGGGTGAGGGCGTCGTTCATCGTGGCCGGCGAACACACGTCATCGGGTCGTCATCCCGGCGCAAGCCGGGATCCACTTCGACGCTTCGACACAATGACCGATGCGACCAATGCTGTCAGCGTTCACTGCGGTGGGTGACGCAATGGATCCCGGCTTGCGCCGGGATGACGGCATTCGGGTGGATCATCGCTGGCGCGCACTGTGGGTGCTTGCGCTGGGGTCGTGGGGGCCGTTGCAGCAGGCGTGGCCGACGCCACCGGCTCGGCAGTGATTGTGCCCGCGTCCTCGTGCTTCTGCGGTGGTGCATCGAGCAACGGCAACAGGCCGGGTGTATCCATGTCGTCGAACTGATCGTGCTCGACCGCCCAGAAAAACGCCACGCCGGCGCCGATCAGCAAGATGATCGACAGCGGGATCATGACCACGAGGATGTTCATCGGTTCGCGTGCGCAAGGACAGGGGCGGGCGTTCCGGCCGGGGCGCGGGTGCGCGTTCCGATGCGCAGCGAGTTGAGCACCACCAGCAGTGAACTGGCGGACATGCCGATCGCCGCCAGCCACGGCGGCACGAAACCCAGCGCGCCCAGCGGCACCACCGCCAGATTATAGAACAGCGCCCAGCGCTGGTTCTGGCCCAATACGGACAGGGTTTCCCGCGCCAGCACGCGGGCACGCGGCAAACCGGACAGGTGCGCGCCGTCGAGCACGATATCGCCCGCCGCCTGCGCCAGCTCGGCGCCCGATGCCAGCGCCACCGCCACATCGGCACCGGCCAGCACCGGCGCATCGTTGACGCCATCGCCGACCGCCAGCACGCGCGCGCCACCTGCCCGCAGCGTGCGCAGGCGCTCGAGCTTGTCGGCCGGGCGCATGCGCGCCTGCCAGTTCGCGATGCCCAGTTGCTGCGCCACCGCCGCAACCTTCGCCGGCGCATCGCCACTGGCGATCTCCACGGCCATGCCATCGGCGCGCAGGCCATCCACCGTCGCCCGCGCATCGGCGCGCAGGGTTTCGCGCAGGTGGAAGGCGGCGATGATCTTGCCATCCTCGGCGAGGATCACGGCATCCTCATCTGCATCTGCATCTGCATCTGCATCTGCATCTGCATCTGCATCTGCATCTGCATCGGCATTATCACCGGTGGCCTGCTGCGGCTCTGGCTGTGCCTTCCTCGGCGGCGCGGGGGAAGCGTTCGCTGCTGCAAGTTGCACGGATTCACATGCAGCCTGCTGCCGCTCTGGCTGTCCCTTCCCCCGCGTGCGGGGGAAGGTGCCGAAGGCGGATGGGGGCGTGCATCCGCGCAGGGCGAATTCCGGGCTGCCCAGGCGCAGCGGTCTTCCTTGCACCACACCCTCGATACCGCCGCCGGCCACGCTGCGCACCTCGCTGGCAGTCGCGATGGGCAGGTGCGCGGCAGCGCGCGTGATCGCCTGTGCGACCGGGTGCTGGCTGGATCGCGCCACTGCCGCCGCCAGCGCCAGTGCCGCGTCCTGCGCGAGGTCACCGCCATCGGCCAGCGCGATGGCAGACAGATCCAACCGTGATTGCGTGAGGGTGCCGGTCTTGTCGAATACCGCGTGCGTGGCCCGCGCGAGTTTTTCGATGGCATCGGTGTGCACCACGAATACGCCCTGCGCGGCCAGCACCGACAGCGCGCGGGTCAGCGCGGCCGGCACGGCCAGCGCGAACGCGCACGGGCACGACACCACCAGCACCGCCAGCGTGGCGGCCAGCGCGCGCGCCGGATCGACGAAGCTCCAGCCGATCGCGCACACGCTGGCCAGCGTCAGGATGCGCAGCACGAAGCGGGCAGCGGCGCGTTCGCCGGCCAGGGCCAGGCGCGGGCGCTGCGCCTGCGCGCGCGCCACCAGTGCGGCGATCCCGGCCAGTGCGGTGTCGGCACCGACCCGCGTCACCCGCACGATCGCCGGGCCTTCCAGCAACACGCTGCCGCCGATCACGCCATCGCCGCGGCGCTTGTGCACCGCCGCCGATTCGCCGGTGAGCAAGGATTCGTCCACCTGGCACACCGTCGATTCGAGTTGCCCATCGGCCGGCACGCGCTCGCCCTGCGCGACCTGCACGCGCTCGCCGACGACAAGTTCCAGCGCGCCGATGCGTTCGACACCGCCGTCGTCGCGCAGGCGGTCGGCGAACACCGGGGTCATCCGTGCCAGCGCATCCACCAGATCGCCGGCCCGGTGGCGGGCGCGCATTTCCAGATAGCGCCCGACCAGCAGGAAGAACACGAACATGCTCACCGAATCGAAATACACCTCGCCGCCGCCGCGCAGCGCCTCGACCACGCTGGCGCCGTAGATCGCCGCGATCGCCAGCGCCACCGGCACGTCCATGCCCAGCGTGCGCGCGCGCAGTGCCCGCCATGCGCCAGCGAAGAACGGGCGCGCCGCATAAAACACTACCGGGGTGGCCACCAGCAGGCCCAGCCAGCGCATCAGCGCACGCGTGGGCGGGTCGATGGCCTGCGCTGCGCCGAAGTAGATCGCGCTGGCGTACATCATCGCCTGCATCGCGCCGAAGCCGGCCACCACCAGCCGCTTGAGCGCGGCGCGCGACTCGCGGCGGCGGGCGTCGTCGAGCGCGGCGGCATCCAGGGGCAACGCGGCGTAGCCGGCTTGCGCGAACGCGGACACGATCGCGGGCAGGTCGCTGCGTTGCGGGTCGAACAGCACGCGTGCGCGGCGGGCGGCGGCGTTGACCTGCACCGACAGCACGCCGGGCGTCGCGCCCAGCGCACGTTCGAGCAACCACACGCAAGCCGCGCAGCGGATGCCATCGACCAGCAGCAGCACTTCGCACTGCGATCGGTCGAGCGTGCGCAGCACATGCCGCGCCAGCTCCGGCCGCGCCCATGTCTGTGCGCTGCGCTGCGCACTGGCAGGATCGGGCGCGCGCACCGCCGGTGCGCTGCGCAGGCGGTAATAATCGGTCAGGCCCAGTTGGTCGATCCACTGCGCGGCGGCGCGGCAGCCGATGCAGCACACCGGATGCGATTGACCGGCGACCAGCGCCGTTGGCGGATCGGACGGCAGCGGCTGCCCGCAGTGCCAGCAGGTGCCGGCGTTCACTGGCCGGAGGCCGACGCTGCCGATGCCGGCGATGCGCTGGCTGGCGGCCGGGTCGGCGGCGACGCAGCAGAGGCAGCGGCTGGCGTCCGCTGCATCGGCATGCCCAGAACGTGCAGGCCGGTCGTCGGCAAAGGGGGGTCGGCACTGCGCTGCGCCACCACGATCAACCAGACGCAGCCGGCCAGCGAGGCGACGAATACGCCGATGCCCCACCACACGACGCCTTGCCGCCACCACGCACCGGCGTGGCGATCACGCGGCAGGTCACTGGGTGGCAGTCGATCCGCCATGCGAGATCAGGTACACGTAGGCGGCGATCACCCGCGCCTTGTCTTCGCCCAGGCGTTCGCGCCACGACGGCATGGTGCCGCCGCGACCGTCGCGGATGGTGGTTTCCAGCGTCTCCAGATCGCCCCCGTACAGGCGCACGGTGCCAGTCAGGTTGGGCGCGCCGATCGCGGTGTTGCCATGGCCGTCGGGCCCGTGGCAGGCCGCGCACACGGTGAACAACTCCTTGCCGGCGGCGGCTTTGGTTTTGTCGTGGGGTTGTCCGGCGAGGCTGCGCACGTAGTTGGCGAGGTTGGCGATGTCGGGGTCCTTGAACTGCGCGCCCCACGCCGGCATCGCGCCGTGGCGGCCGTCGAGGATGCTGGTGAGGATGGCATTGCCGTCGCCGCCATACAGCCAGTCGTGATCGACCAGGTTGGGCGCGCCCAGCAGGTGATTGCCACGCGCGTCGCGGCCGTGGCAAGCCGCGCAGTTGTCGCGGAACAGCACCTCGCCCATGCCGACCGCCTCATCGTCCTTGGACAACTGCTCGATCGACTTGCTGGAAAAACCCTTCATCGCCGCAGCCAGTTTCTTGTCGTTGGCGGCGGTATCGGCAGCCAGTTCGCCGCGCGCGGTCCAGCCCAGCGAACCCTTGTGTGCGCCGAAGCCGGGATAGCGATACAGGTAGATGAAGCCGGCGATGAACATCGAAAACGACATCACGATCCACCAGCGCGGCAGGTTGGCCAGGCCCTCGCGCAATACACCGTGCGCCCACACGTGCCCGGTGGTGCCGTCGGGCAGCACCGGCACCTTGGCGCGCGGTGCCCACAGGAACAGGAAGAACGTCAGGCCCATGTTGAACACCACCAGGCCCATGATCCACCACGACCAGAACGCGCTCATGGCTTGTCCTCCGTGGCGATGGCGGCGGCGTCCTCATCTTCCATCGGCAGGCGCGCCAGATCGTCGAAGCTGCGCTTGTGGTAGGGCAGCCATGCCCAAATCCAGATGCCGATGAAGGTCAGCATCATGCACACGATGAACACGCCGGCGACCACGCCCCAGGCCGGGTTCATGGCGCACCTCCATCGGCGGCCGGCGAAGCCGGTGCCGCGGCGGACTTGGGCGGTTCGTTGTCGATGCCCAGCCCCTGCAGGTAAGCCACCAGCGCATCGAGCTCGGTCTTGCCGGCCAGCGCCTTGGGCGCGCCGGCGATGTCGGCATCGCTGTAAGGGTCACCCATCCAGCGCAGGGTGCGCATGCGATGCTGGATGTCCTTGCTGTCGATCAATGCCAGCGACAGCCACGGGTAGGCCGGCATGTTCGATTGCGGCACCACCTGCCGTGGATCCATCAGGTGCAGGCGCTGCCAGTCGTCGGAATACTTGCCGCCCACCCGCGCCAGATCCGGCCCGGTACGCTTGGAACCCCACTGGAACGGACGGTCGTAGGCCGATTCGCTGGCGGTCGAATAGTGCCCGTAGCGCTGGGTTTCGAAACGCAGCGCGCGGATCATCTGCGAATGGCACAGGTAGCAGCCTTCGCGCACGTAGATGTCGCGCCCGGCCAGGCGCAGCGGGTCGTAGGGCTTCACGCCCAGCGCCGGCTGCACCTTGTTGGCTTCCATGAAGATCGGGGTGATCTCGGCCAGGCCGCCGAGCGAGCACATGATCGCGGTGCCGATGCCCAGCGCCCAGGCGTGTTTTTCGATGAACTCGAAGTGACGGTATGCCATGGTGCGCTCCTCAACCCTGCGCCGGCAGCGGCGAAGGCGTCTGCCGGGGTTCCGGATCGGGGATCGGCACCGGGATCGGCGAAATCACCGGTGTGCGCGCATCGGCGGCGGTGTACCACAGGTTCCACGCCATCACCCACATGCCCAGCCACACCAGCACGCCGCCGGCCCAGCGCATGATGTAGAACGGCTTGATCGCGATCAGGCTGTCCAGGAACGAGTAGGTCAGCCCACCGTCCGGGTTGGTGGCGCGCCACATCTCACCCTCGGTGACGCCGGCGGCCCACATCGCGATCACGTACAGCAAGGTGCCCGACAGGTGCAGCCAGAAGTGCACTTCCATGCCCTTGCGCGAATACATCGCCGGCACGCCCAGCGCGCGCGGGGCCATCGCGTACAACGAGCCGATGGTGATCATCGCCACCCAGCCCAGCGAGCCCGAATGCACGTGGGCGATGGTCCAGTCGGTGTAGTGCGAGAGCGAGTTGACGGTCTTGATCGCCATCATCGAGCCCTCGAAGGTGGCCGCGGCGTAGAACACCAGCGACATCACCATGAACTTCGCCGCCGGGTCGTCGCGCAGCTTGTGCCACGAGCCATTGAAGGTAAACAGGCCGTTGGCCGCCGAGCCCCAGCTGGGCATCAGCAGCACCAGCGAGAACGCCATGCCGACCGACTGCACCCAGTCGGGCAGGGCGGTGTACATCAGGTGGTGGGAGCCGGCCCACATGTACACCGAGATCAGCGCCCAGAAGTTCACGATCGAAAACCGATAACTCCACAGCGGCTGCTGCGCCTGCCGCGGCACGAAGTAATACATCATCCCCAGAAAGCCGGCGGTGAGGAAGAAGGCCACCGCGTTGTGGCCGTACCACCACTGCACCATCGCATCCACGGCGCCCGAGTAGATCGGGTAGGACTTGGTCAACGACACCGGGATGGCGAGGTTGTTGACGATGTGCAACAGGCCCACGGCGATGATGAAGGCGCCGTAGTACCAGTTGGCCACATAGATGTGCTTGATCCGCCGGCGCGCCAGTGAGGCGAAGAACACCACCCCGAAGCTCACCCAGACGATCGCGATGAAGATGTCGATCAACCACTCCGGCTCTGCGTACTCCTTGCCTTGGGTGATGCCCAGCGGCATCGTCACCATCGCCAGCACGCAGATCAGTTGCCAGCCCCAGAAGGTGAACTCGGCCAGCCACGGCAAGGCCAGGCGGGCGTGGCCGGTGCGTTGCACGACGTAATAACAGGTGCCCATCAGCGCCGACCCGCCGAAGGCGAAGATCACCCCGAAGGTGTGGTCCGGGCGCAGGTGGCTGAAGGTCAGGAACGGGATGTCCAGATTCAGCGCCGGCCAGGCCAGTTCGGCGGCCAGATACATGCCCGCCAAGGTGCCGATGATGCCCCAGACGGCCGATGCGAACAAAAACAGCCGCACCACCTTGTCGTCGTAGGTTTCGATCTGGCTCATGCGTCTGCCTGGCGGTTACCGGCCCCGGGTCGGGGTTGGTGGGAAAGTGTAGCGGCTATCGACGTCGACGCAACGCATGGAGGCCGGCGGGCACAGTGTCGGGCGTGATCATGCGCGTCCTTGACCCAGATCAACGCGACTCCGGCGGTGGTTGTGGTGTGGCGGGCACGGCATGGCCCGTGGTGGTTCGACACGAACCGGCTCGAACTCCGTTCTCGACCGGCTCGGCTCACCACGAACGGGAAAGAAGAAGCTGAGGCCGCGATCGAATATCCCGTTCGTGGTGAGGCGCGGATCGAGGGCGCAGCCCGAGGCCGCGATCGAACCATTGCCGCGACACGCCCTTCGCGGCGGAGCGTTTCAAGCGGTGACGCGCCGCGCCGGCTTGTCGGCGCACCATCGGGCCTGTAGCGTGTCGCGACCGAACTTGAGGCCCGCATGATCGCGACCGTCGGGAACCGCAGCATTGAACCTAGATTCCGCAGTTGACCGCTTACCCGCTTCGGGAAAGCCTTTGCACGTGGTCGCTTGGTGGGTTCTTGCCCGTCACCTGATGGGTGATGGTCGCTACGCACCCGATTGCACGCCGCGGAGGG
>JAFEEL010000001.1 GCA_018241125.1 Pseudomonadota bacterium | reverse complement strand
CGCCGAAGAGCTGCAAGCCGTGGAGGACAAGCTAAACAATCGACCACGCAAACGTCTGGGCTACTTGACGCCAGCCGAGGTATTCTTCAACTACGACCACGTTGCACTTCAAAGTTGAATCCGCCACATATTCCCGTTCCTGAAGTGCATCCTTGTAATGGTCTAGATAAAGCGAATCGGTGGCGAGAAAGTTGTCCGAAAGACAGGCGCCAAGCACGGCTAAAGCTATTGCATGGTCACGGTGCCGGGTGTAATCGGCCCGATCCCACCATTCGGCACCATCCTCTGCATAGGCGAAATCAGCTTTATCGACTTCGCCACTTTTCAGCAGACGCAGGATGTAGGACGTTCGCTTCTGCCGCCTCGACTCTTCGCGCTCCCGTCGATGAACATCAGCCTTGCCCACGGCGGCTCTCAAATCTTGTTCGAACTCCGTCCTTGGCAACCAATTCGCGCAGTTATCTTCGTAAAAGGCCTTCGCCTGCTCGAATTTCTCATCGCGCAGCAACCGATCCAATGCAGCGTGAAGTGTCACGCGCCTCTTGAACTCTTCCACCATAACAAGGCTAACAAACGCATCCACTTCGACCCAGCTAAAAATGCATGTCTCAAATTGGACATCACAACGCCCTTCTGGATACAGCGCATTCACTCTGCCGACACCCACATCCGTGCGGATCTTGTGCATGACCAAGGTGCCTACTTCAAATTCCATGAATGCCCCAACAGTACCGAATCATTTGATCGTCGTAATCGACCACGTTGAGATTACGCTCGATGGCAGGACTCGGAGGCATCCTATTCCACACGATAAATTTCGGATCCCTGCGCGCGGAACTCCCGCGCCTTCTCCGCCAAACCTTCGGCCAGTGCCTGCGCGTCGCCCACGCCGTGTTCGGCGGCGTAGTCGCGCACGTCCTGGGTGATCTTCATCGAACAGAATTTCGGCCCGCACATCGAGCAGAAGTGCGCGGACTTGTGCGCGTCTTTCGGCAAGGTCTCGTCGTGGAACTCCTTGGCCTTTTCCGGATCGAGGCCGAGGTTGAACTGGTCGTCCCAGCGGAACTCGAAGCGCGCTTTCGACAAGGCGTTGTCGCGCGCCTGCGCGCCGGGGTGGCCCTTGGCCAGATCGGCGGCGTGCGCGGCGATCTTGTAGGTGACGATGCCGTCGCGCACGTCCTGCTTGTTCGGCAATCCCAAGTGTTCCTTGGGCGTGACGTAGCACAGCATCGCCGTGCCGTACCAGCCGATCATCGCCGCACCGATGGCCGAGGTGATGTGGTCGTAACCGGGCGCGATGTCGGTGGTCAGCGGCCCGAGCGTGTAGAACGGGGCTTCGCCACACTTTTCCAGTTGCCGATCCATGTTCTCCTTGACCAGGTGCATCGGCACGTGGCCGGGGCCTTCGATCATGGTCTGCACGTCGTGCTGCCACGCGATTTTCGTCAGCTCGCCGAGTGTGTCGAGTTCGGCGAACTGCGCGGCGTCGTTGGCATCGGCGATCGAGCCGGGACGCAGGCCATCGCCGAGCGAGAACGCCACGTCATACGCCTTCATGATCTCGCAGATGTCGGCAAAGCGTTCGTACAGGAACGACTCCCGGTGATGGGCAAGACACCACTTGGCCATGATCGAGCCGCCGCGCGAAACGATCCCGGTCACGCGCCGCGCGGTCAGCGGCACGAACGGAAGGCGCACGCCGGCGTGGATGGTGAAGTAGTCCACGCCCTGCTCGGCCTGCTCGATCAGGGTGTCGCGGAACAGCTCCCAGGTGAGGTCTTCGGCCACGCCGCCAACCTTTTCCAGCGCCTGATAAATCGGCACCGTGCCGATGGGCACCGGCGAGTTGCGGATGATCCACTCGCGGGTTTCGTGGATGTGCTTGCCGGTGGACAAATCCATCACCGTGTCGGCACCCCAGCGGATCGCCCACACCATTTTTTCCACTTCCTCGGCGATGGATGAGGACACCGCCGAGTTGCCGATGTTGGCGTTGATCTTCACCAGGAAATTGCGGCCGATGATCATCGGCTCGGATTCGGGATGATTGATGTTGTTGGGGATGATGGCGCGGCCGCGCGCCACTTCATCGCGCACGAACTCGGGCGTGATCAACTTCGGGATGTTGGCGCCGAAGGATTGCCCCGCATGCTGCCGCACGAGATGCGGTTCGATGCGCTGGCTTTCGCCACGCTGCGCGCTTGCACGCAGCGTATTTTCACGCACAGCGATGTATTCCATCTCCGGCGTGACGATGCCGCGTTTGGCGTAGTGCATCTGCGACACGTTCATGCCGGCCTTGGCCACGCGCGGCTTGGGGATGTTCGGGAAGCGCACGTCGGCCAACGACGGTGCGCTGGCATGGCGACGCGTGAACGGCGAGGTGAAGTCGTCCAGTCGCTGCGTATCGCCGCGCTGCGCGATCCAGCCCGCGCGCAATGCCGGCAGGCCGGCGGACAAGTCGATGTTCGCGTCCGGATCGGTGTACGGCCCGGAGGTGTCGTAGACACAAAACGGCGCGTTGGCTTCCGTACCGAACATCGAGGGCGTGTCGGCCAGCGCGATTTCGCGCATCGGCACGCGCAGGTCGGGTTGCGAGCCTTGCACGAAGATCTTGCGTGAGCCACGGATCGGCCGGGTGACTTCCTCGGACAGGCGCTGGGCTTGCGCGAGCAACGGGCTGGGGACTGCGTTCATGGTGGCGATTCCTGCGGCGCTGGTGGGGCGAAGGCGACGGGAGGAAACGCACAACGCGGCGGCGTGCGCGAAGTCTCCCTGTGCCGGTGCGGTCCCGCGTGCGGGCCCGGTCAGGTTCCAAGGGTGTTTCTCAACCGCCCGGGCCGGCGCGATACCCCTGCTTCCGCCGCTATTGCAGCACGATGCACCGACACAAGCCAGCGCACGGGGCGGGTTAGGATGCGGCGAACCCAATACAAGGCCAATTTGAGTGAAGGCGATGCGGGTCGCGGTGATCGGTTACGGAACCGCAGGCCAAGCGACGGCGATCTTGCTGGCCCGCGCCGGGCACGACGTGGACGTGTTCGAGCGCAGCCCCGAGCTGCAACCGGTCGGCGCGGGATTCTTGCTGCAACCCACTGGGCTGGGTGTGCTTGACGCGCTGGGCTTGCGCGAAGCGGTGCTGGCGCGCGGCCAACGCATCGAGCGGCTGCACGGCACCAATGCCAGCGGCCGGATGGTGATGGACATGCGCTATGCCGAACTGGCACCGGGCTTGTTCGGCTTGGGCATGACGCGCGGCGCCTTGTTCGACCTGCTGCACCGCACCTGTACGCCGGTGGCGCGCATCCACGCCGGCGCCGAGGTGACGAACGTGGACGCCAGTGGCCGCGTGCAGGTTGCGGCGGCGGGTGGTGCACTGCGATTCGATCTGGTCGTGGTGGCCGATGGCTCGCAGTCGCGCCTGCGTGCGCACAGCGGCCTGCTCGTGCGCGACCCGCCCTACCCGTGGGGTGCGATGTGGTGCCTGCTGCCCGCCGAAGGCTGGGCGTGGCCGCACGAATTGCGCCAACGTTATGCGGGCACCCGAACCATGATCGGCGTCTTGCCGGTCGGCGCCCGGCCGGATACTGCGCCCGACACGCGCTGGCTGACGTTCTACTACAGCCTGCCGGGCACGGCTGTGGATGCCTTTGATGCCGGCGCCTTGGCGGCAATGCTGACGCAAGTGGCGCGCTTGTGGCCCGAACTGGCCGAGCGCACCCACCATCTGACCGACCCGGCGCAGCTGCGACGCGCACGCTATCGCGATGTGCACCTGCGCACGCCGTGGTCGGGCCGTTGCGTATTCATCGGCGACGCCGCGCATGGCATGAGCCCGCAGCTCGGGCAAGGTGTCAACATGGCACTGCTCGATGCGCAGGCGTTGGCCGCTGCGCTGGCAAGTCATGGTGACCTCGGCGCGGCACTGGCCGGCTATGCCCGACAACGGCGCAAGCACGTGGCGATTTACCAATCCTTGAGCCGCTGGCTGACGCCGCTGTTCCAGTCCGACCAACTCTGGCTGGGAAGCCTGCGCGATGCCTTGTTCGCGCCAATCGGGCGCCTGCCGTTGGCGCGCACGCAGATGCTGCGCATTCTCGCCGGCAGCAAACGCGGGTGGTGGGGATGATGGTGGGGCTGCACCGCACCGGTGCGCGCGCCCGGAGTGCTCCGTTGCGTCCACACGACGGCATTGGGTAGCAAAACGGAGCGGTGAAGCCCGCCTCCATCGGGAAATCGACCGCTGTCGACCGCGAGCCTCAGCGCAACGACGCGTTGATCTTTTCCAGCGCCGCGCTGCCCGGGCACAACTGCGCCTCGGTGAGGCGGTTGAACGGGGTGGCGACGGTCTTCAAGTGCGCATGCAGATCCTGTGCCTCGGGGTTGCAATACAACAGGCCGGTGGCCACTTCGCCGTCGGCGGTGGCAGCGCGCGCGAAGCGGATCGCGGCGGTGCGGTCGCGCGGGTCGTAGCCGGCGGCGAGCTTGCGCAGGCGCAGCACGCTGCCGTCGTGCTGCTCGACTTCGACCACCGCGCCGGGCTCGTAATCGACCACGATTTCGTCGCGGCACGGCACGAAATCCAGCCGGTTGGCGACTTCGTTGTGGTCGCGCACGTACTCGTAACTCTTGGTGCTGCCGGCGTGGTTGTTGAACGCCACGCAGGGACTGATGACGTCGATGAAAGCCGCGCCGCGGTGCGCGATCGCGCCCATGATCAACGGCACCAGTTGGCGCTTGTCGCCGGAGAATCCACGGGCGACGTAGGTCGCGCCCAGTTGCAGCGCCAGCCCGATCAGATCCAGCGGCGCGTCGGTGTTGACCACGCCTTTCTTCGACACCGAGCCTTGGTCGGCGGTGGCCGAGAACTGGCCCTTGGTCAGCCCGTACACGCCGTTGTTCTCGACGATGTAGACCATGTTCACCCCGCGCCGCAGCGCGTGCACGAACTGGCCGATGCCGATCGATGCGCTGTCGCCATCGCCGGACACGCCCAGATACAGCAGCTCGCGGTTGGCGAGGTTGGCGCCGGTCAGCACCGAGGGCATGCGTCCGTGCACGGTGTTGAAGCCGTGCGAGTTGCCGAGGAAGTAGTCGGGGGTCTTGCTCGAACAACCGATCCCGGACAGCTTGGCCACGCGGTGCGGTTCGATGTCCAGCTCCCAGCAGGCCTGGATGATCGCCGCCGAGATCGAGTCGTGCCCGCAACCGGCGCACAAGGTGCTGATCTTGCCCTCGTAATCGCGGCGCGTGTAACCGACCTTGTTGCGCGCCAGGCTGGGGTGATGGAGCTTGGGTTTGGCGAGGTAGGTCATGGCGTGATTCCGGAAGTGTGCTGGCGATTGGGTCGGCAAACGATCACGCCGGCGCGATGTCGGCGCCGGTGGGGTACAGCGAGTGCTCGCGCAGGGTCGAGCGCCACATCCATTTCTCCCCGCGCACCACCGGACGACCGCTGTGCAACGATTGCACGTCCATCCCGCCGTCCGGCACCGCGTTGTAGTGCAGCAACGCTTGCCCGGCGAGCCCAGGCACGGCCAGTTGCGGATGATGGAACCAGGTTTCTCCGCCTTCGTCGGGCGCGCGCAGGCACAACAGAAACGTCACACTGCGCTGGCCGCCGAAATCACCGCGCGCGCGATCGCGCGCGATCTGCTCGGGGGTGAACGAATCCACATGCGGCAAGTATTGTTCGCCGGGCTGGTAGCGGATCACCGAATGCGGCTCCAGCGCGGCCATGTTCCATCCGGCCGCCGCGACGATGCGCCGTTCGATCAGGCGCACCACCGCATCGGCGTGCAGCGCGCCGGGCGGATGGCCCTGCCCGTCGAACTGGCTGGCTTCCGATGCGTCGTTGTCGCGGTCGCGTTTGACGTAGGCGTCGGCGCGGCGCAGCGACGGGGCCACCTTGTGCATCAGGTGCGCGCATTCCTCGCGGCTGGCGAAGCCGCGGCTGACCGCGATCTTCGGCTCCCGGCACAACCACTGCAACGCACTCGGGGCGGCGCGCAACGAGCCGACCGCCGAGTCCACCACGCGCAGCCTGCCGTGCGCGTCCAGCCCGATCGCCGGGTGCCCGATGCCGGCGAAGTGCGCTTCCACCTGCGGCAGGCGCGGATGCAGCGCAGGTCGATCCAACGGCGCATCGGTCGGCGCGAGCTGGTTCAGCAACGACCGCGCGGCGACGAGGTTCTGCTTCAGCCGCGCATGCCATTGTATGGCGGCAGCTCCACACAACGCCTCGGGCACGAGTTCGTCGGCGGCCGCGCGCCCATCCGGAAAGCCCGCATCGGCGGCGCGCAGCAGCAGGGCGCGCGCGAATGCCGCATCCCGCGTGTCGCTCGCCGCCCGCGCCATCCGCAAGCCCAGCGAGTAATAGGCCGGCGGATACCCGAGCGCGCAGGCACGCGCGAACGCGCTGGCCGCGTCGCCCGGTGTGCCTTCTCCGAACTGATCGCGCAGGTAGCCGGTTTCCCACGCCGCCTGCTGGAAGCCGGCATCGGCCAGATGCGTTTGCAGCCGCAACGCACGCGCCGGATCGAAACCCACGCCCAAGCCCTGCAGGTGCAGGGTGGCCAGCCGGTCGATCGCCGGCGCCACCCCGGCCTGCGCGGCGCGCTCCAGCCACTGCGCCGCCTGCGCGTGCGCGTCCGGCCACACGGTGACTTGCAGGTAGTACGCGCCCAGCCGCCAGCAGGCATCGCGCCAGCGCGGGCCATCGGCCGCGGCGCGCAGCAACTCCAGCCCGCGGCGATGTTCGGGGGTGTCGTGGCGGTGGGTGGACAACAGGCGGTCGGCCAGGGCGATCCGCGCGCCCTCGTCGCCGTCGCCGGCGGCCCGTTCCAGCACGGCCAGTTCGGCTGCCGCCGCGCCTGCGAGCGATGTCGCCGCGACCGGCGCCGCAATGCTCACGCCAGCTTCTCCGTCGCCACCGCCGGCTGCTCGCGGGCGTCGATGGCACCGACGATGAAGCGCGCGGTGATCGGCGTTCCGTCGTAGTGCAGCACCGAGTGCAGGCGCGCCGGATCGATGCCGAACGCTTCCACCAGCAAGGTCTTCATCTGCGCGTCGCGATTTTGCTCGATGACGTAGACGATTTCATGGCTGGCGATGAAGTCGGCGACCGATTGCGGGAACGGATAGGCGCGCAGGCGCAAGCTGTCCAGGTGCACGCCGCGATCGTCCAGCAGCGCGGTGGCCTCGGCCATCGCCGGGCTGGTGGACCCGAAGAAGATCACGCCATGCCTGGCCGGCGCCTTGGCCTTGCGCAGCACCGGCTGCGGCACCAGCGCCTTGGCGGTTTCGAACTTCTGCAGCAGCCGCTGCATGTTGTAGGTGTAATCGGCGCCGCGCTCGGAATAGCGCGCGTAGGCATCGCGCGAAGTGCCGCGGGTGAAGTAGCCGCCCTTGCTCGGATGCGTGCCCGGATACGTGCGGTACGGGATGCCGTCGCCATCGACATCGAGATAGCGCCCGAAGTCGCGGCCGGCTTCGAGTTCTTCGGCGGTCATCACCTTGCCGCGGTCGTAGCGATGGCTTTCGTCCCACGCGAACGGCTCGCACAGGCGCTGGTTCATGCCAATGTCGAGGTCGGTGAGCACGAAGATCGGCGTCTGCAAGCGGTCGGCCAGATCCAGCGCGGCAGCGGCGAAATCGAAGCACTCGCGCGGGTCTTCCGGCAGCAGCAGCACGTGCTTGGTGTCGCCATGCGAGGCCCACGCGCACGACCGCAAATCGGCCTGCTGGGTGCGCGTGGGCATGCCGGTGGATGGCCCGCCGCGCTGCACGTCGATCAACGTCACCGGGATCTCGGCGAAATACGCCAGCCCGATGAACTCGGTCATCAGCGAGATGCCGGGGCCCGAGGTGGTGGTGAAGGCGCGCGCGCCGTTCCAGCCGGCGCCGACCACCATGCCGATCGAGGCGATCTCGTCCTCGGCTTGCACGATCGCGTAGCGGCTGCGCCCGTTTTCATCCTTGCGCAACTTCGCGCAGTATTTCTCGAATGCCTCGGCGCACGAAGACGAGGGCGTGATCGGATACCACGCGCACACCGTCGCCCCTCCGTACACGCAGCCCAGCGCGGCGGCGGTGTTGCCGTCCACGAAGATGCGCTGGCCGACGTTGTCGGCGCGGCGCACGCGCAGGCCGATCGGCTCGCCGAGGTTTTCCGCGGCGTGGCTGCGGCCCAGATGCAGGGCCTCCCGGTTGGCATGCAGCAGCTTCTCCTTGCTGCGGTACTGCTCGCCGATCAACTGCTCGATCACCTGCGCGTCGATGCCCAGCAGGTGCGAGAGCGCGCCCACATACATGATGTTCTTGAACAACTGGCGCTGGCGCGGGTCGGAATACGTCGCGTTGCAGATCGCCGTCAACGGCATGCCCAGCACCACGATGTCGTCGCGGAACATCGATTTGGGCAGCGGCTTGGTGCTGTCGTAAAACAAATACCCGCCCGGCGCGATCTCGGCCACATCCGCAGCCCACGTCTGCGGGTTCATCGCCACCATCAACTCCACCCCGCCGCCGCGCCGCCCGAGCCAGCCGGCCTCGGACACCCGCACCTCGTACCACGTCGGCAGGCCCTGGATGTTGGACGGAAAGATGTTGCGTGGGCTGACCGGCACGCCCATGCGCAGGATGGATTTGGCGAATAGTTCGTTCGCCGACGCCGAACCCGAGCCGTTGACGTTGGCGAACTTGACGACGAAGTCGTTGGTGGCGGTGATGGGGGTCATACGACAGCGCCTTGCTTGCCCTTCTCCCATCGGGAGAAGGTGGCGCGGCAGCGCCGGATGAGGGGTTGGATTGCGAACATGTCTGCGCACCTGCCAAGCACGCTTGTGGATGGAAGCCGCGAGTGCGGGCGCGATGAAGAATCCTGTCCCTCACCCCCACCCCTCTCCCGCAGGCAGAGTGGCTCAACAGCAAAGCCCGTCATCGTCACGCCGCCACCTTCTGCTTCGCCCCGCAGCCCGCCCCGGCGTGCGGCTGGCCGAACAAAAACTTCTGCATGTCCCACGCGCCGGTCGGGCAGCGCTCGGCGCACAGGCCGCAGTGCAGGCACACGTCTTCGTCCTTCACCATCACCCGCGATGTTTTCAACTCGCCCGACACGTACAGGTCTTGCGCGAGGTTGAGTGCCGGCGCGTTCAAGCGGGTGCGCAACTCGTCCTCCTGCCCGTTGTCGGTGAAAGTGATGCAGTCCATCGGGCAGATGTCCACGCAGGCGTCGCACTCGATGCACAACTTGTCGGCGAACACCGTCTGCACGTCGCAGTTCAGGCAGCGCTGGGCTTCCTTGAATGCGGTGGCGGCATCGAAACCCAGCTCCACCTCGACCTTGATCGAATCGAGCTTTTTCGCTTGTTCCGACCACGGCACCACATAACGCTCGTCGCGCACGATGTCGTTGTCGTAGCTCCACTCGTGGATGCCCATCTTCTGCGACATCAGGTGGGTCATCGGCGGCGGTCGCTGCGCCGGATTGCCGCCCGACAGCAGCGCGTGGATCGACACCGCCGCCTCGTGGCCGTGCGCCACCGCCCAGATGATGTTCTTGGGCCCGAACGCGGCATCGCCACCGAACAACACGTGCGGCAGCGAGGACTGCATGGTGAGCTTGTCCACCACCGGCATGTCCCACTCGCCAAACGCGATGCCGCAATCGCGCTCGATCCACGGGAAGGCGTTTTCCTGCCCGACCGCGATCAGCACCTCGTCGCAGTCGTGGATCTCGTCGGGTTCGCCGGTCGGCACCAGCTTGCGCCGGCCCTTGTCGTCATAGACGGATTTGACGATCTCGAAACTCATCCCGACCAGCTTGCCGTTCTCGTGCAGGAACGCCTTGGGCACCCGGCACGGCAGGATCGGGATGCCCTCGTGCTGCGCGTCTTCTTTTTCCCACGGGCTGGCCTTCATGTCCTCGAAGGTCGAGCGCACCAGCACCTTCACCGACTGCCCGCCGATGCGTCGCGCGCTGCGGCAGCAATCCATCGCGGTATTGCCACCGCCGAGCACCAGCACGCGCTTGCCGACGGTCTTGACATGCTCGAAATAGACATTCGCCAGCCAATCCAGGCCGACGTGGATGTGCGCGGCGGCTTCCTGCCGCCCGGGGATGTGCAGATCGCGCCCGCGCGGCGCGCCGCAGCCGACGAAGATCGCGTCGTAACCTTCGGCAAGCAGCGCCTGCATCGACTCGATGCGACGGCCACCGACGAAGGTCACGCCCAGATCGAGGATGTAGCCAGTTTCCTCGTCGATCACTGCTTCGGGCAGACGGAAGCGCGGGACTTGCGTGCGCATGAAGCCGCCGGGCTTGGGGTCGGCCTCGAACACGGTGACGGTGTATCCCAGCGGCGCCAGATCGCGCGCCACGGTCAACGACGACGGCCCGGCGCCGACACAGGCGATGCGCTTGCCGTTGCGCGGCTGGGTGGCTGGCAGCATCTGCCGCAGACGCTGGCCGACATCGGCATCCTTGTGATCGGCGGCCACGCGTTTGAGCCGGCAGATCGCCACCGGCTCGGGCTTGCCGGTGTTGTGTTCCTCGACGCGACCGCGCCGGCAGGCCGGCTCGCAGGGCCGGTCGCAGGTGCGCCCGAGGATGCCCGGGAACACGTTGGACTCCCAGTTGACCAGATAGGCATCGGTGTAGCGCCCGGCCGCGATCAAGCGGATGTAGGCCGGCACCGGCGTATGCGATGGACATGCCCACTGGCAGTCCACCACCTTGTGGAAATACTGCGGATCGCGCACATCGGTCGGACGCACGGCCATCTCCTGACCCACTGCCTGAGGCTGAGTCTAGCCCGCCTTGCGGGCGGCGTCATGCGCCGGCAACCGTGGCCGCGTACGCTCATCGTCGAGGCCCGCGCGTCGAGTCGGGCGCGCGTTACAAGGTTCCAATATCGCCCATTTCCATGCCGATGCGTTTACGATGCCGCCGGCGCGGTCGCGATACTTGGCCGACACGCTGCAATCCCGGCCCCGTCGCCCACCGCGCCAACAACCGCCGACCGCCCGCATCGCCCTTCGCGGCGAGGCTCGCCATCGCACCCCACCGCCTGTTTTTTTCATCTTGCGCATCGACCGCCGCTGCGTCGCGGCCGATGGCTCTGCCGGGAGTCCACCGGATGTCCATGCCACTGCATCGGTTCGTGCCTTTCGTCTGCGCCTTGCTGGCGGCATCGGCGTTGCCGGCGCGTGCCGACGAAGCGCCGAGCGTCGAAGACTGGTCGCTGCACGGGCAGGCCACGTTCACCGATCAATACCACCCGTCGTTCACCTCGCCGTTCCAGGGCGCCAACAGCCTCGGCCCACGCGCCAGCGCGAAGGAAACCTTCGACGCCACCCTGTTCGCCGGCGCGCGGCTGTGGCGCGGCGCGGAGATTTACGTCAACCCCGAGATCGATCAAGGCTTCGGCCTGAGCAATACGCTGGGGCTGGCCGGGTTTTCCAGCGGCGAGGCCTACAAGGTCGGCAAGTCGCATCCGTACTTCCGGCTGCAACGGGCCTTCATGCGGCAGACGTTCGACCTGGGCGGACCTGAGCAAACCCTCGCTGCCGATGCCAACCAGCTGGCCGGCACGCGCACGCAAAACAACCTTGTGTTGACGCTCGGCAAGTTCGCGGTGACCGACGTGTTCGACGGCAACGGCTACGCGCACGATCCGCGCGGAGATTTTCTGAACTGGTCGATCATCGATGCCGGCGCGTTCGACTACGCCGCCGACGCCTGGGGCTACAGCTACGGCGCGGCATCGGAGCTGAACCTTGGCCACTGGAGCCTGCGCGCGGGCCTGTTCAACCTGTCGAAAGTCCCGAACTCGGAAAAACTCGAGAGCGATTTCCACCAGCACGAATCGGTGCTGGAAATCGAACATCGGCACACGCTGGCCGGCCAGCCGGGCAAGGTGCGGGTGCTGTGGTTCGACAACCACGGCAAGATGGGCTCCTACGCCGATGCGCTGGCGCTCGCGACGACAACCGGATCGCCGCCGGATACATCCTTGGTACGCCGCTGGGCTTCGCGCACGGGCGTGGCGCTGAACGTCGAGCAGCAGATCGACGACAGCCTCGGTGTGTTCATTCGCGCCAGCGCCAACGATGGCAGCAAGGAAGCCTTCGAGTTCACCGAAATCAACCGCTCGCTGGCCGCCGGCGTGGCGCTCAAGGGCAGCCGCTGGGGCCGGGCGAAGGACACCCTGGGCGCGGCGGTGGAGGTCAGCGGCATCTCGGCTGCCGCGCGCGCCTACCTCGCCGCCGGCGGCATGGGCATCCTGATCGGCGACGGGCAGTTGCCGCGCTATGGCTGCGAACGCATCGGCGAGGCTTACTATGACGCCTCCCTCTCCGACCATCTGGGGTTGACCATGGACCTGCAACACGTGGACAACCCCGCCTACGACGCGGCGCGCGGCCCGGTGTGGGCGATGGCGGTGCGTGTGCACGCGGCGTTCTGAGCAGCCGCACGCATGTTCTTCCTGCCGCGCAGCCGCAGCGAGCAGACCGCGCTGGCCGAGCAGGTCAGCGGGCGCATCCTGCCCAATCGCAGCGACGTGGTCGCCTTCGCGCTGGTGATCGGTGCGATCGCACTGGCCGCGCACGGCTTTGCCGGCATGCACGCGCCGCTGAGCACGCTCTCGCGCGCGCCGGTGGATCTGGACATCGCGCGCCTGCCCGAATACGGCCTGCGCACAACGCTGCGCATGTTCGCCGCGATGATTGCCTCACTGCTGTTCACCTTCGTGGTGGCCACGCTGGCGGCGAAAAATCGTCGTGCCGAATCGATCATCGTGCCGGCGCTGGACATCCTGCAATCGGTGCCGGTGCTGGGTTTTCTGAGTTTCACCGTGACCTTTTTCCTCGGCCTGTTCCCGGGCAGCGTGCTGGGCCCCGAGTGCGCCTCGATCTTCGCCATCTTCACCGCGCAGGCGTGGAACATGGCGTTCTCGTTCTACCAGTCGCTGCGCACCATCCCCTCGGATCTGGACGAGGTCAGCCGCAGCTTCGGGTTCTCGGCGTGGCAGCGCTTCTGGCGGCTGGAAGCCCCGTTCGCCACGCCCGGGCTGGTGTGGAACATGATGATGTCGATGTCCGGGAGCTGGTTCTTCGTGGTCGCCTCCGAGGCGATCACGGTGGGCAACACCTCCATCGCCCTGCCCGGCATCGGTTCGTATCTGGCGCTGGCGATCCAGCGGCAGAATTTTTCTGCGGTCGGCTGGGCGGTGCTGGCGATGGCAGTGCTGATCGGCCTGTACGACCAACTGCTGTTCCGCCCGATCGTCGCCTGGGCCGACAAGTTCCGCTTCGAGCAGACCGCCGGTGGCGCGGTCGAGCGCTCGTGGCTGCACGCGCTGCTGCGGCGCACGCGGCTGGTCAAGCACCTGTCGGCACCGTTCGAGTGGATGTCGGCAGGGCTGATGCGCACGCTGGCGTTGCGCCCGCGCCAGAGCGCGCGACCGACCACGCCGCCCAGCCGCACCGCCGACGTGCTGTGGAACGTGCTGCTGGGCGCGCTGGTGCTGGCCGGCGCGTGGAGCGCGTTTGCCTACGTGCGGCAGACGCTGGGGCTGCACGATCTGGGCGTGGCGTTCGCCGCCGGGCTGGCGACCCTGCTGCGGGTGGCGGTGCTGATCGGGCTGGCGAGCGTGATCTGGGTGCCGCTGGGCGTGTGGATCGGGCTGCGGCCGACGCTGGCGCGCAAGCTGCAACCGCTGGCGCAGTTCCTGGCCGCGTTCCCGGCCAACGTGTTGTTTCCGGTGGCGGTGGTGGCGATCGTCGCCACCCGCGCCAATCCCGACATCTGGCTGTCGCCACTGATGGTGCTGGGCACGCAGTGGTACATCCTGTTCAACGTGATCGCCGGCGCCAGCGCATTTCCCAATGACCTGCGCGACGTCGCCACGGTGTACCGCTTGCGCTCGTGGACGTGGTGGCGGCGGGTGATCTTGCCGGGCATCTTCCCGTATTACATCACCGGCGCGCTCACCGCCTCGGGCGGCTCGTGGAACGCCAGCATCGTGGCCGAATACGCCGACTGGGGCAAAACCCACGTCGAGGCCTTCGGGCTGGGCGCGTACATCGCCCGCGCCACCGCCGACGGCAACTACCAGAAGGTGGTGCTGGGGATCGCGGTGATGTCGTTGCTGGTGACCGTGTTCAACCGCCTCGTGTGGCGGCCGTTGTACGTGTACGCCGAGCGGCGCATGCGCATGAACTGACGCCGCGCCGTGGCGCAAAGGTGGAATGCAATGAGCGAATACAAGCTGGAGGTGTGGCCCATGAACGTCGCCGTCGAAGCCCGCAAAGAGCCGCTGGTGTGCGTGCGCGGGCTGTGCAAGGCCTACGACCAGAGCGAGCCGCAGGCGCGGCTGGTGCTCGATCGGGTCGATCTGGAACTGCGCCCGGCCGAGATCGTCGGCCTGCTCGGGCGCTCGGGCTCGGGCAAGTCCACCTTGCTGCGTTCGATCGCCGGCCTGACCCAGCCCACCGCCGGCTCCATCGACTTCCCCGGCCAGCCGGCCGAGGCCGGGCGCGGCGAGATCGCGATGGTGTTCCAGAGTTTCGCGCTGTTCCCGTGGCTGACCGTGCTGGACAACGTCGAGGTCGGGCTGGAAGCGCGTGGGGTGGCGGTGGACGAGCGCCGCAAGCGCGCACTGGCGGCGATCAATCTGATCGGCCTGGACGGCTACGAGAGCGCCTATCCGAAGGAACTATCCGGCGGCATGCGCCAGCGTGTGGGTTTGGCGCGTGCGCTGGTGGTGCATCCCAAAGTGCTGTTGATGGATGAACCCTTCTCGGCGCTGGACGTGCTGACCGCCGAAACCCTGCGCACCGACCTGCTCGACCTGTGGTGCGAGGGCAGCATGCCGATCGAATCGATCCTGCTGGTGACCCACAACATCGAAGAAGCGGTGCTGATGTGCGACCGCATCCTGATCTTCGGCTCCAATCCGGGGCGCGTGGTCGGCGAGGTGCGGGTGCCGCTGCCGCAGCCGCGCAACCGCCTCGATCCGGCGTTCCGCAATCTGGTCGAGCACATCTACGCGCGCATGACCGAGCGCGCCGCGCCGGTGCGCGATGGCTTGTTCCCCGGCACCGGCATCGCGATGGTGCTGCCGCGGGTGTCGCCGAACCGCTTGGCCGGCCTGATCGAAACCGTCGCCGGCACGCCCTACGACGGCCGCGCCGACCTGCCCGCGCTCGCCGGCGGTTTGCAGATGGAAGTCGACGACTTGTTCCCGGTGGCCGAAACCCTGCAATTGCTGCGCTTGGCCGAACTCGAAGGCGGCGATCTCACCCTGACACCGACCGGGATGCGCTTTGCCAGCATGTCGGTGGACGAGCGCAAGCAGCTGTTCGCGCAGCAGTTGATGGTCTACGTGCCGCTGGCCGCGCACATCCGCCGCGTGCTCGACGAGCGCCCGACCCAGCAGGCGCCGGCGCGGCGTTTCCGCGACGAACTGGAAGACCACATGTCGGAAAGCTACGCCGAGGCCACGGTGCGCTCGGTGACCAACTGGGCGCGCTATGCCGAGTTGTTCGCCTACGACGAGGAACGCGACCTGTTCACGCTGGAAAATCCCACCGAGGAAGGCTGACGCCCGCGCGGTCGGCGCGTACCGGTTTCAGCGATGCAATTGCCCGGCCCGCTCGGGCTGGAAGGTGACCGCCTTGACCACCACCCGCAGGTGCCCGCCACCGGGCGCCGGCCAGTCGATGCCATCGCCCGGCGACAGCCCGAGCAAGGCGCTGCCGACCGGGGCGAGGATCGAGATGGTCTTGCCGCTGCCATCGACATCCTTGGGGTACACCAGGGTCAGCTCGAAATCCTCGCCGGTGGACTCCACCGTGAAGCGCACGGTGGAGTTCATCGTCACCACATTCGGCGGCATCGCGGCCGGCTCGACCACGTGGGCGCGGGCCAGTTCGGCTTCCAGTTCGGCGCGCCCGAACACGCTGCCGCCGGGCAGCCCGGTCAACAGTTGATCCAGCCGTTCGGCGTCGGTCGAGGAAATGGTGATGTCCGGTCGGTTGCCCATGGCGTGCTCGCGGGGTGGGTGGCGGGGAGTTTTACGGAGAGGTTCAAGGTACAACATGCGGCACTTCGATGCCGATTCAAGTCTCCGGCGCCATCACGCCCGCCGCGCCGCTGCCACCGCCGCACGCATCGCCGCGATTTCCGCCGCATAGTCCTTCGCCCCGAAAATGGCAGAACCAGCGACGAAGGTATCCGCGCCGGCCGCGGCGATGGCGCCGATGTTGTCGGCCTTCACCCCGCCGTCGACTTCCAACCGGATGTCGCGGCCGCTGGCGTCGATGATCGCCCGCGCGCGCCGCAGCTTGTCCAGCGCCGCGGGGATGAAACTTTGCCCGCCGAATCCGGGATTGACCGACATGATCAGCACGTGGTCGATCTTGTCGAGCACGTAATCCAGCCACTCCAGCGAGGTGGCCGGGTTGAACACCAACCCGGCGCGGCAGCCGTGGTCGCGGATCAGTTGCAGGGTGCGATCCACGTGCTCGCTGGCCTCCGGATGGAAGCTGATGAGGCTGGCGCCGGCGGCGGCGAAATCAGGGATGATCCGATCCACGGGTTTGACCATCAGGTGCACGTCGATCGGCGCGGTCACGCCGTGCTTGCGCAGCGCCGAACACAGCAGTGGGCCGATGGTGAGATTGGGGACGTAGTGGTTGTCCATCACGTCGAAATGAATCCAGTCCGCGCCGGCTTGCAGCACCGCGTTCACTTCATCGCCCAAGCGCGCGAAGTCGGCCGAGAGGATCGAAGGGGCGATGATGCAATCGGACATGGCGATTCCAGTGCTGGCGCGGGGTTCGATTTTAACGCGGCTTGGGCTGGGTGCTTTTGGAAGCGCGGCGTTTGTGGGAGCGGCTTTTGTGGGAGCGGCTTGTAGCCGCGACTTCAATCATCCATCGGGCCGAGGACGGCCCTCCCACAAGGGAGTCGCCATCGGGCCGAGGACGACCCTCCCACAGGGGAGCCGTTACAATGACCGTCTTTTTCTGCGGAGCCAGGCCATGGCCACCACCTTGTCGCAATCCGACCTGCCCGGCCTGCACCTGCTGCACCGTGGCAAGGTGCGCGACGTGTACGCGCTGCCGAACGACCAGTTGCTGATCGTCGCCAGCGACCGCCTGTCGGCGTTCGACGTGGTGCTGCCCGATCCGATCCCCGGCAAGGGCGAGATGCTGTGCCAGATCAGCAATTTCTGGTTCGGCCAGACCGCGCATCTGATGCCCAACCACCTCACCGGGCGCAGCGTTGCCGACGTGCTGCCGGCGGGTACCGATGTCGCGCTGTACGTCAGGCGCGCGGTGGTGGCGAAACGGCTCAAGCCCGTCCCGATCGAGGCGATCGCCCGTGGCTACCTGATCGGCAGCGGCTGGAAGGATTACCAGCGCACCGGCCGGGTCAGCGAAATCCGCTTGCCCGAAGGCTTGCGACAGGCCGAACAACTGCGCGAACCGATCTTCACGCCATCGACCAAGGCCGCCGCCGGCGCGCACGACGAGAACATCGGTTTCGACGCGGTGGTCGCGGCCATCGGCGCCGATCTGGCCGAGCAGGTGCGCGCGGCCACGTTGGCGATCTACCGCTTCGCGGCCGATTTCGCCGCGCAGCGCGGCATCCTGATCGCCGACACCAAGCTGGAGTTCGGCACCGACGAAAATGGTCGGCTACTGGTGATGGACGAAATGCTCACGCCGGATTCCTCGCGCTTCTGGCCAGCCGATACATACCGCGTTGGCATCAGCCCGCCCAGTTACGACAAGCAGTTCGTGCGCGACTATCTGGAAACGCTGGACTGGAACAAGACCGCGCCCGGCCCGCGCGTGCCGGCGGCGATCATCGAGGCCACCCGCGCCAAGTACGCCGAGGCATTGCAGAAGCTGGCGGGGATCGAGGCGGCCTGAGCACGGCGCGGCGCCCGGCATTGCCGAGCGTCAACTCACGGCTGCTTGGCGACAACGTTCGCGGCGAACATCCGCGCCTCCGGTGCGAACGCGCGCGGCGCGTAGCCGAAATCCCGCTGCGCAGCGGCGCCGTCGAACACCTGATCGACCTGCAAGTGCTCGCCCATCGCCGGCGTGACGGCGTCGATCATTCGCAGCGCCCTTGCGCTGGCGATCATCGCGCGAAAAATCGGCGAGGGAACCCGCAACAGCCGCGGGTGATTCGGCAAACAGGCAAGCGCGCGCTGCACCATCGCATCGAACGCCACGACCTCGCCGCCGGGCAGGTCGTAGGCGCGGCCAGCGGCGGTGGGCGAATCGGCAGCAGCCAGCGCGGCCCGCGCCAGATCATCGACGTGCACTGGCTGGCGCAGTCCGTGGGCGTTGCGCGGCAGCACGAAAAATCCGCGCCGCTGCGCGAATGCGGCGATGCGGGTGAGTGTGCGGTCGCGGCCGCGACCGTAGATCAGGGTCGGGCGCAGGATCGTCACGCCCACGGTTTCGCGTGGGCCCAGTGCGAGCAAGGTGTCCTCGGCCACACGCAGGCGCTGCGCGACATCGCGCTCGGTCGGCTCGACGGATGTGGCCTTGGTTGCGACGCTGGTCGAGCCGAACGCGACCACCCGCGGCGCGATCGGGCCGACACGCGCGTGCCAACGCACAAAGGCATCCAGCGGGCCGAGGCTGAACACCGCATCGAAAGCATCTGTCGGTATCGACAGGCCGTCGTCGAGCGCGCCGACGATCCAGCGCAGTCCATCAGCGTCCGCATGCGGTTGCCGCGACACCGCCAGCACTTCGCATCCAGCGCCACGCAGCAGCGGCAGCAGACCGTCGCCGATCTGTCCGCTGCCGCCGAATACGAGGGCGCGTCGCACCGCCGCGTCCGCGCGTGGTCGCTTATGCCGGCGGCGTGAAGTGCTTGCGCAACCCCTGCCAGCAATCGGCGTAGTTCGCCTGCCGCTCGGGCGCGGCCAGCGCCTGTGCGGTCGGATGGATCACCGCACGGGTCTCGAACATGATCGCCATGGTATCGGCGATGACATCGGGCCGGGACAGGTCGGCGCCGGTGGCTTTCTCGAACGTCGCCGCATCCGGCCCGTGCGCGCTCATGCAGTTGTGCAACGAGCAGCCGCCGGGCAGGAAGCCTTCGGCCTTGGCGTCGTACACCCCATGCACCAGTCCCATGAACTCGCTGGCGATGTTGCGGTGGAACCACGGCGGCCGGAACGTATCCTGCGCGACCAGCCAACGCGGCGGGAAGATCGCGAAATCCACGTTGCTGGTGCCTGGCGTATCCGACGGCGAGTGCAGCACGAGGAAGATCGACGGATCCGGGTGGTCGTAGCTGATCGAGCCGATCACGTTGAAGCGGCGCAAGTCGTAGCGATACGGCGCGCAGTTGCCGTGCCACGCCACCACGTCCAGCGGGCTATGACCGATCGCCGCGCGCCACAGGTGGCCCTGGAATTTGGTCACCAGTTCGAAGTCGCCCTCGACATCCTCGAACGCGGCCACCGGATACTCGAAATCGCGCGGGTTGGCCAACCCGTTGCTGCCGATCGGCCCCAGATCGGGCAGCTTGAGCATCGCCCCGAAGTTCTCGCACACGTAGCCGCGGGCGTGGCCGTCGGGCAGGTGCACGCGGAAGCGGATGCCGCGCGGGATCACCGCGATCTGCTGCGGCTCGATGTCCAGCACGCCCAGTTCGGTCTCGATGCGCAGGCGCCCTTGCTGCGGCACGATCAGCAGCTCGCCGTCGGCATCGCAGAAAAAGCGCATCTGCATCGAGCGATTGCAGGCGTACAGGTGGATGCCGATGCCGGCCTGCGCCGCCGGGCCGCCGTTGCCGGCGACGGTAAACAAGCCGTCGATGAAATCGGTTGGTTGCGCCGGCAACGGACGCGGACTCCAGCGCAGCTGCGCCGGCGTGGTCGGGCCGTCGCCGAAACGGTTGTGGAAGTGTGCATGGTCGAGCAACGAAAACTCGCCGTGCACCGCCGCCGGGCGGATGCGGTACAGCCAACTGCGGCGATTGGCGTGGCGCGGCGCGGTGAACGCGGTGCCGGTGAGCTGCTCGGCGTACAAGCCGAAGGGCGCAGCCTGCGGCGAGTTGTGCCCGACCGGCAGCGCGCCGGGGATGGCCTCGCTGGCGAACTCGTTGCCGAAGCCGGTCATATAGCCGTGGTGATGCGTCGTCGCGGACATTTCAATGGCCTTTGTCTTGAAGCCCCTCTCCCAACGGGAGAGGGGTGGGGGTGAGGGGTTGTGGGCCGAATACGTTCAAGATCGCTTGCTGTTGAGCCCCTCTCCCGTCGGGAGAGGGGTGGGGGTGAGGGGTGGATGCCCGATAGCGTTCATTTGTCTTGAAGCCCCTCTCCCAACGGGAGAGGGGTGGGGGTGAGGGGTGGATGCCCGATAGCGTTCAAGATCGCTTCGAGCACCGCTTCCGTTTCCGTCAACGCCTCGTTATCCCAGAACCGCAGCACCCGCAGTCCGCATGCTTCAAGAAATCGAGTACGCGCAGCGTCGGTCATTTCGTCGTGTTGCGAGCCATCCAGTTCGACCACCAGCTTCGCCTGCTCACAGAAGAAATCCACGAAGTAAGGCGGGATCGAATGCTGGCGACGAAACTTCAGACCTTGCAGTCGGCGGCCCCTCAGGTGGAACCATAGTTCGCGTTCGGCGTCGGTCAGGGACTGCCGCAGCTCGCGCGAGCGCTCCAGATTCAAGGTCGCATTGGGTGGTCGGAGGTGTGTAGGCATTGGCGTCCTGTCGTGACTGCGTGGCCTTTGCCCCTCACCCCAACCCCTCTCCCGATGGGAGAGGGGCTAGAGAAGCGCCCGCTTCGTTCGCAACTACAACACCCCGCGCTTCATCTGGTCGCGTTCGATGGATTCGAACAGGGCCTGGAAGTTGCCTTCGCCGAAGCCTTCGTTGCCCTTGCGCTGGATGATCTCGAAGAAGATCGGGCCGATGCAGTTCTGGGTGAAGATCTGCAACAACTTGCGCTGCTTGGTTTCCGGATCGGCGTCGATCAGGATCTTGTTCTTGCGCAGCCGCGGCACGTCCTCGCCGTTGTTCGGGATGCGCAGATCCACCACGTCGAAATAGGTGTCGGGGGTGTCGAGGAACTCCACACCGGCCGCGTGCATCGCCTCCACCGTCGCGTAGATGTCGTCGGTGAACAGGGCGATGTGCTGGATGCCCTCGCCTTTGTACTGGTCGAGGTATTCGTTGATCTGGCTCTTGGGATCAGAGGACTGGTTGAGCGGGATGCGCACGATGCCGTCCGGTGCGGTCATCGCCTTGGACACCAGCCCGGTCTTGGCGCCCTTGATGTCGAAGTAGCGGATCTCGCGGAAGTTGAACAGCTTCTCGTAGTAGTCCGCCCACTTCTCCATGTTGCCGAAATACAGGTTGTGGGTGAGGTGGTCGATGAAGGTCAACCCGAAGCCCTGCGGATTTGCCGCCGCGCCGGGAATGGGCTCGTAGTCGAAATCGTAGATGCTGCCGGCCTCGCCGTAGCGATCCACCAGATACAGCATGCAATCGCCGATGCCCTTGACCACCGGTGCCGGCACCGCCTTGCTGGTTTCGTGGTGGCCGATCGCCTCGCCGCCGCGCGCGAGCACCTCGTCACGCACGCCCAGCGCCGGACGCGCCACGCGGATCGCGAAGCCACAGGCACACGGCCCGTGCGCCTTGGCGAAATCCGACGCGAACGAATCGGGCTCCTCGTTGAGCAGCAGGTTGATCCCGCCTTGACGATAGACGGTGATCGGCCGGCTCTTGTGGCGCAGCGCGGCGGTGAAGCCCATGCGGCCGAACAGCGCGTGCAGCGCGGCCACGCCGGCGGCGTCGGGGGCAGCGAACTCGACGAACTCGAAACCATCGATGCCCATCGGGTTGGCGAAGGTGGTGGGCTGCATTCCGATGTTGGTCGACTGGGTCTGCGCCTGTGCGTTCATGGCGTGCTCGCGTGGCTTGCGGGAAGGAAGCGACGATGATAGTTTCATATGCAACCATCCGCAAGCCGCGACGCAACATGGCCCGCAACCTCCCGTCCGTTGGCGTTCCCGACTTCGGCGGCGACGTCCCCGCCGCGCGCCACGCCGTGCTGGAACTCGAGCGCTTCTTGCCCTACCGGATCTCGGTGCTGGCCAACCGCATCAGCCAGGACATCGCGCGCCTGTACGCGCAACGCTTCGCGCTGGGCACCACCGAATGGCGGGTGCTGGCTGTACTGGGCCGCTATCCGGGCCTGTCGGCGAGCGAACTGGCCGAGCGCACCGCGATGGACAAGGTGGCGATCAGCCGCGCGGTGGCGCGCCTGTTGCGCGACGGCCGGCTCAAGCGCGCCGCGCACGGGCACGACCGCCGGCGCAGCGTGCTCACGCTATCGGCCAAGGGCTACCGGGTGTTCGATGCGATCGCGCCGCTGGCGCTGCAACTGGAGCGCGACTTGCTGGCCGGTCTGGATGGCGAAGATCGCGCCGCGCTGGCGCGCATCCTCGACCGGCTGGATGCCGCCGAGGTGGCGCAGGCGGGTTGATCGCTTGCAGTGCGCAGTCCCTGGTAGGTTCATCCGTTCGTGGTGAGGCGCGGATCGAGACCCCGGGCCGCATTCGGCGCCGAGGGCCAGATCAAACCACGGGCGGACAAGAAGCTCAGTTCGACGAACGCACGTGCACCGGCACCTCGGCCTCCACGCGCTCGTCGGAAGCGCGGGCGGCATGATGGATCGCCGAGAGCTTGCGCATCGGCAAAACGAGGATGAACGACACCACGGTGATGCCCACGCCCCAGTGACCGAGCAGGTTGAACAGGTTCGTGTAGATCGGCATGGTCTGCACCGGGTCGGTCACGTTTTGCGGAACGGCGGCGTAGTTGGCGACGATGCCGCCCAGATACTGCGAGATGCCCGAGGCGACGAAGTACGCGCCCATCATGAAGCCACCCATGCGCGCAGGTACGTAGCGGGCGATCATCGCCAACCCCAGGCCGCTGGTCAGAAGCTCGCCCAGCGAACCCAGCCCGTAGCCCCACACCATCACCCAGGAATTGGTCTTGCCCGGTGCGGTGGTGAAGTGGCCGGCGGCACCGTAGATGTAGAAGCCCAGCGCCACCGCGGCAAAGCCGGTGGCGAACTTGGCCGCCACCGACAGGTCGCGGCCGGTTTTGCCGAAGTGGGTGTAAGCCCAGGCCAGGATCGGCGAGAGGAACATGATCCAGATTGGGTTGAAGGCCTGGAACTGCTCGGGCGTCCATGTCCACAGGTGACTGCCGAACAGATCGAAGCTCCAGTCCACGTTGCGCAGCGCGAACAGGTTCAGCGAGGTGGACATCTGCTGGTAGAACACGAAGAAGAAGATCGTCTGCACCACCAGGATCAGCGCGGCGATCAAGCCGGCGCGCTCGTCGCGATGGCTGCCGACGATCAGGTAGCCGAAGATGCCCAGCAGCACCACGCCAGCCCCGTAGACGAAGATGCGCGCCAACGACTCGTACTGCAGCACCGCCGCTGCGCCACCGGCGCACAGCGCCGCGCCGATCAGCACCATCGCCAGCTTGCCCATGTCCACCGGGCGCTCGTCGGGTTCCGAGCCAATGTGCTCCATCGCCTTGCGCATGAAGAAGTAGTTGACCAGACCGATCAAAAGCCCCAGTGCGCACACGCCAAACGCCGCGTGCCAGCCGAACTCGTTGTGATACAGCGCGTTGACCCAGTCGCGAATCTTCGGCGTGAGCAACATCGACACCGTCGAGCCGATGTTCACCGCCATGTAGTAGATGGTGAAGGCGCTGTCGATCTTGGAATCGTCGCCCTCGTAGATCTTGCGCACCAGGTTGCCGGCGTTGGGCTTGAACAGGCCGTTGCCGATCACGATCACGGACAGCGCGCCGAACAGTGCCCAGGTGTTCTCGCTGGGGATGGTCATCAGGGCGTAACCCAAGCCCAGAACCACCGCGCCCAGCAGCATCGTGCGGCGGGTGCCGAGGATCTTGTCGCCGATCCAGCCGCCGATCGCCGGGGCGACATAGATCAACGCCGCCGCCGCACTCCACACCAGATTGGCCTTCTCGTCCTGAAACCCCAACCGCTGCACCATGTAGAACACGATCAGCGCCTGCATGCCGTAGTAGCCGAAGCGCTCCCACAGCTCGATCAGGAACACGGTGGAGAACGACTTGGATTGCGGTACGGGCGGATTGGCGGCGGTCATGGCGGATTCGCGTTGGGATGGGTGCCCGCGAGGGGCCGGGTAGCATGGCCTGCGCAGCCGGTCGCGTCATGTTGCGTTGCAGCAGCGCTCATCGCTCTCTTCGGGCCGAAGCGGCGCGCAGTGGTCGGGGTGCGGGTGAAGGGCAAATGGCACCGAGCGTTGTATATGCACTCCGAATTGCTTCACCCCCTCATCCGGCGCTTCGCGCCACCTTCTCCCGATGGGAGAAGGGCGTGGCAAAGCCCCTCTCCCTTCGGGGCGAAGCGGCGCGCTGGCGAACCACGGGTTCGCGCACCGATGAGCGCCATCGCGCTATTTGCGATGGCCGGGGTGCGGGTGGGGGTGAGGGGCGAACGAAGCCACGGACGTTGCACGTGCCGCAGTTGCGGGATTCCTCAGGCGGCACTTCTCGCCACCCCACCTTCACTTCACCCCATGCATCAGCTTGACGATCCACGGCGCGGTCAGCAGGTACACCAGCGCGATGCCGATGCCGCTGTACAGCAGCATCGTGAACACGTGGTCGTAACCGGCCAGCGCGTTGCCGTCGGCGTGGGTGGTCATCGCCGCGATGCGCCCGGACAGGTCGTAGGACACGCCCACCCCGAAGAACCAGCCGCCCATCGCCAGCGAGGCGTCCTCGGGCGCGGCCAGCTTGCCGATCATCGCGTAGCCGATCGGCGACAGTGCCAGTTCGCCCAGCGTCGAAAGCAGGTAACACAGCGCCAGCGGCCACCACGGCGTGCGTCCGTCATGGCCGACCAGAAACCGCACCGCGTACACCATCGCCCCGTAACTCAATGCCACCAGCAACAGGCCGATGCCGAACTTCATCGGCGTGGACGGATTCAGGCCGCGCCGATCCAGCCACGGCCACAGCGCCGCCAGCGCCGGGGCGAGCACGAGGATGTACAGCGGGTTGGCGGACTGGAACCAGCTGTAGTCGAACGGCGCGCGCACGTGGTCGCGGGCGAAGAAGTTCAGCGAGGTCGCCCCTTGCAGGCTCCACGCCCAGAACAGCACCATCGCCGCGAACAGCAGCAACATCGCGAGGTAACGCTGGCTCTGCACGGCATCGCCGCGCAGCAGCGAGCGCACCACGAAATACACGATCATCAACGCCATCAGCACGTACACCGCCACGTGCAGTGCATCCGGGTGCGCCAGCAACAACGCGCACGGCCACACCAGCGCCAGCGTGCAGATCAATACCGCCGGCGTCGACCACGCGCGGTGCAGCGGTGGGCGATCGGCCGCACCGGGGATGCGGCGATGGCGCAGTTCGAAGATCAGCGCTGACACCGCCATCCCCGCCGCAGCGGCCACGAAACCCCAGTCATAGCCGAAGCGTTTGCCGATCCACGCCGCGCACACCGGCGGGGCAACGAACGCACCCAGATTGATGGCGAGGTAGAACAGCGTGTAGCCGGCGTCGCGGCGCGGGTCGTCGTCGGCGTAGTTGCGCCCGACGAGAACCGTCAGCGGGATGCCCAGCCCGGCGGCGAGCACGAAGAACGACAGCGCCAAGGTGAACCCTTCGCGACTGGGCCACGCCAATCCCAACAACCCCAGCGTCGTGGCCCACAGGGAGATGCGCAGCGCCTGCGCCTCGCCGAGCACGTTGTCGGCGATCCAGCCGCCGATGATCGCGGTGGCGTAAGTGAGCGTGCCGAAACCGGCCAGCAGCAGGTCGGCCTGCTTGAGCGCATCGGCCTTGGTCAGGCCTGCGAAGAAGGTATCGGCCGCGTACGGCGCCAGAAACGCACGAAAGCCGTAGAAGGCGAAGTTGAGCCCGATCGTGACCGCCAGCAGCATCCACACCCCGCGCGGATGGCCGAGGAGGTCGCCGGCGGCGGGCTCCGGCAGACCGTCGGCGCGGCGTGCAGGCAGCCCGCTCATTTCACCCCGTGCATCAGCTTCTGGATCAGCGGCGCGATCAGGAACAACAACACTCCGGGGATCACCAGCGCCCAGAAGCCAAAGGTGTAGCCGGCCAGCGCCGAATGCACGTTCATGCCGCCCTCGCCACTGACGTGGCTGGCGAAGATGCCCGACAGGTTGTTGCCGATCGCGGTGGACAGGAACCAGCCACCCATCGCCAGCCCGACCACACGCAGCGGCGCCAGCTTGGTCACCATCGACAACCCGATCGGCGACAAGCACAGCTCGCCGCAGGTCTGGATCAGATACACCGCGACCAGCGGCCACAGCGGAATCTTGCCGTGGGTGTCCACCTGGCTCGACAGGGCGAACATCAGCAACGCGAAGGCCAGCCCGTTGAAGATCAGCCCGAGGCCGAACTTGCGCGGGATCGACGGGTTGGATCGACCCAATGCCATCCACGCCCAGGCGAATACCGGCGCGAAGGCCAGGATACCCAGCGCATTGATCGACTGGAACCAGCCGACCGGGAACTCCCAGCCGCCGATGGCGCGATCGACGATGTTCTGGGCGAGGAAGTTGAACGAGCTGCCGGCCTGCTCGAAGAAGCACCAGAACAACACGTTGAAGGCGAAGATGATCAGCATCGCGATGGCGCGATCGCGGTACACGGCGCCTTCACGCAAGCCCTCCACCAGCACCATCACGCACAGCGCCACGAACAGTGTGGCCAGGATCCAGGCCACGATCGCCGCGTCGATGGACATCAGCAGGTACACCCCGGGAATCGCCACGGCCACGCCGGCCAGCACGCCGATCACCCGCAGCGGACTTTCGCCGCCCTGCGGTGGGCGACCGATGGCGCCGAGCTGGCGGCGACCGATCCAGAACCATACGGTCGAGATCAACATGCCAATGCCGGCGGCCATGAACACCACCTTGTAGGCAGGCATGGCCTGGTTGCCGAAATAGCGATTGGCGAGGATGCCGGTCGCGATCGGGGCGACGAAGGCACCGGCGTTGATGCCCATGTAGAAGATGGTGAAGCCCGAATCGCGGCGCTCGTCGCCCTGCGCGTACAGTTGGCCGACCTGGGTGGAGATGTTGGGCTTGAACAGACCGTTGCCGACGATGATGGTGGCCAGGCCGAACAGGAACACGATGTGGTTGGGCACCGTGACCATGAAATACCCGGCCGCCGACACCAGCGCGCCCACCAGGATCGAACGCTGGAAGCCGATCAGGCGGTCGGCGACGAAGCCGCCGAAGATCGCGGTGGCGTACACCAGCGCCAGGAACGCGCCGTAGGTGCGGCTGGCCTCGGCCTGACCGCTGGCCTGGCCGCCGAAGAACTGCGCCACGATGTACAAGGTCAGCGCCCAGCGCATGCCGTAGAAGGCGAAGCGCTCCCAGAACTCGGTCATGAACAACATCCACAGCGGCCGTGGATGGCCCATTACCGTGCGGAACTCCGGCGGGGCGATGGCGGGCGTGGGCGTTTGCGTGGCGCTCATGCGGGAGGCTCCGGGGTGCGGGAATTGTTCAGGGTTCGGGACTCGGAACGTTGGCGCCGTGGCCCGACGCCAGCGCTGTTACTGGATCACTTTGGCGCAGATACGCCGATGCAAGTACGTGCCTCGAACAGCTCCGGGAAGAACGTCAGATCCAGCGCCTGCTTGAGGAAGCCCACACCCGACGAGCCACCGGTACCGCGACGGTAGCCGATGATGCGCTCGACGGTCTTCATGTGTCGGAAGCGCCAGGTCTGGAAGTTGACCTCGATGTCCACCAGCGATTCGCACAGGTCGTAGGCGTCCCAGAACTGCTCGGTGTTCTCGTAGATGCGCACTAACACCGGAACCAGGGCCGGCTCACGCACGTGCGCGCGCGCGAAGTCGCGCTGCAGCAGCGAGGCCGGCACCGCGTGCCCGCAACGCGCCAACCAACCCAGACATTCGTCGTACAACGACGGGGCCTCCAGCGCGGCGCGCAGTTGCGCCTGTGCCGGCGCGTCGTGCGCGAACGCGACCAGCATGTCGGCGTTCTTGTTGCCCAGCGCGAACTCCACCAATCGGTATTGCAGCGACTGGAAACCCGAGGACGGCCCGAGGATGTCGCGGAAGGCCAGATAGTCGGTCGGGGTGAGGGTTTCCAGCACCGACCACATCCCGATCAGCTGCTGCTGGATCAGCTTGATCCGCGAAAACATCTTGAAGCACGGCGCGAGCTTGTCCTCGCGCAGGTGCGCCAGCACCGCACGCAGCTCGTGCAAGGTCAGCTTGAGCCACAGCTCGGCAACGTGGTGCTGGACGATGAACAGCATCTCGTCGTGCTGCGCCGACAGCGGATGCTGCGCCGACAGCAGGGTGTCCAGGTGCAGGTACTTGCCGTAGCTGAGCTGGTTGCGGAAATCGGTGGTGATGCCCGCCTCGAGCGGGCGCTGGTTTTCGGGGGTGGTCATCGCGATGGACTCCGGTAACGGTGCCGGTGCGCGGGCTACAGCGTCAGCCGCGGCCGCAGCATCCACGCTACCAGAACGCGCACCGCCCCGCCGCTCACTTCAGCGCGTGGCCGAACTGCTGGCGGAACTGTTCGGCGAACTGCGCGTAGTCGAAGCGCTGGTTCTGCGTGCCGGGGTGCTCGACCTTCAACGCGCCCATCAGCGAGGCCATGCGCCCGATGGTGGGCCAGTCGTAGCCGTGCTCGATGCCGAACAGCAGGCCGGCGCGGTAGGCATCGCCGCAGCCGGTCGGGTCGCTGACGCGGCGCTCGTGCGCCGGCGGGATCTCGTGCTGCTGGCCATCGGCGTGGATCAGCGAGCCCTTGGCACCGTGGGTGACGATGTAGGCCTTCACCTTGCCCGCGATCTGCTCGGCGTTCCAGCCGGTGCGCTCTTGCAACAGGTTGGATTCGTAATCGTTGACGGTGACGAAATCGGCCTGCTCGATGAAGGCGCGGAACTCCTCGCCGGAAAACAGCGGCAGCGCCTGCCCCGGATCGAAGATGAAGGGGATGCCCAGCCGCGCAAAATCGGCCGCGTGCTGCAACATCGCATCGCGCCCATCGGGGCCGACGATACCCAGCTTCACGCCGCTCGCGTCGCCGACGTGATT
The DNA here is from genome assembly GCA_018241125.1 of Pseudomonadota bacterium. GTDB lineage: Bacteria > Pseudomonadota > Gammaproteobacteria > Xanthomonadales > Xanthomonadaceae > SZAS-103. Next base: position 21,114 of record JAFEEL010000001.1, on the reverse strand, counting down.
TTCATGCGAGCGCATCATCGCACCGGGGTGGAAGGCGGTGATCTGGTTGTCGTCCAGATCGGTGGTGATGAAGGCCTGCGCGGTGAACAGGTCCGGCAGCACCTTGATGTGATCCATGCCGATGCCGCAGGCTTCGAAATGCTCGCGGTAGGGCCCGAAATCCTGCCCGACCGTGGCCATCGGCAGCGGCTCGCCGCCGAGCAGCTTGAGGTTGTAGGCGATGTTGCCGGCGCAGCCGCCAAACTCGCGGCGCATCCGCGGCACCAGGAAGGACACGTTCAGGATGTGCACCTTGTCGGGCAGGATGTGATTCTTGAATCGATCCTGGAACACCATGATGGTGTCGTAGGCGAGCGAACCGCAGATCAAAACCGACATCGAGCACGTCTCCTGATGGCCGGCATGAGGGGCCGGAACCCAAGCCACGCATTTTATCGTGCGCGGGCGGTGGATGGCATCCGCAGGGAGCAGGGAGCAGGGAGCGGGGAGCGCGGAGCAGGGAGCGCGGAGCAGGGAGCGGGGAGCAGGGAGCAGTGAGCGGGGAGCAGGGGCGACCCTGAAGCCTCCTCCGTTCGTGGGCAGGCGCGATGCGAGACCCGCAGGGTCGAGGCCACCCTCATGACCCGTTCGTGGTGAGGCGCGGAGCGAGACCCGCAGGGTCGAGGCCACCCTCATGACCCGTTCGTGGTGAGGCGCGGATCGAGACCCGCAGGGTCGAGGCCGCGATCGAACCACGGTCTGGCACTGCCATTACCGGGAACATCGTCAGCATGGTTCGAGTCGGATCGGCTCGAACGTAGCCTGCCCTGAGCTTTGTCGGAGGGTTCTCTAGCGATCCTCCTCACCACGAACGGAGATTTCGAGAACCCGCCCCGTCGCCGCGCGTGCTAGATTCGCAGCATGAACCCACGCCCGCATCTCACCGTCCCCGCGCGCTTGCGCGCGCTCGCCGCCACCCTCGTTTGCGCGCTCGTCGCCGCGCCGGCATGGGCCGCCGATCCGCCGCCGCCGGCCGATCTGGATGCCTTCGCGCAAGCCACCGCCACCACCTATCACCTGAACGAACAAGACATCCTCGCCGACCTGCACAAGGCGCATTACCGGCAGTCCATCGTCGATGCGATGTCGCGCCCGGCCGAGTCGGTGAAGACCTGGAAGCAGTACCGGCCGATCTTCGTCACTGCCCGTCGCATCGCCGCCGGGCGTGCGTTTTTCGCCGCGCACCACAAACAACTGCAAAAAGTCGAGGACGCCACCGGCGTACCGGCCGAGCTGATCTGCGCGATCATCGGTGTGGAGACCGGCTACGGCGGCAACACCGGCAGTTACCGCGTGCTCGACGCGCTGTACACGCTGGCGTTCTGGTACCCGCGCAGCGGCGACCCGGCCAAGATCCAGCGCGAGAACGACCGTCAGGCATTCTTCCGCGACCAACTGGCGCAGTTGTTCGCACTGGCCAACGAGCAGCACTTCACCGTCACCGCGCTCACCGGCAGTTACGCCGGGGCGATGGGCTGGGGCCAGTTCATGCCGTCGAGCTATCGCCAGTACGCGGTCGATGGCGACGGCGACGGCCATATCGACCTGTTCGGCGGTTCGATGCCCGACCTGTTTGCTTCGGTGGCCAACTATTTCGTCGCCAACGGCTGGCAGAAGGGCGAACCAGTCGCGGTGCGCGCGGTGCACGATCCATCCACGATCGCCTTCGCGCCCGACGACTTCACGCCCAAGTATTCGCTGGCCGATCTGGAGGCCAAGGGTTACCAGCCCAAGGTGGCGCTCGGCAAGCCGATGATGGGCTCGCTGCTCACGCTCGATGGCGCCAACGGCACGGAGGACTGGATCGTCTTCCAGAACTTCTATTCGATCACCCGCTACAACCGCTCGCCGATGTACGCGATGGCGGTCTACCAGCTCGCCGAGGCGATCGCCGGCAAGGATCCCGACACGCCGCCGTCGCCGTGAAAGGCGTGTCCGGCCGCGCCGAACCGATCCTGCGCGCGCTGGCGCTGGCGGTGGCCGCGCTGCTGTTGGCCGCCTGCGCGGGCGACAAACCCAAGCCGACCCGCACCGCCAACACGCCCGCCCATCACGGGAAAAAACCGTGGCAGCCACTCGGCCCCTACACCCCGGGCGGGTTGTACGCACCGGGCGTGGCCGACGGCGCGCCGGCGGTGCCTCCGGACGTGGCCAACCTGCCCGAGCCGGTGCCGCACCCCGAGCCGCTGGCCCGCTACGGCAATCGCTCGCCTTACGTGGTGCTCGGCAAGACCTACACGGTGCTGCCGTCCGCGGCCGGTTACGACGAAACCGGCGTCGCCTCGTGGTACGGCACCAAGTTCGACGGCCGCGTGACTTCCTCGCTGGAGCCCTACGACCTGTCGCAGTTCAGTGCCGCGCACCGCACCCTGCCACTGCCCAGCTACGCGCGCGTGACCAATCTGGAAAACGGGCGCAGCGTGATCGTGCGCATCAACGACCGTGGCCCGTTCCACGACGGCCGCCTGATCGACCTGTCCTACGCCGCGGCGATCAAGCTGGGCGTCAACGTGCACGGCACCGCGCGGGTGGAGGTCCAAGGCATCGACACCGGCAAGGCATTGCCGGCCGGCACCACCAACCCGGTCGCGCTGGCCCGCCCGGCTGCGCCACGTCCGGCGTCGGTCCACACGGTTTCGCCGGAAATTTCGGCGCCAGCGCCGCGCGTGGCGACACCTGCCTCCGACCCGATCGCTGCGTTCGCCGCCAAACCCGTGCCGCCCCAGGACGCAGCGGAAAGCGCTGCCACGCCACCGGCACGCGACCGCCACGACGCCACCCCGACGGTAGCGTCGGTTCCGGCACCCACACCCGAACCGGGCGATAGCGCAACCCGCCCGGCGATCCCGGAGACCACGCTGCCCACGCCGTTCGCGGCGGTGTCGGCAACCAGCACCACGGCCGCCGCGACCGCACCGCTGCGGCAGCAAACCACGCCGCCGACCACCGCGCCGCAAGTCGGCCGTCCGGCCATCGATCCGTCCACCGTGGGTTTCCTGCAAGTGGCCAGCTACGGCGACCGCGACAACGCCGAGCACATGCGCGAACGTCTGCAACGTGCCGGCATCGGCCCGGTCGAGCTGGTCGCGGTGCAGGTCGCCGACCGGCAGATGTGGCGCGTGCATGTCGGCCCGCTGCGCGCCGATGCCGCCGACGCGTTGTCCGAGCGGATGCAGGCGCTGGGCTTTGGCGAGCCGCCGTTCTTCAAGCAGTGAGCCATCGACCGGGCTCCCGCCCCAGCCGGACTTCATCCCTCAGCGTCGGGCGAACACCTTCATCAGTTCGCGCAGTTCGTTCTTTTCCTCATCCGACAATCCGGCTTCGGATTGGCGCGCCCGCAACTCGTCCACACGCTGGCTCAGGGTTTGCTGATCGAGCTGGGCCAGCGCGCCACGCCATTCCGCAAGCCAACCGGCCGGCTCGCCCGGCAACGCCTGCAAGGCGAGCTTGCGCAGCGCGGCTTCTTCCTCGCGCCCGGCCAGCAGTTCGAGCAGGGCGCCAGTGGCGATTTGCGGGCGCGCACGCACCAGCGTGATCAGTTCCACCAGCAGATCCACCCCGGGTTGGCGCAGGGCCGAAAACAGCGGCGGCCAAGCGACGTCCAAGCCCAGCGTCGGATCTTGCAAGAGCAACGTGATCGCGCTGCGCACGAGGCTGCGCCGACCGCTCGCAAGCGGGCGTGGCGGCGGCGCGCGCGTCGCATTCTCTTGCGCCTTGGCGACATTCGCGCCGGTGATTTGCGTCAGCCGCGCGTGCATCAGATCGCGAAAGGCGCCGTCGGGGATCTGCGCCAGCAAGGGACGCGCACGCTCGGCCAGCCGCGCACGGCCATCCAAGGTGGACAAGTTCACGTCCTTGCCCAGTTCGGCGAACACGAATTCCGACAGCGGCGTGGCGTGCTGCAAGCGCGCCTCGAAACCGGCCGCACCGTCCTTGCGCACGATCGAATCCGGGTCTTCGCCTTCGGGCAGGAACAGGAAGAACGCCTGCCGGCCGTCGCGCATGCGCGGCAGCGCCGCTTCCAGCGCCTTCCACGCCGCGCCGCGCCCGGCCTTGTCGCCGTCGAAACAGAACACCACGTCGGGCGCGTTGCGAAATAGAAGTTCTGCATGGTCGGGCGTGGTCGCGGTGCCGAGCGTGGCCACCGCTTGCGTGACGCCGTACTGGAACAGCGCGACCACGTCCATGTAGCCCTCGACCACGATCAGCCGCTCGATCTTCGAATGCGCCTGCCGCACCTGCCACAGGCCGTACAGTTCGCGGCCCTTGTGGAACAGGCTGGTCTCGGGCGAGTTGAGGTACTTCGGTGAATCGTCTTTGCTCGTCACCCGCCCGCCGAAGGCGATCACGCGCCCGCGACGGTCGTGGATCGGGAACATGATCCGCTTGCGGAACTTGTCGTACACGCGCCCGGAATCGCCCTTGGAAAACAGGCCCGCGGCTTCCAGCAGGCGCAGGCGGCGCTCATCGGTGCCCAGCGCATTCTTCAGTGCATCCCAGGCATCGGGTGCGTAGCCGATGCCGAAGCGCTGGCGGCAGTCCGTGTCCACCCCGCGCTGGCGCAGGTAGTCCTGCGCGACCGGGGTGTCTTGCAGTTGGCGACGGAAGAACTGCGCGGCCGCCTCCAGCATGTCGTACAAATCGGTGGCATCGCCGCCACCGCCGCTGCGCCGGGCCTCGCGCGGCACCTCCACGCCGGCGCGCTTGGCCAGCTCCTCGACCGCGTCGAGGAACTCCAGCCGGTCGTAGTTCATCAGGAAAGCGATCGCGGTGCCGTGCGCGCCGCAGCCGAAGCAATGATAGAACTGCTTGTTCGGAGATACGGTGAACGACGGCGAGCGCTCGTCGTGGAACGGGCAACGCGCCGCGTACTCGTGGCCTTGCCGCTTGAGCGGCACGCGCGCACCGATCAGCTCGACGATGTCCGTGCGGGCCAGCAGATCGTCGATGAAGGCGTCGGGGATGCGGGCCATGCCAGCAGCTTAGTGCAACGTCCCGCGCGCATCATCCGGCGAGTTTGTGCTTCACCAGCGCCGAAGCCTGCCCCATGTCGGCGCGGCCAGCGATCTTCGGCTTGAGCACGGCCATCACCTTGCCCATGTCCGCCGGGCCGGTCGCGCCGGATGCCGCGATCGCGGCGGCGACTTCGGCGGCCAGTTCATCGGCGGACATCTGCTGCGGCAGATACGTCTGGATCACCACGATTTCATCGCGCTCGACCTGCGCCAGGTCCTCGCGTGCGGCGGCTTCGTACTGCGCGACCGAATCCTTGCGCTGCTTGAGCATCTTCTCCAGCGCGGCCAGCACCTGCGCGTCGTCGAGCACGATGCGCTCGTCCACCTCGCGCTGCTTGACCGCAGCCAGGATCAGGCGGATCACACCCAGACGCTGCTTGTCGCCGGATTTCATCGCGGCTTTCATGTCGTCGGTGAGGCGGGCTTTCAGGGACATGGACTACTCCAGATGTTTCACAGGCATCAAAACGAATTGATCTCGTACGTCATTCCCGCGAAGGCGGGAATCGCTCTTCAGGAGGAATCCGATGTCGTTCAGAAGCGATTCCCGCCAACGCGGAAGTGCTTCACAACGGCCAAGCCGGTCAATGACGAGCAAGAGCGCGGATTCGTCTCGATACAGTCCCCAGAAACGCAAAAAGCCGGCGACGCGGAGCGTGGCCGGCTTTCGCTCGAATCGCGTCGATCAGTACAACCGCTGGCGCTTGGTCACGTCGCGCGAGGAACGGCGGATCTGGCGCTTCACCGCGGCGGCGGCCTTGCGCTTGCGCTCCTGCGTGGGCTTCTCGTAGAACTCGCGCTTGCGGGTTTCGGCGAGGACGCCAGCCTTCTCGCAGGTGCGCTTGAAGCGGCGCAGCGCAAACTCGAAGGGCTCGTTTTCGCGGACTTTGACGGACGGCATGGAGACTCCGGAGACTGAAAACCGTCCAGAAGGACGGGCGAGCCGCGTATGATACCGGAATGGCGTGGCGCGACGCAAGCCAAGCCCGATTTCAGGAATCGGTGGTGGTTGGCAGAGCGTCGCGGCGGGACGCCGCTCCCACAGGGAATCGCGGCAGGGCGTCGCGGACGGATGCCGCTCCCAAGGCAATCGCGGCCAGAAGCCGCTTCTACGCAACGAGGGCAAGCCGCATGAACCCAGCAGTCCTCGGCATCGAAACCTCCTGCGACGAGACCGGGGTGGCGGTCTACGACCTTGCCTCCGGGCTGCGTGCGCACGCGCTCTACAGTCAGGTCGCGCTGCACGCGCAATACGGCGGCGTGGTACCCGAGCTGGCCAGCCGCGACCACGTACGCAAGCTGCTGCCGCTGATCCGGCAGACTCTGGCCGAAGCCGGCATGAGCGTGCGCGATCTGGGCGGCGTGGCCTACACCGCCGGGCCGGGTTTGATCGGTGCGCTGTTGGTCGGCGCCGGCGTGGGCCGCGCGCTGGCGTGGGCGCTGGATGTGCCGGCGATCGGCGTGCATCACATGGAAGGCCACCTGCTGGCCCCGTTGATGGAAGATGCCGACCTCAAGCCGCCGTTCGTGGCGCTGCTGGTGTCGGGCGGGCATTCGCAACTGATCGGCGTGCGCGCCATCGGCGATTACCAATTGCTCGGCGAGAGCCTGGACGACGCCGCCGGCGAGGCCTTCGACAAGACCGCCAAGCTGATGGGCCTGCCGTATCCGGGCGGCCCGCATCTGGCCAGGATCGCCGAGCGCGGCACGCCCGGCGCGTACAAATTTTCGCGCCCGATGACCGACCGTCCCGGGCTGGACCTGAGCTTCTCCGGGCTGAAGACGCAGGTGCTGCTGGCGTGGCAGAAATCCGACCGATCCGAGCAGACCCGCGCCGACATCGCCCGCGGCTTCGAGGACGCGGTGGTCGATACGCTGGCGATCAAGTGCGCGCGCGCCCTGGATGCGGCCGGCATGGATACCTTGATCGTCGCCGGTGGCGTCGGCGCGAACTTGCGGCTGCGCGCGAAGTTGCAGGAACAGGCGGCGCGCGGCGGCGGCAAGGTGAGCTTCCCACGGCTGGCGTTTTGCACCGACAATGGCGCGATGATCGCCTACGCCGGCGCGCTGCGGCTGGCCGCCGGCCTGCACGACGCAGCGGCGGTGGAGGTGCGGCCACGCTGGGATATGGCGAGTTTGCCGGCGTTGCCGGCGGGGCTCGGGACTCGGGACTCGGGACTGGCGACTGCGCGGTAGCCAAGCTCCGAGTGCCGCGCGACCATTGGCCCGTGAGTTGCAATGGCGCGTGGACTTTGCCGTGTTCGGTTTTTCGTTTGCACGATTCACCAATCACCAATCACCAATCACGGCCACATGGACAAGGTCTTCATCGAAGGGCTGCAAATCGAAACCCTGATCGGCATCTACGATTGGGAACGCAAGATCCGCCAGCCGCTGGTGTTCGACATCGAAATGGGCTTCGACAACCGCGTGCCGGCGGCTTCCGACGCCATCGCCGACACGCTCGACTACAAGGCGGTCAGCAAGCGCCTGATCGCGTTCGTTCCCGAGTCGGGATTCGGGCTGGTGGAAACGCTGGCCGAGCGCTGCGCGCAAATCATCCTCGACGAGTTCCCGGTGCACTGGTTGCGACTGAAGCTGAGCAAGCCCGGCGCGGTGCGCGGCGCGCGCGCGGTGGGCGTGCTGATCGAGCGCCAGCGACCGCCGCCGGGTTGAGGCTGCGAACAGCGTGGCTCACATCCCGGCTTGCCCGGTCAGTCGCTTGAGATCGCGGCGCAGGCCGCCGGGGTCGAAGCCCGGTGGGTAGCGCATGAACAGGAAGCCGGTCGGGTCGACCAGGTACACCGGGATCGCGGCGGGCGTGGCCACGTCCGGCAGCCGCGGCGCCAGGCCGGTATCGGCGTGCACCACGATCAAGTTGCGAAACGTCCGCGTGGGCGCGGCACCGACCCACAGCAGTTGCACGCTGTCGGCGTTGTTGCCAAGACCGATCCAGATGCGTTGCAACGCGTCTTCCAGGCGCTCGCAGGCCACCGCACAGTTCGCCGGCGGGGCAACGAGCAAGCGCCAGACGTGGTCTTCATGGTTGAAACGGAACGCGCTGCCATCGGCGCGGGTGAAACGCACATCGCGCAGATCGCGCACCGGGTGCAGCAGTTGCCCGTAGTTCTTCGTGTGCGTGGGTTGCCAGTCGCGGTAATACAGCACCAACGCCGCCACCAGCGGGGCCATGAACAGCGCGGTGATCAGCAACACCAGACGGCGACCACGGCGACGCTGGGCTTCGGGCATGGCCGTCATCAGATGTCATCCGGGGCGACGATGCCTCGGCGTCGACGCCAGTCGCGACGGGCGACGACGAGCACCACGATCGTCAAAGCCAGTGCCAGCCCGAACCACTGCACCGCGTAAGCGCGGTGCCGTTCGGGCGGCAAGGTGCCGCTGAGCACCGACAGGTCACGCTTGTAGCCGATCTTCAGGGTCGGATCCAGACGCAGCACGCGCGGGGCCAGACCGCCCTTGAGCTTGAGCGCCTCGGCGACCTTGTCCGGGTTCATCCACACCAGCAGCAACGAACCGTCGGGTTGTTTCTGGATGCCGTTGCCGCCGAGGCGAATCCCGGCCACCGGCGGCGGGGTGAGCAAACCGCGGATCGCCTTGACATCCGGCGGCGCCGGCTCGGGCGGGATCTGCTCGTGTGAAGGCAATGGCCGCCAGCCCAGTTCGACGAGAATGGCGTGCATCGCGTTGTCCGGCTGGAACACGCGGTACACGCGGATGCCGGCCACGCCGTTGCGGATCTGGTCGTCCAAGCGGATCGGCGGCAGCGGCAGAAAATGCCCGGATCCGGCGGCCCACTCGTAGGCGTCGGCTTCGCTGGCCGGCGCCGGCGCGTCGGCGGCCATCGACAGCAGATCGGGCTTGCGCTCGCTGAGAATCTGCCGGCTTTGCGCGAGCAGGTTTTCCTTGTACTGGGCGCGATGCACCTGCCAGAGCCCCAAGCGCACGAAGCCGGCCACCAGCGCGATCGCCAACAGCCACAACAGCGCCCGTCGCATCGCCCCTCCCGCGCTTTGGCGCGATAATGCGCTGGCCGCTCCTCTCAACGGAATCGTCCCATGTGGCAGAAAGTCGTGATCATCGCCTTCCTCGTGGTGATCGTCTACAACCTCGGCAGCGGGCTGTACTTCATGATGGTCGACAAGGGCGAGTCGAACCGCATGGTGCGCTCGTTGACCTGGCGCATCGGCCTGTCGATCGCGCTCATCGCCTTGATCGGCCTGGGCATTGCCACCGGCTGGATCGAGCCGCACGGCATGCAGCGCTGATCGCCTCGGCCCGACAAAGGCGAAGGGCCGGCAGCGCCGGCCCTCGCGAAGGGTTCGCCTCCGTGCTTACAGCACGTACACGAACACGAACAGGCCCAGCCACACCACGTCCACGAAGTGCCAGTACCACGCCACCGCCTCGAACGCGAAGTGGTGATCCTTGTTGAAGTGCCCGCGCAGGCAGCGCAGCCAGATCACCGACAGCATGATCGCGCCCAGGGTCACGTGCAGGCCGTGGAAGCCGGTGAGCATGAAGAAGGTCGAGCCGTAGATGCCGGTGTCCAGGGTCAGGTTGTTCTTGGTGTACGCCTCGATGTACTCGTGCACCTGGAAGCCCAGGAAGGTGGCGCCCAGCAGCACCGTCAGCCCCAGCCACAACAGCAACTGGCCGCGGCGACCGGCGCGCAGGAAGTGGTGCGCCAGCGTCACCGTGACGCCGGACGTGAGCAGGATCATGGTGTTGAGCAGCGGGATGCCCCACGCGCTCATGGTCTCGAAATGCCCGCCGATGTGGCCCGGGCCATTGGTCGGCCACGCCGCATCGTAGCCCGACCACAGGAAGTTGTTGGTCAGCGCGCCGTGCCCCTGCCCGCCCAGCCACGGCACCGCAAGATTGCGGGCGTAGAACAAGGCGCCGAAGAAAGCCGCGAAGAACATCACTTCGGAGAAGATGAACCACAGCATCCCCATGCGGAAGGAGATGTCCACCTGATTGTTGTAATACTTCGACAGGCTCTCGCGGATGACATCGCGGAACCACATGAACAAGATGGCGAGCATCATGGCGATGCCGACGAAGAACACCGGCTTGCCCCACTCGATGTCGTTGACCCAATGCGCCACGCCGAACATCGTGGTGAACATCGCCACCGAGCCGAAGATCGGCCAACGGCTGCCGTGCGGAACGAAGTAGACGTTGTCGTCGTGCGTGCTGTTGCCCATGGGTACGCTTCCTGAGGATTGCTTGTGCGTGTGGAGTTTACGGGATCGTGCGCGCCGCCACCGCCGGCGCCTGTGCGGCAAGCTTGGCGGTGGCGATCTGGTTGTCGTAGAAGGTGTAGGCCAAGGTCAGCGTGTGCACGCTGGCCGGCAACGCCGGATCGACGATGAAGCGCACCGGCATCAGCTTGCCTTCGCCCGGCTGCAAGGTCTGCTGGGTGAAGCAGAAGCACTCGGTCTTGTTGAAGTAACGCGAGGCGCTGTCCGGGGCGATCGAGGGCGACGCATTGCCGACAATGGCATGGTCGGATTCGTTCCTGGCCCAGAACGTGGCCTTGTACAGCTCGCCCGGATGCACGCGCATGCTCGCCTGACTGGGATGGAAATCCCACAGCAGATCCGAATGCACGTTGCCATCGAACTGCACGGTCACCCAGCGGCTTTCGTCGGCACGCATGCCGACCACGCGGTTCTGACCGGCCGGCCCGGGCTGTACCTTGATGCCCAGCACTTTTTCGCAGGCGATGCGATACAACGGCACCAGCGAAAAGGTGAACACGAAACCGCCGACCAGCACCAGCGCCAGCCGCTTGACCAGCTTGCCGGTGTCACCGGCCCGCGACGAACCTGCGCCTGCGAGCGCTGTGGCGCCCGGCGCCGGGTCGGCAGGCCGCTGGTCGCGGCGGTCGTCGGGCGCGCTCACCAGTGCAGCACCGAATGCAGGATGAAGGCCACGTAGATCGTCGCCGCCACCGCCGCCAGCACCGCCACCGTGCGCTTGGCACGGGCGCGTTGCAGGTCCAGATCAGTGGGTGACATCGCCATGGGCGAGATCGCCTGCCTTGATCACCGGCGGAGTGGTGAAGCTGTGGTGTGGCGCGGGCGAAGGCAAGGTCCACTCCAGACCGACCGCGCCTTCCCACGAACGCGCCTGCGCTTTCTTGCCGCCGCGCGCGGTGCTCCACACGATGTACACGAACAGCAACTGGCTCAAGCCGAAGCCGAAGCCGCCGATCGAGGACACCATGTTCCAGTCGGCAAAGGCGACGTTGTAATCCGGGATGCGCCGCGGCATGCCGGCCAGCCCGAGGAAGTGCTGCGGGAAGAACAGCACGTTGACGAAGATCGTGCTCAGCCAGAAGTGGGTCTTGCCCAGGGTCTCGTTGTACATGTGCCCGGTCCACTTCGGGATCCAGTAGTACACGCCGGCCATGATCGCGAACACCGCGCCACTGACCAGCACGTAGTGGAAGTGCGCGACCACGAAATAGGTGTCCTGATACTGGAAGTCCGCCGGCACCATCGCCAGCATCACCCCGGAGAAGCCGCCGATCATGAACAAGATCACGAAGGCGATGGCGAACAGCATCGGGGTTTCGAAGGTCATCGAACCGCGCCACATGGTCGAAACCCAGTTGAAGATCTTCACGCCGGTGGGGATGGCGATGAGCATGGTCGAGTACATGAAGAACAGCTCGCCGCCCAGCGGCATGCCGACCGTGAACATGTGGTGCGCCCACACGATGAAGCTCAGGAAGGCGATCGAGGCGATCGCGTACACCATCGCCTGATATCCGAACAGCGGCTTGCGGGCGAAGGTGGGGATGATCTCGGAGATGATCCCGAACGCCGGCAGGATCATGATGTACACCTCGGGGTGCCCGAAGAACCAGAAGATGTGCTGGTACATCACCGGGTCACCGCCGCCGGCGGCGTTGAAGAAACTGGTGCCGAAGTAGCGGTCGGTGAGCATCATGGTCACCGCGCCGGCCAGCACCGGCATCACCGCGATCAGCAGGAAGGCGGTGATCAGCCAGCTCCACACGAATACCGGCATCTTCAGCAGGTCCACGCCGGGTGCGCGCATGTTGAGCACGGTGGCGATGATGTTGATCGCGCCCATGATCGAGCTGATGCCCATCATGTGGATGGCGAACACCACGAAGGCGACGTTGTCGGCGCCCTGGATCGACAACGGCGGGTACATCGTCCAGCCGCCGGCCGGGCCGCCGCCGCCGATGCCGAACATGCCCAGCACGAAGGGCATCAACAGCATCATGAAGGCGAACGGCAGGATCCAGAACGACCAGTTGTTCATGCGCGGCAGCGCCATGTCCGGCGCGCCGATCTGCATCGGGATCATCCAGTTGGCCAGGCCCACGAAGGCCGGCATCACCGCGCCGAAGATCATCACCAGCGCGTGCATGGTGGTGAGCTGGTTGAAGAACTCCGGTTCGAAGAACTGCAAGCCGGGCTTGAACAGCTCGGCGCGGATGGCCATCGCCATGCTGCCGCCGATCAGGAACATCGTCAGCGAGAAAATCAGGTACAGCGTACCGATGTCCTTGTGATTGGTGGACATGAACCAGCGGTGGAAGAAGCCTTCCTTGTGGCCGTGGTCGTCGTGGTGGACTGCGCTGTCGGTCGCCATGTTCGGATGCCTTGGAAAATGAAGGATCGCGCAGCCTTACGGCGCGGTGGCCACGGCCGGTGCGGCCGCCGCAGCGGTGCCGCCGGCCTGCGCCATGTTGGCCGCCGCTTCGGCGGCCTTTTCCTGCGCCAGCCAGGTCTGGAACTCGGCCTTGGACACGGCTTTGACGACGATCGGCATGAACCCGTGGTCGCGCCCGCACAGCTCGGTGCACTGGCCGCGGTAGATGCCGGGCTTGTCGATGCGCGTCCAGTTCTCGCCGATCAGGCCCGGGTTGGCGTCCTGCTTCCAGCCGAACTGCGGCACCCACCAGGAGTGGATCACGTCGTCGGATGTCACCACGAAGCGGATCTTGGTATCGATCGGCAGCACCAGCGGATGATCGACGTCGAGCAGGTAGACGTTCTCGCCCTTGTCCACCACCTTGGCCGGATCGAGCCCGGAGTCGAGCGTGCGCGTGCGGTCCGAATCACGCGCCAGGCGGCTGGTGAACTGCACGCCCTGCCCCTGATACTCGTAACGCCACAGCCACTGCGCACCGTTGATCTTGACCGTCATCGCCGAATCGGTGGTGTCGTACATCTTGAACAGCGTCTTGGTCGCCGGTACCGCCATCACGATCAACAGCAGGATCGGCACGACCGTCCAGATCACCTCGGCGGTGGTGTTATGGGTGAAGTTGGCCGCGACCGCGCCTTTCGACTTGCGGTGGTGGAAGATCGACCAGATCATCGCGGCGATGATGATCACACCGATCACCGTGCAGATGATCATGGTCAGGTTGTGCAGGTCGTAGATTTCCCGCGACACCGTGGTCACGCCCGGCGTGAGATTGAGCTGCCACGGCACGGGGTTGGCCTGCGCTGCGCCGACGGCGAAGATCGCGCCGAGGGTGGCGACGGCGTTGCGGATGCTGCGGACTGCTTTCATGCGGATCGTTCCTGGGCGAATCATGAATGGCACGTGGCCGGTCGTTCGATCTTGCCGCCACTGCGGCCCGAAGCGGCCAGCAGCGCATCCTGCAACTTTTCGGCCAGCTCTGTGCGCTCGTCCAGCGCCAGGAACCCGCCCACTTCCACCTGCTGGTCACGCACCCCCAACACCACGTGCAACTCACTGCCGGCCCGCGCCAGTCGCAGCCGCACCCAATACGGATGCGCCTGAAACACCGGCGCGGCGTCCACCGGCCCACCGGGGCTGACAGGCCCGGCCATGCGGCGCACGCTGATCGTCGTTCCATCGACGTCGATCTGTTCCCGGCGCTCGCCCAGACGCCACATCCAACGCAAGGCCGCGGCCACGATCAGGCTGTGCAACAACGCGAAGGGCGGCGCAAATACGTTGCCGAACGCCGCGCCCAACAACGCCACCACCCACATCGTGCCGCTCAGCAGTGCAAACAGCGCGCCGACCTGCCGCCCGCTCAGTGCCCGCGGCGGGCGCAGAACCAGCCGAGTCAACCCACACCCCGGCGTTCCCGCATGCACCTCGATCATCGACGACCGACCTCCGCCGGGCGCAGACCCACCGCTGGATTGTAACGGTCGGTAACAAACTCTGGCAACCAGCAACCGGCGCGCTGGCCGCGCGCCATCACCGGTCAGCGGCTTGCGAACTCCTCGACGAACATGAAGTACCCCGCATCGGCCATCCCCTGCGTGGCGTAGGTGCGCTGCGCGTCGCCGTTGGCTTTTTCCACATACAGCCGCAAACCGCAGACGTGTGGCGTGGCGCGGGCCAGATTGCGAATGTGCTCGTGCAGGGCGCGGTAGACCCCGCGCCGGCGGCATTCGGGGACGACGTACACGCTCTGGATCCACCACCAGTCACCGCAGCGCCAATCGCTCCACTCGTGGGTGACCAGCAGGCAACCGGCGGGGTGGGCGGTGCCATCGGCATCGACGCATTCGGCGACGAAGTAGTGGCCGCGCGCGGGCTGCTCGAAAATCGCGGCCACGCCGCGCGCCAGGACATCCGGGTCGAGCCGCTTGCGCTCGGTCTCCCACGCCATCGCCGCGTTCCACGCCGCCAGTAGCGGCGCATCGCCGGGGCGGGCGGCGCGCACGCACGCGTCGCCGGCGCTGGCGGCGATCCGGCTCACGGCTTGCGCAAGATCACCCCACAGGCAATCGCCGCCCCGCCGCCGCCATCGGGCTGCGTGCTGTAGTCGTCCGGGCCGGCACGCAACACCAGCGAACGACCGAGCACGTCGTCGTTGAGCTTGCTGTCCAGCGTGGCTTGATGGACGGTGACATCGACCGCCATGTTGCCTTGCGCATCGGCGCCCTGGTTGGGCAAATCACCCAGGTGGTGTACCAGCGCCGCCGCATCGCCGTGGTCGGCCCCACGTGGATTGAAGTGCCCGCCCGGGCTGCTGTCCGGGGCTGAACAGTCGCCGCGCTCGTGGATGTGCAAGCCATGCATGCTGCCCGGTGCCACCCCGGTGATGCGTCCGGCGATGCGCACGCCGTCGGCGACCGCGGCGACTTCCAGTGTCCCGGACACGCCGCTGCCGGCGACCGGCTCGAGCACGGCCAGCACCGGCTTCTTCTCCGACTTGAGCAACGGGATGTTCGGGACGGACGCGCAGCTGGCAAGCACGAGCGTGCTCAGGCAGGCAGGCAACAGGATGTAGCGGGGCATACGCGAACTCCTCGGCGGACGGCTGGGGATGCATCGCGGCCGCCAGGCCGCTCCCAACTGGGCAAGCGGCGATGCTAACCCGAACCGGGTGATCGGCGGCTGTACGGCGCGATCACTCCACGCGCTGCTTGCCGCCGAGCTTGCGGGTCAAGGTGTTGCGCCCCAAGCCCAGCAGTTGCGCGGCGCGCTGGCGATGGCCGTCGGTGTGCTGCAACGCCGCGGTCAGCAGCGCCTGCTCGAAGCGCGCCTTGGCGCGGCCGTGGACATCGCCTTGTCCGTCGGCCAGCGCCGTGCGCGCCCATGCAGTCAGCGCCGCTGTCCAGTCCGCCGGTTCGACCGCACCCGGCGCGGCATGCAGGTGTTCGCGCACGTCGGCGGCGCCGATGCTGGTTCCCGGCGCGAGTGCGGCCAACCGCCAGCAGATGTTCTCCAGTTCGCGCACGTTGCCCGGCCACGCGTGCGCTTGCAGCAGGCGCAGCGCCTCGGGCGCGAGCTTCTTGGCCGGCGCATTGAAACGCGCGGCGGCGTGGGCGAGGAAGCGCGCGGCCAGCAGGCCGATGTCGCCGGCGCGCTCGCGCAGTGGCGGCAGACGCAGGCGCACCACGTCCAGCCGGTGCAGCAGATCGGCGCGGAAGCGTCCGGCCGCGACCCGCTGGTCCAGATCCTGATGGGTGGCGGCGATCACGCGCACATCCACGCGGATCAGTTCGCGCCCACCGACGCGAAAGAACTCGCCCTCGGCCAGCACCCGCAGCAGCCGCGTCTGCAAGGGCGCGGGCATGTCGCCGATCTCGTCGAGGAACAGCGTGCCGCCATCGGCTTGCTCGAAGCGGCCGACGTGACGCCGCGCCGCGCCGGTGAATGCGCCGGCCTCGTGGCCGAACAATTCGGATTCGAGCAGTTCGGCAGGAATTGCAGCGGTGTTCAGCGCGATGAAGGGCTTGCCGGAACGCGGCGACTCGCGGTGCAGCGCACGCGCGACCAACTCCTTGCCGGTGCCAGTCTCGCCGGTGACCAACACCGACAGCGGCGCCTGCGCCAGCCGGCCGATGGCGCGGAACAGTTCGCGCATCGCCGGGGCATCGCCGAGCAGGGCGTGCGCGTTGGCATCGGCCGGTGCGCCGTCGCTGATGGTCACGTCATCCTCGCCGCGTGACGCGGCAGCCGGCAGCGCACGCCGTGCCAGCGCCACCGCATCGTCCAGATCGAAGGGTTTCGACAAGAACTCGTGCGCGCCGCCGCGGAAGGCGCCGGCGGTGGAGGCGATGTCGGTCCACGCCGACATCACGATCACCGGCAGTTCGGGGTCACGCAACTTGAGCGCATCGAGATAGGCCAGACCGTCCATGCCGGGCATGCGGATGTCGGTGAACACCAACGCCGGCGGTGGTTCGCTCGCCAGTGCCGCCAACGCTGCCGGGGCGCCATCGAACGCCTGTACCGCAAACCCCGCCTCGCGCAGCGCCTGCGCCAGCACGAAGCGCACAGCGCGGTCGTCATCCACCACCCACACCCGCGCGGTCATCTCCCCTCTCCCATCGGGAGAGGGGTGGGGGTGAGGGGCACATACCTCATCCGCCCTACGGGCGTCTCGCTGCGTGCCCCGGCCGTTCGCATGCGCGACATCGAGCCCCGCAGGGAGACGGACAGCGTTTTCGCTTGCATCACTTGACCTCGATTTCATCCGTCACGGGTATCAGCAAGGTGAACACCGTGTGCCCCGGGCGCGAACGGTAGCTGAGCGCACCGGCGTGCTCGCGGGCGACCTGCTGCGCCAGCGCCAGCCCCAGTCCCGACCCCTCGGCGCGGCCTGAAACCAGCGGCAGGAATATGCGCTCGGCCAGATCCTCGGGCACGCCGCGACCGTCGTCGACGATCTCCACCCGCAGCGCCAGCTTGTGCGCCACCTCGCCGATCAGCACGCCGTGCTCGGCACGGGTGCGCAGGCCCACGTTGCCGGCGCCGGACTGGATGGCGTTGCGCAACAGGTTCCACAGCGCCTGCACGAGGCGGTCGGGATCGCCGCAGGTCGCCGGCAGGCTGGGGTCGTAATCGCGCTCGATCTTCACCGCCCAGCCGGCATCGGCGGCGGCCAGCACGCGCACGCGCTCGAGCACGGCGTGGATGTTGACCGCCTCGAACGCGCGCGGCGGGGACGGGTCGACCAGCCGCTCCAGCAGGCTCGCCAGCCGCTGCACTTCCTCGCCGATCAGGTCGATCAGCTCACGCTCCTCGTCGTTGTCCAGCCGCACGGCGGCCCGTCGCGCCAGCAGTTGCGCCGCGCCCTTCAAGCCCGCCAGCGGATTGCGGATTTCATGCGCCAGCCCCTTGAGCGCGGCATGCAGCGCCGCCGGCAGCGCGCCGGCGGGGTCTTCGCCGGGAAACTCGTCGGCCGGGTGTACCTCGATGCGCAGGCCGTCGCCATCGCGGGCCAGCAACAAATCGGCGAAACACTCCGCCCCGCCCGGCGCGCGCAGGCGCGCCCGCCGCACCCGCAGCGGCGCGCCGTCTTCCGGCAAGCGATCGAACAGGCCGGCGATGCGCCCCGGCTCGGCGTCCAGATCGGCCAGCGCCGCGCCGAGCAGCCGCCGCCCGCTCACCCCCAACCAGCGCGCGAAGGCCGCGTTGCAGCCCGCGATGCGACCATCGGCAGCGGCCCAGACGATGGGCGTGGCGAGCTGGTCGAGGGCGGGCGCAACGGACATTGCACCATTCTAGTGCATACCGCCCTGGTGGCCGTCTGCCCACGGTGGGTTGTGCGAACTTGTCGCGAACACCGCTACGGGGCGTTGGTGGATAGCTTCCGCGGATCCAACCGCGAACCCGGCAGCGGAACCAGCAGCGTGCCCGGCGCATTGGCGGGCGGGAGGTCGCGCGCGCTGCGAAACACGCGTGCCTTGGCGTCGTAGGCCACGTCGGCGGGCAAACCCGCCTGCGGCGGCGTCATGGCGTGCGCGCGCCATGCAAGAGCGGCACGCATCAGCGTGGCCATGCGCACCACGTCGCGCAGGCGTGCGCGCATCTGCGCCGGCGGCCGCCAGCCGCGCGGGTTGCTGACTTGCGCCAGCACCACGCCGAACGGGTTGAATCCTGCCTGCTGCCAGCCCAGCGCCCACGCCGAGCGGGCATGATCGAGGCGGCCGGCTTGTTGGTTCACGCCCGCATCATCCGTGCAATAACTGGCGAACTGCGGCGCGGCCAACGCGGTGGCGGCTTGCGGATTGAACAAGGCGCGGATGCGCCAGCGGGAAAACGTCGAGAGGTGTTGCGCCATCCCCGGCGCGGTTGCAGTGTCTTGCAAGAACGCGTTGAACCCGGCGAACGCCACCTTGGCCGCATCGCAGGCCCCGTGCACCGGATCGGGCACGACCGCGAACGCCTGCGTGCATTGCGCGGGCGCCGGCGCATCCACGGGCATCTGCGCCAGCATCGCCGCCGCCAGCTGCGCGTCGGTGATGAACTGGCCGCTGGCGACGATCTGCTGGCTGAAGCTGTCGCTGCGCAAGGCCAGCATCCGCCAAGTGCTCGCTGCGGCACACGCCCGACGCAATCCTTCGACTTGCTCGCCATCGACGAAGCGCAGCGCGGCATCGCTTTCCAGCAACCACGCCGGGCCGGCGATCGGCGCGACCAGTTCGTGATCGGCCGTGCGAAACCCGCCGCGATAATGATCGAACCCGCCCAGCGCCTGCATCTGCGCCAGCGTCAGCGCATGCGCCGCCAGCGCTGCGCGTGTGGCATCGGCGTGTGTGCGGATTTTGCCCAAGCAGTCGTCATCGACCGGCACGCACAGCGCTGCATTGGAAAGCTCGCTCAGGTCGTCATACGGGTACCGGCCCTGCGCGGAAGTCACGAACTGCCGGCGTTGCGCCGGGCTGGCCGCTGCAAAGCGCGCGACATCGCGCGCGGCGACTTGTTCGCGCTCACCGGCGGGGATGTCGTAACCCAGCAACCAGATCGCGGCGAATGCGTTGCGCTGGCCGGTCGCCTGCGTCGGCGGTTGCGCGAGGATCGCCAACGATTGCCGCTCGACCGCGTTCGGGCGCGGCAGCCAGTGCGTGAGTGCGACCACCGCCCACAGCACCGCCAGGCCAAAGACGACGATCAGGCACCACTTGATGAACTGCAAGATCGCTTCCATCGCCGCCTCGGCGCTGCGTGAACGCGCACGGTACGCAGCCGGTGGCGTGCAGGCAAGCTACCGGCAACGCGCCGCCTACAACTCGTAAGCCGACTCGCCGTGCGTGCTGATGTCCAAGCCCTCGCGCTCGGCGTCGTGATCCACGCGCAGGCCCAGCGTCGCACGCACGATGGCGAAAGCCAGCAGCGACATGCCTCCCGACCAGATCAAGGTGATCGTCACGCCCAGCGCCTGCACGCCGAGCTGGTGCGCCATCGCATAGTCCGCCGCACCCATGCCACCCAGCGCCGGCGCGGTGAACACGCCGGTGAGCAGCGCGCCGACGATGCCGCACACGCCGTGCACGCCGAACACATCCAGCGAGTCGTCGGCGCGCAGCCGGCGCTTGAGCGCGTTCACGCCCCAGAAGCCGGCCAGCCCGCTGACCGCGCCGATGATGAGCGCGCCGCCGACCCCGACCGTGCCGCAGGCCGGGGTGATCCCGACCAGCCCGGCGACCGCCCCCGACGCCGCGCCGAGCATCGAGGCATGGCCGCGCAGTTTCGCCTCGATGGCGCACCACGCCAGCACCGCGGCAGCCGGCGCGATCAGGGTGTTGATGAAGGCCAGCGCGGCGATGCCGTTGGCGGCCAGCGCCGAGCCGGCATTGAAGCCGAACCAGCCCACCCACAGCAAACCCGCGCCGCAATAGGTCAGCGGCAGGCTGTGCGGCGACAAGCGCTCGCGCCCGAATCCCAAACGCGGCCCGAGCACGTAGGCACCGACCAGCCCGGCGATGCCGGCATTGATGTGCACCACCGTGCCGCCGGCGAAATCCAGCGCGCCCATGCGCGCCAGAAGTCCATTCGCCGCCCACACCATGTGCGCCAGCGGCAGGTAGGCGAACGAAAACCACAGCGCGGTGAACGCCAGCACCGCCGCCAGCTTGGCGCGCTCGGCGATGGCCCCGACCACCAGCGCGCAGGAGATCGCCGCGAACGCGCCTTGGAAGCAGACGTAGACCAACTCGGGAACGCGCGTGTCGGCGGCGATCGAACTGGGCCCGATGCCGCGCAGCAGCGCCTTCGACAAATCGCCGAGCGATCCGTTGCCGCCGACGAAGGCCAAGCTGTAGCCGTAGATCACCCATAACACCAGCGCCAGCGCGGCCACCACCAGCACCTGCATCAGCACCGACAAGATGTTTTTCGAGCGCACCAGCCCGCCGTAGAACAACGCCAGCCCGGGCACGATCATCAGCACCACCAGCACGGTGGCGACCAGCATCCAGGCGGTGTCGCCCTGATCGATATCGGCGTGCGTTTGCGCCAACGCGCAGGCGGGCAACAGCGCCGCCATCGGCGCGGCGAGGATTCGCTTGAGGCGGATGACAGGCATCGTTCCTCCCGAATCAACTGCTTGCCCTTCTCCCTCCGGGAGAAGAACTTGCCCCCGCGAAGGCGGGGGTGCCCGAAGGGCGGATGAGGGGGTGCTACCTCATTGCATATCGCATTTCATCGCCCCCACCCCAACCTTTGCGCCCCCACCCCTGACTTTTCGCCCCCACCCCTGACTTTTCGCCCCCACCCCTGACTTTTCGCCCCCACCCCTGACTTTTCGCCCCCACCCCTGACTTTT
>JAFEEL010000019.1 GCA_018241125.1 Pseudomonadota bacterium | reverse complement strand
TGTACGCGCGTCCGTTCGTGTCGCGTACCGCGTGCGCCAACTGGTGCTCGATGTAGTCGGCCCGGTAGCCGAGTTTCTCGTCCAGCATCGTGCGTGCGGTCGCCCTGAACCCGTGCGCGGTCATCTTGTCCGTGCCGTAACCCATGCGGCGCAGCGCGGCATTGATCGCGTTGTTGGACAGCGGGCGCTTCGCGGATCGACCGCCGGGGAAGACGTATTCCCCGCGTCCGGTCAGCGGTTGCAGTTCGCGCAGGATCGCCAGCGCTTGTTCGCACAGCGGCACGAGGTGCGGTTGGCGCATCTTCATCTTGCCGCCCGGAATGTTCCATTGCGCGCCGTCGAAGTCGATTTCCGACCATAGGGCATGCCGCAGTTCGCCCGGGCGCACGAACAGCAGCGCCGACAGCTTCAGGGCCGCGCGCGTAACTGGGTCGCCCGTATAGCCGTCGATGGCGCGCAACAGGCCGGCCAGTTCGCCCGGATCGACAATCGCGGCGTGGTGGCGCTCAGCCGGCGAGGTCAGCGCGCCTTTGAGGTCAACAACGGGGTTGCGCACGGCGCGCGAGGTGGCGACCGCGTAGCGCATGATCTGCCCGCACGTCTGCAAAACGCGGTGCGCCGATTCGACCGCGCCACGGTCCTCGATCCTGCGAACGGCGGTCAGGAAGTCGGCAGCCACCAGCGCGCCCACGGGCCGACCGCCGATGTAGGGGTAAACGTCGCCGGCCAGCCAAGCCTCGACCTTGACGCGGTAGCCGGGCACCCATGTTTGCTTGGTCAGCCATTCGCGCGCGATGGCCTCGAAGGTATCGGCGGCGGCGGTTTTTTCTGCCTGCCGCTTGGCGCCGGGGTCGATGTTATCGGCCAGCAGCTTGCGGGCTTCGTCGCGCTTTTCGCGAGCACGCTTCAAGGACACGTCAGGGTAGGTGCCTAGCGCCAGCAGGTTTTCCTTTCGTGTCACGGGACGGCGGTATTTCAGCCGCCACAGCTTGCCCCCGGCTGGCGTCACCAGCAGGAACATGCCGCGTTCGTCGGCCAGCTTGTAGGGCTTGTCCTTGGGCTTGGCATTCTGGACAGCGGAAGGGGTCAGCACGGGGTACCTCCTGCGGGGGTACGGCCCTCAGGAAGGGGCCGCGTACCCGCAACAGTACCCCCAGCCTTGGGGGATGCCAAGGGGTATTCCGATACCTTGCCAGACGTGCGGACAAGAAAAAACCGCGTCAGTGCGCGGTTTCAGGGGTGTTGCGGGGTATGGCGGGAAGTGTGATTGGTGGAGGTGGCGGGAGTCGAACCCGCGTCCGAAGGTGTTCCATCCCCGGCTCTACATGCATAGCTCGCCGTTTGATCTCGTCCGGCGACAACACGACGTGCGAAGCGCGTCGACGGACCAGCACGTTGTTTTAACCGGTGACCGATGTGCGGCCAGTCAAGGGCGATTCCGTGATCATGACCCTACATCCACGAGCACGGACACAAGTGGGTTCGGGGCTAGGCCTTAAGCGGCCAGAGCGTAGTTGTCGTCGTTGGCAACTAGAGTTTGCCGCTGGATTAACGAGGAAAGCTGCCCCCTCGGCATGCACCAAGCGACTTCACGACCCCCGTCGAAGCCAGGACACCCCCGGTTCTGAACGGACGAAACGCACATCGTCTGATGTCGCCAGTGTAGGGTTCGTCGCGGCCCATCTCAAGGGGCGCGCTAGCGGGCGCCGCAGGCATCGTTCAGGTACCGGGGCACCGGCGCGCGGCAGCGGCGCGATGATGCACCTGTTGCGGCTTCGATTCATTGCCGGCACCCCAACGAAAAAGCGGGCCGCAGCCCGCTTTTCGTAACCCTGCGATCATTCGGCTCCGCTTACGCGCCGACCGTCTCGCCTTCGCTCAGCGCCTTCATCGACAGCCGGATGCGGCCTTGCTTGTCGACTTCCAGCACCTTGACCTTGACAATGTCGCCTTCCTTGAGCTTGTCGGAAACTTTCTCGACGCGCTCGTGCGAAATCTGCGAGACGTGCACGAGGCCATCCTTGCCCGGGGCGATGGTGACGAACGCGCCGAAGTCCATGATCTTGGCGACCTTGCCCTCGTAGACGCGGCCCGGCTCGACATCCGAGGTGATCTGCTCGATGCGCGCCTTGGCCGCTTGCGCGGCGATCGCGTTGACCGAGGCGATGACGATGGTGCCGTCGTCCTGGATGTCGATCTGGGTGCCGGTCTCCTTGGTGATCGCCTGAATCACCGAGCCGCCCTTGCCGATCACTTCGCGGATCTTGTCCGGGTGGATCTTCATGGTCAGCAGGCGCGGCGCGTACTCACTCATTTCCGGGCGCGGCGCGGACAGGCCCTTGGCCATTTCGCCGAGGATGTGGATGCGGCCGGCCTTGGCCTGCGCCAGTGCCACCTTCATGATCTCCTCGGTGATGCCGTCGATCTTGATGTCCATCTGCAAGGCGCTGATGCCGTTGGCAGTACCGGCCACCTTGAAATCCATGTCGCCCAGGTGATCCTCGTCGCCGAGGATGTCGGACAGCACCACGAAGCGCTCGCCTTCTTTCACCAAGCCCATCGCGATGCCGGCGACCGGGGCTTTCAGCGGGATGCCGGCGTCCATCATCGCCAGCGACGAACCGCACACCGAGGCCATCGAGGACGAACCGTTCGACTCGGTGATTTCCGACACCGTGCGGATGGTGTACGGGAACGACTCCATCGTCGGCATCACTGCCTGCACGCCGCGCTTGGCCAGACGACCGTGGCCGATCTCGCGGCGCTTGGGCGCGCCGAAGCGGCCGCACTCGCCCACCGAATACGGCGGGAAGTTGTAGTGGAACAGGAAGTGATCCTTGTACTCACCCGAAACGGCATCGATGATCTGCCCGTCGCGCGCCGTGCCCAGTGTGGTCACCACCAGCGCCTGCGTCTCGCCGCGGGTGAACAGCGCCGAGCCGTGGGTGCGCGGCAACACACCGACCTGCACGCTGATCGGGCGCACGGTATCCAGCGCGCGGCCGTCGATGCGCACCTTGGTGTCGAGCACCGCATCGCGCAAGGTGCGGTATTCCAGATCGCCGAATTCCTTGGACAGCTCGCCGGCGGCCCAACCAGAGGTCTCGGCCTGACCCTTGAGCGATTCCATCACGTCCTTCTTCAACGCCGAAATCGCGTCGCGGCGCTGCAGTTTGTCGCGGATGCCGAACGCCTGCGCCAGACGGTCGCCGATGGCGCCCTTGAGCGCGCCGATCAGGGCCTCGTTCTTGGCCGGGGCGACCCAGTTCGACGGCTTGGTGCCGGCGGCGACGGTCAACTCGTTGATGGCGTGGATCGCCACCTGCATCGCCTTGTGGCCGAACACCACCGCGCCGAGCATCACGTCCTCGGACAGCTCCTTGGCCTCGGACTCGACCATCAGCACCGCGTTGGCGGTGCCGGCGACGACCAACTCGAGCTGGCTTTCTTTCAGCTCGCTCGCGGTCGGGTTGAGCAGGTACTCGCCGTTCTTGTAACCCACCTTGGCCGCCGCGATCGGGCCGCCGAAGGGAATGCCACACAACGACAGCGCCGCCGAGGCGCCGATCAATGCCGGGATGTCGCCATCGACTTCCGGATTGAGCGAGAGCACGGTGGCGATGATCTGCACCTCGTTCTTGTATTCCTCCGGGAACAGCGGGCGGATCGGGCGATCGATCAGGCGCGAGATCAGCGTCTCTTTCTCGGTCGGACGGCCTTCACGCTTGAAGAAGCCGCCGGGGATGCGACCACCGGCGTAGAACTTTTCCTGATAGTCCACGGTGAGCGGGAAGAAATCCTGGCCTTCGCGGGCGCTCTTGGCCGCCACCGCCGAGACCAGCACTACGGTGCCGTCCACCTTCACCATCACCGCACCGCCCGCCTGCCGGGCGATTTCGCCGGTCTCGAGGGTGACCTGGTGCTTGCCGAACTGGAATGTCTTGCTGACTTTCGCCACGGTATTCGTCCTGTCGTTGTATGAAGCCGCGGCCACCATTGGCCAGGGCGTGGATTCGCGTTCTAGTCGAATGCGGATTGCCGTTTGCGCGTGCGGCTGCCTGCTTGCGATCGCTGGATGAGCGAAGCGGTCGGACGCGCGAAAAAGAAACGCCTCCGCGCGGGGAGGCGTTCCTCGTTGTGCTTACTTGCGGATGCCCAGACGACCGATCAAGGTCTTGTAGCGCTCGGCATCGGTGCGGTGCAGGTAGTCGAGCAGGCTGCGCCGCTGGTTGACCATCATCAGCAGCCCGCGGCGCGAGTGGTGGTCTTTCTTGTGGGTCTTGAAGTGCCCGGTGAGGTGCTCGATGCGGGCGCTGAGCAGGGCAACCTGGACTTCGGGGGAACCGGTGTCGCCGGGCGCACGCTGGTATTCGGAAATGACTTTTGCGGTGTCGATGGACATCTGTCGCTTTGCCTCGTGTGATGCGTAGCCGGCAGGAATGTCTTTCGACACACCGCCCAGCCCGCCGTGGGTGGGGCGAACGCCCCGGATGGGTGGAACGCTTCGCGGCTGGCGCGCCGTCGTCAAGTGGACAACCGATGCTCGCCGCCAAAAAAGCAGCACATTGTAGCCTGCAGGTCTGGTTGCGGCAAGGTTCAGCTACCGGCGATCTGTCGGCACCTACCGTTGGCTCTTGCCCACTGACGCTCACAGGGCGCACTATCCGGCGCTGGCGCTCTCGGCAACCGCCCAGAACGGCGCCGCTGTTACCCAATCGCCAGTACCAGGGGAACCCCATGTCGAACGCGGTCGCTTTGCTGCAAGCCATCGGACAGGATCCATCGCTGATTCAAGCGCTGCGCGACGGCGATGACGCCGTGTTGCTGAAGTCCGATCTGGCGGCGGATGTGCGCACTGCGCTACTGGCCGGCGACCCGATGCGGTTGGCGACATTGCTTGGGGCGCCCGCGATCGTCTGCTGCGTACTCGAGAAGCAGGACGACGACGAGGATCAGGGTGAGGACATCCCTGTTCAAGAAGACAACAAAGTGCGTGCGGAACTATCCGCTCTGCGCAACTGAGGCTCAAGGGTCGGCGCTCGCCCAACCGACCATGCGACGAAGCCGGTTCCCGCGCTACGCTGTGTTGGCGTTGCTCGCCTCGGTTCTGGCTTGCACGGTCGCAGCATCGACGCCGCAAGATCTCTCTGCCCTGCTGCGTCTGGCAGATACCGAAAAGTCGGCCGACAACGCGGCATTCGTCAGCGTCTTGACGCAGCTGTCGCAACAGCGACAGCAACTCAACCCCGAACAGGCGGAAATGCTTGCCTACCTGCAGGGCTGGCAATCGGCCTATCGCAGCGACTACGCCGCAGCGATGCGGCAACTGAGCCTGCTGGCCGACACGGCGCGCACGCCGACGGTTCGTCTGCGAGCCAGTGTCACCCTGGTCAACGTTCTGGAGATCGGACGCCGCTATGAGGATGCATATGCGCGCATGCAAAACGTGCTCGATATGCTCGGTGCCAGCACCGACCCAGCCGCCCGAGAGCAGGCCCTCGGTGTTGCCTCGGAGACGTACGCCAACGCCGGGCAACCCGAACTCGGGCTGGATCTCGCCACGCGACTGCTCGCCGAAGCCCGGGACTCCCACGTCATTTGCAAGGGCCACTACCACCGTCAACGTGCGTTGTACCGCGCCCAACGGTACCAGTTGTTCCTTGATAACCTGCAGGCGGCCATCGATGCTTGCGCGAATGCAAACGAGCCGATCTACGTCAACTTCATTCGCACGGACGCCGCGCGCACCTATCTGGCGACCGCCAGAGCGAAGGAAGCGACGGAACTTCTGCTTGCAAATCGCAACCAGGCGCAGGCCACACACTACGGTGAGATGATCTCCGAATACGATGCCGTTCTTGCGGGTGCCTACGCGCATCAGAACGACATGATGGCGGCAACGAAATACGCGCAGGCCGCTGTCAACGAGAGCATCAAGGGACAGATTACCGCTGGCCTGGCAGGCGCGTACTACGTGCTCTACACGGTTGCCAAACAGCAGGGTGATGACAGGGCCGCGTTGGCCGCTTTCGAGAAATACGCCGCTGCCGACAAGGGCTACCTGAGCGACGTGTCGGCGCGTGCGCTGGCCTACCAGATGGTGCACCAGCAAGTGGCGCAGAAGAAAGCGGAAATCGCCACGCTCAGCCAGAAGAACCAAGTCCTCAAACTGCAACAGGACGTGGCCAAGCAGAACATGATCGTGGTGCGGCTGGGGATCGCCCTGCTGTTGGTGAT
>JAFEEL010000018.1 GCA_018241125.1 Pseudomonadota bacterium | reverse complement strand
AGGGCATCGTCGCAGTCCTGATACTCGCTCAAGATGCCAACCCGCACGCCCACGATGTAGGTGGCTTGATCCTCGTCAAGCCCGGCTGCCGGGGCCAGCGCCAGCAGTCGGCGGTAGATCGGCGCATTGCGCGGTAGCGTCTCGGGTGTAGCGGCTTGCACGTCGGGGCGGATCGGCTCCGCTGATTTTTTTTCGTCTATGTCGGGACTGCGTAAACCGTGCAAAGTCTTTACGCGGTTTGCGCAGTTCGCCCCTTGCACATTTTCAAGCGCATCCATCTGCCGCAGCAGCGCAAGGTAGCCGCTCACGGCCGCGCCCTCGGCGAGACGGTGTACGTCGGGTCGGCTGGCCGGCCGCCCGTCGCGCCGCCTGCATCGAGCTCGATCAACCATGCGTACTCGAACAGCAGCCGGCAGGCACGCTTGACGGTGTTGGTGTCGCCCAACCCATGCCAGCCCTTGCGCGATATCTGCCACGCCTTGAACGTCGGCGGTAGCTCGCCCTTTTTGAGACGCGCCAGCAACAACTCGGCCGCTCCGGTTTCAGGATGCCCCACCGCGTGATAGATGCGTTCGGCGTGCGGCTTCAGGTAGTCCAGCCACGCCAGCGCCTTGACCAGCGTCCGCTCCGAAACCTGGGTTCCTGCCGCATCGTCGGCAACGTGCAAGATCAACGCCAGCTTGCCAAGCAGGCCGGGGTACTTGCCAAGATGCGCGGCCAGCGGCGGCGCAATGCTGCCTTCGGATTCGGCCTTGCGCGTGGACTGCATAAACCGCGAATACCAATCGGTGAACCGATTCTGTGCGGCCGGAGTCAGACGCACGAATCGCGGATCGTCACCGAACTTGTCATGTGCGCCATAGTCGCGTGCGACCAGCGTATCCACGCGCTGGAACAAGTCGTTCATGGCATCGCGTGCGCCCTTGTCGGGGTAGCGATCCACATACGCGAATTCAGCCGGATCGGGCCACACCAACAACTGAAACCGTTGCAGCAATCCATCGGCGCGTTCGCCGCTGTACGCGCTGCGCACATACCGCGCCAGCGGGCCCGGCTGGATCGCGCCCAACATCGAGACGGCGAACTTCTCCAGCAGGATGATGCCTCGGCCGATGCGATCAAACCGATAACCTTCCTTGCCGCTCCAGCCCGAGAGCAACAGGCCCCGCAGATCGGCGCGCGTGTCATCCTCCAGACTCACCAACAGCGCCGAGAGTTCGTCGCGTTCAATCAGTAACCCGTCCGGGTTTTGCTTCAGCAGCACGCCCAGCGACGCCTCGTTGACGTTGCTTGTCCAATAGCAGCGCGGGATCGGTGCCTCGGGTTCATCCTCGTTTCCAAGATCGATCGCCGCGTCTCGATCTTTTGTCAGCGCCTTGGCTGCGGCCTTCTTTTTTGCCTCCTTCCGAAGCTTGAACTTTTCAAGTTCCGCCTCGTATGCGGCCTGTTCCTTCGCGAATTTCTTGTCGGCGGCCATCTGCAACGCCTTCAACGCACGCTCGCCCTCGCGCATCGCCGGAGACTTCAGCGCCGACGGCGGCCCGACGATTGCGCCCCAGATGTTGGCGTGCTCCGTCCAGTCGTCATGCGTCTTGAGCCGGATACCCAGCTTGCGCCCGAGGACACTGCCCAGCGCCGCCACGGCCGCCGCCGCAGCAAGATCGGGACTGAACTGCGCGCGCGCGGCCGCGTCGCCGATCCAGCGCTGCATCGCGTTCGGCAGCACCTCCAGCGGGAACTCCGGCACGTCCGGCAGCTTGGGTAGCGGCATCGGTTCGGCCAGATCGCCGGTGTCGGGAGTTTTCGGTTTCGCGCGTTCGAGCAACGCCAGCTCGCGCTCGGCCTGTTCCTCGATGCGTGAGATGTGGCGATTAGGTGCGTCCACTGAGCACCTCCCGCGCCGTGTGAATGCGCTCGATGGCCTGCGCCAGTCGTTCGTCGTCGTCGGCACTGAGAACCTGGCCTTGCCGGATCATGCCGGCAGCGCACGCTATGACCGTCGCCTCACGCGCGAGCACGCCCAGCGCTGCCCGCCACGCGGATCGCTTGAACGCCTCACGCGCCGATGCACGCGCCTCTGGCGATGGATCGCGGATGCGCCCGGGGAACAGATCGGCCGACGTCAACCCGACAACGGCGAGGATGCCGCGCACGTCGTTGCAGGCGAAACAATGCAGCAGAAT
Organism: Pseudomonadota bacterium; assembly: GCA_018241125.1. Taxonomy (GTDB): domain Bacteria; phylum Pseudomonadota; class Gammaproteobacteria; order Xanthomonadales; family Xanthomonadaceae; genus SZAS-103. The sequence goes on along the minus strand of JAFEEL010000018.1, from coordinate 12,480 downwards.
GCGCCCGTCGCTCGCCTCGGTAATCGCCAGCGAATCCTTCAAGCGCTGGTGGCCGTTTGGGCAGTCTGCACGCCAACTATCGCGACTGACCGCACGCACGTCGCGCAGCAGCGGCAGCAAGCGATCAATCGGGCGCAGTGCGCTATGATTGGCGGCGTGGTGATTGACGTTGTGCGACTCGGGGCCGGTGGCAGCCGGCCCCTGTCGTGTCCGGGAGGCGGTCATGCCGCACGCCCCTGCGCGGCGAGCCGCTCCGGCAAGCTGTCCAGCGAATCGAGCAGTACCAGCGGCTTGCTGCCGATGTAGAAAACTTCGATTAACCCTTTCCGCTTGAGATCGAACGCAACGGTGCGGCCGATGCCGCGCGCCTTGCACTCGGAAACGAACGGGCCATAGGTGCGGCGGTCGCGCGGCGGTGTTTCGTCGTGGTCTTGCATGCTTGCCTCCGAAGTCCCTGCACGGGGATTCGCGCGGGTTCGGAGAGACAGCATCCGCATGCTTTTGTGTCAGTCACCAACAGAACGCGAAGTTTTTAGGTGCGTTCTGTTGAGTGCTTGAACTGCGGGGGAATTCAGCGGATTTTTGTCAGCGTTCCCAGCGCGGCATGGTCATGTTGCGCGTGCGAATTGCGCGCAGCGGATCGGCGTTTCTTGCGCCTGCGGCCGCGAAAACAATCCTTATCACCTGACGAAAGGTGCTTGTTTCGTTATCGCTGACGGCAAACTCGCTCGGGAACTCCCACACGCGACCGGGCGGATGATCTTGCAGCCAGCCGGCGACAAGCGCTTCGGCTACGATTTCGATGGCACGCGGATTAGCAGTGCGATGTCTCGCGGCCTTGCCCCTCGGGATATCGGCGCTTGCCATCTGTGCCGCATTGGCGGTCGCGTCTAATCGCCAGCACAGCCAATCCGCGACGGTGTGCCCGGTCTCGTCTTTCATTCGTGGCAAGTTCCACAGATGCGGCCGCAGCGCTTCATGGGCCTGAGCGTGGGCGGCGTCGATTCCTGCGGCCAGTGTCGCCAGATTGCGCGACAGTGCGCGTGCGTGCTTGTCTACTTCCGCCAAAATTCTACGAACATCATTATGTGCCGCACCGGGTTGCGTCGGGAATCGCAGTTCAGGAAGGATGTTGCAAAGACACTGCACCTGCGCATCCGTCACGCCCAATCGTCGCAACGCAATGCGTTGCGCCGGGGTGAAGTCTGGATGGTCTCCGCGTTCCGTCATGCCGCCGCTTCTCGCTGTCTTGTGGGCGTAGTGGTCACAGCACCAGCGTTGCCAGCGCCGCAGCGGCGGCCTTCTGCCGCAGGTGGCCGTAGTGCTTTTCGATCATCGCCACGGACGTTCCGGCGATCTGCGCCACGGTCAAGGTTGGCACGCCCGCGTCCACTAGGTCGGTGATGGTCGAGTGCCGCAGGGTGTAGGCGCTGGCGGAGTCGGGCAGTCCAGCCGCGCGCACAGCGGCCTTGATTGGCCCTTTCCATTTGTCCCTGTCCCATGCGCTGCCATCGGCACACGCGAACAATGGCGCGGCGGGTAGCTTGCGGCGTGCCTGCTCGTGCAGCATTTTTGCGGTCGCCTCGGGAAGCAGGATGTGCCGATCCTTGCCCGACTTGTCCTTGCCCACCTTGAGCGTGGATGTGCGCGTATTGAAGTCGGCCACGGTCAGCGCCGCCAGTGCGCCCGGGCGCAGCGGCAGGGCACACAGGCCGCGCGCGAAGTCGGCAGCGTCCATCGGCAGATGATCGAGCAATGCCCGGCGCTGCTCGCGGTCAAGGTAGATGTCGCGACGTCGGTCGGCGGCCTTGATCGGCTTGAGTGCAACGCGCCATGCGCGATCCGTGATCGTGTCGCCTTGTTCGAATGCAGCGTTCAGCGCCGCACGGAAGCACGTCATGTCGCGGTTGATCGTGGAGTCCGTGCGTTGGCGCGTGGCCTTCACGCCGCGCTTGTTGCGCGTTATCAGCGCCGGCAAAGCCGCAAGACGCTTGCGCCATGCCTGCACCTGATTACCGTTCAACTTGGTCAGTGTGACCGCCGCAATCGGATCATCGTAGAGATAGCGCCCGAACCGCGCGCGGGCATCGGGCTTGTCTTGTGCGTAGCGCTCGCAGGCTTGCCGCACGGTCAGCACGCGATGCGATCCACCTTGCGACAGATGATCGAACCATGCTTCGGCGGCGTGCTTGGCCGCGTCATATCGCTTGCTTGGTGCGAGTGTGCCGAAGTCGCCAAGCCGCTTGCATGGTCGCTTATGGGTGTCGGGATCGTAGTAACGCGCCAACCATGCACCAGCACCGCCGATGGTGGACGGACGGAAGCCAAGATATCGCCCGGATGACAACGCACACCAGTACGGTGCCTTGCCTGCACGTGGTCGCAACGCATCGCGACGGTCAACCGTTTTCAGATCAATCAGACTGGATTTCCGGTGCGGTTCGCGTGCCATTTCGTGCCTCTTCCGATGCTCGAAAATTGCGAGTGTGGAAAGAGTGTGGAAAACCGCCCCAGTTTGCAAGCGTTCGCACGGATGCAAAATCAATGACTTAGGATTGCAGCGTACCCCCATGAACCCCTAAATCTGTCCTTGACATGGTAGGGGTCACAGGTTCGAAACCTGTACCGCCCACCACAAAATCAATGACCTGACGATTTTGTGGAATGTTCGTACGAACCTCGTGCGAGAAGCCACGCTGCGAAAACCGCTCTCGCCGCGTCGTCATCAGCGAACTGGCGCGCGGGTTGTTCCTGCTCACGGCGTCGCCGCCAGATCCCACACCACCACCTGATACGGCTCGAGTTGGACCTCCTGCGCCGCGTCGGCGCTCATCGGCCGCGCCGGTGCGTCGGCGAACGGGGTGGATGCCTGCCACGTGCGCGCTGCGCCGGCGGGCAGTTCCAGCGCCGCGGCCAGATCCAGACGCAGCGATTGTGGCTGCGCCGACGGGTTGCGCAGAGCGATCACGGCGCGTTGCGGGCTCCACGACGCCCAACCGTACACCTGCCCGCGCGCCGGATCGCCGCCGATCCAGTGGCTGTCGCGCAGCACGTCGGCGCGTTCGCGCGCCCATTTCGCCGCGGTCGCGAGCAGATCCCAATCGTGTGGACTCATCAGATCGGGCGAGATGTACAACTCCTGCAAACCGGTGCCGCTGGCGAAATAGCTGTGCACCTCGTCGGCGAAATCGCCGTGCGGGTCGGAGTCCAATCCCTGCGCGTGGCGCGCGTAGATGATCCCGTGCAGCATCACCGAGTTGAGCGGGAACAGCGGGCCCTGACGCACGATGCCGCCGTAGGTGTCGGCATCGCGGTAGGTGATCCAGCGCTGGCGGTCGCTGCCGGTGCCGGCGAAGGAATGATCTTCGCCGCCGCGCCAGATCGAGTCGGCGGTGCGCAGCCAGAACGGCGACGGCCAGGTGCCGGTGGTGAGGTTGATGAACAGGTCGGGTTTGACCTTGCGCAAGTCGTCGATCAGCGCGATGGCGGCGGAAAAATCGCTGTCGAAGGCACTGCCCGGCGTGACCTTGTCCGGGCTGCCGGTGCCGTCGAGTTTGAACTGATTGATGCCGTCCTCGCGCAGCAGCTTGAGCACGGTGTCGTGGAACAGCGAGTAATACTTCGGCCCGGACAACGCCAGCCCTTGGTCGTCGACTTCGTAGCCGGCGGCGCGCGCGGTTTTCAACCGTGCTTCGCGCGGCGGGCCGTAGCCGCCCCACGGCGAGAGCCAGATGCCCGGCGCGGCGCCGTAGTGTGCGGCGGCTTGCTGCAGCGGCGCGAATCCGTGCGGGAAACCGGCGTTGAACTGCCACAGGTGCGACGTGTCGTCCCAGCCGTCGTCGAACAGGAACGAATCCATCTTCACCCCGCGCGCGTTCACCAACTGCGCGCCGAATGCCTTGATGACGCGCAGCGCGTCGTCCTGCGAATAGGGGGTGAAATAGCCGATGTCGTACCACGAGTTGTAATGCAGGAAGGTGCGGAACGGGTGCGCGCGTTCGTTCTCCAGATACGCCTGGAAGCCGCGCCGCAACTGGCCTTCCGGGGTCACGCCGAGTACTGCGGAATAATCCACCGGCACGTTCGCACGCAGCGGCAGGGCGCGGCGCAACATCATCGTGGCGCGATCGGCGATCACCTTGGCCACCGCCATCGGATGCTCGAAGCCGAAGAAGGCATCGGTGGTGACGACCGGAGAACCATCGGCGGTGCCGTCCACGACCGCGCCGGGCAGTTTCAGATCGATCAGGGTGATCGCCGACAGGTCGAGATCTTTGGGCGCCACGAACCGGAACTGCTCGCGCACGTAGCTGCCGCCCATGCGAACCTGCGCCGACCACTGCACGTGCAGACCGGTTTCGACGTTGCTCAAGCTGGCGTACAGACGTGCGCCGGAGCGCGCGTCGGCGGCCCGCGATGCGCCGGGTTGCGCGGCGATCAGTTCGCAGCGCAGCGGCGCGTCGAGCACGAAGGCGCTGGCCGGCAGCGAGCCCTTGGCACCGCGCACGTTGATGCGGAACAGTTCGCCGTCCAGTGGCTGGCCGCGGTGATCGAAGCGGTTTTCCAGCGCCGCCGGTTGCAAGTGGCTGCCATCGCGGGTCACCACGAAGCGCAGCGCGCCGTTGGCCAGTTCGCCGCCATCGGGGCGCGCTTGGCAGTGCACCGGGCCCGGATCGAGCGGCAACCACGGCGGTGCCGCCAACGCGCAGGCAGGCAGGGCGGTCAACGGCAGCAGCGCGGCAAGAACAAAGGTGCGCATCGGATGGCCTCGGTGACGTTGTCGAATGCGGAGGATGGCGCTCAGGTGGTTCATTGATGCATCAAACACGCAGCCGGCGCGCGTGCAAGGCATCGTAGTGAGGCCGACAGGCCGCGACCACGGCCTCGCCGGGTGCCGACAGTTCGATCGGCGCGGCCGGGCGCGGTGGATCGAAACCGGTGGATTGCCACACCTGCCCATACCAGTGCGGCGCCCACGCGCCGTCGCTGGCACGCGGGCCGGGCGGCCAGTGCAGCATGCGCGCGGTGAAAGGGATGGCGAAGTGCGCGCACAACGCGCGCAGGTAGGCTTCCGGGGCGTGCAAAAAATCCCCGGCGTCGATGACCGGCGGCGGGTTCCCGTTCTGCGACAGCTGTTCGAACAATTCCATCTGCTGCGGCAGGCCGATGTCTTCGGGCGTCACCGTGGCGCGCGCCTTCAGGTAGGAGGCGACCACTTCACGCGGCTCGCGGATCAACAGCACGTTGTGCAGCGATGCGATCCATGCCCGGTCCATGCCCGGCAGCAGGTGGTGGGCCATGTGTTTCTGGTACCAGATCGGTTGCCCGTCTGGCGCCGGGCCGAGCAGGGCAGCGACTACGCGGCGCGGATCGGTGTCGCCGGCCGCGATCACTTCCTCGCGCAGGGGATGGTCGATGCCGGTCGCGGCCAAGTAAGCGGCATACAGCGGTTCGTCGCTGACCGCGCAATCGCCGCGGTTTTCCCAGGCGCGCATCATCGCCGTGGAGATGTTGCGCGGGCCGCTCCACATCGCGATCCGCAGTGGTTGCAAGGCGGTGGTCACGCCAGTCGAATCCCGTTGCGCGCGGCGGCATCGAGCTGCGCGTATTCCTGATACAGGCCTTGCAGGCGTTCGACCATCGGCCCGCGCGTCCCGTCGCCGATGATACGGCCATCGATCTGCCGCACCGGCACCACCCCGGCGAAGGTGCCGGTGGTGAATGCCTCGTCGGCGCCGTACACGTCGGTGAGGCTGAAGTTGCGCTCGAATGCGGGGATGCCCTCGCGCCGGCAGATGCGCAGCACGTTGCCGCGGGTGATGCCGGCAAGGCAGTAGTCGCCGCTGGATGTCCACACCTCGCCATTGCGCACGATGAAAAAATGAGTCGAGTTGCAGGTCGCCACGAAGCCGTGCGGATCGAGCATCAGTGCCTCGTCGGCACCGGCCACGGTGGCCTGAATGCAGGCGGTGATGCAGTTGAGCTTGCTGTGCGAGTTGAGCTTGGGGTCCTGCACATCCGGGTAGCCGCGGCGCACATGCACGGTGAACAGGCTCAGGCCACGATCGAGCAGTTCCGGGCGCGGGCGTTTGTATTCAGGGATCATCACGATGGTGGCCGGGCCGATGCTGGCGCGCGGATCCTGATACGGTGAGCGCTTGATGCCGCGGGTGACCATCAGCCGCACGTGCACGTCGTCGCGCATGTCGTTGGCCGCCAGCGTGTCCAGCAACGCGCGGGTCAGTTCACGCCGACTCATGCCGATGTCCAGTGCGATGGCTTTCGCGCCCTCGTACAGGCGATCCAGATGCAGGTCGAGAAACACCGGCTGGCCGTCGATCACGCGCAGGCCTTCCCACACGCCGTCGCCGAGCACGAAGCCCGAATCGAACACCGATACCACCGCCTCGGCGCGCGGTTTCAACTCGCCGTTGACCCAGATCAGGATGGTCTGGTTACGCTCGTCATCGACGAAATCGTGCACGCTGCGGGCCATGGCCATCTCCCCGATCGGAAAGCCCGATGGTAGCGCGTGGCGGTGCGTTTGCCCCCTCTCCTGCCTGGAGAGGGTTGGGGTGAGGGTGAATACCTCGATTCCGTGCGTGCGTTGACATGAAGCCGCCGGGAATCCAAGCTTGCAACCATCGCCGTGGTGTTGTCGCGGCCCGACAGCAAGGAAGTCGCGGGGTACCGCGAATCAGCGTGCGACATGAGCACTACTATCGGCCAACGTTGACGCACGTCGAAGCCCCGAGAGTCCAACGGCGCTTCGGCGCCGTTTTGTTTTGCCGGCAGGGAGCCGAGGGCAGGGAGCAGGGAGCAGCGAGCACGGAGCAGGGAGCACGGAGCAGGGAGCAGGGAGCACGGAGCAGGGAGCAGGGAGCAGGGAGCAGGGAGCAGGGAGCAGGGAGCAGGGAGCAGGGAGCAGGGAGCAAAGGAAGTGCGACTGGCATGGAGGCGTGTCTGGCTTGTCTCCTTCCCCCGCGAGCGGGGGAAGGTTGGGATGGGGGCAGGTGATTCGGGATCAGGATTTGAAGCTGCAAACCCTGAAGCCGCAAAACCTTGAAGCCGCAAAACCTTGAAGCCGCAAAACCTTGAAGCCGCCCCCACCTCAATCCTCCCCCGCAAGCGGGGGAGGAGGAACTGATGTGCCACCGACCAGCCCTGACCGTAACGCACAGAGTCCAATCCCCGAATCCCGAATCCCGAGTCCCGAGTCCCGAGTCCCGAATCCCGAATCCCGAACCCCGAGTCCCGAACCCCGAGTCCCGAACCCCGAGTCCCGAACCCCGAACCCTGAGTCCCGAACCCCGAGTCCCGAGTCACCAATCCCCATTCTGCCCCATGATCCAGATCACTCTCCCCGACGGCAGCCGTCGTCCGTTCGAACATTCCGTCAGCGTCGGTGAAGTCGCCGCGTCGATCGGCCCGGGTCTGGCCAAGGCCGCGATCGCCGGCAAGGTCGATGGCAAGCTGGTGGACGCCAGCTTCCGCATCGATCACGACGCCGCGCTGGAAATCGTCACCGACAAGCATCCCGATGCGCTGGAAATCCTGCGCCACTCCACCGCGCACCTGCTGGCGCAGGCGGTGCAGCGCTTGCATCCGGGCGCGCAGGTCACCATCGGCCCGGTGATCGACAACGGCTTCTACTACGACTTCGCCTACGAGCGCCCGTTCACGCCCGAGGATCTGCCCGCCATCGAAGCGGAGATGGGAAGGATCGTGAAACAAGCGCTGCCGGTGACGCGCTCGGTGAAATCCCGCGACGACGCCGTGGCCTTCTTCAAGGGCATCGGTGAGGACTACAAGGCGCAGATCATCGAGTCGATCCCGGCCGGCGAGGAACTGTCGCTTTACGCGCAGGGCGAGTTCACCGACCTGTGCCGTGGCCCGCACGTGCCGGGCACCGACAAGCTGCGCAGCTTCAAGCTGATGAAGGTGGCCGGTGCGTACTGGCGCGGCGATCACCGCAACCAGATGCTCAGCCGCATCTACGGCACCGCGTGGCTCAACGACAAGGACCTCAAGGCCTACCTGACGCAGATCGAGGAAGCCGAAAAGCGCGACCACCGCCGCATTGGCAAGCAGCAGGATTTGTTCCATTTGCAGGAAGAAGCGCCCGGGCTGGTGTTCTGGCACCCCAAGGGCTGGTCGATCTGGCAGGTGGTCGAGCAGTACATGCGCGGCGTGTACCGCGCTTCGGGTTACAAGGAGGTGCGCGCACCGCAGATCCTCGACGTGAGTTTGTGGAAAAAGTCCGGGCACTGGGACAACTACCAGGACAACATGTTTTTCACCGAATCGGAAAAGCGCCAGTACGCGCTCAAGCCGATGAACTGCCCGGGCCACGTGCAGATCTACAACGCCGGGCTGCATTCCTACCGCGACCTGCCGATCCGCTACGGCGAGTTCGGCGGCTGCCATCGCAATGAGCCTTCCGGCGCGCTGCACGGCATCTTGCGCGTGCGCGGCTTCACTCAGGACGACGGCCACATCTTCTGCACCGAGGCCCAGATCGAATCCGAAGTGCGTGACTTCCACGCGCAGGCGCTCAAGGTGTACGCGGACTTCGGTTTCTCCGACATCCAGATCAAGATCGCCCTGCGCCCGGAACCGCGCCTTGGCGACGACGCCACGTGGGACAAGGCCGAGGACGCGCTGCGCAGCGCGCTGCGTGCATCGGGCGTGGAATGGCAGGAGCTGCCCGGCGAGGGCGCCTTTTACGGTCCGAAGATCGAATACCACCTGAAAGACGCCATCGGTCGCACGTGGCAGCTGGGCACGATGCAGGTGGATTTCATGATGCCGCAGCGACTGGGCGCCGAATACGTCGATGAGAGTTCGACCAAGCGCCACCCGGTGATGCTGCATCGGGCCATCGTCGGTTCGATGGAGCGCTTCATCGGGATATTGATCGAAAACCACGCCGGCGCGCTGCCGACGTGGCTGGCGCCGGTGCAGGCGGTGGTGCTCAATATCACCGACGCCCAGGCCGAAGCGGTCGAGGCGGCCCGGGTTGCCCTTGAAAATCAAGGGTTTCGGGTTGCGGCAGATTTGCGCAACGAGAAAATCGGCTATAAGATTCGCGAGCATACGCTGCAACGCATTCCGTACCTGCTGGTGGTCGGGGACCGCGAGAAGGAAACCGGGGCGGTCGCGGTGCGCACGCGGTCGGGGGAAGATCTGGGGACGATGCCGCTTTCCGACTTCATCGCGCGCCTGCACGCCGAGGCTCGACCGGGCGTGCGTTGAAGCGGCTCGTGCCGTCGCAATGACGCGGCGGCGCGAAGTCATCCACCCATTGGAGAAGCGCGAATCAATACCGAAAAGCAGAACCGCAAGAACCACGAAATCCGCGTCCCGCGCGTGCGCCTGATCGGTGCCGACGGAGAGAACGTCGGCGTGGTCGGCCGCGATGAAGCCTTGGGCATGGCCGAGGAGGCCGGTCTTGATCTGGTCGAGATCCAGCCCAACGGCGATCCGCCGGTGTGCCGCATCATGGACTTCGGCAAGTTCAAGTTCGAACTGCAGAAGAAGGCCTCGGCCGCCAAGAAGAAGCAGAAGGTCGTGGAGATCAAGGAACTCAAGTTCCGCCCGACCACCGACGACGGCGACTACAACATCAAGCTGCGCAACCTGCGTCGCTTCCTCGAGGAAGGCGACAAGGTCAAGGTCAACATCCGCTTCAAGGGCCGCGAGATGGCCCATCAGGAGCTGGGCCTGCAGATGGCCAAGCGCATCGAAACCGACCTTGCCGACGAGGTGATCGTCGAGTCGCGCCCGCGGCTGGAAGGCCGGCAGATGATCATGATGATCGCGCCGAAGAAGAAGTAGCCTTGCGTTCGATCGTTTGCCTTTCCGCCGGCCGGTCGTGGCCGGCGTGTACCATGCGCGCATGAAAAAATCATCCCGGCGCGGCGGATCCGCGAAGCACGGCAGCCCGATCCCGCCGTGGATGCCCGCGGCCACGCCGCATGCGGGCCACGCCAAACCGCCGCGTTCGGAGCGTGCGGTCAAGCGCGAGTCGGCCCCGCCGACACCCCGGCGCGACCCGCACGCCGCCCGCGAAGCGGCGCGCTACGAGCACCCGATCGCCAGCCGCGATGCGATCTTGCAATACCTGTCCGCCGCCGATGGGCCGCAGAACATCGAGCGTATCGCCGCCGAACTGCACATCGACCAGCCCGATCTGCTCGATGCGCTGGGCAAGCGGCTGGCGGCGATGCAGCGCGACGGGCAAGTGCTGGTCAATCGCCGCGGCGGCTACGCGCCGGCGCGTGCGCTCGACTTGATCGCAGGCAGCGTGATCGCCAACCCGGAAGGATTCGGATTTCTGCGTCCGGATGCCGGCGGCGATGATTTGTTCCTGCCGCCCGGCGAGATGCGCAAGGTGATGCACGGCGACCGCGTACTGGCCAGCCTGTCGGCGATCGACGTGCGTGGGCGGCGCACCGGCGCGATCGTGGAGGTGCTCGAACGCCGCCTGCGCCGTGTCACCGGCCGCTACGCGCAGCGCGGCGGCGTCGGTTACGTGGTGCCCGACGACAAGCGCGTGCTGTCGGACATCCTGGTGATGCCCGGCAATGCCGGCGGTGCGCGCGACGGCCAGTTGGTGGTTTGCGAACTGGACGAAGACAACGGCGCCCGCCGCGCACAACCCTTTGGGCGCGTGCTGGTGGTGCTGGGCGATGCGCTGACCGCCTCGATGGCGGTGCAGGCGGCGATTCACGGCCACGGCATCCCGCACGAGTTCCCGCAGCCGGTGCTGGCGCAAGCGGCGACGATCCCGCTGACCGTGGATGCGCACGCCGTTGCCGGTCGCGAGGATTTGCGCGGTCTGCCGCTGGTCACCATCGACGGCGAGGACGCCAAGGACTTCGACGACGCGGTGTATTGCCAGCCCAACCGCGACGGCTTCCGTCTGGTCGTGGCCATCGCCGACGTGTCGGCCTACGTCAAGCCCGGCACGCCGCTGGACGAGGAAGCGCAGTTGCGCGCCACCTCGGTGTATTTCCCCGGCTTCGTGGTGCCGATGCTGCCCGAGACGCTGTCCAACGGCATCTGCTCGCTCAAGCCCGAGGTCGAGCGGCTGTGCTTCGTGTGCGACATGCAGATCGATCGCACCGGCAACACCACGCATTCCCGATTCTATGACGCGGTGATGCGTTCGCACGCCCGCCTGACCTACACGCAAGTGTGGAATGCGATCGGCGATGGCATCCCCGACGACGCCCGCGCGCAGGCGTTGGCGGCGGTCGGCGGTTTGTTGCCGAACCTGCAGCGCCTGCACGATTTGTACAAGATTCTCGACAAGGCGCGCGCCAAGCGCGGCGCGATCGAGTTCGAATCGGGCGAAACCCGCTTCGTGCTCGGCCCAGCCGGCGAGGTGGTGCAGGCCGGCATGCTGGTGCGCAACGACGCGCACAAGCTGATCGAGGAATGCATGATCGCCGCCAACGTGCAGGCGGCGGCCTTCCTGCACGAAAAACAAATTCCCGCGCCGTACCGCATCCACGCGCGGCCGCCGGAAAACAAATATGCCGAGCTGCTGGAGTTCTTGTCCGAGTTCGGCCTCAACCTGCCGTCGTGGGGCCGCGTGCAGCCCAAGGATTTCACCGCGCTGCTGAAGAAGATCCGCGAGCGCCCGGATGCCGCGCTGCTCGAATCGGTGCTGCTGCGCTCGCAGGCGCTGGCGGTGTATTCGACGGAGAATCACGGTCATTTCGGGTTGGCGCTGGAGGCTTACGCGCACTTCACCTCGCCCATCCGCCGCTATCCCGATCTGCTCACGCATCGAGCGATCAAGCACGCGCTGGCCGGCGGCAATGCCGAGGATTTCGCCTACACCGCGCACGCGATGGAACTGCTGGCGCTGGAGTGCTCGGAGAAATCCCGCCGCGCTGACGAGGCCTCGCGCGAAGTGGACGAACGCTATCGCGCCGCGTGGATGGAGCAACACGTCGGCAGCCAGTTCGATGGCGTCATCAGCGGCGTGGCGTCGTTCGGTCTGTTCGTCGAACTGGACGAGTCCAAGGTCAACGGCCTGATCCACGTCACCCAGTTGCCGCACGACTATTACCGCTTCGACGCGCTGCGCAAGACCCTCACCGGGCAGCGTCGCGGCGTCGAGTACCGTCTCGGTGAACGCGTGCGCGTGCTGGTGCTGCGCGCCAGCGTGGAAGATCGGCGCATCGATTTTCGACTGGTGGAGAAGCTGCCCGATTCGACCGCAGTGGCTTTGGTGGGAGCACCTTCTGTGGGAGCACCTTCTGTGGGAGCAGCTTCTGTGGGAGCGGCTTCCAGCCGCGACTTCTGGCAACATCGATCGGGCCTGGAAGGCCCTCCCACCAAAGCAGGGCCATCGGGCCTGGAAGGCCCTCCCACCAAAGCAGGGCCATCGGGCCTGGAAGGCCCTCCCACCAAAGCAGGGCCATCGGGCCTGGAAGGCCCTCCCACCAAAGCAGGGCCATCGGGCCT
>JAFEEL010000017.1 GCA_018241125.1 Pseudomonadota bacterium | reverse complement strand
GCGTTGTTCCAAGGTCAGGTGTCGATAGTTCATGCGCAACTCCACTTGGCGGTGAAGCGGCGCAGGCTACGGCACCTGGCCCGCTTCAGTTCAAGGAAATTGCACTTCGCGGTTTAATCCACCCCCCAGAAAAGGCTGGCGCCAGATGCAAACCCACGCGACACCGACCCGCACCGTGGCCGGCTTCGGATGGCTCATGATCGCTTTCTGGCCTTGGCGAGCGGGGGTCAGCTTGGCGATGCAGGCCACCTTGGTGAAGCCGGTCAGCTTGGCGATGCTGAGCAGTTTGGCGACAACGGGCAGTGTATTTGGTGATGCTAGTCAAAAACTATGGCGACGCCGGTCAGTTTGGCTGGTAGCGGTGGGCAACTGGCTGGCGGTATGTACCTATTTTGAGTCCGCCGACGAGATCCCGGAGCCCCACGCCTTCACCGCGCACATCCGTCGTGGTGAAGTGGATCATGAAGTGCCCTTCGAGGAGCACGAACACGGCCATCACCACGCCCATCGGGACAACAACATGCGCGCGGCAGTCATCCACGTCGCCGCAGACGCCGCAGTTTCGGTGCTGGTGATCGTTGGCTTGCTGTTGGCGCGCGCCTTCGGCTGGCTTTGGATGGACCCGCTGGCCGGCATTGCCGGGGCCTGCGTGATCGCCAGTTGGTCCTGCGGATTGATTCGCGACACAGGTGCGATTCTGCTGGACATCACGCCGGATCGCGCGTTGGCCGATGGCCTGCGTCGTGTGATCGAGCAAGGCGGCGACCGCTTGGCCGACCTGCACCTGTGGCGTGTCGGGCCCGGTCACCTGGCAGCCATTCTCAGCGTGGTGACCACCCACGGCCGGGGCGCGGACTACTACCGCGGGCAGCTCGGGCGGTTCAAGGCGCTATCGCATGTCACCATCGAGGTCTGCCCGTCGGACTAACCATGCAAAATGCCGATCATCGGACCGGCGAAGCGATCAGCATCATCGGCCCCGGCATGTACCGGGGCCGATGATCAGTTCAGTCCTTGCTGCCAACCGCCTTGCGCCGCATGGAGTCGCCCTTGAGCTCGATCGCATGCTTGTTGTGCAGAATGCGATCCAGGATGGCATCGGCCACGGTCGGCAGCGAAGGCTGATCAGAAAACCCAGCGAATCGTGAAGCAGGTTGAGGCCGCTTGCAGAACTCTTCCAGTAGGAACGCCGGACTTCGGCCACTTCATCCCAGCAGCCTGGCTCCTTCGGCACCCAGAGCTACTCGACAGCAGTGCAGCCGCTGTAGAGAGCATTGGACAGATTCGAGCACCTGTTCAATGCTCTGAACGAATTGCTTTGATCTGGCTGACGCGTACTTGAAGCACTTCATGCGCAGTGCAACCATGTGCCGGTCGCAAGTGAAGCCAATGACGAGAAGCAGGCAGCCACCTCAAGTCCACCGCATTCCTGCGAGCCAGAGCGCAAGCAGGGGAATAGTTCGCATTTCCTTCCCCTATAGTTCACATATCCGGTGCTTTTTCAACAACCTGTCAGTCGGCGCAAAAGCCGTTGCGCGCGCGGGCCGGAAGTGCTGTAGTCGAAACGCCGGCATCGGCGTCAAGACGACGTAGGAAAATCCCTACACGCCCTCGCGACTGCATCCGACGGCGCTGCCGTCGAGTGAAGAACACACTGGCGGCCACATACACCTCAGCACGAGAGTCACCATGATCGACATCCGCAGCATCGACGAAATCGCCCGCCGCATTCACGAGTCGATCCCGCCGGGCGTGCGCGAGGCCACCGGCGACCTGCGCCAGCACATCCGCGCCGGTGTGCAGGCGGGCCTGGGCAAGCTCGATCTGGTGACCCGCGAGGAGTTCGACGTGCAACGCGCGGTGCTGCTGCGCACCCGCGAGAAGCTCGAACTGCTCGAACGCATGGTGGAGTTGCTCGAAGCCCGGCTGGAAGCGTTCACCGGCCCGAATCACTGACTTCTCGCGGTGCGGGCGTGATCGCCGTCGCTGGGTATCGGGCGCGCGCATCCGTGACGCACTTGCCGATGTGAGGGCCGCCGCAACGGGGTTGATGTCGGATCGCCACCTCGTCGCGGCCATCGCATCGCGCCATCGCGTCGCCAGCGGGCACCCCTCACCCCAACCCCTCTCCCGCTGGCAGAGGGGCTTGCCCAGCGCACCCGGATTCCATGCCCAACCGCATTGCGTTCGATCAGGAGCTTCCGTTATGAGCCTGGCGCTGGTTCACAGCCGTGCCCGCGAGAACGTGCGCGCGCCCGCAGTGCGGGTGGAAGTGCACCTGTCGGGCGGATTGCCCAACACCGCCATCGTCGGCCTGCCCGAAGCGGCGGTGCGCGAGAGCAAGGATCGGGTGCGCGCGGCGATCCAGAACGCGCAGTTCGAATACCCGGCGCGGCGCATCACCGTCAATCTTGCGCCAGCCGATCTGCCCAAGGACGGCGCACGCTTCGACCTGCCGATCGCGCTGGGCATCCTGGCCGCGACCGGGCAGATCCCGCTGGACGCGCTGGCCAGCGGTGAGTTTCTCGGCGAGCTGGCGCTGACCGGCGAACTGCGCGCGGTCGACGGCGTGCTGCCCGCGGCGATCGCGGCCAAGGCCGATGGCCGCACCTTGTTCGTGCCGCAGGCCAATGGCGCCGAAGCGGCGCTGGTGGCCGACGCCGACGTGCGCACCGCGCGCACCCTGCTGGAAATCTGCGCGCACCTGCACGGCCACAAGACCTTGCCGGAAGCCGTCGTCGCACCGGTCGCGCCAGCCGATGACGGCCCCGACCTGGCCGACGTGCGCGGGCAGGCGCTGGCGCGGCGGGCACTGGAGATCGCCGCCGCCGGTGCGCATCACCTGCTGTTCCTCGGCCCGCCCGGCTGCGGCAAGACCCTGCTGGCCTCGCGCCTGCCGGGCATCCTGCCGCCGCTGTCGGAGGACGAAGCGCTGGAAACTGCGGCGATCGCTTCAGTCAGCGGGCGCGGCGTCGATCTATCCCATTGGAAGCGCAGGCCGTGGCGGGCACCGCACCACACCGCCAGCGCGGTCGCGCTGGTGGGCGGCGGCGCCGACCCGCGACCGGGAGAAATCTCGCTGGCGCACCACGGGGTGCTGTTTCTGGATGAACTGGCCGAGTGGGATCGCTACACACTGGACGTGCTGCGCGAGCCGATGGAATCCGGGCGCGTGTGCATTTCGCGGGCGGCACGACAGGCCGAGTTCCCGGCGCGCTTCCAGTTGGTGGCGGCGATGAACCCCTGCCCCTGCGGCTGGGCCGGCGATGCGTCCGGGCGTTGCCGCTGCACCGCCGAACAAGTCGCGCGTTACCGCGGACGCATCTCCGGGCCGCTGCTGGATCGCATCGACCTGCACGTGGCGGTGCCGCGCCTGCCGCACGGCGACCTGCGCGCGGATGCGCCGCCCGGCGAGCCGTCGGCAGCGGTGCGGGCGCGCGTGGTCGGCGCACGCCGCATCCAAGTACAGCGCGGCGGCGGGCCCAACGCCCTGCTCGGCCAGCGCCAGCTCGAGCGCGTGGCGCGCCTGAGCGCCGCCGACCAGGCCTTGCTCGAACGCGCCATCGACGCCCTGCAACTGTCGGCGCGCGCCACCCACCGCATCCTGCGCGTGGCGCGTACCATCGCCGACCTGGCCGACAGCGCCAGTATCACCACCGCGCACCTGAGCGAGGCGATCGGCTATCGCCAGCTTGATCGACGTTCGGCAATGTCCACGGCGTGAGCCAGCCCTGCCGATGCGCCAAACCAGCTCGCCCCTCACCCCCACCCCGCTCCCGATGGGAGAGGGGCTTGAGTTACATCACGCCGCCGCGGTTTCCGGCTTGCGATCGTGGAACTGCGCTTCCTCGGTCGAGCCTTTCAGCGCGA
The DNA here is from genome assembly GCA_018241125.1 of Pseudomonadota bacterium. Taxonomy (GTDB): domain Bacteria; phylum Pseudomonadota; class Gammaproteobacteria; order Xanthomonadales; family Xanthomonadaceae; genus SZAS-103. The sequence continues at coordinate 48,678 of JAFEEL010000017.1, read as the reverse complement.
CTGTGGACGAATGCGCGCCCTGGATGGTCTGCGTCACCGTGTCGAAGTAGCCGGTGCCGACCTCGCGCTGGTGCTTGACCGCGGTGAAGCCACGGTCGGCAGCGGCGAACTCGGCCTCCTGCAATTCCACGAACGCGCTCATGCCGCCGCGTGCGTAGCCGTGGGCGAGGTTGAACATCGAGTAGTTGAGCGCGTGGAATCCCGCCAGGGTGATGAACTGGAACTTGTAGCCCATCGCCGCCAGTTGCTGCTGGAAAGAAGCAATCGTGGCGTCGTCGAGGTTCTTTTTCCAGTTGAAGCTGGGCGAGCAGTTGTAGGCCAGCAGCTTGCCCGGGTATTTGGCGTGGATGGCGGCGGCGAACTTGCGCGCGAACTCCAGATCGGGCTTGCCGGTTTCGCACCACACCAGATCGGCATACGGCGCGTAAGCCACGCCGCGGCTGATCGCTTGATCGAGGCCCTTGTGGGTCTTGAAAAAACCCTCGGGTGTGCGCTCGCCGGTGATGAAGGGCTTGTCGTTGTCGTCCACGTCGGAGGTCAGCAGGTCGGCGGCCTCGGCGTCGGTGCGCGCCACGATCAAGGTCGGCACGCCGCACACGTCGGCGGCCAGGCGGGCGGCGACGAGCTTTTCCACCGCCTCGCGGGTCGGCACCAGCACCTTGCCGCCCATGTGCCCGCACTTCTTGACCGAAGCGAGCTGGTCTTCGAAGTGCACGGCGGCCGCGCCGGCCTCGATCATCGACTTCATCAGTTCAAAGGCATTGAGCACGCCGCCGAAACCGGCCTCGGCATCGGCCACGATCGGTTGCAGCCAATCCACGTCATCCTTGCCTTCGGCGTGGTTCAACTGGTCGGCGCGCAGCAGGCAATTGTTGATGCGCTTGACCACCTGCGGCACCGAGTTGGCGGGGTACAGCGATTGGTCGGGGTACATCTCACCGGCCAGATTCGCATCGGCCGCGACCTGCCAGCCCGACAGGTAGATCGCCTTCAGTCCGGCCTTGACCTGCTGCATCGCCTGATTGCCGGTCAGCGCGCCCAGTGCGTTGACGTAATCGGAGGAGTTCAACGACTTCCACAATTTTTCCGCGCCGTGGCGAGCCAACGAGTGCTCGATCGGCACCGTGCCGCGCAGGCGCACCACTTCCTCGGCGGTGTAGGTGCGGGTCACGCCTTTCCAGCGCGCGTTGTTGGTCCAGTCGAGCTTGAGCTGTTCGGCGGATGGCAGGGTTTTCATGGCTTCAACTCCGGGGATGGGGAATGGGGACTCGGGATTCGGGGTTCGGGACTCGGGACTCGGGACTCGGGACTCGGGACTCGGGACTCGGGACTTGGGACTTGGGACTTGGGACTTGGGACTTGGGACTTGGGACTCGAGAAGCGACAAGCAACCGGGGGCTGCCCCTTCCCCCGCTTGCGGGGGAAGGCTGGGATGGGGGCGTTTCGCACCGCGCCCCCCACCCCAACCCTCCCCCGCGCGCGGGGGAGGGAGCATCCGCTACGCTCAGCGTAACGACCATGGCAGAACCCTCCCCCGCGCGCGGGGGAGGGAGGTGATGTCTGACGAAACTCAATACTCGCAACGCAGGGTGAGGCACTCTCAGAAGTCATCACTCAAGCCAGCTTCTGATACGCCGGCACGGTCAGGAACGGGGCGAGGATTTGCGCGTCGGTCAGTTCATCCAGCAAGGCGATGGCTTCGTGAATGCGCACCGCGCCGGGCAGGCCGCCAATTGCGGCCAACTGGCTGGGCAGGGCCAGCAGCACGCGGTCGAACAAGGTGAAATCCACCGGCGTGCCGTCATCCAGATGCAGCGGCTCGGTGCCGCTGGCCGAGGCGTGCAGCCATTGCCAGAGCTGGGCGCGGGCGATCTCGGCGGTGGCGGCATCTTCCATCAAGTGATGGATCGGTACGCAGCCGTTGCCGTCCAGCCACGCGGCGAGGTAGCGCACGCAGACCTCGACGTTGTTCTCGAAGCCCTTGCGCGTGATGGTGCCGGCGCAGGGGCGGATCAGGTCGGCGGCGGTGACCGACACTTCTTCGCGCTTCACATGGTGCTGGTTGGGCGTGGGCATGTGGGTATCGAAGATTTCCCGCGCGATCGGGATCAATGCCGGATGCGCGACCCAGGTGCCGTCGTGGCCGGCGCTGACCTCGCGCAGCTTGTCGGCGCGCACCCGCGCCAGCGCGGCCTCGTTGGCCTGCGCGTCGCCGGAAATCGGGATCTGCGCGGCCATCCCGCCCATCGCGTGCGCGCCGCGGCGGTGGCAGGTCTGGATCAGCAGCTCGCAGTACGACTTCAGGAAGTGCTGAGTCATCGTCACCTGCCCGCGTTCGGGCAGCACCTTGTCGCGGTGCTTCCGGAACTTTTTCAGGTAGGAAAAGATGTAGTCCCAGCGCCCGCAGTTCAGGCCGACGATGCGGTCTTTCAGCGCGTGCAGGATCTCGTCCATCTCGAACGCCGCCGGCAGGGTTTCGATCAGCACCGTGACCTTCATCGTCCCGTGGGGCAGGCTCAGGCGCGCTTCGATGTGCGCCAGCACGGCCTCCCACAGCGCGGCCTCCTCCATGCACTCCATCTTGGGCAGGTAGAAGTACGGGCCGCGATCCTTGGCGTGCAACGCGCGGGCGTTGTGGAAGGCGAACAGCCCGAGGTCGAACAAACTGGCCGACATCGGCGCGTCGTCCACCAGCACGTGCTTTTCGTACAGGTGCCAGCCACGCGGGCGCACCATCAACACCGCACGCTCGGGCTCGGGTTTGAGCGCGTAGTGCTTGCCCAGCTCGGTGGTGAACTCCAGCGTGCCGGCGATCGCCTCGCGCAGCACCTGCTGGCCGCCGACGAGGTTGGCGAAGGTCGGCGAGGTGGAATCCTCGAAGTCGGCCATGAAGCAGTTGGCGCCCGAGTTCAGGGCATTGATGACCATCTTGGGCTCGACCGGGCCGGTGATCTCCACGCGGCGGTCGAGCAAGGCGGCCGGGATCGCGGCCACGCGCCAGTTTCCGGCGCGGATGGCGGCGGTGTCGGCACGGAAATCGGGCAGCTCCTTGGCGTCGAAACGCGCCTGGCGGGCGCGGCGACCGGCCAGGCACGTCTGCCGGGTGGCCTCGAAACGGCGTTGCAGGTCGGCCAGGAAGGCCAGCGCCTGCGCGCTCAGGATCGCTGCCTGCGCAGGTACGCGCGGGCCGACCACGCGGATACCGGCCGGGCCGAGGTCCACTTCGGCGGTCTCGGCGGGGAGTTCAGGCTGGCGCTGGATCGAATCGGTCATGTCGGGCACCTCGTTACCGGGGCTTCGACCTTAGATGCGGTGCAGCACGGTTGACAAACGATATGATTGAATGATTAGTATTGAATCCGTTAATACAAGGCCGATCTGTGACCGGTTCTGCGTCGCGGTTTTACTACAAGGGCGAGCGGCTCAAGCCACTGCGGGCGTTTTGCCAGGTCGCCCGGCTGGGCTCGGTGTCGCGCGCGGCCGAGGCGTTGTTCCTCAGCCAGCCGGCGGTGAGCCTGCAATTGCAGGCGCTGGAACGCGAGTTCGGGGCACGCTTGTTCGAGCGCAGCGGCAAGCGCTTCGGCCTGACCCACGCCGGCGAGGCGCTGTACGAACTGGCGCGGCCGCTGGTGGAGGGGCTGGACGGGCTGGAATCGGAGTTCAAGGCCAAGTTGCGCGGCATGGCCGCCGGCGCCCTGCACATCGCCGCCGGCACCTCGACCATCCTCTACCTGCTGCCGCCGCTGGTGCAGGCGTACAAGGATCGCCACCCCGAGGTGCAACTGGTGCTGCACAACGTCACCGGGCAGGACGGGCTGGGCCTGTTGCGCTCGGACGGCGTGGACCTGGCGGTCGGCTCGATGCTCGACGTGCCCGCCGATCTGGACTACGCGCCCACCCACAGCTTCGACCCGATGTTGATCGTGCCGCGCGATCACCCGCTGGGCACCCGCGAACCGCTGCAACTCGAAGACCTCTCGCCCTACGGCCTGATCCTGCCGCCGCGCCGGCTGACCACCTGGCGACTGGTGGACCTGGTGTTCCAGCAGCGCCGCGTGCCCTACTCGGTGGCGCTGGAAGTCGGCGGCTGGGAGGTCATCAAGCAATACGTGGCGATGGGGCTGGGCATCTCGATCGTCACCGGCATCTGCCTGACCGACGCCGACCGGCAGCGGCTGGCGGTGCGCAACCTGCGCGAATACTTCCCGCCGCGCAGCTACGGCGTGGTGATCCGCAAAGGCCGCTTCCTGAGCCCGCACGCCCGCGCCTTCGTGAACCTGGTCAAGCCCGGCCTGTTCGCCCGCGGGGATTACTTCGACGTGGGGCATTCGGAGCGGTGAGGCGACGGCGCGCCGCCCGCTGCGACGTGAACGATGCACCACGCCAACTGCTAATCGGTCCCGTGATACTTGCCCATCCACGGCCGGTAGATCGCGCGCAGGCGCGCCATGTCGGCCGCCTCGTCGGCGCTCATCGCCAGCAGCGGGCCGATGCCGATGGTGCGCTCGGGGTAGTGGAAGTACACGCACTGCACCGGCACGTCGGCGGCACGGGCGATATGCCAGAAGCCGGTCTTCCAGCGCGGCACCGGCTTGCGCGTGCCTTCGGGCGCGACCACGAACCACAACGTGTCGGTCTGCGCGAAGCTGCGCACCACCATCTCCACCACACCGTGCGCGCGCGCGCGATCCACCGGGATGGCGCCGAAGCGCCGCAGCAGCCAGCCCAGCGGGCCGTGGAAAAGTTCGCGCTTGCCGATTACCAGCACGCGCACGCCCAGCGCCAGCTTGGCCGCCAGCCCCCACACGCCGTCCCACCAGGTCGAGTGCGGGGCGACGATGATGACCAGCTTGCGCTGATTCGGAAACGATCCGGATATTTTCCAGCCGCCCATGCGCAACACGCTGCGCCCGAACCAGCGGGTGAAGGCGTTGCCGGTGCGCGGGGCGCACTCCGGCAGCGGCGGCACGCGATCATTCATGCGTCGGGATCCCGCGCGCTGCGGCTGCGTGCGCGCTTGACTTCCCCGCGCTGTTTCTTGCCCTCCAAGCGGCGCAACTTCGATGCGCGCGTGGGCTGGGTCGCGACGCGCTTGACCGGCGCACGGGTGGCGGCCAGCACCAGCGCCACCAGCCGCTCGCGGGCATCGGCGCGATTGCGCTCCTGGGTGCGGAAACGCTGCGCACTGATCACCAGCACACCCGCATCGGTGAGCCGCCGGTCACGGCGCGCCAGCAAACGCGAACGCACCGCTTCGGGTAGCGACGGCGAGCGCGCCACGTCGAAACGCAGCTCGACCGCGGTGGCGACCTTGTTGACGTTCTGCCCGCCGGGCCCGGTCGAGCGCACGAAGCGTTCGACCAATTCCTCGTCGGGAATGGCGATGTGGTCGTCGATTGGCAACATCCGCAAGCCCCCGGTCGAAACGCGCGCATGGTAACCCGCAGGCGCCCCGGCATCAGCCGGGCGCGGTCGGCACGCTCCACCCGAACATCGCCAACGCCCGTTCGAACTGGGCATCCAGTGGCGCGGTGACCGTGATGCGGTCGCCGCCCTGCGGATGCGCGAAGGCGAGCGAGTGCGCATGCAGCAACATCCGCGTCACACCGTGCTCGCGAAAAATGCGGTTGTGGTGACCGTCGCCGTGGCTGGTGTCGCCGATCAGGTGATGGAAGCTGTGCTTGAGGTGGCGACGGATCTGCCGCCAGCGGCCGGTTTCAGGCGTGCATTCGAGCAGAGCGTAGCGCGATGTGGGAAAGCCGCCGGAAGGCTCCGGCAACTCGCCGGTCGCCAGCCGCCGGAACGCGGTGACCGCCGGCTTCTTGAGCGGCCTGCCGGGCCCTCCATCCAATGGATGGTCGATCACGCCGTGCGCGTCGGGCCAGCCGCGACACACCGCGAGGTAGGTCTTCTCGACATCGCGCTGCATGAACTGCGCGCCGAGCGCGGCGGCGGTGTCGCGATCAAACGCCACCAGCACGCAGCCGCTGGTCGCGCGGTCGAGCCGATGCACCAGCATCACCTCGCGACCAAACTGCACGCGCAAGCGATCGACGAGAAAATCGTCCTCGTCGCGCGCCATCGGGCTGGCGTGGGCCATCAGGCCGGCGGGTTTGCAAACCACGGCGAATCGGCTGTCTTCAAACAATGGCTGACGCAAGTTTCTGATTTCCGTACCATGCAGGTTTTCAAGCCGCCAATCGAATGAAAGAATCGACCTTCTTCGCCCTCGCCGCAATCATTGCGCTGCTATTGTCATTTGCGCCGCAAGAATGCCACGCCGCCACGCAAGCGACATCGCCCGAGCTACCTCCCGCCATCCGCAATGCTCGCGCCGCCGCGAGCTTGAAGCCATTTATCGAGCAGGCCATTGCCGCCGATTCAATCCCAGACCCCATGCAGCGATGTCTGCGATTCCCCGACCCCCCAGGCAGCCATTGGCATCGCGACACCGTTGAAGCCTATTGTCGATTGCATTTTGCTCCGGCGCCGATCCTCGATGCGGATTTGCACCGCTTGCTGCACGCGCGCCGCGCCGCGCCACTGGACGACACACTCAAGCGCGCCTACGCACAGGCAACCGCTACCGCGGATGGGCGCAACCGTTTCGATCGCATGTTCCTCGACTTCTTCCAGAAGCCCACAGCTTCCATGCGGGCTGACATAGATGTCTGGAAGCGGCAATCGCCGCGTAGCCCATTTGCATTTGCCGCCAGCGGCACAGCGGAAATCGCCAAGGCAGGAGACGCCCGGGGAGATGCCGCCAGCGACAAGACCAGCGACAAGCAATTCCATGCGATGCATCAAATCCTGTTGCGTGCCAGAGCCGATCTGGATCGAGCGGCATCGCTCGACCCGCGCTTCACCACGACCTATGCCGAGATGATCGACGCGGCGCAGTTCGAGTCCGACACAAACTACGCAAGACGGGCTGCTACAGCGGGATTGGCCGTGGATCCGGCGAACTTCATGATCCACTACAACTTGATGGAAATGTCCGAACCCAAGTGGGGCGGGTCACTGGAAGCCATGGCGCAAGTCGCATCGCATGCCACCGCGCGTGCGAGTCTCAACCCCATGTTGCGGGTACTCACACCGGCCCCCGCAGCAGCGGCCGCAGGCATTACCGCCTGTGGTTGCGAGGGCAACCAGTTGCCCGACCTGGGAAGCGTCTTCTCGGAACTCGGACAGACGAGCCTGCTCGATGGCGCCGGGCGAGGTGCCTCCCGGTTGGATCGTCCGGATCAATCGATCCCCTACCTACTGGAAGCGCTCCGCTTCAATCCAACGTCCGGCATTACGCGTGCCGTTCTTGTCTCCGACCTCAATGCATTGCAGGAGTTTCCTGCCGCACTGTCCCAAGCGGATCGATGCGTCGGGTTGGCGCCGAAGGTTTCACGGTGCTACGAGGCTCGAGGCACGGTGCATTTGGGCCTGCATCAGCCCGGTGCGGCCGAACAGGACTGGAAAATTGCGATGTCGATGAATCCAGCCAATGACTGGACCGTCTCACAGTTGCAGATGCTGCTGATGTCACAACACCGATGGAACGACTTGTGGCGATTGTCCGAACAACAGATTCGGACACGACCCAAATCGCCAACCGGATGGATCATCCGGTCGGCCGTACAGGCCTACCAACCCCGCCCGGGCTTGCGCGACACGGAAGTCTATCTAGTCACTCACTTTTCCAACGACCCAGCGGCCAGCGCCGCGGTTGAACACGCGCGACTGGATCTTGCATTGCCACCATCACCCGCACGTTGAAACAGCCTGTGGTGCGCACGCGCAATTCCGATACCGCTTGACACTTCACGGCGCCGCTTCGCCCAGCAAGGTCGCGATCGCCGCGCCCAGTTGCATGTCTTCCATCGTGCCGAAACGCTGCATGCGCAAGCGCCCGCCGCGATCGAACAGCAGCAATGTCGGCGTGCCTTGCATCGCGTAGGCGCGCATGGTCAGCGGGATCGGATCACCGTTGCCATGCGCGTCGATGCCGACCGGGAAGCGCACGCGGTTCTCGTGCAGGAAGGCTTTGAGCGCCACCGCGCTGCCCTGCGCTTCATGATGCTCGAACACCGTGTGCAGGCCGACCACCGCCAGCGCATCGTCCGGGAACACCTGCCGCGCGCGCTGCGCCTGCGGGATGCCGTGGCTCACGCAACCCGGACACAGCATCTGGAAGGCTTCGAGCAAGATCACCTTGCCGCGCAACCCGGCCAGCGAGATCGGGGCGTCGGCATTGAGCCATTCGCGCACTTGCCACTCCGGGGCCGTGTTCGCACTCATCGCAGCGCCTTCCGTGGCCACGCCATCACGAATGCCACCAGCGCACCGACGCCGGCGATCCACACCGTGAGGGGAAGCCCCAGCCATTCGTGGCCGCCGATGTGGAAGGCATACAGCAGCACCGAACACACCGCCAGGGTCGCCCCGAGCAGGGCCAGCACGGTCTGTCGCTGCGCGGCGCGCGAGGTGGCGGCCAGCTCCGCCAGATCGTCGGACTGCATGCGCAGGTGCACCTGCCCGGTCACCGCCTTGCGCAGGTAATCGTGCAGCATTTGCGGAATTTCCGGCGCGCCCAGCAACCACCCCGGTGCCCTCTCGCGCAAGCGCGCCAGCAGGGCGCCCGGACTGCGCTCGCGTTGCAGGATGTCCGCCAGCACCGGTTGCGCGACCACCCAGATGTCGAGCTTGGGATCGAGCGTGCGCCCGATGCCTTCGATGTTGAGCAAGGTCTTTTGCAGCAAGATCAGCTGCGGCTGGATGGTGAGCTGGTTGGCGCGCGCCAGCTTGAACAGCTTGAACAACACCTCGCCCAGCGCGATCTCCGCCAGCGGTCGGGTGAAGTGCGGCTCGCAGATCGTGCGCACGTCGGCCTCCAGTGCGTCCAGCCGCAGTGTGGCGGGCATCCAGCCGGCCTCGATGTGCAGCTCGGCGATACGCCGGTAGTTGCGCTCGAAGATCGCGGTGAAATTTTCTGCAAGGTAATAGCGGTCGACCTCCGGCAGCGAGCCGACGATGCCGAAATCCAGCGCGATATAGCGCGGGCGTTGCGGGTAGGCGATGTCGATCCACAAGTTGCCCGGGTGCGCGTCGGCGTGAAAGAAGTTGTCGCGGAACACCTGCGTGTAGAACAGGCGCACGCCGGTCGCCGCCAACTGGGTGCGATCCACGCGGGCGGCATCCAGCGCGGCCACGTCGTCGGCGCGCACGCCGCTCACCCGCTCCATCGTCAGCACACGCTCGCAACTGCAATCCCAGAACACCTGCGGCACGTACAGGTCGGGCGAGCCGTCGAAGTTGCGGCGCATCAGGCTGGCGTTGGCGCCTTCGCGTTGCAGGTCGAGTTCGCCACGCAACGAGCGTTGCAGCTCGGCGACGATCTCTTGCGGCCGCGTCATTTCCGGGTCGGGGCCGATCTTCTCGGCCAGCCGTGCGAACGCACGCAACAGCGACAGATCCTGCTCGATGCGCTGCTCCACACCCGGGCGCAGCACCTTGACCACCACCGCGCGCCCATCGGGCAACTGCGCGGCGTGCACCTGCGCCACCGAGGCCGACGCCAGCGGCGTGCGCTCGAAGTTTCGATACAACTGCGTCAGCGGCCGCCCCAACGCTTCCACCACGATCGCTTCGGCCTGCTCGCCGGGAAACGGCGCAACGCGATCTTGCAATTGCGCCAGTGCATCGGCGATGTCGGGGGCGAGCAGGTCGCGGCGCGTCGAGAGCACCTGCCCGAACTTGACGAACAACGGCCCCAGCTCCTGCAAGGCCAGGCGCAGGCGCTCGCCGCGCGGCTGGTTGGCCACGTCGCCGCGCACCGGCACGAATGGGCGCAACAAGCGCAGCCGCCGCGCCAAGCGAGTCTCATCGAGCAGCGTGTCGAGCCGATAGCGCAGCACCACGCGCAGGATTTGCAGCAAGCGCGTGCCGCCCTTCACGTCGTGCTTCCACCGGATGGCGCGCCGTCATCGAGGCGACGGCGCAGATTGTGCACGCGCGCATGCAGGCGCTCCACGCCATCGCGCAACGCATCGACGTCGTCGAAGTGCGCGTCGAGCTCGGCGCGAGCCACCACATCGCGCGATTCCTCGGTCAGATATCCGGCCGCGTCGTGCGCGAAACGCGAAGCGCCGTCGCGGCCGGCGCGCAACGCGGCGCGCACGGCCTGCGCGATCTGCACGCCGAGCACCTCACCGAACACATCGACGAATGGCAGGTTCCAGTCCGGATCGAAGCCTTGCGCGAGATTCTGCATCTGCCGTGCCAGATCGGCATCGCCGGCGATCTTCACCTTGCCGGTGCCGGGCCCCGCGGGCGGGCGCAGGAACGGCAGCTGCGACAACAAACCGCCCAAGGTGCCGCGCACGGCCAGATCGGGTTCGTTCTCCGTATCGGCAGGCCCCACTGCGAGGCGGCCCTCGCGAACCGCGACCTCCAGCGCCAATGCCGGCGCTGCCATCGTCAACTGCACGCGCCGACCTTCGAGTCGCGCCACCGCATCGCGGGTTTCCGGATCCAGCGCCAACAGACGATTCAATGCGCTGCCGATCGCGCGTCCGGCAAGCGGCTTGAAAGAATCGAAAATGGAGTTCGAGGTGGCGGCCATCGGCGCATTGTAGCCGCGCCGGCACGCGCTTCGATGGGATCGATCATCTGGCGTGGTGTTCGGCCCACGCCGCGCGCAGTCGCCGCAAGCCTTCGTCGAAACTCACTTGCGGCGTGTAGCCGAAATCCAACTTGGCTGCGCGGATGTCGTACCAATGCGCGGTGGCGAGCTGCTCGGCCAGAAAGCGCGTCATCGGCGGCTCGCCACGCAGCGGCAACATGCGATACGCCGCTTCAAGCGCGGCGCCCAGGCCATACGCCAGCACAAACGGGATCGTGCCCGATACCTTTGGCGCGCCCACCGCGGCCAGCAGCGCATTGATCGTTTCGCGCAGGCTGCGCGGATCGCCGTTGGAGATGAAATACGCCTTGCCCGCGCACGCCGCGCCGACGGCCAGATGCTCGAAGGCATCGATGTGCGCCTGCGCGGCATTGTCGATGTAGGTGGTATCGATCAAGTTGTTGCCGTCGCCGACCAAACGCAGCCGCCCGGCGTGCGCACGCGCGACCAGCCGCGGCAGCAGGTGGTTGTCGCCCGGGCCCCAGATCAGCCGTGGGCGCAGCGCCACCGTCGCAAGGTTGGCGTCGTTGGCCGCCAGCACCACCTGTTCGGCAATCGTCTTGGTGGCCGGATAGGCTGCATTGAAGCGTTCGGCATAGGGCGTATTCACCTCGTTGCCGCCTTGAACCGCGCGGGTGGCGCAGTGGGTGACGCTGGGTGTGGATGTGTAGACCAGCTTGCCGATGCCGTGCGCACGACAGGCCGCGAGCACATTGTCGGTGCCGACCACGTTGGCCAGCCGGTAGCTCTCGTAGCTGCCCCAGCCCCCGGCCTTGGCGGCGTTGTGGAAGATCGCGTCCATCCCGCGCGCCGCCTCACGCACGGCCATCGCATCGGCCAAGTCACCACGGATCTGGCGCACGCCCAGCGCATCGAGTTCCGGATAGGCACCGCGGTTGAAGCTCGCCACCGCGTGGCCGCGCGCGACCAGCCGGCGGCAGATCGCCTGGCCGAGGAAGCCGCCGCCGCCGGTCACGAGAATCTTCATGCATTGGACTCCGTGCCATCCATGGCGCAGTCATCCGGCCGCGCTTCCTTGCGCGGCGCTCGCCGCGGCGCGAGAGTCCCCCGGACTCTCGCGAACCCCGCCGCTCGCCCACCGCGGCCGGTCACGAGAATGTTCATCGCTTGTCTCCCTCCCTTTCGCGCAGCGAAGGGGAGGGTTGGGGAGGGGTGAAGTTCCTCGTCAACTGCCGATGAATCTCCTCCAGCACGGCCTCGGGCTGCTGCATCACCTCGTGATTCCAGAACCTCAGCACACCATAGCCCCTGTCACCGAGCCACGTCGTGCGTGACCGATCGTAGTCAACGCGGTCGCCGTGCTGCCCACCGTCCAGTTCCACGACGAGCTTCGCCTGTGGGCAACAGAAGTCCACGACAAAGTTTCCCAGCGGTACCTGGCGACGAAAGCGGAATCCGCCGAGCTGACGATTCCGCAAGTGACGCCACAGCAAGCGTTCTGCGTCGGTCGAGCTATGGCGCAGTTCGCGCGCGAACAACCGTTTCGAATCCAAAGCTACCCCTCCCCGACCCTCCCCTTCGCCTGCGGCGAAAGGGAGGGGGCGTTGGCCGCCCAGAGCGCCAACTTCTCGCGGCCGATCTTGGCATTGTGGCGGATGTCGACCGGGAACTTCGGATGGAAGGCAAAGCGCTCGATGCGCGCGGTGTGCGGATGACGCGCGCCGATTTCACGCAACTGCGCAACCACGCGTGCGTGTTGCGATGGCGCGATGCCGGCGCGCAGTTCCACGCACAGCACCGGCACGTTGTCGCGCACCACGCCATAAAGCGTCATCGCCTCGGCGATGTCGGTACAACCCGGCGGATAGATGTGCGATGGCGTGAAGGGCCGCTCCACCTCGATCCCCACCAACGCGGTACGCAGCACGTCTGGATGGGTGTTGAACACCGGCTCGACCTGTTCGGTGAACAGCGTGCCGTCGCGGGTTTGCACGCGATGCGACTTGCGGCCACAAAACCACAGCCGGCCTTGCGCGTCGAAATAACCGACGTCACCCATGCGATGGACGATGCGCTTCTGGGCATCCCCGGAATTTTCACCCCCACCCCAACCCACCGGGCCCGCAGGCATCGCCTGCGGGCGTTCATCAAGCTGCGGATCAGTGATCCGCGAACAGCCCTCTTCACCCCCCGCAAACGGGGGAGGCGGTGACGTTTCGACGATCTTCGCCAGCCGCGTGGCTTCAGGGCGATTGAAATATTCGTCGGTCGCACTCGGCCCGGCGACGGTGATCTCGCCGACTTCGCCCTGCGGCAAGACCAGCTCATCCGACCACGCCGAAACCGCATCGTCGCTGATGCGGATGATGCGCACGACATTGGGCGCGACCGGTCGGCCGACGCAGGTGCCGGCGCCGTTCTCGGTGGCTTGTCGCGTGGCTTGCAGCTCACGACCCTCGATCACCGCCACCGGCAGGCATTCAGTGGCGCCGTAAGGCGTCCACAACTGCGCGTCGTCCGGCAGCAACGCACGCATTTTCGCCACCACGCCCGGCGGTACCGGCGCGCCGGCGGACGTCACGCGGCGAATCGTAGGCAGTTTTGCGCCGAAACGCGCCAGCACGTCGATCAGCGCCGGCGAGCCAAACAACTGCGTCACACCGAAACGCGCGATCGCGTCGTGCAGCTTGTTCGGGTCGGCACGCGCCGGGCGCGTGGGGTCCATGTCGGGGATGATCGAGGTCAGCCCCAGCGCCGGATCGAACAGCGCGAACGGCGGGAACGTCGGCAAATCGACGCCGCCGGCTTCGATCCCGAACGCCGCGCGCAGCATCGCGATCTGCGCGACGAAATGGCGATGCCGATAGACCACGCCCTTGGGTACGCCGGTCGATCCGCTGGTGAACAAGATCGCGGCGGTCTCATCGGGTTGTGTGGCGGCCAGTTGCGGGCCTGCACCCGCGCCAAGGGCTTCAACCTGTTTCAGCGTCGCCCCGCCCCAGAACCAGCGCCGGCCCACGGTGACGCGGATGCGCGCCGACTTCGCCCAGCCCAGCACGACACGCGCCGCGTGCGCCAGCCCGATACCGATGAAGGCCTGCGACTGGGCTTCGCCCAGACACTGTTTCAACGCACGCTGGTCGATGCCCGGATCGACCAGCACCGGCACCGCGCCGAGCTTGAACAGCGCGAACATCAGCAGGAAGAACTCCGGCGTCGGGCGCACCATCACCACCGTGCGCACGCCACGGACGATGCCGATGCGCTGCAAGCCGGCAGCGATGGCGTCCGAGCGCGCATCCAGCTGCGCATAGGTCAGCGTGACATCGTAGCGCGCGAAGCCGCCGCGACCGCGCGCGCCCGGACAGCGCATCGCCACCTGTTCGCCGCGCTGCGCGGCGACGCGCGGCAAGCTCGCGGCGATGTTGCAGGGTGAAACCCCCTCCCTTTCGCGAAGCGAAGAGGAGGGTTGGGGAGGGGTGCTTGGCTGCCGCAACTCCATGAAGGCGTGAGCCTACCCCCTCCCAACCTCCCCTTGCTCGCGCAGCGAGCAGGGGGAGGAGGAAAGAGGATGCGCGTCGAGGAACGTGCGGATCACCGGCACCAGCAGCGCGTGCTTGTCCTCCAGCACATAGTGCCCGGCATCGGCGAACGCCTGCACCTGCGCGTTCGGCAATGCCTGCGTGAAGCCATCGAGGAAGTGATGATCGAACACGAAATCGCGCAGACCCCAACCGATGAACGTCGGGCGGTCGGCGAACTCGTGCAGACGTTTGCCGGCTTCGGCGACCAGCGACCACGCGCGGTCGCCGGGCCCCAGCGGGATATCCTGCACGAAGCGCAAGGTGGCGATGCGATGCGCCCACGAGTCGTAAGGCGCAAGGTACGCCCGCCGCACGTCGGCGGGCATCGGCGTCACCACGCCCTGTCGCGCCGCGCCGGCGGCGAAGGCGTTGATACCGCGGATCGCCAGCGCACCGAACTTCGAGCCGCGCCCGAACAGCAACTGCCACGGCATCGGCTTGGCCTCGGGCAGCGGGAAGGCGGCGGTGTTGAGGATCACCAGCCGCTCGACCTGCGGGGCATGCGCCAGCGCCCAACCGAAACCGATCATCCCACCCCAATCGTGCACCGCCAGCGTCAGCGGCCCATCGATGCCCAGATGATCCAGCAGCGCACCCAGGTCGTCCACCCGTGATTGCAAGGTGTATTCGTACGCATCGTCGCCGGGCTTGTCCGACAGCCCCATGCCGATGTGGTCGGGCACGATGCAGCGATAACCCTTGCCAGAAGCCGGATCCCGCAGCCCGAGCACTAGATGCCGCCAGTAATAACTCCACGACGGATTGCCGTGCAGCATGACGACCACCTGCCCGTCGCGCGGGCCTTCGTCGAGGAAGGCCATCGCGATGCCGGGGCGTACCGCGAAGCGTTTCGGGGTGAATGGGAAATCGGGGAAGGCGACCTTCGCGAGTAGGCGCACCTGTTCGTCGCTGTGCCGCGACATCGTCCTGCTACCAAACCACTTCGGCCATCGAGCAGTTCAGCCCCGAGCCGATGCCCAGCAGGGCCACGCGATCGCCCTTTTTCAAGCGGCCCATCTCCTTGAGCTTGGACAGCACGATCGGCACCGAGGCCGGGCCGATGTTGCCGTGCTCGTTGAAGATGGTCAGCACCTTGCGCGGGTCGATGCCCAGCGCCTTGATGAACGCCTGCGTGTGCACCTGACTGACTTGATGGATGACGAACTCGTCGAGTTCTCCCACCACCCAGCCCAGCGCCTGCTTGGCGGCGGTGAAGGTCTTTTGCGCCAGCTTCAGCCCTTCGATCAGCAGGGTCTTGGTGTCGGTGACCATGCGATCGAGGTTGCCGCGACACAGCTTGTTCCACTCGGTGGCCGCGCGCGTCACCCCGCCCTTGTAGCGCGGCGCGTCCGGGGTCAGCTCGCTGCGCGAAAGCACCATCGCGGCGGCGCCACAACCGAGCGTGAGCGAAGCCAGTTCATTGCGGAACTGCTCTTCGCTGATGTCGGGCGCGCTCAGGCGTTCGAGGGTTTTTTCGTACACCAGATTCGCGGTTTCGCCATCGACCACCAGCGCATACTCGATCTCGCCGCGCTCGATCATCCGGCTGGCGATGTCCATGCCGTTGAGGAAGGCCAGGCACGCGTTGGCGACATCGAAGTTCTGGCAGTTCTCGCCCACGCCGAGGTTGCCGGCGATGATGCTGGCGGTGGACGGCTCCAGATAATCGCGACTCACCGAAGTGTTGACCAGCAGGCCGATTTTCTCGCGCGGCACCCCCGAATCGGCCAGTGCCTTCTCCGCGGCCATCGTCGCCGCGTCCGATGCCTCGGTGCCGGGGTTCCACATGCGCCGGGCATGGATGCCGGCGATGTCGCCCAGCACGTCGGTGCGGATGCCAAGCCGATCCAGAGTCGGGCGCAGGCGCTGGTTGATCGCCTCCGAACTCAGGCGCTCGGGCGCGTCGATGTGGGCCAGACCGGCGATGGAAACGTGTTCGAAGAGCATGGACAAAACCCGTGTACGCAACCGCCTAACGCTACTCGGTTTGCGGCGGCAGCGCAATTTCTGGTCGGAAATGGACGCGGCACCCCAATCTCGCGACGCGGGCACCGCCCGCTCCGGCGATCATCCGCCGGAGCGCCGGCATCGGCTCTTACTTCCCGGCCGGCGTGACCGCTACCGGCTTGCCGTCGGCATCGATGATCGATACTTGCCCGATGTTCAGGGCGCGCACCGGGGCCTCGATCTTCTTCAGATCGCCGACCACCACCCAGGTCAGGGCTTGTGGCTGGATCATGGCGGCCGCCTTGCCGACCTGCTCCAAGGTCACCGCATCGATCAGGTGGGGGATGCGCTGGGGGTAGTCGTCGCCACGGCCGTAGTTGACGATGGCGGCGATCTGCCCAAGGACGGCCGCGCCGGTCTCGAAGGAGCCCGGCAGGCTGCGCGTCTCGTTGGCCTTGGCCTGCGCCAACTCGGCTGCGGTGGCCGGCTTCTTGCCGGTGACGAAGGCGTCGATCTCCTGATGCATCTGCGCCAGCGCCGGGCCGGTCTGGTCGATCTGTACCGGCGAGTAAGCCAGCCACGGCTCGGGGCCCAGGGCGCTGGCGGCGAAGCTGTAGGCGCCATAGGCCCAGTGCTTGTCCTCGCGCAGGTTCATGTTCAGCCGTGCCGAGAACTGCCCGCCGATCACGTCGTTGGCCAGATCGAACTGCCAGATGTCGTCGCCCCGGGCCGAACGCGTGGGTTGGCCGACCATCAAGGTGGCCTGCAACGCGCCGGGTTGATCGATCAGGAATACCCGGGGCTGACTCGGCAGCTTGCTGGCGCCAACCTGCACGCTCGGCAGCGGGGCCGCCGGAGCCTGCCAAGCGCCGAAGGTCTTTTGCAGCTTCGGCAACAACTCGGCCAGCGTGGTATCGCCCACCACCACCAGGGTGGCATTGTCCGGGCGCAGCCACTTCTGGTCGAACGCCACCAGATCAGCGCGGGTCAGCGAGCGGATCGAATCCTCGGTGCCGCGCCCGCTGAACGGGATGGCGTACGGGTGCCCGGCCTGATACATCAGCGGCGGCAGCACCCGCAACGCCAGCGAAACCGGCTGGGTCTTTTCCTGCGCGATGCCGGCCAGCCAGGTCTTGCGCACGCGTTCGATTTCCTGCGCATCGAAGGTCGGATGCAAGATCACGTCAGCGTACAGCGCCAACGACGGATCGAGCTTGCCCTTGAGCGCGTTGAGCCCGACCGCCGCGGTGTCCAGACTGGCACCGGCACCGATGCGTGCACCCGCGTCCTCTTGCGCATCACCCAGCGCCAGCGCGTCGTATTTGCCCGCGCCCTGGGTGAGCATGCCCATGGTGAAACTCGACGTGCCCAACTTGCCGCCGGCGTCGGCAGCGAAACCACCGCGGAACTGCATCGACATCTGCACCACCGGAATCTCGTGGCGCTCGGCCAGCACCACCTGCAAGCCGTTGTCCAAGCGCGCGTGCTGCAGGGCCGGGAACGCCAGCGCCGGGAAGCTGGTCGGCATCGGCACGCCCTTGCTGCGGTCGACGTCGGACTTTGTGGTCGTGAACTTCGGATCGACCGTCGGCGCCGGGCGCTTGCTGGTGGCGAACGGCAGGGCCGCCGTGGAATCGTTGCCGCGCTCGGGGCGCGCCTGACCCGGCGGCAACGGCTGCACCACCAGCACATAATCGTTCTTGCCCAACCATTGCCGTCCGGCGGCGGCCACTTGCGCCGGGGTCGCCGAAGCCAGCTCCTGCTGGTTCTTGCGGAAGCAGCCCGGATCGCCGGTGAATACCGCGCATTCGGCCAGCACGTCGGCCTTGCCGCCGAAACCGCCGATGCGCTCGATGCCACGGATGAAGGCCGCCTCGTACACGGTCTGCGCGCGCGCCGTCTCGGCCGCGCTCGGGCCGTCGCGCAACAACCGCTGCAGCTCCTCGTCGATGATCGCCTCGACCTTGGCCGGATCCACGCCCTGCTTGACGTCGGCGGTGACCACGAACTGGCTGCCCAGCTCGGACTCGTTCACCGCAGCGCTGACATGGTCGGCCAGCTTGTCGTGGTGCACCAGCCGCGTATCCAGGCGCGAGGACTGGCTGCCGCCGAATACCTGCGCCAGCAACTGCAGGCGCTGCGAATCGACGCTACCGAACGCCGGCACGTTCCAGGCGCGGTAGATGCGCGGTTGCGCGACGCGGTCTTGCAAGACGGCACGGTCGGGCTTGTCCAGCGGGGCCGGCCAGGCGGCCTGCACCGGCAGGGTCGGCGATGCGGGGATGTCGCCGAAATAACGCATCACCTTGGCCTTGGCAGTGGCCGCGTCGATGTCGCCGGCCAGCACCAGCACGCAGTTGTTGGGGCCATACCAGTTGCGGAACCACGCCTTGACATCGGTCAACGAGGCGGCATCCAGATCGACCTTCGACCCGATGGTGGTGTGGTGGTAGGGATGCGCCACCGGGTACATCGCCGCACTCATCACCTCATCGACCATGCCATAGGGCTGGTTCTCGCCCTGGCGTTTTTCGTTTTCCACCACCCCGCGCTGCTCGTCCAGCGCCGCTTGATCGATACCGCCGAGCAGGTGGCCCATGCGATCCGATTCCATCCACAGCGCCATGTCCAGCGCGGTGGTGGGCACGTTCTCGAAGAAATTGGTGCGATCGGAGTTGGTGGTGCCGTTCTGGTTGGTGGCGCCGGATTTCTCGAACGGATCGAAGAACTCGCCGTGGTGGTTCTCCGAGCCCTGGAACATCAGATGCTCATACAGGTGCGCGAACCCGGTCTTGCCCGGCAGCTCGTCCTTGGAGCCGACGTGGTACCACAGGTTCACCGCCACGATCGGCGCCTTGTGATCTTCATGCACGATCACCCGCAAGCCGTTGGGCAAGGTGAACTGGGTGTAGGCGATGTCGGCCCCGGCAGCGGCGAAGGCGGGCGCGGCAAGCGCTGCGGACAGGCACAGGGCGAGCAGGCCGTGGCGCGGCCGGCGGGAGATGCTGGACATGGAAGATCCTCGGCGATGATCGGAATGCGCGCCCAGAACCCGGCGCGATCAGGCATTTTAGCCGACGACGGGCCGGCCTTACACTGCGCGGATCAGCGTGGAGGAAACATGGCGCGAGTCCTGGTCACCGGCAGCAATCGCGGCATCGGTTTGGAGTTCACCCGACAACTGCTGGCGCGCGGCGACGACGTGCTGGCCGCGTGTCGTGCGCCCGAACAGGCGCAGGCGCTGCACGAACTGGCGCACGCCCATCCGCAACGATTGACCATCACCGCCGTGGAGATGGCCGACGAGGCATCCATCGCCGCGCTCGCGGCAGCAGCGGATGCACATTTTTCCGGATTGGATTTGCTGATCAACAACGCCGGCATGAACGTGCGCGGTGAGCGCATGGGCACCGTGCGCGGGCAGGACTTGCAGGCCACATTGCGCACCAACGCGGTCGGCACCTTCCTGCTCACGCAGGCGCTGGCGCCCCTGCTGGGCAAGGGCGAGCGCCCGCTGGTGGCCAACATTTCCTCGCAAGTCGGCTCGATCGCACGCACGAGCGGCTTCCACAGCCCCAGCTACGCGATCAGCAAGGCGGCGCTGAACATGGCCAGCGTGCTGCTGGCGCGCGGCATGGCCGCTGCTGGCGTGAGCGTGGCCGCCCTGCATCCGGGCTGGGTGCAAACCGCGATGGGCGGGCCGCATGCGCCGCTGCCGGTGGCCGAGTCGGTGGCCCACCTGCTGCGCACGATCGCTGGTCTGACTCTGGCCGACAGCGGTCGCTTCCTCGACCACGACGGCACCCCGATGCCGTGGTAGCACCATGCACGTCATCCTGTTCCAACCGGAAATCCCGCCCAATACCGGCAACGTGATCCGGCTGTGCGCCAATACCGGCGCGCGACTGCACCTGATCGAACCGCTGGGTTTCGCGCTGGACGATGCGCGCCTGCGTCGCGCCGGGCTCGATTATCACGAGTACGCGCGCGTGCAGGTGCACGTGGACCTGACCGCGTGCATGGCGACGCTGGGCGATGCGCGGGTGTTCGCGCTGTCCACGCGCGGCCGCGTACGCTACGACACGCCAGCGTTCACCGATGCCGACGCCTTCGTGTTCGGCCCGGAAACGCGCGGGCTGCCGGACGCCGTGCTGGCCTCGATCCCCGAAGCGCAACACCTGCGCCTGCCGATGCGACCGGGCAATCGCAGCCTCAACATCTCCAACGCGGTGGCGGTGATGGTGTTCGAGGCGTGGCGGCAACAGGGCTTTGCGTGACCGTTACGGGCTCACGGCGTCGCAGCAGCTTCTGGAGTATTTGCTCCATGCCCTGCCCCTAGCCTGCCGATGACGCCCCAGCGGAAAATCCCGTGACCGCCACCCCCGAGTTCGACTACATCATCGTCGGCGCCGGCTCGGCCGGCTGCGTGCTCGCCAATCGCCTGAGTGCCGACCCGAACGTGAAAGTGCTGTTGCTGGAAGCCGGCGGCAGCGACTGGCATCCATTCATCCACATGCCCGCCGGGCTGGCCAAGCTGGTCGGCAAGCAGGGCGTGAACTGGGACTACGACACGCAGCCGCAAGCCGGGCTGGATGGGCGGCGCATGTGGTGGCCGCGCGGCAAGGTGCTCGGCGGGTCCAGTTCGATCAACGCGATGTGCTACATCCGCGGCAACCCGGCCGATTACGACGAATGGGCGGCGCTGGGCGCGGACGGCTGGCACTGGGACAACGTGCTGGCGTATTTCAAACGCGCCGAAGGCAACGGCCGCGGCGCCAACGCGCTGCATGGCGGCGACGGGCCGCTGAAGGTGTCCGACCTGCGCTACGTCAATGAACTTTCCGGCGTGTTCGTCGAAGCCGCCACCCAGGCCGGACACACGCGCAACGCGGACTTCAACGGCGCCACCCAGGAAGGCGTGGGCCTGTATCAGGTCACGCAGGTCGGCGGCGCGCGCTGCTCGACGGCGGTGGCCTACCTCGATCCGATCCGCGGTCGCGCCAACTTCACCGTGCACACGCACGCGCTGGCGCAGCGCGTGGATTTTTCCGGGCAACGCGCCAGCGGCGTGACCTATCTGCGGCACGGGCGCACGATCCATGCCACCGCGCGGCGCGAAGTGCTGCTGTGCGGCGGGGCGATCAACTCGCCGCAACTGCTGATGCTCTCAGGGGTCGGCGACGCCGACCATCTGCGCCGGCACGGCATCGGAGTGCGCGCCAACGTGCCGGGCGTGGGCGCCAACCTGCAAGATCATCTGGACGTGTGCACCCTGCAACACGCCAGCCAGCGCGTGACCTACGACCGCCTGAGCGACGCGAAAGTGGCGTTCGACTATTTCCTGCGCGGCCACAGCGGCCCGGGCACCAGCAACATCGCCGAGGCCGGCGGCTTCGCGCGCTCGCCGCTGGCGCCCGACGCACGCGCCGACGTGCAGTTCCATTTCGTGCCGGCCATGCTCGACGACCACGGTCGCCATCGCCTGCCCGGCGACGGCTACACCTTGCACGCCTGCTTCCTGCGCCCGCGCAGCCGTGGCCGCATCGAACTGGCTTCGGCCAACCCGACCGACAAGGCGCGCATCGAGGCGAATTACTTGTCCGATGCCGACGGCTTCGACCTGCGGATGATGCTCGAATGCGCCAAGCTCTCGCGCGCGATCTTCGCCGCCAAGGCGTTCGATCCGTATCGTGGCGCGCCGATCTTCCCGACACGCGATGATGCTTCCGACGAGGAGTTGCTTGCCTTCATCCGCGCCAAGGCCGAGACGGTCTATCACCCGGTCGGCAGCTGCCGCATGGGCCGCGCCGACGATGCCCACGCCGTGCTCGATCCGCAACTGCGCGTGCGCGGCGTGGACGGCCTGCGGGTGGTGGATGCCTCGGTGATGCCGCGCCTGATCGGCGGCAACACCAATGCGCCGACCATCATGATCGCCGAGCGCGCCGCCGATTTGATCGCCGGCAAGATCACCGCACCGCAGCAGACCGCGGCTGCGCCGCACGCCGCGGGCATGCCGCAAGGCGCACGCAACCCGATGGCGATGTCCTGACTGCGGCAGCACCAGGAGCGCCGCAGCGGCGGCGATGGGTTCTGACGGCATCGTCAGGACTGTCTTGCAACAGCCGCAGGCGGGTCAAGGCCCTCCCACAATGGCCGCCTCAACTTCCGCCCAGCAACGGCGGCAGCGGGCAGTGCAGCACACCGCACACGGTGCGCAGCAGCTCGGATTCTTCGACGGTGATCTTGCCGTCGGCGGCGATCGTGGCGACCAGGCCTTCGAGCAGCGCCGCCTTGGCCATCGGATCCAGCGCATCGAGCGTGTCCCAGCCCGGATCCAGTGCGGCCGCGCCGGCGTCTTGCGCGACGAACGGGATGTTCGCGTTCGGCAACACTTCCTGCATGCCGGCCAGATAAGCCCGGCGGGCATCGTCGGGGCTGTCGGCACCGTACTGCGCGACCACCGCCAGCAACATCGCCACTGCGTTCGCGGCATCGGGAAGCTTCTTCATCCCTGCAACGAAATGCGCCGACGGATCGAGCGACTCGGACAACTGCCGGTGCAGCAAGCAACCCAGACAATACTCGAACAGACTGATCTGGCCGTCGGCGTCGGCCAGCGCATCGACGTTGGCGATGAACGCCTCCAGCTGCGGCCGCGGACGCCGGCGCAGCACCGGGAACGCCAGACAAGCCAGCGGTAGGCGCAGGGCCGGGTGCAGATCGTCGATGTGGGTGCGCAATGCGCTGGCTGTCGCGAGCGTGGCGTCGCCATGCTCGCGGCAAATGATGCCTTCCTGCTGCGCGCGCACACCCGCATCGCCATCGAGCAGCAGCGCGAACATCAAAGGGATGGCCGCATCCAGCGAGCGGGCTGCCTCCTGCAACGCTTCGGGAATCGCCGCGTGGATGGCGGCGGCCTGATCGAAATGACGATCGGCGGCCGTGCCCGCCTGCGCCACCACGGCCGCGGCGGCCACCGCCATCGTCACATGCGCCGCCGGCATCGGCGCGGGCACCGATCCAGTCAGGCCCAGCGCGGCGTCCTCTTGCATGCCATCGGGTGGAGTGGCCATCCAGCCGGCACTGAGCCGTTCCATCGCCGCGCCATTGAAGCCCGGTTCCAGCGCCTGAATGCGCTTGAGCAACGGCGGGTGGGTGGCGAACAGCTCGCTGTAGCCCACGCCGTCGCCAAAGAACATGTGCGAGGCTTCCTCGGCATCGGCGGCGGCGAGCTTGGAGCCGTCGGCCAACCCGCCGATCTTCTTCAATGCGCCGGCGATACCGCGCGTTTGCCGGGTGAACTGCACCGCCGATGCATCGGCCAGATACTCGCGCTGGCGGCTCAAACCGGCCTTGATGAGCCGGCCGAAGAACAACCCGACGTAGCCCACGATCAACAGCACCAGCGCGATCAGCCAGATCGGCACGGCATCCTTGCCGCGGCTGCCGCGCATGTTGGTCAGCAGTTTGCGGCCAATGATGCCCAACACCAGAATGCCGAACAGCACGCCGATCAGGCGGACGTTCAGGCGCATGTCGCCGTTGAGAATGTGGCTGTATTCGTGCGCGATCACGCCTTGCAACTCGTCGCGGTTCAGGCGATCGAGCGCGCCACGGGTCACGGTGACGGCGGCCGTGGCGGGCGTCCAGCCGGCGGCGAAGGCGTTGATGCCGGCTTCTTCTTCGAGAACGTAAATCTCGGGCACCGGCACGCCGGAGGCGAGCGACATCTCCTCGACCACGTTGCGCAGGCGCCGGTAATGCAGATCGCTGGTGTCCTCGGGCACCCGCGTGCCGCCCAGTTCGACCGCGACCTTGCCGCCACCGCTGCGCAAGCCCGCCGTGCGGATCAGCGAAGACACGCCGATCACCGCCAAGGTGACCACGGTGGACAAGAAAATCAGCCCGGCGATCGACCCGGGCGACGAGCCGTCGGCGGCGGCCAGCATGAAAATGCCGATGTCCACGGCGATCACCACCCCGGCGACCGCCAGCACGAACAAGCCGATCAACCGCCGCGAGGTGCGCCGCGCCGCTTCCTGGCATTCGAAAAAATTCATCGCCATGCGCCCACCCCTGAGCTCACGGACGTCGCGACCACGGGCCGACGCGTCAGCTGAACGACACCTTCACCGCTTCACGCTGCTCGGGCTGGGTTATTTCCAGCAACGATGCCGCCGCGAAACCACCGGCGAGCAGGCTGGCCGGGAACACTTCGCGCTTGTTGTTGTAGCTCATCACCGAATCGTTGTAGGCCTGACGGGCGAAGGCGATCTTGTTCTCGGTCGAAGTCAGCTCCTCGGAGAGCTGCATCATCGTCTGGTTGGCTTTCAGATCCGGGTAGGCCTCGGCCACCATCATCAGTCGGCCGAGCGCACCACCGAGCTGGCCTTCGGCCGCGCCCAGCGCCGCCATCGCCTGCGGATCGCCGGGGTTGGCCTTGGCTGCCGCCAAGCCCGACACCGCCGCGCCGCGCGCCGAGGTCACCGCATCCAGGGTCTCACGCTCGTGCTTGAGGTAGCCCTTGGCCGTCTCGACCAGATTCGGGATCAGGTCGTAGCGGCGTTGCAACTGCACGTCGATCTGCGCGAAGGCATTCTTGTAGCCGTTGCGCCCGGTGACGAAGCCGTTGTAGGTGGCGATGCCCCACATCACCACGGCACCGGCGACCACCAGCAGGCAAATCAACAGCAAGATCAAGACCGTGACCATGTGCGTTTCCTCCGTAGCCACCCGACGCCTACCGATCGACGCGAAGTTGCGACGTCGTAACGGGATTTCAAGATTCGCCGGGCTAGAATGCACCCTGCCCCGCAGCATAACACCCATGCCCGTCACCCAACCGCCCCGCTACTTGTTGCGCGCCGGCCTGTGCGCGCTCGTCTGCTTGACATCCATCGCCGTCGCACAGGTTCCCGTGCAGCCGCAGTCGCCGCCTGCCGCAGCGGCAATCGCCCCGACGGCGTCCGCCAACCCGGGGGAGTCGAGCTTCATGCCCGATGCCCGCGCGATGGACGTGCTCGCGCAGCAGATCGTCGATCGTGCGCACGTGCCGGGCATGGCGATGGCGATCGTGCAGAACGGCAAGATCCTGTTGATGAAAGGCTACGGCACCACCGAAGCCTACGGCCATGAGCCGGTCACCACGGATACCGTGTTCCGCCTGGCCTCGCTGTCCAAGGCGTTTGCCGCCACGATGGCGGCGCTGCTGGTGCAAGACGGCTCGCTGTCGTGGGACATGCGCGTGGTCGACCACCTGCCGGCGTTCTCGTTGCCCAACGACGCCTATACGCGCGAGTTGACCGTGCGCGACATCCTCAGCCAGCGCGCCGGCCTGACCCGCAACACCTACGACCGCGACCTCGAGGCCGACGTGCCGTTCGAAAAGCTGGTGGACAAGCTCGCCGAGGCGCCGATGGCCTGCGCTCCGGGCGAGTGCTACGCCTACCAGAACATCTCCTTCAGCCTGATCGGCGATCTGGTGTTCGCCACCACCGGCGACTTCTACACCCATCAAGTCGAAAAGCGCATCTTCCACCCGCTGGGCATGTACGACTCCAGTTACGGCCGCGACGGCCTCGAATCCAGCCCGAGCTGGGCGCGCCCGCACGTGCGCGGCGCCGGCGGCTGGGTGCCGATCCGTCCGCGCGAAGCGTATTACCGGATTCCGCCCGCAGCCGGCGTGAACACCTCGATCCACGACATGACGCAGTGGTTGCTGGCACAGATGGGGCACCGCCCGGACGTGCTCTCGCCGGCGCTGCTGGCCGACATCCACAACCCGCTGGTGGAAACCCCCGACCAGTTGCACGGTTCGCCGTGGCGGCGTGAGCGCCTGCGCGATGCGAAGTACGCCACCGGCTGGCGCGTGTACGACTACGCCGGGCACACACTGATCTTCCACGGCGGCGCGGTGCAGGGATTTCGCACGATGATCGGCTTCCTGCCGGAAAAAGACATCGGCGCGGTGGTGCTGTGGAACTGCGAAAGCCCGGTGCCCAGCGGGCTGATGCCGATGATCATGGATCGCGCGTTGGGCCTGCCGCAGCAAGACTGGGTGGACATCGACGCGGTCGGCCGCGCCGCGCCGGCAGCGGCACCGAAAAAACACAAGGCGACGAAGAAGAAGCGGCGGCGGTGAGAGGAACGGGAAGTGGGAGACGGGAGAGGAGAGAGGGGCGTGAGCCAGTAATGCAACTCCCTGCCCCGCCTGCGGGGAGGATCGGGGCGGGGGATGTCGTAGAACGCAAGCCCGCCCACCGTGCGACGACACTGGACGCGCCACGCTGCTGTCGGGGTGCGGGATGTCGTAGAGCGCAAGCCCGCCCCCATCCCAGCCTTCCCCCGCAAGCGGGGGAAGGGGAAGTAGCCGATCACCGTCGCCCACCACGAGAATCCCGTCTCTCTGCTCCCCGCTCCCTGCTTCCCGCTTCCCGCTTCCCGCTCCCTGCTCCCTGCTCCCTGCTCCCTGCTCCCTGCTCCCCGCTTCCCGCTTCCCGCTCCCCGCTTCCCGCTTCCCGCTCCCCGCTCCCGCTCCCCGCTCCCTGCTCCCTGCTCAGTGCTCCCTGCTCTCAAGGCAAACTCAACAACGGCCGCAACCCGCCGAACAAGTAGCCCTGGCAATAGTCCACGCCGACCGCACCCATGCGCGCGTGGACGTCGGCACTCTCGACCTGCTCGGCGATCGTCGCCAGACCCATGACCTTGCTGATGCGATGGATCGCCTCGACCATCGCCAGGTTGACCGGGTCGCTGGCGGCATCCTTGACGAACTCACCGTCGATCTTCACGTAATTCACCGGCAGACGCTTGAGGTAGGCGAACGAGGACAGGCCGCAGCCGAAGTCATCGAGGGCGAAACGACACCCGCAGCGCTGCATGCTGGCGATGAACTCGCTGGCCTCCGACAAGTTGGCCACTGCCTCGGCGGCTGTGATCTCGAAACACAACGACGCGCCCACCGGCAGGTCGCGAACCAGTTCCTCGGCGTAATTCCGGAACTGCGCATCGCCCAGCGAGGAGCCCGACAGGTTGACCGTCGCCAGTTCCGGCAGCGCGCGCCCGCTACCGGCGCGCCAGTGCAACCATTCGCAGACCTGTGCGACCACCCAGCGGTCGATGCGACCCATCAAGCCGTAGCGTCGCGCTGCGGGCAGGAACTCGCCCGGGGAAATCAGCCTGCCGCTGGCGTCAGGCAAGCACATCAGCACCTCCAGCCGGCGCCCATCGACCACGCCGCTCGGGGTGCTCACGATGTCCTGGAACATCAGTTGAAAATCGCCCAGTTCCAGCGCCGCCTCCAGCCGCGGCACCCAACGCATCTGCCCATGCCGGTGCGCAACATCGGCATCGGCTGGCGCGTACAGGTGCACGCGATTGCGCCCACCGTCCTTGGCGACTTGGCAGGCGGCTTCGGCGGCGATCTGCGCCTCGTCGATGGATTGCGCCGTTGCCAGGATCGGCGCCACGCCGACCGAGCCGCTGACCGCCAGATGCCGCTCGCCCCAGCCAAAGCGCATCTGCTCGATGCTGGCCACGATCTGCTGGGCAACCTGCATGGCGCGGTGCGCGCCGACCTGCGGCAACAGCAGTCCGAAGGCGTCATCGCCCAGGCGTGCCAGCACGTCGTCTTCACCGATCAGCGTGCGCAGCAGCGTCGCGGCTTCCTTGAGCAGGGCATCGCCGGCGGCGTGCCCGCAGGTTTCGTTGACCAGCTTGAACTGGTCCAGGTCGATCACGCACAGCGCGTGCGGCCCACCACCAGCCTGCACGTCGCCCAGCAGGCGCTTGAACCGCCGCTGGAACTCCTCGCGACTGAAAGCTCCCGTCAGCGGATCGTGGCTGGCACGATGCATCAACTCGCGCATGAGCTGCGTGGCCTGCGACAAATCGCGCAGAGCCAGCACCAGGCCCTTGGGTGCGCCCTGGGCATCCATCGGCACCGCCACCGACAGTTGCACCTCGCGCAGCGATCCGTCGCGCACGCGCAGCGTCGTGCTCGAATCGGTCGAACGGTGCAGCCACGCCGACAGCGCCGCCGCATCGGCATCCGCCGGAGGCTCGCGGGCGCCGATCGAGGGCAGGATGCGGGAAACGTGCAAGCCCACGGCGGTGGTGTGCGGCCAGCCGAGCAAGCGCCCGGCCGCAGGATTCATGTAGTCGACGATTCCGGTCGCATCGAGGCTGACCACGCCCTCGCCGATCACCCCCAGCGCGATCTTTGCCCAGTTGTTTACGGCGTCAGGCGCTGATGGCATCGAATGACCTCCGCAGCCATCCTAGCAGGTTGTTGAAAAAGGGCTTTCCCCCGCCTGCGCGGGGGCAGGCTCTGCCCTTTTTCAACGCGCCGAGTCCGGTACATGCCCGTACTCGGCTCCGCCAAATCAAACACTTGCGTGTTTGATTGGCGTGCGATCCGTCCATGGAGCGCATCAGCAGGCTGTTTTTCAACAGCCTGCTAGCAGCGCTGGCCCGATCGCGGGAACGCCGCGAATCGCAGCTAGGCGCGGATCGACACCGCAGGGAGCGCCAGACGGCCAAGCGCGGCACGAAATCAGATCGATGCCGGCGACCAGAAATAAAGACTCTCTCCCTGCCTGGGCGGCACAGGGAGAGAGCGGATGTGTTGCGTGTGTTGCCGATTACGACAGTCGGGGCTGTCTTACATCGCGGGCGCAGGAGACGCCGGCATCGCCGGAGCCGCAGCGGCCTTCTTCTTCGCCGCTTTCTTGGCGGGCTTCTTCGCGACCTTCTTGGCAGCCTTCTTGGCGGGCTTCTTCGCGACCTTCTTCGCAGCCTTCTTCGCGACCTTCTTCGCAGCCTTCTTCACGACTTTCTTGGCGGCCTTCTTCACGACTTTCTTGGCGGCCTTCTTGGCAGCGGGTTTCTTCTTCGCAGCAGCTTTCTTGGTAGCCATGTTCAACTCCTCGTCTAGGACTGTGGGTATTGCCCAGTTTCAACACAACGACGCGGCCAACGGCTCCGCGCCAGACCGCCGCTTCGCCAACGCGAAAACGGACGGATGGGTTGCGCGCGACACGACGACGCGCGCGTTCGACTCTTGCGAAAGCGCCCGCAACGATGGCGATGCGGGCGCGCGATGACGGCACTCGGGGTAAAGAGGCGACTTTTCTTTGGGGGAGGACTGCCCCAGGTCCGCCGGGATGATGCTGTCGGCGGTTCCCGTTTTTTTTCTTGCCACTGGCAGTTCGTTCTTTGTCACTCTCTTTGGCAGTTCGTGTCTGCTGCGCGAAACCTAATCACGCTTTGCGTACGTGTCAACAACTTTGCGAAATTTTTTTTGGGTTCGTTCACGGCATCGCGTTGCGCGCTCGCAGGAAACGACGACGAGCGCGCGCGCGCGGTCTGCGTCCGGACTCGATCGCGGCGCATGCGAACAAGCAACGACGCGGTTCGCACGCGCAAATCGCACTTGCCGACGATCTCGATGACCGGCTCGCGCGCACACGCGTCACATGCTTCACGAAGCGAACACGCAGCGAAAATTTTTTCGTCGAGCGCGCCGTCATGCGCGCGCATTTCGCGTCGCACCAAGCAAACTGCGCAAAAAATTTCTGCTCGCACGAGCGTGCGAGTCGGTCGCCTCAGCGAATTGCGCTCACGCCAACGCGTTCGTCAGCGTGTTGGCAAAGCGTTCGAGGTCGGCGTCGGTCTTGGTCTCGGTGGCGCACACCAGCAGCGCGTCGCCGAGCGCCGGGTACTCGTCGCCGAGCGCGTAGCCGGCGAGGATGCGCTGTTCGGCAAGCGTCTCGACGACCGCCTGCGCGGGCTTGGGCAACACGAACGCCTGCTCGTGGAAGTGCTCGCAGTGCGGGAACAGCGGGCGCACGCCGGGAATGCGCAGCAGGCGCTGCGCCAGCGCGCGGGTGTTCGCCACGCAGGCAGCGGCGGTACGGCGCAGGCCCTCGGGCCCGAGGATCGCCATGTGGATGGTGGCCGCGGTGACCAGCAAGCCTTGATTGGTGCAGATGTTGGAGGTCGCCTTGGCGCGGCGGATGTGCTGCTCGCGCGCCTGCAACGTCAACGCGTAGCCGATGCGGCCATCCAGATCGGTAGTGCGCCCGACGATGCGTCCGGGCATGTTGCGTACCAGCCCCTTGCGGCAGCACAGGATGCCAAAGTACGGCCCGCCCGAGGACAGCGGCACGCCCAGCGGTTGGCCTTCGCCACAGACGATGTCGGCGCCGTGGCCGCTGCCCCACTGGCCGGGCGCCTTGAGCACCGCCAGCGTGAGCGGATTGATCACGCCGATCACCAGCGCACCGCGCGCATGCGCCCAGTCGGTGAGCGCATCGACTTCCTCCAGCACGCCGAAGAAGTTCGGTTGCGGGATGACCAGCGCGGAAAACTCGCCAGCCACCTTTTCCAGATCGGCCACTTCCAGCCGACCGCTCGGGCAGGCGATCTCCACCACCTCGATGTCCTGCGCCGACACGATCGTGCGCAGGGTCTTGCGGTAGGCCGGGTGCACCGACGTGGGCACCAGCACCCGCCCGACGTGCTGCTTGCGCGAACGCTCGGCCATCAGCACCGCCTCGGCCAGCGCGGTGGCGCCGTCGTACAGCGAGGCATTGCTGATGTCCATCCCGGTCAGCCGGGTCATCATCGTCTGGTATTCGTAGATCAGTTGCAGCGTGCCCTGACTGGCCTCGGCCTGGTACGGCGTGTAGGCGGAATAGAACTCGCCGCGCCCGACGATCTGCCACACCGCCGCGGGAATGTGGTGCTCGTAGGCACCGGCACCAGCGAAGTTGAGATCGATCGCGTCCATCCGTGCGCGATCCTTCAGCAGCCGGTTGGCTTCCAGCTCCGACAGGCCCGGCGGCACGCCGTGCAGCGCATGCACCTTCAGCTCGGCGGGAATCTCGTCGAACAGATCCTCGATGCGTGTAACGCCGATGGCGGCGAGCATGGCCGAAACGTCGGCGTCGGTGTGCGGGATGAAGGGCATGGGGAAGGCCGTGAATGGTGAGTCGTGAATGGTGAATCGTCAGAAGCGGAGTCCCGAGGAGACCGCCGATCCGGGCAAGGCCAATCCGCGACCGCGAAAGCAAACTTCCCGCTGCAACCTGCTTTCACGATTCACGATTCACCATGCCCGAATCACGGCGCTTCAGTGCTCCTCGCCCTCGATCATCGCCGCGTAGTCGTCGGGACTAAGCATGTCGTCCAGCTCGGCGGCATCGTCGGGCTTGACCACGAAGATCCAGCCGTCGCCGTAGGCGTCCTCGTTGATGGTTTCGGGCTTGTCCGGCAGCGCCTCGTTGACGGCGATCACGGTTCCCGAAACCGGACTGTAGACATCCGAGGCGGCCTTGACCGACTCCACCACGGCGCAGGCGTTTCCTGCCTTCACGCTGTCGCCAACGCCCGGTAGTTCGACATAGACGATGTCACCCAACAGGCCCTGCGCATGATCGGAGATACCCACGGTGACGCGGCCGGCGTCTTCCATGCGCGCCCACTCGTGGGATTTGAGGAACTTCAGGTCGCCGGGGATCTCGTTCATATCGACTCCAGGGGTGGGATGGGCAACGCCTCGCGAAGGCGGCCATTGTAGCGACCGAGCCGGCGGGTTTCAGCTTGCCGGACGACGGGTGACGGAAGACCGTGGGCGCAGGACGGCTAAATGGAGTCGAATATCGGCCGGCAGCGCTTCTCTGTCCTCTGTCCTCTGTCCTCTGTCCTCTGTCCTGTGTCTCAAACGAAGGTCAGCGGCTGCCCTGTCCGATCGAAGGCGGCGAAGCTGGCGATGCGGCCCTCGTTGATGGCATTGACCATGAAACGCAACGGCTGCGCCGCCTCGTCGGCGTTGGGTGCAACGCCGCCGCGGCCTTCCAGCCCGCCGACGAACACCACGTCCCAGTGCTTGCCGGTGGTCTGCGACTCGGCCACCAATGCCGCGAAGCTCGTTACTTCCGCCGGTAGCTTGTCCACGCACAAGGCCGGTTGCAGGTAGCCGCCGTGGCCTGCGGCAAAGCGCTCGCGCTGCAATGGGGTGGCGTGGTGGTCGATCTCTCGGCGTGCGAACACGAACAACAATCGCTGCGGCTGCGGCTGCCGCTGCGCGGCTTGCAGCAGATCGTGGAAATCGGACAGGGCATCGGTGGCGGTCATGGCGATCAGCGGCGCTTGGCGTGGTCGCCGGGCTGGTAGTGCCCGGGCTCGGAGCGGAACGGGATCGCCAGCCGGTTCCAGCCGTTGATGACCACGATGGCCAGCGACAGGTCGACGAGTTCCTTTTCGCTGAAGTGCGCGCGCACCTCGTCATACAACGCGTCGGGTACTTGACGTCCGGCGATCAGCGTCAGCGCCTCGGTCCAGGCCAGCGCGGCGCGTTCGCGCGGTGAGTAGAACGGCGCCTCGCGCCAAGCATCGAGCAGGTACAGGCGTTGCTCGGACTCGCCGGCCGCGCGTGCGTCCTTGCTGTGCATGTCCAGACAATACGCGCAGCCATTGATCTGCGAGGCGCGGGTCTTCACCAGTTCCAGCAGCGAGTGTTCGATGCCGCAGCCGTCCACGTGCGCTTGCAGGCCGAGCATGGCCTTGAAGCCGTCGGGCGATTTGACGTGATAGTCCAGACGTTGGCTCATCAGCGATCTCCTTCTGACGTTGCCGATCAATGAAACGGCACCGGTTTGTGCTCGCCCGCCGCCGGGTGCATGAAAAAGTCATGCAGGTATTTTTCGCCCTCGTCGTCGAGGATGGTGACGACGGTCTTCAGCTCCGGGTACTGCGCACGCACGTGCTGCGCGGCCAGCAGGTGCGCGCCGGACGACGGGCCACAGAACAGCCCGCGGGTGCGCGCGAGCTGGCGCATCTGCGCCACCGCGTCGGCGCTGGCCACCGCCGTTTCGCCGCTGACCAGATGGCGATGGCGGGCGAAGATGCCCGGCACGAAGCCGTCGGAGATGCCTTCAATCTGATGCAGCGCGACTTCGCCGCACAGGATCGTGCGCGATTCGGAAGGCTCCATCGCGAACAGGCGCACGTTCGGGTTGACCGCACGGAACGCCTGCCCGACGCCGATCAGCGTCCCGCCGGTGCCCACACCATGCACGAACGCATCGGGCACGCGCCCGGCCGGCAGTTGCGCGAGGATTTCCGGCCCGAGCCACTGGCGGTTTTCCTCGACGTTCCACTCCGACTCGAACTGGCCGGGGAAGAAGAACCCCGGCTGTTTCCCGAGTTCGCGCGCGCGCTCGAGCGCGGCATTGACGTGGAAGCTGCCGCAGAACAGCACCTCGGCGCCGAACGCGCGCGAGATCGCCACCCGCTCGCTGGACAGCCCTTCGGGCATCACCACCAGCATGCGGTAGCCCTTGACCGCGGCGACCATCGCGAAGGCGTTGCCGGTGTTGCCGGAGGTGGCCTCGACGATGGTGTCGCCGGGCTTGAGCTGGCCGGACGCCTCGGCGCGCTCGACGATGTACTTGGCGATGCGCGCCTTGATCGAACCGGAGGGATTGAGGAACTCGCACTTGGCGAACACCCCGTCGATCTCCAGCAACGGGGTGTCGCCGATGGCATCGAGGATGTTGCGGGACACGCCCGTGTAGCGGGTCGGCATGGTTCGCTCCTTGCGCTCAGCGCAGCAGCTTGGGCAGCTTGTCGGGCACGCCGTTCCACGCATCGGCGTCGTCCGGCGCGTCGATCTTGCGCGCCAGCACCGGCCAGCCCTTGACCAGTTCGGCGTTGAGCGGCAGGAAGTGCTCCATGCCGGCCGGCACGTCCTGCTCGGGGAAGATCGCCTGCGCCGGGCACTCGGCCACGCACAGCGTGCAGTCGATGCATTCTTCCGGGTCGATGGCCAGGAAGTTCGGGCCGGCGTGGAAGCAATCCACCGGGCACACTTCCACGCAATCGGTGTACTTGCACAAGATGCAGTTGTCGGTGACGACGTGGGTCATTGCGCACGCACTCACGGTAACGGACGATGCGCCTATTATCATGCGCCGCGAAGGCGCGCGCATCCCTGATCGGCGTCAAGCCCGCGCGCAGGCGCCAAGGCATCGGCATGAGGGATTTCTTCAGCATCGGCCACTCCACGCACGGGCTGCCAGAGTTCGCGGACCTGTTGCGCGAAGCCGGCTGCACGCTGCTGGTGGACGTGCGCAGCGTGCCACGCTCGCGCACCAACCCGCAGTTCAACGCCGACACCCTGCCCGGCTCGCTGGTCGCCTTCGACATCCACTATGCGCGCATCGCCGCGCTCGGCGGCCTGCGCGGCCACCGCAAGGGCGCCCCGCCCTCGCCCAATGGCTGGTGGGAAAATACCAGCTTCCGCAATTACGCCGATTACGCGCTGACCGCGCCGTTCCACGACGGTTTGCGCGAGTTGATTGCACTGGGCACCGCGCACCGCTGCGCATTCATGTGCGCCGAAGTGCTGTGGTGGCGCTGCCACCGGCGCATCATCGCCGACTACCTGCTGGTCGCTGGCGAGCGCGTATTCCACATCATGGGCCAAGGCAAGATCGAGCCGGCGACGATCACGCCGACTGCGCGCACGCAAGCCGACGGCACGCTGATCTATCCGCCGCAAGACTCGTAAGCCGGGCCGCAACTGGCATGGGTGCGGAACCCGCGCGAGATCCAGCACCCGTGCAAAGTCTGCGCCGATCCAGCACATGGTGACGCCTCGCCCGCCCACCGTGAGCGAGGGAAGGAGACAAGCAGACAGGCATCCTCCCCCGCCTGCGGGGGAGGACTGAGGTGGGGGCTGCTTTGCGCGGTCACGCAATTACGCCAGCCCCCATCCCAACCTTCCCCCGCAAGCGGGGGAAGGAGACAAGCAGAGCAACTTCGTCTTTCGCAAGCAGAGCAAGCAGACCCGCAGACAAATCTGCCGATGGCCGAAGAACAGCTATCACACCGTCGGCACGAGACTGGCCCCATCCCGCACGAACGGGAACTTCACCACCCGCACCGGCACCTGCTTGCCGCGGATGTCCACATGCACCGCGCCGGGCACATTCAGTGCGATCTCACCGGCGGGCACGCGCGCGAACGCGATCGCCTTGCCGAGCGTGGGCGAGAACGTGCCGGAGAGGATCTCGCCCTCGCCGTGCGCGGTGAGCACCTTCTGCCCGTGGCGCAGCACGCCCTTTTCATCCATCACCAAGCCGATCATCTGCCGCGGCGCGCCGTGCGCTTTTTGTTTTTCCAGGACATCACGACCGATGAAATCGCGCGGCTTGCCATCGGCATCGGCGTCCAGCGCCACTGTCCAGCCCAGCGCGGCCTCGTAGGGCGAGACGCTCTCGTCCATGTCCTGCCCGTACAGGTTCATGCCCGCTTCCAGACGCAGCGTGTCTCGCGCGCCCAGGCCCGCCGGTTTCACGCCGGCGGCCAGCAGCGCGTTCCAGAACGCCACCGTCTGCGCTTCGGGCACGATCACCTCGAAGCCGTCCTCGCCGGTGTAGCCGGTGCGCGCCACGAACACCTCCACGCCATCGAGTGTGTGCGCCTGTCGCGCTGAAAACCGCGCAAGCTTGGATACCGGCGCGCGATCGTCCTCGCGCAGCAGGCCCAGCACTTTTTCGCGCGCCTGCGGGCCTTGCACGGCGACCATGCCGAACTCGGGGCGCTCGCGCACTTCCACGTCGAAGTCCTTGGCCTGCGCGGTGATCCACGCCAGATCCTTGTCGCGGGTGGCGGCGTTGACCACCAGCCGGAACCAGCTTTCGTCCATGAAATACACGATCAAATCGTCGATCACCCCGCCGCGCTCATTGAGCATCGCGGTGTACAACGCCTTGCCGGACTTTTGCAGTTTGTCCACCGAGTTGGCAACCAGATGCCGCAGGAACTCGCGCACGCGCGGCCCGCGCAGATCGACCACGGTCATGTGCGAGACGTCGAACATGCCGGCGGCGCGGCGCACGAGGTGGTGCTCGTCGATCTGCGAGCCGTAATGAATCGGCATGTCCCAACCGCCGAAATCCACCATCTTGGCACCGAGTGCGCGGTGGGTGGCGTTGAAAATGGTCTGCTGCGTCATCGCGATGGCCTCGCTGGAAAGGTCGCGATTATCGCAGACCACGGCCCGATCGGCCCGCTCGGCACCGCCCCGGCCGGTCGCGGCATCGCGCCCACGAACGACCGCCGCCTTGCGCACCGGGAATAAATCCGCTCCTGCGGCGATCTGGACTGGCACACCCCGACCGGAGCCGCCCATGCACCGCGACCACGACGATCCGCGAAACCTTCCGCAACAACCCGCACGGCGGCAGGCACTGGCCTGCCTTGGCGCCTGGGCCGGCGCGGCCGTGGTGTGGAGCGTCGTGGGCGGCGTGCCGCGTGCGTTCGCGACCGGCGACGCGCAAGGCGCATCGATGGTTCCGGCCAGCGGTTTCCACTTCGTGCAGATTTCCGATACCCATATCGGCTTCAACAAACCGGCCAACCCCGACGTGGTCGGCAGCCTGCGCAGCGCCATTGCGCAGATCAACGCGCTGCCATAGGCCCCGGCGCTGGTGGTGCACACCGGCGACATCAGCCACCTGTCCAAGCCCGAGCAATTCGGGCAGGCGCAAGAGTTGTTCCAGGAACTCAAGGCCGGTCGCATCCACACCATCCCCGGCGAGCACGACACCCTAGATGACGGCCTGAGCGGCTACCTCAAGCTGTACGACCACGACGGCAAGCAGCGCGCGTGGTACAGCTTCGACCAGAACGGCGTGCACTTCATCGGCTTGTCCAACGTGCTGGGCTTCAGCATGGGCACGCTGACCTTGCTGGGTGCCGAGCAACTGGCGTGGCTGCAACAGGATCTGTCCGGCGTATCGCATTCCACGCCGATCGTGGTGCTCGCGCACATTCCGATGTGGACGCTGTGGGCGCCGTGGGGATGGGGCACCGCCGACGCCGATCAGGCGATGGCGCTGCTGCGCCCGTTCGGCTCGGTCACCGTGCTCAACGGCCACATTCATCAGGTGATGCAGAAGGTGGAAGGCAACATCGCCATCCACACCGCGATGTCGCTGGCCTATCCGCTTCCGACACCCGGGCAGGCCGGCATCGGCGAACCGGCGCCGGTCACGGTACCGGCCGGCCAGCTCGGGAAACTGATCGGCACCCGCGAAATCCAGGTCGTGCGCGGCCGCGGGCCGCTGGCGACCATCGACCGCCCGCTGGGCAGCGCCTGAGCCACATCGCCAACGACAGCCCAAGGGATTGCACCACCATGCCCACGATCATCACGAAACGTCCGCGCGCCGCCACCGTGGTCGCCTTGTCGTTCGCCGCTGCACTCACCTTCGGTGCGTCAGCGCACGACGTCGTCAAGGCCAGTTCGCCCACCACGCCGGCGCCCACGCAGACGATCACCATCGACAAGTTTGCTTTCACTCCGAACGAAATCACCGTCGCGCCGGGGACGACCGTGGTGTGGATCAACAAGGATCAAACCCCACACACCGTGACCGCGCGCGACAAGAGCTTCCACAGCGCCGGCATGGACACCGGCGACACCTACCAGTACACCTTCGCCAAGGCCGGCGATTTCAGCTATTTTTGCAGCATGCATCCGTTCATGACCGCGATCGTGCACGTCCGCAAGTGATCGCCTCGATGCCCGCGCGGGTGGGATCGCGATGACCGCGCCGGCACCGGCGGTGATTGGCGAGTTGGCGCAGCGCCATCTGGACGCCGCCTACAACCTCGGCCACTGGCTGCTGGGCAACCCCGCCGATGCGGCCGACGCGGTGCACGACGCCTTCGTGCGCGCACTGCGCTCGGCGCACACCTTCGCCGGCGGCGATGCCCGCACGTGGTGGCTGGCGATCGTGCGCAACTGCTGCCTGGCCAAACTCGGCGGACGCGGGCGCGATGCACTGCACGGCGCGGCCGACATCACGCAGATGGGCGATGCGCCGATCGCGGCCAACGACGACGTCGAGGCGCGCATCGACCACGACCAACGTCACACGCAGTTGATGCGCGCCCTGCGCGCGCTGCCGGTAGAGTTTCGCGAAACGCTGGTGCTGCGGGAGATCGAGGATCTGTCCTATCGGGAAATCGCCGACGTGCTGGGCGTGCCGATCGGCACGGTGATGTCGCGGCTGGCGCGCGGTCGGGCCCTGCTGCAACGCGCGTTGGCGCCGACTGCGCCCAAGGAGTCAGGCCATGGAGTGTAAGACCGCCTCCGGCTTGCTCGACGTGTACCTCGACGGCGAACTCGACCGCAGCGATGCGCGCGCGCTGGAAGCCCATGTCGATTCCTGCGCCGACTGCGCCGCCGCGCTAGCCGCCGCCGACGAACTGCGCCGCGCCCTGCGCGAAGGCGCGTTGCGCCACCTCGCGCCCGATGCGTTGTGCGAGCGCATCGGCGCCGCGCAAGCCGCTGCGGAAGCGGCAACCCCGGGCACGCCGCCGCCCACCGCCGCCTCACCATCGCCGAACGTCGTCGCCTTCGCGCCACGCCCACGTCGCGCGGTGCCCGCGTGGCTCGGCATCGCCGCGGCCTGCCTGCTGTCGTTCGGCGCTGGCGCGCTGTGGATGCACCACGATGCCGGCACCAGTGCGACAGCGGACGCATCCGCGCAGTTCGAACGCGACCTGTTCGCCAGCCACTGGCGCGCGCTGGCCGCGACCTCGCCGGTGGACGTGATCTCCAGCGACCACCACACGGTCAAGCCGTGGTTCGCCGGCAAGATCGCGCTGTCGCCGGTCGTGCAGGACTTCGCCACGCAAGGCTTCACGCTGGTCGGCGGGCGCATCGATTACGTCGGCGGCGAACGCGTGGCGGTGCTGGTGTACCGCCACGGCGCGCACTGGATCGATGTCTACGTGCTGCCGCAGGCTGCACCCATTGCGCATGCGCAAGCGCGCGGTTATGCCGCCGATGCGATCACCGTGGGCGGCCAGCAAGCGGTGATGGTGACCGACATGGATGCCGGCGAGCGGGCGCAGCTGGCGGGGCTGCTCGAACGCCTGCAGTAGCCGCGTGGCCAGCGCGGCCAGCGCCGACCCTCAGCGCTCGGTTTCCACCCGCAAGGTCATGTCGTGCACGCCGACCACGCGCACGCGGGTGCCGGCGGGCGCGTCGGCGCCTTCCACCGCCCAGAACGCATCGCCGATCTGCACCCGCCCGCGACCATTGACGATCGCCGTTTCCAACCGATGCACCTGCCCGATCAGCTGCGCGGCGCGGCGGTTGAGCAGCGGCTGGTCGCTCTTGGCGCGGCGTTTGCGGAACACCTTCCAATACAAGCTGACCGTTCCGATCGAAAGCACCACGAACGCCACCGCCTGCCAGATCGCCGCCAGATCCGGGATCACCAGCACCAGTGCGAACACGCCGGCCGCCGCGAAGCCCAGCCACAGCATGAACGCACCCGGCGCGACGATCTCGGCGACCGCCAGCACTACCGCCGCGCTCGCCCAGGCAATCTGTACATGGGTCATGGCTCAGCCACCCTGCGGGCCGGGCGGCACGCTGTAGCTGGCACGATTGGCGATGGCGGCCTGCTGGCGGCCGAGGCTCTCCTTGGCCAGCTCTGCAATGCCGGCCAGCGAGCCGAGCACACCGGACGACTCCATCGGCAACATCACGAACTTCTGGTTCGGCGCTTCGGCCAACGACTTGAACGCCTCGATGTATTTTTGCGCGACGAAGTAGTTGATCGCCTGCACATTGCCCTGCGCGATCGCGGTGCTGACCAGTTCGGTCGCCTTGGCTTCGGCTTCGGCAGAGCGTTCGCGCGCCTCGGCGGCACGAAACGCCGCTTCGCGCTGACCCTCGGCCGACAAGATGGCCGACTGCTTCTCGCCTTCGGCCTTGAGGATCGCCGCCTGCCGGAGGCCTTCGGCTTCCAGGATGTTGGCGCGCTTCTCGCGTTCGGCCTTCATCTGCCGCGCCATCGAATCGACCAGATCGCGCGGCGGCTGGATGTCCTTGAGTTCGATGCGATTGACCTTCACGCCCCACGGGTGGGTGGCCGCATCCACCGCCACCAGCACCTTGGCGTTGATCTCGTCGCGCTTGGAAAGCGATTCGTCCAGATCCAGCGAGCCGATGGCGGTACGGATGTTGGTCATCACCAGGTTCAGGATGGCCACTTCCAGCTGCGCCACTTCATACGCCGCCTTGGCCGCGTCGAGCACCTGGAAGAACACCACGCCATCGACTTTCACCACCGCGTTGTCCTTGGTGATCACGTCCTGCGAGGGCACGTCGAGCACCTGCTCCATCATGTTGATCTTGCGGCCCACGCTTTGCATCACCGGGAACAGGAAGTGCAGGCCCGGGTCGAGCGTGTTGGTGTATTTGCCGAAGCGCTCCACCGTCCACTCATAACCTTGCGGCACCATGCGCACGGCCTTGAGCACGAACACCAGGGCGAGCACGAGGACGACGAGAACGAGAAATCCCATGGCAGCGCTCCGATGTCGGGTGTGACAAGACGATTATAACGAGGACAACGGCGGATGCCGGCTCAGGCGGTCGCCGCCTCGATCCTTCCGAGCATCTGCCTGTCCAGCCGTCCGGCCAGCTGCAGCGCGCCGAGGTTCTCGGCCAACTGCTCCGG
Organism: Pseudomonadota bacterium; assembly: GCA_018241125.1. Lineage (GTDB taxonomy): Bacteria > Pseudomonadota > Gammaproteobacteria > Xanthomonadales > Xanthomonadaceae > SZAS-103. Next base: position 7,957 of record JAFEEL010000017.1, on the reverse strand, counting down.
CCGGCTGGCGCCGAGGATGACGCTGGACACGTGCGGCTTGCACAGGCACCACGCCAGCGCCAACTGCGCGGGCTTGTGGTCCAGCTCGGCGGCCAGTGCGGTGAACCGGCGCGCACGCACCAGCTGCGCCTGTCCTTCGGCCGATGCCAGCTTGCGCGCCAACCACTCGTAGCCGGGCGTGGCCATGCGCGAGCCGGCCGGAATGCCGGCGTCGTATTTTCCAGTGAGCAGGCCAGAGGCCAGCGGCGACCAGATCGTCGTACCCAGCCCGATGGATTCGTACAGCGGCGCGTATTCGGTTTCAACGCGCTGCCGATGCAGCAGGTTGTATTCGGGCTGCTCCATGGTCGGGCCGTACAGGCCGCGCTCGCTGGCGATTCGCGCCGCCTCGGCAATCGCTTCGACCGGCCATTCCGAGGTACCCCAATACAACACCTTGCCTTGGCGGATCAGGGTATCCATCGCGCCCACGGTTTCGGCAATCGGCGTGTCCGGATCGGGGCGATGGCAGTAGTACAGATCCAGATGCTCCACGCGCAGCCGCCGCAGCGCCTGCTCGCAGGCCTCGATGACGTGCTTGCGCGACAGACCTTTCTGGGTGGGCAGCGGGTGATCGGACGCGCCGAAGTACACCTTGCTCGACACGCAAAACGCATCGCGCGGCAGGCGCAAGTCGGCGATCACGTCGCCCATGATTTGCTCGGCCTGCCCGTTGGCATACGTCTCGGCGTTGTCGAAGAAGTTGATGCCGGCCTCGAACGCCTGCGCGATCAGCGTGCGCGCCGCGCCGCGATCGAGCTGGTTGGCGAACGTCACCCACGCGCCGAACGACAGCGCCGACAGCTTCAGCCCCGATGAACCCAGACGACGATATTCCACGCGACGCTCCCGATGGCGCGCACCACGGCGCCGACACCTATATAATGAGCGCGAAGTGTTCTGGGGAGTAGCCGCCCGTACCCGCGGGATCGTGCGTCAACATGCTTGGCCGCCGCGCAAAGCGGAAATCGGCCATGGCGCACGACGTGATGCCACGGCATCGACGAGGCCAGACCGGGAGACGTGGACGCCACCGGTGCCGGGCGCGTCCGCGTGTCCCGTGTCCACGCATCGCCCGGCCCGGAGATCGAACCCATGGACGCTTTCCTCGTCAGCTTCATCGCGGTGGCCATCGCCGAAATCGGCGACAAGACGCAGTTGCTGTCGCTCACATTGGCCGCGAAGTACCGCCGGCCGTGGCCGATCTGCATCGGCATCCTGCTGGCCACTCTGGCCAATCACGCGCTGGCCGGCGGCGTGGGCGCGCTGCTGGCGCAGTGGATTCCACCGCGCGCCCTGCAATGGGCGGTGGTGGTGTCGTTCATCGGCATGGCGGCGTGGACGCTGATCCCGGACAAGGCCGACGAGGATGCGGCCAACCAGGGTGCCGGGCACGGATTGGTGATCGCCACCATCATCGCCTTCTTCCTGGCCGAGATGGGCGACAAGACGCAGATCGCCACGGTTGCGCTGGCCGCGCAGTACCATCCGCTGTGGCAGGTCGTGGCCGGCACCACCGTGGGCATGCTGGCCGCGAACGTGCCGGTGGTGTGGCTGGGCGCGCGTTTCGCCCATCGCATCCCGCTGCGCGCCGCACGCATCACCGCGGCGCTGCTGTTCCTCGGCCTGGGCCTTTGGAACCTGTACGAACTGCTGGCCTGACGCACGCTGCGGGGGATGCGATGATGCACCCATTCCGCATCGCAGCCGCAAGGAACATCCCGAATCGTGACCACCGTGCGCGAAACCCTTCGCGAGTTGGCCAACTCCCTGCGCGAGCGCCCCGACGAGATCGTCCTGGATGTAGGTGCCGGTGGCGAGTTGCTGGTGGCGCGCATCCGGCTGGTGGCGACCTTGCTGCTGATGCTGTTGCCGTTGATCAACTACCTCGGCGGTGGCAGCGCGAACGAATCGCTGGCGGGGCTGGCCGGAACCGGCGCCGGAACGCTGCTGGCGTGGTTGTGGCTGATCCTCGCCAAGCGACGCCGGCGCTACCCGTGGCTGCCGTTCGTCACCAGCGCATCGGACATCAGCACCGAAACTCTGGTGCTGATGCTGCTGGCCGCGACGCACTCGCCGGCGGCGGGCCTGAACAGCAACATCGTCTGGCCCTGCTACCTGCTTTCGATCTTCGCCACCGCGCTGCGCAACGATGGCCGCGTCACCTTGCTCGCCGGCTTGCTGGCGATGCTGCAGTACGGGTTGCTCGCCGCCGTGATCCTCGCGCAAGTCCCTGCCGGCACGGTGCTGTCGTCGCCTGATTACGGCATCGTCAGCGACGAGACGCAGATCCAGCGGCTGGTGCTGATCGCCGTGGCGACGTTGCTGACCGCGGTCGTGGTATATCGCATCCAGCGGCTGGTGCTGCTGTCGGGCACCGACACCCTGACCGGCCTGCCCAACCGATCCTACCTGATGCACCGCGTGCCGCAGATGATCGAGGCCGCGCGCGATGCGCAGTCGTCGTGCTCGCTGGCGATCATCGACCTCGACCTGTTCAAGCGCATCAACGACACCCACGGTCACCCGGTTGGCGATCTGGCGCTCAAGTACCTCACCGGACTGTTGCGCGAGCAACTGGGCGAAGACGAGGCGCTCATGCGCGTGGGTGGCGAGGAGTTCGTGCTGTTCGTGCCGCTGTCGATCGGCCCGGCGTGGGAACGGGTCGAGGCGCTGCGCAAGCGCGTGGCGGCGACGCCTTTTGCGCTGAACGCCAGCGCTGCCGGCGACCCCGCGGCGACCGACATCGCCATCACCTTCTCCGCCGGGCTGGCCAGTTGCCCGGTCGATGCGGTGGACTTGTCGAACCTGCTGCGCCGCGCCGACCAGCGCCTGATCAAGGCCAAGCGCAGCGGACGCAACCGCGTGGTGGCCCGCGAATAGACGCCCTCGCCGCACGATCGGCACATCGATTGGCGCGCTCCGGGACGCGGTTGCCGCATAGGATGCTGCGAGTTGGCGGTCGCTGTTTCCGATGCCCGCATGCCCGTGTAGGCTGGCGACAACCCTCGGGAGTCATCCATGCCGCTGCCGTCGCCGAACGTCATCGCCATCGTGTTCGTCGCCGTCGAGGCGACCATCTCGCTCACCCTGCGCCCGCCCGGAAACGTTCAGACCAAGGATCGCGGCACCTTCCAGTTGATCTGGATCGCCATCACCGCCGCCATCGTGATCGGCATCTGGGTCGGTTACGCCGTGCCCGACGCACGCCTGCCACACGCCGAGGCGTTGTATCCGTATGGGCTGGCGTTGTTCGTGCTCGGCACCGCGTTGCGCATCTGGGCGATTCGCGTGCTCGGGCGCTTTTTCACCGTGCAGGTTGCCATCGCCAGCGACCACCGCTTGATCGAGGCCGGGCCGTATCAGCTGCTGCGCCATCCCTCCTACACCGGCTCGCTGTTGATGTTCGTCGGCTATCTGCTGTGCTTCGGCAACATCTGGACACTGGCCATCGTGCTGCTCACGGTGCTGGTCGTGTTCGTGCGCCGCATCGTGGTGGAAGAAGCCGCGCTGGCCGCAACCTTCGGCGATGCGTGGGTCGCATACCGCAGGCGCACGTGGCGGCTGGTTCCGTTGATCTACTGATGCCCAGGCAGCGCCGTATGCGGCAGACATATCGACGATCCGGAATTTTGCATCTGGCTCGATCCCATCATCCGAGTGCATGAGCGACGCCACCACCACCCGCTGGAGCCTGATCCTCGCCGCGCGCGGCGCGGGCCGCTCTGCGCACGCCGCCTTGGCGCAACTGTGCGCAGCCTATCGTCCCGTCGTGCTGGCGCACTTCCAGCGCCTCGATCCGGGTGCGAATGCCGACGACCACACCCAGAGCTTCTTTGTCCATTTCCTCGAACAGCGCCTGCCCGATCGCGCCGACGCCGCCCCTGGCTCGTTCCGCGCCTTTCTCTACGCCGCGGCACGCAACCATTGGCGACAATCGTGGCGCAGCGAGAATGCGCGAAAACGCGATGCCGGTCTGGCCGACGCGGGCGCGCTGGATTCGATCGCCGGTCCGGGGCCCGACCCGGAACACGAGTTCGATCGCGACTGGGCACTGCATGTGATCCACCGCGCGCGCGAACGGCTCAAGGAAGGAGTCGCTCGTTCCGGAAGGACGAAATTGTTCGCCGCCGTGCAGGGTTACCTGCTCGAACCGCCTGAAGCCAGCGACTACGTCCGCATCGGCGCCGCGCTGGGCATGCCAGCGAACACCGTCGCCGTCGCCGTGCGCCGTCTGCGTGAGCGCTTGCGCCAGTTGGTGCGCAGCGAACTGGCCGATACCCTGCCGCCCGGCACCGACCTCGACGCGGAACTGCAATGGTTGCGGCAGGCCCTGCGGGGCTGAACCTTGGGCCCCGGCCCGGATAAAGGCTTCCGGTTCGTGGTGAGCCGCCCCGCGTCAAGATCGTGGCTCGATCGCGGCCTCGGCCTTCGGCCTTGATCCGCGCCTCACCATGATCGACAAAGTCGGGTACGGGCGGGTCGAACCACGCCTGCCACACATCGCCGCAACCCGAAAACCATGCCATGTCATCGCTGCCGCCAATACGCATAGAGGAGATGAGCCACCCCGGAAGCCGCCATGCCGAACCAGACCTTCGATCCACCAAACCGCACCGTCGCCAACATCCACCCGTCGGACCCGCAAGCCGATGCGGCGCGCCGGCAGGCGCTGCTCGAAGCCAGCACGCTCCGCTGGCTGCGCGATGCCGACCGCGATCGCGCCGACGCCCGTGCATTGACGGCCCGGACCTTGCGCGACTGGCTGCGCGACACTCCGTCCGAACATCGCGTCGAGCGACTGGGCGAATTGTCCGTTGCCCTTCACCGCCAACTCGCACCACGGAGCACACCGGACGCAGCGGCGTTCATTAGTGCGTTCGCACACACGATGATGGAAACCGCCGTTGCCGAGGTCGAACGCGAGGCGGCCTGCGCCGGTCACGTCGCGTGGTTCACCGCGCTGCGACCCTTCCTGCACGTCGAGCCTACGGAAGTACAACGGGCCGACTTGACCACCCGTCTCGACGGCGGCGAGGCGGCCCTCGCGCTCGCGCTGACGCGCCTGCGCCGGCGCCTGCACGAGCGCATCGACGCCGCCCTGCGGCTGTGGGCGCCCGACCGCGAAGCGCGCGACTTGCTGCGCCGCCGCCTGCGTGATTCCCTGATCGCAACGGAGCCGACCCCATGACCACGCCCGACCCGCAACACGGCCATACCGAGGCCTTCGCCGAGTTCGCCTTCGGCAGCCACACCCAGGTCATCGACACATCGCGCCCGCTGGCGTGGTTGTCGCCCGAGGAAATGGCCATCGACCTGTCCGATCCGCAACAGCGCCGCTTCGGCGACTACGAGTTGATCGAGAAGATCGGCCAGGGCGGTATGGGCGTGGTGTATCGCGCGCGCCAGCACGGGCTGGAACGCGACGTGGCGATCAAACTGCTCGCCGCCGGCCCATGGGCCTCCGATGAGTTCGTCGAACGCTTCCGTCGTGAAGCGCGCAGTGCCGCACGCATGCAGCATCCGAACATCGTGGAGATCTACGAGTTCGGCCATCGCGAGGGACTCAACTACTTCTCGATGCGCCTGATCGAGGGCCGTAGCCTGGCCCAACGCCTGAACGCGCAAGGCCCGCTGCCGGCGATGGAAGCCGCCAAGCTGCTGCGCACACTCGCCGAGGCGATGGACTACGCGCACCGACTGGGCGTGCTGCATCTGGATCTGAAGCCGGCGAACGTGCTGCTGACGCAGGACGGCACGCCGCTGATCGCCGACTTCGGGCTGGCGCGCCGCGTCGACGCCGGCCACGACGGCGGCAGCAACGAGGTATCGGGAACGCCCAGCTACATGGCCCCCGAACAGGCCACGCTGGAGATGCATCCGCTCACCACCGCCACCGACATCTACGGGCTCGGCGCGATCCTGTACGAGACCCTGACTGGACAACCGCCGTTCCGCGGGACCGACCCGCAGGCCACCCTCGAGCGCGTGGTGACCCAGAGCCCGACTGCGCCGCGCTCGTTGCGCAAGGACATCCCCACCGATCTGGAAGCGATTTGCCTGAAGTGTCTGGAGAAGGATCCGGCGCAGCGGTACGCCAGCGCCCAGGAACTCGCCGATGACCTGACGCGCTTCGTCGAGGGGCGTGCGGTCAGCGTACGCCCGCTGGGCGCGATGCAGCGATTGGGACGCTGGGCACGCCGCGAACCGCGACTGGCCGGTGCGATCGCCGCGGCGATGCTGGCGCTGCTGGTCGGCGCGGGTGCGACGACCTGGCAATGGCGACAGGCGCTGGCGCAGCGCAACGTGGCGCAGCGAGAGCGCACCGTCGCGCAGCAAGAGCGCGACCGCGCGGCGATCGCCAGTGAAATCGGCGGCTGGCTGTTCACCCGCCACGGCGACAAGACCGACAGCAACGATCAGGCACGCGGGTTGATCGCGTTCCTCCGCGAACGTCTGCCCGGCGACGAAGAACGACAGGCAGATGCACTGACGACGTTCGCAACTTCCTTGAGCAGGGCGCAAGGCGACGACGGCGACCTGTTCCAGTTGTTGTCGGCCATCGTGGCAACCCTGGGCGTCGATTACCGCCATCATGCCATTCAGGCTTTGCGCACATCATCGGACAAGTACCGCCTCCTGCATTCGGCGATGCTGGCCTACGGCAGCGCAACCGACCCGAAAGCGATCGCCTCGTTCCGCTCGCTCATGCACGCAGCGATCAACGAACGGCCGAACGATCCGATCGTCTGGCAGGCAGCCGCGATCTACTGCCCGTGGACGAACGGCAAGGCAATTTGTCTGTTTCCGCAGGCAGCTGCACAGATGGTGCGCGTCGATCCGGACAACATGTATTCCTGGCTCTTGCTGGCCATCAATACGGACGACACGACCTTGAAGCGCAAGGCCATACACGAGGCTGCACGGCGAAACCGTTTCGACGAGTACTTCATCGCGAACATGAAAGCCTACTTCGATGCGCTTCACGCCGCCGCGGTGCCGGTTCCTCCGATGCTGGCCCGCCCCATCCGCATGATCGGCAACTACCGGTCAGCGATAGACGCACTGGCGGCGATCGACGCAGGCAACGCGCCGCTGGCGAGATGGTCGCCGTTGGTACGCTTCTGCCTTCCGCAAAATCTCGCTACGCTAGATCGGTCGTTGCACGCCGACTGCCTCACGATTGGCACCCGCATGATGAAGTCCGATGGGGCCACGAACACCATCCTCGCACGCATGATCGGCGTAGCGCTGGTGCAACCGCTCGCGCGCGGCACCGCGCTCGCGGAATCGGCACGACAAGTACGCCGCGAATACAAATACGTCAGGGACGCGACAGACAAGCTGCCCCCACGGCAAGCCGCGAGCTACTCGGAAGAGCGCTTGATGCGCGATGTCCTCGTCGTTGGCGAACTGGCTGCATGGCAACGTCGGCTCGCCTACTTCGGGGTGCCTGCGCAGCCGCCGCCGAACTGGCAGCCCAGTAGCCCATTGGACCTGATGTCGTCGCGCGAGCGCCTGGACGCTGCGATTGCCATTGACGACCACGCGGCCACGCCGCTGGCACAAGGACGATTCGCGGAAGCCGCAGACACGCTTGGTGCCGGCGAGAAACAAGCCCGCGCATTGCTTGCCGTCGTGCCCTGGAGGCTCGCGCGTTATCTCGTACACCTGGGCCAAGCGCGCGCCGGCATCGGCCAGTTCGCCGCGGCCGAGCAGGATCTGCTGGATGCCTGGAAAATCAGCGAACAGGCGGGTCCGAGTTCCGGCGACGCCCGCAATAACCTGCAAGCGCTAGTGTAGTGCTTCGTTATTCTTTGAACCAAGGCGTCGATTGGCACGGATGACTTTCTGCAGGATGTCGTTGGCCTTGGCGGTCCAGACGAAAGGTTTGGGATTGCCGTTGTGCAAGGCGATG
>JAFEEL010000016.1 GCA_018241125.1 Pseudomonadota bacterium | reverse complement strand
CCGAAGCCAAAGACTGCAAGCCCATCATGGACGTGTCCGAAGAACAAAGGATGCCTGGCGAAGCGAGAACATTGCAGCGTGCAAGGTGATTCAGTGAACAAACATCATCTATCCCACGCCTAACGTTCGAATTAACGGGCGCCGTAAGGCGTCCCGTTGAATGAGGGGTTAGGGCTGTGGCGATACAAGGCGAAAACCTTAGATGAGTTCATACCCGGCGCTCGCAGGAGAAACAACCGAGATGAACGTAAGCGGCTCGACACCGTTGTTGTAGACGCCATGAACACAACCTGTTTGTGCAACGACCACATCGCCAGCTGAGATGAGGCGTGATGTGCCTGATGCTTCGATTTGATACTCCCCTTGCCCCGAGAGAATGGTCCAGGTATCTTGGCCTGCGGGATGAACATGAGCTGCGATGCGCTGGCCGGGTTTGACGTGCCAGGCGACTACGACAGCCTCAACGGTTTCGGTGACGACAGACCTGATGGGCTCACCGTCAGAGGGTTGCATGAACTCGGAACTATGAAAGACGCGGTTGCTACTCATAGCGGAACTCCAGATTGTTGGTTACGCGATTCCGCAAGAAACGAGCCATTCGAAAGCACCAAAAGCCCTAACTACAATTCGGTTGATTGGTGGAGCGTGGCCCCGCGGTGTAGCCGGGTGGGCGGGGCCGGTCATGTCGGAAAAATCCTACCCAAATCCCCGCCTTGCGCTGACTGTGCAGCCTAGTCCTGCGGCCTAGTCTTGCGGTCATTCCAAGGCGCGGGAGAAACCGACGATGCAATCATGCTCCGACCCTCCGGGCCGCGCAACCGCGCGTGCGCCGACTGCGCCGGGTGTCCCGGCGGTCGGCTCGCGGCAGCCGCCGCGGTTGCTGGAACAGTTGCGTGCGCGCGCCCGGCGTCTGGGTTTGGCGATTCGCACCGAGGAAGCCTACGTCGGCTGGGTGTGGCGGTTCATCGTCGCCAACGGCAAGCGCCACCCTCGCGACATGGGCGTGCGCGAGGTGGAAGCGTTCCTCACCCGGCTGGCCACGCAGGGGAAGGTCGCGCCGTCCACGCAAAATCAGGCACTGGCGGCGCTGCTGTTTCTGTATCGGGAGGTATTGAATCAGGAGCTGCCGTGGATGGACGACATCCAGCGCGCCAAGCGTCCACAGCGGCTGCCGGTGGTGCTCTCGCGACACGAGGTCGCGGCGCTGTTGGACGAAATGGAGGGCGTGACGTGGCTGCAGGCCAGCCTGCTCTACGGCGCGGGTTTGCGGCTGCTCGAGTGCCTGCGCCTGCGCGTGCAGGACGTGGATTTCGTGCGCCGCGAGATCACCGTGCGTCACGGCAAGGGCGGCAAGGATCGGCGCACGATGCTGCCGGCGGTCGTGGTGGAGGCGCTGCAAGCGCAGCTTGCGCAGGCGCGGCGCGTGCACGAGCGCGACCTTGCCGCGGGTTACGGACAGGTGTGGTTGCCCGATGCGCTGGCGCGCAAGTATCTGCACGCGGCGCGCGAGTGGGTGTGGCAATACGTCTTCCCCGCCAGCAAGCGCAGCACCGATCCACGCTCGGGCGTGGTGCGCCGACAACATATCGATGAATCCGTCCTGCAACGGGCGGTCAAGCAGGCGGTACACCGCGCCGGCATCGCCAAACCTGCAACGTGCCACACGCTACGACATTCATTCGCTACCCACCTGCTCGAAACCGGTGCCGACATCCGCACCGTGCAGGAACTGCTCGGTCACGCCGATGTGTCCACCACGCAGATCTACACCCATGTGCTGAACCGCGGCGCGGGCGGCGTGATCAGCCCGCTGGATCGATCCGGCTGAGCGCAGTCGCCGCCGGCGGTCCTCACGCTGCCCGGCCGGCCTCGTCGTCGAAATGCAGCCCGCATTCGCGGCGCAGGCCGAAGAAGCGCAGGTCTTCCTCGCGCAGGCCCGGCTCCCAGCGGCGCGTGGAGTGGGTGTCGCCGATGCTGGTGTAGCCGCGTTGCCACAACGGGTGGTAGGGCAGGTCATGGGCCTCCAGATAACGATGCACGTCGCGGTCGCTCCAGTCGGCCAACGGGTGCAGTTTCCAGCGGCCGTCGCGCAGCTCCAGAAAATCGATGTGCGCACGCGTGCTCGACTGGCTGCGGCGCAGCCCGGCGATCCACGTGCTCACGCCCAGTTCGGCCAGCGCGCGGTGCATCGGCGCGACCTTGTGCACGCGGTTGTATTGCCCGATGGCGGCGCTGCCGCGCTCGCGCAGGCGCGACACCTGCGTCTTCGACCACGCATCTTGTGGATGCGGGCGGAACACGCGCAGGTTCAGGTCCATCCGCTCGCGTAATGCGTGCGCGAAGGCATGCGTCTGCGCGAACAGGTAACCGGTGTCGATCAGGATGACCGGGATGTTTGCGCGCAGGCGCGTGACCAGATGCAGCGACACCGCCGCTTGCGCGCCGAAGCTCGACGAAAGCGCGTGCTCCCCGGCCAGCGTCGCCAGTGCCCATTCCACGCGCGCCGGTGCCGATTGGCTGGCCAACCACTGATTGGCTTGTGCCAGCGCCTGCGGCGATTCAGCAATGGCGACCGGATCGGGCAGCGTGCTCATGCGCTCACCTCCAGCGGCGTTGGGATCTTGCGTTGACGCGGCGGTGCGATTACGCCGGCGCGCAGCAGGAAGTCGCCGAAGCGCTCGCCGGGATCGCGCTCGTCGGCATACAACGAGAACAAGGGATCGAGCGCGGCGAGGATCGCCGCTTCGTCGACGTTTTCGCGGTACAACACGTTCAGGCGCTGCCCGCGATGGTCGGCACCCAGCAGCAGGTTGTAGCGCCCGGGGGCCTTGCCGACCAGCGCGATCTCACCCAGATACGGCCGCGAGCAGCCGTTCGGGCAGCCGCTGATGCGCAGGTGGATCGGCGCATCGTCCAGGTCGTGTTCTTCCAGCAACGCTTCGATGCGTTCCACGAATGTGGGCAAGTAGCGCTCGGCCTCGGCCATCGCCAGGCCGCAGGTCGGCAGCGCGACGCAGGCCAGTGCATGCAGGCGTACCGGGCCGGCGCGACGATGCAGGTCGATGCCATGGGCGCGCAACAACGCGTCGATGCGGCTGCGCTGCGCTGCGGTCACGCCGGCGATGACGAGGTTCTGGTTGGCGGTCAGGCGAAACATGGGAGCCCGGTCGCCTGCTGTGTCGGGTTCGCCAAGCTCGCCACGAACGCATCCGTGTTTGTGCACGGCCCGCGTGCCGGCGAGCAGCGACTCGGCCACCGCGCGCAGGCCGCTCTGCCACTGCGCGCCCGGCTCGTCGAGTACGCGCCCGGCGGGTATGCGCAGACCGAGGTTCCAGCGGCCATTGGCGTCTTCGCTCCAGCCGAAGCGATCGCCGTTGTCCGCGAACGTCACCGCGCGTGGCGGCGCGAACGTGAGACCGGCACGACGTTCGACTTCGCCCCTGAACCACGCCACGCCGCGGTCGTCCAGCGTGTACTTGAGGCGCGCGTGCTGGCGGTTGTCGCGGTCGCCGTGATCGCGCTGCGTGGTGAGCACCGCCAGTGCCACGGCTTCGACGTGATCGGGCGTGATCGAACCGATGGTCGTGGCCAGCCGCGGGTACGTAGTGGCATCGCCATGCGTGGCACCCATGCCGCCGCCGATGACCACGTCGTAGCCGACCAACGCGCCGGCGGCATCGTCGATGACGGCGATGAAGCCCAGATCCTGCGCGAACACGTCGATGTCATTCCACGGCGGGATCGCGAAGCCGATCTTGAACTTGCGCGGCAAGTAGGTCGCCCCGTAGTGCGGCTCGTGCTCGCTGCCGCTGTCTGCGCCCGGCGGCGCATCCAGCCACGTTTCGTGCCAGGCACGTGTGCGCGGCAGCAGGCGCACGGCCAGCGCCGCTGCCTGTGCGTGGACCTGTGCGTGCAAGCCGGAGCTGGCCGGATTGGCGGCGACCACGATGTTGCGGTTGACGTCGCCGCAGGCGGCGATGGTATCGATGCCACTGGCGTCGATGGCCTGCATGGTCGTTTTCAGCGCGTGCTTTTGCACGCCGTGAAACTGGATCGTCTGCCGCGTGGTGATGCGCAAGCCGCGCTGTGCGTGGGCGCGCGCGATCGCGTCCAGTGCCAGCCACTGCTCAGGCGTGAGCAATCCGCCGGGCGTGCGGATGCGGATCATGAAGCTGAAATCGGGTTCGAGTTTCGCCAGCCGGCGCTCCTCGCGGACGTCGCGGTCGTCCTGCTGGTAGCTGCCGTGGAACTTGAGCAGCACGCGATCATCCTCGCGCAGCGCGCCAGTCAGCGGATCGGCAAGACTCTCGCCGATCGTGCCGCGCAGGCGACCGCTGGCGGCCTTGATGGCTTCGACGGAATGGCTGCCCATGTCAGTACACGTCCTTGGCGTAGCGGCCCTGCCGTTGCAGGTCGCGCAGGTAGTCTTCGGCCGCTTCGCGATCCATGCCGGCGTGTGTGTCCAGCACGTCCAGCAACGCGGCGTGCACGTCCTTGCCCATCGCCACCGCGCCGCACACGTACAGGTGAGCGCCCGATTCGATCCACGCCAGCAGCTGCCGGCCGTGCTGCCGGATGCGGGTCTGCACGTAGGGCTTGCTGCCGTCAGCGCGGGGCGCGTCGCGCGAAAACGCCACGTCGAGGCGGTGCAGGGAGCCGTCCTTCAGCGCGCGCTGCCATTCGAGCTGGTAAAGGAAATCGCTGCGCGCGTGGCGGTTGCCGAACAGCAGCCAGTGGCGCCCGCGCGCGCCGGTGGCGGCGCGCTCCTGCACGAAACCGCGAAACGGCGCGATGCCGGTACCGGCGCCGATCATGATGAGGTCGCGGTCGCCATCGACCGGCAGGTGAAAACGCGTGTTGCGCTCGATGAACACGCGCAACTTCGCGTCCTGGCCGCTGGTGGCCAGATGGTGCGATGCCACGCCGTGGCGCGGTGCGCCATCGCGCTGCCACGTCGCGTGCGCGACGGTCAGGTGCGCCTGCTGGCCGACTTCGAGCATGCTCGAGGCGATGGAATACAGCCGCGGTTGCAGCGGGCGCAGCGTGCCGACGAGGTCGGCGGCAGACCACGGCGCGCTGTGGCGCTGCAGCAAGTCGATCAGCTGCCGGTCGTTCAATGCGCGCGCCAGATCCTCGCGCGCATCTTCGCCCAGCAGGCGTTGCAGTGTTGCGTCGTCGGCGGCGCGCTGCGCGTGCTCAACGATGAACGAGCGATTCAATCGCGTCAGCTCGCGGTGCTGCGTCAACCAGTCTCGCAGCGGCAGCGTTTGTCCGCCGTGCGCGACGCCCGCATCGCCATCCAACTGCAATGCATCCAGCACACCATCCACCAGTGCCGGGGCTTGTGTGGGCCACACGCCCAGCGCGTCGCCGGGTTCATAGGTCAGCCCTGAATCTTGCAGGGACAGTTCGATATGGCGCACATCGCGCTCGCTGTCGCGTGCGGTGATGCGTTGGTCGATCAACAACTCGGCGGCGAATGGCTGCTCGCGCGAGCAGGTCGGCGTCGCGGCCGGCGGGCGCAGCGGGGTGATCGTGGCCGACGGCGAGGATGCGTGCGCCGACGGGTTGGCGGCGTCCAGCGTTGAGGCCAGCGCGATGATGCGCTCGAGCCACGGCGTGGCGACGGTGTCGATGTCCAGGTCGGCATCGGCGCGCTCCAGCCAGCGACTGGCGCCCAGCTCGGCCAGCCGCGCATCAAGGCGGCGCCCGATTTCGCAAAACTTCGGATAACTCGAATCGCCCAATCCGAGCACCGCGAATTTGAGATCGGGGAGTTTCGGCGCGCGCTTGCCCAGCAGGTGATCGATGAAGTCGCGGGCGTCGTCCGGGGCATCGCCGTCGCCCTGCGTGCTCACCACGATCACTAAGTGGCGCTCGGCGCCCAGCTCGCGCAGCCGATAGGCGTCGGCGCGCAGCAGGCGCACCGCGCGACCGCTGCCGTCGATGCGCGTGGCGATGGCTTCGGCCAGCCGCTTGGCGTTGCCGGTCTGGCTGCCGAACAACACGGTGATCGGCGTCGGCGCGGGCACCGATGTCTCCGCCGGGCGCACCAGCGCCAGCGCCGGCGCGTGTCGCTGCGCGAGGCCGGCGGTGTAACCAGACAACCACCACAGCGCCGGTGCATCCAGTTCGGCGGTGAGCTGGTCGAGCAGCGCCGTGCGCCCGGCCGGCAGCGGGTTTGCGTTCGAGGCGGCAGGCTGGCTGGACATCGGCGCGACCGGTTGCGGGACGGTCGTTGCACGCTAACGAGCCGGCACCGCGCACGGAAAGGAGCAAGCGGAATGCGCTTATGCCGTCGGTCAACCGAAGTGATGCCAGCATGTTGTCGCGGCTGGAAGCCGCTCCCACAGACAAGCGCGGCCTGGCCGTTCCTGCCGCTTCTTGTGGGAGGGCCTTGCCGGCCCCCATACCGGAGCCGCTCCTGCTGCTTTTGTGGGAGGGCCTTGCAGGCCCGATGAGGGAGCCGCTTCTGGTGCTTCTTGTGGGGGGGCCTTGCAGCCCCGATGCCGAAGCCGCTCCTGCTGCTTTTGTGGGAGGGCCTTGCAGGCCCGATGAGAAGGCCGCTCCGGCTGCTTTTGTGGGAGGGCCTTGCAGGCCCGATGCCTGAGCCGCGTCGCGCGGTTGCAAGCGTGGGGTTCAGGGCCCTGTTCGTGTCTCCGAATTGCCCGCGAACAAAGCCAGCTGCGGCTCTCGCGCCGGCAGCATCGGTGCCAGTCGCGTCGCCAGATCCTCACGCGCCACCACATACACGAACTCGGTGTTGCGCAGGTGGCTGACTTTGCCGACCTTCAGCCCTTGCAGATTGTGGATGCCGATCTGCGCGCCGACGTAGCGCTTGAAGTCGTTTTCGAGCGTGACGACCTTTCCGGTTCCATTCCACAGCGACGCCAGCATCGCCTCCATCTGCGCGCGCGACAAATAGCCCTCGTCGTTGAACGACACCACCAGCACCGGTGCGCGTACGCTGGCCAGAAGCTGCGCCATCGCCGCGGCGAATCGTGGCCGCGAGTTGAAGATGCTCTGCCGCTGACGCACGTCCACGCGCTTGCAGGCCACGCCGTACACCTCGGGCCGATCCCAGCGCACCAGCGATTCCCACACATGGTAATTGCCGAGGTACGAATGCTGGTTGTACGGCGGGTCGATGTAGGCCACATCGGCCTCCAATGACTGCGCGGCTTCCAGCGCCTCCATGCAGGTCGCCTGGCCCTTGCCATGGCGGGCGCGTGGCAACACGTTGGGCATGCGCAGTTCCAGATCGTTGTATGACCGCGCCGCCCACGATTTCAGGTACGCCATCTGCAAGCCGGTGGTCGAATCCACACGGTCGGCCGCTTCCATCAGTGCCACCAACAGCACCGCTTCCAGCTCCGGCGGCAGCGCCTTGGCGGCGATGGCCTGTCGGATGGCGTCGATGCGCGCACCATTTTTCGGCTGAAAAAAACGCGATTTTTCGCAGAAGGTTTCCGTGAAGTACCCGGGTGATCCGGGCAGGGCGTTGAAC
The DNA here is from genome assembly GCA_018241125.1 of Pseudomonadota bacterium. Classification (GTDB taxonomy): domain Bacteria; phylum Pseudomonadota; class Gammaproteobacteria; order Xanthomonadales; family Xanthomonadaceae; genus SZAS-103. The sequence goes on along the minus strand of JAFEEL010000016.1, from coordinate 802 downwards.
TCGCGCACGAGCCGCGTGGCATCGGCCTGCACGTCGCCCGCATCGGCCTGCACGTAGCAGCGGGCCAGCGTCGCGGCGTAAGCGTTGTGGTCGTTGGCCAGCACGCGGTAGCCGGCCGCCTTGAGCGCGTGGCCCACGCGCGAGGTGCCGGAAAACAGGTCGATCACGCTGCGCGCATCGGTCGCGCGCCGGATGGTCTCGACGATGATCGGGATCAGCGTGCGCTTGGAGCCGATGTACTTGATCATCGCGCGCCCCAAGCGGAGCGCGGGTGGCCCTCAAACAACCATCCGAGGAGTTCCGTCAGAAACTTCTCAAATTCTGGCGCAGTGCAGGCATGTTCCATGTTGAACCACGCGAAGTTCTTCAACCGATCAGCTTGAACATGAAAGTTGACATGGTATTTGTTGCGGTATTTGGCGAAGGCTCCATTTGCAAAAACTACGAGACTACACCGAGTGAACCTAGTGGCTGCCTCCAGATATTGCATCATTTGAAATGACAACCGTTCGTGAGCATTGCCGTCGATCTGACGGCCGCGACTTGATTTGGCAGTTTTGTATTCCAAGAGAATTTTCTCTCGGAGGATTCCATCCTCGATGAGGACGAGTGTATCGTCGAATTCGGTTGTCAGTCCGCTATACATGTCAGGGTATCGGCTGCCCGCGAAGTTTCCAGGGTGGATTAAACCGCGAAGTGCAATTTCCTTGAACTGAAGCGGGCCAGGTGCCGTAGCCTGCGCCGCTTCACCGCCAAGTGGAGTTGCGCATGAACTATCGACACCTGACCTTGGAACAACGCT
>JAFEEL010000015.1 GCA_018241125.1 Pseudomonadota bacterium | reverse complement strand
TGTCAGCGCTCGACGATCGCATCGACAACCTGCGCGCCACCAACGCCACGCTGGAAGCCATCGCGCAGGCCTTGTTCAAGTCGTGGTTCGTGGACTTCGACCCCGTGCGCGCCAAGGCCGAAGGCCGCGAGCCGGAGGGCATGGATGCTGCCACCGCCGCCCTGTTCCCGAGCGAGTTCGAAAAATCGGTCGTAGGGCTGATTCCCAAGGGGTGGCCGATCCGCGCAGTCGGCGACGTGGCGACTATCGTTCGTGGGCGGTCGTACAAAAGCTCCGAACTCGCTGATTCGGACACGGCACTCGTAACTCTAAAGAGCTTCAACCGGGGCGGTGGCTTCAGGCGCGACGGCTTCAAGTCGTACACAGGCCCATTCAAGGCTGAGCAGGAGGTGTTCGAAGGGGACTGCATTGTGGCGCACACGGACGTCACCCAGCAGGCAGAGCTTATCGGACGATCTGCACTGGTCACCCGGTCGCCGCCGCACTCCCGCCTTGTCGCCTCACTCGACGTTGGAATTGTCCGATCGAAATCACACGACTTCACGTCGATCTTCCTCTCCGGAGTGCTCAGCGGCGACCGTTATGTCAGTCATATCAAGGGCTACACATCAGGGACCACGGTTCTCCACCTCTCGAAGGATGGTCTTCCGAGCTTCAAGTTCGCCTGTCCCCCGCCATGTTTGGCCAGAATCTACTCTGAGCTTGCGCTCGCGATGTTCCGGAGGCAGGCCACGAACGTCGCAACGCAGGAGTACCTTGCAGAAGTCCGCGACACCCTTCTCCCCCGCCTGATCTCCGGCAAGCTGCGCCTGCCCGAAGCCGCAGCGGCGCTGGACGCCTGATGTCCAAGCCCTATGCGCCACCGTTTTCGCTGACTGCGACCGTGCTCGACCGGGTGGCGGTGATCTGCGAGCAGGTGGGCCGTTGGCGTGCGCAAGCTGGCAACGCGCCGTCGCCGCGCCTGCGCCGCGAACAACGCATCCGCAGCGTGCAGGCGTCGCTGGCGATCGAGAACAACAGCCTGAGCCTGGAACAGGTCACCGCGGTGCTCGATGGTCGGCCAGTGCTGGCGCCGCCGCGCGAAGTGCAGGAGGTGCGCAATGCCTTCGCCGCTTACGAGCGACTGGGCGACTGGGCGCCGAATGCCGCGGCCGATGTGCTGGCCGCGCATGGCGTGCTGATGCACGCGCTGATGGACGCGCCCGGTGGCTGGCGCAGTGGCGGCGTGGGCATCTATCGTGGAAAGCAGTTGATGCACATGGCGCCACCGGCTTCGCAGGTGCCACGACTGATGGCCGACCTGCTGGGCTGGCTGCGCCAGACCACGGTGCATCCGCTGGTGGCCAGTTGCGTGTTCCACTACGAGTTCGAGTTCATCCACCCCTTCGCCGACGGCAACGGGCGCATGGGGCGGCTGTGGCAGACGCTGATCCTCAGCCGCTGGCAGCCGGTGCTGGCGTGGTTGCCGGTGGAATCGGTGGTGCGCGACCGCCAAGCCGACTACTACGCCGCGCTGGCCGCCGCCGACGCTGCCAGCGACGCCACCGTGTTCGTCGAGTTCATGCTCGACGCACTGGCCACGGCGCTCACGGACGCGATCACCGGAGCGGCGACGAGCGACCAAGTAAGCGATCATGCAAGCGACCAAGTACCGCCCCCGGTGGCGCAGTTGTTGGCCGTACTCGGCACCGGCGAAGCGGTGAGCGCCAGCGAGCTGATGCGCCGGCTGGGCCTGAAACACCGGCCCAGTTTCCGCCAGCGCTTCCTGCAACCGGCGCTCGCCGGTGGCTGGCTGGCGATGACCCAACCCGACGCGCCACGCAGCCCCACGCAGACCTATCGCCGCAGGGACACGCGATGAACGAGAACCACCTCGAAGATGCCTGCATGGAATGGCTCGCCGGCCTCGGCTGGACGTGCATCCACGGCGACGAGGTTTCGCCGGGTGCCGAACCGCAGGCACGGGCGCGCTATTCGGAGGTCGTCCTGACACCGCGCCTGCGCGAGGCGGTGCACCGCCTGTCGCCGGAACTGCCGGCGACGGAAGTCGATGCGGTGGTCGCCAAGATCGCCAGCTTCGGCGCGCAATCGTTGGTGGACGGCAACCGCGAAATGTACGACTGGCTGCGCAATGGCGTGCCGCTGGAGCGCATCGAGACCGACGGGCGGCGGAGCGTGCTGCGTGTGCCGGCGATCGATTTCGACGGGCGCAACGACACGCTCGCCGTCCGCCAGTTCACGGTGCACGGACAGAAGATTCGCCGGCCCGACATCGTGTTGTTCGTCAACGGCCTGCCGCTGGTGGTGATCGAACTGAAAAACCCGGCCGATCCGAACGCCGATTACGAAAAGGCGTACCAGCAGATCCAGACCTACAAGGCCGACATCCCGCAGCTATTCGCCTGCAACCTGCTCAACGTGCTGTCCGACGGCACGGTGGCGCGCTACGGCTCATTGAGTGCGTCCCTGAGCCGGCATGCGCGATGGCGGCTGGTCGGCGGCGAAAAGGCCGCCAAGGGCCAACTGGAACTGGAAACGCTGATGCGCGGCCTGCTGACGCCGCCGACGCTGCTCGATTTCTTCCACGGCTTCGTCGCCTATGGCGGCGCGGACGGCGGCGCGAGCGTGAAGATCATCGCCCAATGGCACCAGTACCACGGCGTGAAGAAGGCGGTGCAGCGCGCAGTCGATGCCCTGACCCACCGCAAGGACGGCAAGGGCGGGGTGATCTGGTTCACCCAGGGTTCGGGCAAATCGCTGCTGGCGTTGTTCTACGTGATGGCGCTGCGCGACCGGCACGAGTTCGCCAACCCGACCGTCGTGCTGGTGACCGATCGCAAGGATCTCGACGGCCAGTTGTTCGAAACATTCGCCGACTGCCGCTGGTCGCTGCGCGCCACGCCTGTGCAAGCGGCCAGCCGAGACGACCTGCGCGAGAAGCTGGGCGCGGCCGTGGCCGGCGGCGTGCTGTTCACCACCATCAACAAGTTCGCGCCCGAGCGCGGCCAGACCACGGTGCCGGTGCTGTGCGATCGCAGCAACGTCATCGTCATCGCCGACGAAGCGCACCGCACGCAGTACGGCTTTCGCGCCGACCTCGATACCCAGACCGGCCAGACCAAGTACGGGCTGGCCAAGTACATGCGCGATGCGCTGCCCAACGCGATCTATCTGGGCATGACCGGCACGCCGGTCAGCCTGGACGACCGCGACACCGAGGCGGTGTTCGGCACGTATGTGGATGTGTACGACATGATCGCCGCGCAGGAAGACGAGGCGGTGGTGCCGGTGAGTTACGAGAGCCGCATCATTGAGCTGCGCTTCAACGAGGCCGAGAAGCAGGCGCTCATGGATGAGTTCCTCGCGGCGACCGACGACGAAGATGAACAGGAACAAGGGCAGACGGTCAGCCGGCTCACGCGGCTGGAAGCCTTGGCGATGGCCGAAGGTCGGTTGGCGACGTTGGCCGCCGACCTGGTCGCCCACTGGGAGGCGCGCAAGGAGCAGATCGACGGCAAGGCGATGATCGTGGCGGTGTCGCGCGAGGCCGCCGTGCGGCTGTTCGACGAGATCGTGAAGCTGCGTCCGGCGTGGGGCGACGCCGAACTCGGCAAGGGTCGGATCAAGATTGTGATGACCAGCAATTCGTCTGATCCGGCGTCTTATCAGCCGCACCGCACCGATCGCGCCGGCGCGCAATTGCTGGAGAAGCGCTTCAAGGATCCCGATGATCCGTTGGATCTGGTCATCGTGCGCGACATGTGGCTGACCGGCTTCGACGTGCCGCCCGTACACACGTTGTACGTGGACAAGCCGATGCATGGCCACGGCCTGATGCAGGCCATCGCCCGCACCAACCGCATTTGGAAGGACAAGCCGGGCGGGTTGATCGTCGATTACATCGGCATCGGCGAGGAGTTGAAGGCCGCCATCCGGCAATACACCCGCGACGCCGGCCAGGAGCGCGAGCCGATCGACACCTCCGGCGAAGCGCTGCGCGTGCTGCTCGATACGCTGGATGTGCTGCGCCGCGAGTTCTTCCACGGCTTCGATTACGCCGGTTTCGCCGATCCCAAGCGTGCCCTGTCCCTGTTGGGGCCGGCAATGGAGCATGTGCTGCAAGTCGATCCGGAACCGGATGACAAGGGACGCAACCGCGGCGTGCGCAAATTCCTCGATCAGGTGCTCAAGCTCACCAAGGCGCAGTCGCTGGCCGGCACGCGGGAAGCGGCGATGGCGGTGCGCGAGGAAATCGCGTTCTTCCAGGCCGTGCGAGTGTGCCTGATCAAACTGACCCACGCCGGTCAATCGCGCTCGCGGATCGAGAAAGAAGCGGCCTTGCGCCAGCTGGTGGCAAAGGGCGTGCTGGTGGAAGGCGTCAAGGACGTGTTTGGCACGCTTGGTGTGGAAAAACCCGACCTGTCGCTGCTCGACGAAAAGTTCCTGGCGCAAATCCAGCAGCTGCCAACCAAGAATCTGGCCGCAGAGTTGCTGGAACGGCTGATAGCCGATCAGGTGAAGGCCCGCGGCCAGAAGAACGCGATGCAGGCCCGCGAGTTCACGGACAAGCTCGAAGAGGCGATCGCCAAGTACCAGAGCCGCGCCCTGACAACGACCGAAGTGATCGAAGCGTTGATCCGGCTGGCAAAGGAGATCAACGCCGCCAAGCCACCCGAGGGGCTCTCCGAGGAGGAGTTCGCTTTCTACCAAGCGCTGTGCGAAAACGAGTCGGCCGTGCGCGAAATGGGCCACCCGGTGCTGCGCGCACTGGCCCAGGAGTTGACCGACAAGCTGCGCAAATCGGCGACGATCAACTGGCAGAACCGCAAGTCGGCGCGCGCGCGCATGATCGCGATGGTCAAGGTGCTGCTGGCCAAGCACAGATACCCGCCCGATGCGCAGCCCGGCGCCACCGAGAAGGTCATCGCGCAGGCAGAACTGCTCGCCGACGCTTGGGCCTTTGAGCAGCCGTAAGCGCCGTGCCGATCCTCTGCTACGAAATCACCGGTGCCACGACGCCGAACACCCGAAGCACCACGGGTGCCGAGGATGGGCAACTTTCGGCGGTCCTGAAATACGACCACGCCGAAGCGCAGGCGCAGGTGTACGCCGAACTGGTGGCCAACCGCCTCGCGATGTTCCTCGGCATTCCGGTGGTGGTCGGCGTGCCGGCCCGTGCATCCACGGCCGACGCCCGACTCCGCTTCGCGGCGATCCGTGCAGCGGAGGGTGGCCTCGATGTCTACGACTTCACCGCCGACGACCGGCACGATCCTGATGATTGTCCGGCTGACGCGCCGCCCCTCCCGGAGGGGATGTATCAGACGGCCGGTCACGCACGGGCCATGACGTTGCTGGCACAAAAGTACCCCAAGGAGACAGCAGATCTGGCGGTGTTCGATCTGTGGATCGGCAACGAAGATCGCGCCCTGAACTTCAAGGCCGATCTGGGCGCGAAGGATCGCGGCGTGATGTTCGCTCTGGATCAGGGATCCTCGCTGCTGGCGTGCCGCGCCACGGTGGATCGGTCGCTGGAATGCCTGGCGCGTCCCGACTTCCCGGCGTTCCATCCGTTTCAGAAGCTGGTGCACGCCCGCTATTGCGGCGCGATGGTCGAGCGCATCACCTCGATGCCGGACTGGGCGATCCTCTCGGCGACCACCTATGACGACACAGTAGGCAACGTGACCGTCGTTGATCAAGTGGCCACCCACACCACGCTAATCGAGCGAAAGCGCTTTCTGGGCGCGCTCGTCGATCGGATTTTGCTGTGACCAATCAACGGCAAGAGCCCGCTTGTGCGCCGCACCCACACCCTTCACCTGACGTTCGATCTTCAGGGCTTCGATTTTGTTCGGAAACGGCTTGGCGGCGAGCAATCGAACGGGCGGATCCATCTTGGTGAATCGCGCTCCACGCCCGCGACGATGCGCCGCCATTCGACGTTCGAGGATCGGGGTGACGCCCGTGTAGATCCGGCCAGACCGACATTCGAGAAGGTAGACCCACCAGCAGGCCTCACCCATCATCATCTTGCCCCAAGATGTGCTTGTTCCGCGCCTCGACAAGCTCTGCTGGCAACCTGCGATGCAGGTCTGCTGAAAGCAATCGTTCGAGCTTGGAGATCGTCGACACGCCCACTCCGAGCGTTTCGGTCAGGGTCACGCGATCGAAGTGACCTTCGCGCATCGCCGCGTATAGCGCAGAGGCCCGAATCGCTCGCGTCTTGCCCTCAAACACCTCATCGATCAATCGACGCAGGTTCGGAACGAGGGTCGTAAATGGGCGGATGCTGCCTAGACGTTCGGGCACCGTTGTACGCCATGAAGGAAAGCGCTGATCTATCAACTTGGCAAGTGACGCCCCAACCGCCTTGGGCAGACGCACCCAAACGCGGGCCGGCCGAATCGCAAGGCACCCATCTTCCATCAGGGCGAATTGATTCAGGGTCAGGTCGTATGCCGTTTGCGCCATCAAACCAAGGCGGGCGACCATCCAGGCAAGCACGTACTCCGGTTCGGTTCGATGTTCCCTCCAACCCAGGAGCTTCCTGCGCAACTCGTCGCGCGTGAACATGACCGGCGGAGTGGACGGATCGGAGACCGGCTTCCCGAGCTTGCTGGGCCGTGGGGGATGGGCAGGTTTGAAGTGGCGATCCTCACCGAGGAACTTCAGAAAACGATCGATGGCTGCCTTTTTGACGCCGGGGTGGGCCTGCATGAATCCCACGACATCGCGCCGCCGCAGTCCATCGAAGGTCGAAACGCCCTGCGCCACAAGAAAATTGGCCATACGAAGAGGCTCCGACAACAAGCGCGCAGCATAGGCGTACGACCGAGTGTGTCCCTTCTTTCCAAGCGACCCGTAGCGCTGGAGATGTCGGTCCTGGTAAAGGCACAGCGGTTTGGCGAGGCCCTCCGGAAGTTCGGCAGGAATGGTGACCGTTCGTGGCACGCGCATCGGCCTTGGCATCCTGCCAATCGCCATGAGCGGCGATAGGCGCTCTGCCAGTTCCGGCACGGCGCAACGCTGAAGTTCGTACAGGTCTTCCATGGGCAGCGAGGACAGGTATCCCTGCACTTTCGCGTTGTCGGCATCGATGACGGTGCCCAACCCTTTCAAGACCCGTGCACGCCGTTCAAAGACTGCTGACGATGCCACACGCTTGGCTCCGAGCGAACGCGCGCACATCTCCCGGTCAGAGCAAGGCTTCGACATCCAGCAGCCGTCGGGACGCACAACATGTTTGATGACGCAGTGACGCTGAGGATGCCAATCGGTCCACGTAAAAACCTGCTCGCAAAGACGGCACGTGGCCTCGCGACGGTTAGCGTTTTTTGAGCTTCGAGACATCAAGGTGGGTCACTTTGGGGCCAGCCAGTCCATCGTCCGTGGGATCGACGGGCTTGGACGCTCGCGGTCTACTTTGCACGGGACCTGCAACGGCCACCGGCGCTTCGGGGGTCGCATCCGACGCACTGCCTAGCTCACCCGGCTTGCGCATTCGCATCGATCCGTACCGGAACGGCGGCACGCGGGACTGGATTTCTTCGACCCATTCCGGCGTCGCGTCCACAACATCGATCTGGAATAGATCCCCGGGCAGACATTGCAGTTCATTGCACAGGGCTTCGATCAGCGAGAGCGGTAGCTGCACATCATCGCTGTTGACCTTGCGGCTGAGCGGTGTCCGTGTAATCGAGTAGTCCTGATTCCTGCTCAGACGCCGGGACAGTTCCTCGACGGTTCGCACGCCGCAGTCGCGCATGAGGACATCGATCCGATTTTTCAACTTGATCTTCATGCCTTGATTACTCCTCATCATCGTCAAACAGTGCGGTCGCGCAGTTCACCTCGTTCGCGGCCTGCAGCACGTTTGGATGATAGTAGTCGAGTGTCGTCCGCAGCCCTTTGTGTCGCATGTATTTTTGTGCGATCTCGGCCGAAAACAGGGGGAGCATCAGGGTGCACCCAGTGTGCCTGAGAACGTGGGGAGTCAGCTTTCGTCGCAACACGCCCGACTTCATGGCGATATCGGCGAGGCGCTTGCGGAACGCGTTCGCGCAGATCACGCCACCGCGCTCGCTGATGAACAACAGTTCGTCCGCGCTGACAACTCGCCCACGCGGATCGCGAAGCGGTTTTGCATCCTCATGCAGCTTGCGTCCCAAGATCATCCCTGGCCGGATCGAGGTCGCATACCATTCCAGCAGGTTGGCGATGCTCGGTTCACGCAGCGGAACCGATCCGATGACATCGTTCTTGCCCAGCACCGTCAACACGCCCCACCTTCCAAAATGATCGAGAGTCGCATCGTGGCTGAAGTTGAAATCGCTCAGTCGCACGGCGACCAGTTCGGAGATCCGCAATGCAAAGTGGATGCCGAAGTGGAACATGACCCGGTCACGCATCAGGGGACGCAACGACTTGCTGTGCATCCGATGGGCCGCCGTGATCTCGCGTCGAAAGGTCGCATCGATGCATTCGATCTCTTCGGACGACAACGCCCACCCCTTAGGCTTCCAGTTCAGCTTGGCGCGTTTGACCGCGATCGCGTTCTCTTCGGTGACAAAAGAACGCGGGCGAACCTTGAACTCGCGCAGGATCTCATTGGCGCGCTCAGGCTCAAGAATGTACTCCTGTAGCGATCGCCAGGCGGCGCAGTAGGTACCCACCGTGTTGGGCGCAAGCGTTTCGCCGGTTTCCGAATCAACCCGCGATTCGAGGTAGCGGATCACGTGCTCCTTCGTCAGCTCCCACGGGGCGACGCACGCATGGTTCAGAAGACGGAAGCAGTTGTCTCGGTGGTTCCGGCACGATCCCGGCTTCAATCCGTTGTAGTGAAGCAGCTGAGCCTGCCAGTCGCTGATGAGGTTAGCCGCGTAGGTGTGCTTGTTCCCTTTGAGGAACGCCAAACTGCGGTCACACCCCGGCTCCGCGCGGTTCGGCCGCTGCAGTGAACTATTCGTGTCCGGCGTGATGGGCGAAATGCTCATTTCATGCACGATTGTACATGAAATATGTAAAACGTGCAAATAATGCACGTTTCGCGCGCCGGTCACACCTAGCCTGGAGGCAGAACCCGATAATTAAGCCAAAACGTGCAGGAACTGCACGCCGACAGATGCCATATCTGACAAAAGGCTTTCCCCCGCCTGCGCGGGGGCAGGCTCTGCCCTTTCTCAACGCGCCCAGTCCGGTACATGCCCGTACTCGGCTCCGCCAAATCAAACACTTGCGTGTTTGATTGGCGTGCGATCCGTCCATGGATCGCATCAGCAGGCTGTTTTTCAACAGTCTGCTGATGACGCCTTGCTACCCGTTCTGGGTGAGCAGCGCGACTTGTTTTCCGTTCGTGGTGAGGAGGATCGGTCGAGAACGAAGTTCGAGCCGATCCGTCTCGAACCATGGTTCGATCGCGGCCTCGACCCTGCCGGTCTCGCTCCGCGCCTTACCTCACCATGAACGGCTTGAGGGATGTTTCCGCCGCCGCGCATACCGCTACACTGCACGTCATTGGGTGCCCGGAGCGCGCGCATGAAAATGGTCGTGGCCATCATCAAGCCCTTCAAGCTCGACGACGTGCGCGAGGCGCTGTCGGAGGCCGGCGTGAACGGCATCACCGCCACCGAGGTCAAGGGCTTTGGTCGCCAGAAAGGCCACACCGAGCTGTATCGCGGCGCCGAGTACGTGGTGGACTTCCTGCCAAAAATCAAACTCGAGGTGGCGGTGACCGACGAGATGGTCGAGCGCGTGGTCGAGGCGATCATGCACGCCGCCGGCACCGGCAAGATCGGCGACGGCAAGATCTTCGTCCATGACCTGGACCGCGTGGTGCGCATCCGCACCGGCGAGCTGGATGGGGATGCGTTGTAGATATCGGCCGGGCTTGTGTGCCGGGACGGTTTTGCTAACCTCCACGCAGACATCGGGGCGAACGGGGCAAGCCAATGGATCGACGTCGGTTTCTGGGCCACACCATTGCGGCGCTCGTGGCCGCACCCATGAGCCGATGGGCCGGGGCGAGTACCGCCACCGCAAAGCCGCATGTGCCGGTTCCGTTCGCGTGGGACATGCAAGTGCCGATCGCCAATCGCGAGGCGTTTGTCGATTGGGCCGTCAAGAACCGGGGTGAAGATCGCGAGTTTCTCACCCAGCGATGGAACCGCATGTACGCCATGTCGCGCAATCGGGATCTCACCGACGACTACAACAAGCGCGCTTTCCTGCTGACGCCACGCGAAGATTTCTGTCGCCCGGTCAATCGCGCGCGCGCTTACGAGAGCGCCTTTCTCGACATCGGGTTTGGTGTGACCATTTCCGGTCCGCACGCGGTCGGGCGCATGACCCAGTCGCTCAACGTGCAACACGGTGAAAAGGTGCTGGAGATCGGCACCGGGTCGGGCTACCAGTCGGCATTTCTCGCGCACCTGACCGACAAGTGCTACAGCATCGAGATCATCAAGCCGCTGGCTGAACGCACGCGCGGCGTTTACGACGAGTTGATCGCCGATGGCTACAGTGAGTTCAAGGCGATCACGACCAAGCAGGCGGACGGCTACTATGGCTGGGAAGAATACGCGCCATTCGACAAGATCGTGGTGACCTGCGGGGTCGACCACATCCCGCCGCCATTGCTCAAGCAGCTCAGGCCAAACGGCATCATCGTCATACCGATCGGGCCTCCCGGCGCGCAGCGCGTGCTCAAGGTGGTCAAGCGCCAGGCCGCGGACGGCACCATCACTGTTGCGCGCAGCGACATCTTCGGCAAGATCGTGCCCTTCGTGCCGTTCACCAAGCTCGTGGATGGCCAGATCAAGGGTGCGCACAACGGCGACGCCAAGGACATGAAGTGATGCGGCGGGCCCTCATCGCGCCGGATGTTCGCATCTGCGGCGATTGAAATGCTGCCGGAAACGCAAGGTCGCGCGGATTCCCGTCGTTGCACGAACGGCCAGCAACCAACAACCCAAGCCAGCACGCGAATGACCGCCGTAACCAACACCACGCCGACCGCGGCCCCGCGGTCGGCTTTGTTTTTCTATCTCGCCGTCGGCCTGGTTGCCGGAGCCGTGATCGCGCTGCAGATATCGATCATGCGCATTTTCAGCGTCGGCTCGTGGGCGCACTTCGGCTCGATGGTCGTCAGCCTCGCGATGATGGGTTTCGGCCTGGCCAGCGTGGTCATGTGTGCAGCAAACAGCTGGTTCGAACGACACTGGCGGGGCGTTGCCGCCATGTCGCTGCTGGCGTTCGGGCCACTCATCGTCGCCGCCAACCTGCTGGCCCAGCAGATTCCGTTCAATGCGATCTTCCTGGTGTCCGACCCGGCGCAAAAATGGAGGTTGTTCGGCAATTTCGCGCTGTACTTGATGCCGTTCGTCAGTGGCGCGTTCTTTCTCGGCGCGGTGTTCTTGCGCATGAAAAAAAGCTTTGGCAGGGCCTACTTCGCGGATCTGGTCGGCGCCGGATCCGGCGGCCTGCTGCTGCTCGGTTGTCTGTACTTGTTCCGACCCGAAAATCTGCTCGTTGTGCCGCTGGCAATGTGGTTTGCCGCCGGTGTCGCGTGGCTGATTGCGCAGCAATCCGGATTCGCGGATGCGGGTTTTTCCGGCGCGCAGGCGCGACCGATCCGTGCATGGAGCGCCCTGGTGTTGCTCGGCGCGCTGTGTGCTGGCGGCCACTTCTGGCTGCCGCAGGCGCTGGGCATCCCGCGGCTTGCCGTGTCCGATTACAAGGGCGTGTCCTACGCGCGCAAATTCCCCGACAGCAAACGCGTCTACGAGAATGCCTCGCCGTTCGGCTATCTGGAGATCTACTCGAGCTCGTACCTGCACTTCGCACCAGGCCTGTCGGACAACGCGGCGTTCAACCTGCCCGAAATGCCTGCCAACGCCTACCTGGGGATGTACATCGATGGCGACGGCCCGTTCGGGGTGATGCGCGACCTGGGCGATCAGGAGACCGCTTACTTCCGCTATTTGCCGATGTTCTATCCGTACGTCATCAAGGCCGATCCGGAAACTTTCGTCGTCCAGTTTGGCGGCGGCATCTCCACGCGTCTGGCGCTGCGCAACTCGAAGCACGTCACCGTGGCCGAGGCCAATCCGGAAATCCTCAACGCGTTCCGCCATGACCAGGGCCTGCGTCGTTTCACCGGCGACATCCTCGGCAATCCGAAGCTCGATGTGATCGATTACGACGGTCGCGTGTATCTGGCCAACACCGACAAGCGCTACGACGTGATCGATCTTTCGCTCGCCGATTCGGTGGGTCTGTCCAGCCCGGGCGGCTTCGCGATCGTCGAGAAGTACGCCTACACGCGCGAAGCGATGCGTGCCTACATGCGCGCGCTCAGCGACGGCGGGGTGCTGTCGGTGACCATGTGGAACAAGGAGGAACCACCAAAGTCCATCCTGAAGTTGTACGCCACGATGGTCGCTGCGGCGCGCGACATCGACCCCGGTGCGGACGTGTCGCGGGATTTCTACGCCGCCGCCAGCTACCTGTCCACCACGACCGTGTTGTTCAAGCGCGGTGGCTTCACTGCCGCGGACCTTGAAAAGCTGCATGCGCATACCTCGGCGATGAGCTTCGACGAGTTGACCTGGCCGGGGTACCGGTTCGATACCCGGCAAATCGCCGGCACCTTGAAGGCTTATCGGGAAAGCATATTCGGCGACGGCGGCGCGCCCACGGCTGCCAGCGCTGGCGCTGCCGCGAACGAAGGTGCCCGAGGCCGCGTGGACGGGCGGTCGCGCGGGCCGTCGGTGCCACCGGACGCCGCTGCATCTTCCGCGCTCGCGCCCGGCGCCGACCCGGCCGGCCCTTCCGTCGAGCCAACAGGCGCCGCGGCAGAAGCCGATCCTGCCGGGCCTTCCGCCGAACCCACGGGCTCCGCAGCACAAGCCGATACGGCCGATACCGATACCGCGCCGGTGCCGGCAACCGTGATGGGCCGTCTGGCCTGGTACTCGCTGCTGCATGGGAAAGGCGTCGATCTGGCGAACTACGTGTTCGATGCCCGTCCGCTGACCAACGACCGCCCGTACTTCGCCGACTACATCAAACCCGGCGACCTGGCTCGCGTGACCGACCGCCTGGAAATCTTCCAGGACGAGTGGGGGTACCTGCTGCTCTGGGCCACGCTGGCCATCGCCTCGATCGCCGCACTCGTGCTCGTGGTGATTCCGGTGGTGCTGGGATGGCGCACGATTTTCTCGCGAACGCCCGGGCAGTTGCGCGTCATTGTGTACTTCGCCTGCCTTGGCCTTGGCTACATCATGGTGGAAGTGGCCTTGATCGCGAAGTTCGTGCTGCCGCTCGGCAACCCGACCGTGTCGGCCTCGATCCTGATCACCGGCATGCTGGTGTTCTCGGGGCTGGGCAGCCTGACTGCGGAGCGATTCATGGATCGCGCGAAGGCGACGCTGCCATGGGTCTGCGTCGCCATCGGCGTATTGTTGATCGCGTACGGAATCCTGATCGACCCGGTGCTCGAGGCGATCGGTCGCTTGCCGTATGCGTTGCGGCTGGTCGGCTGTGGCCTGTTGATCGCGCCACCGGCGTTCTTGATGGGATTCCCGATGTCGACGGCCATGACGTGGCTGGGCCGCCTCGGCAAAGACGCCGTTTTCTTGTGGGCTTGGGGTATCAACGGATCGTTTTCGGTGATCGGTGCAGCGCTCGTGCCAATCATCGCCACCGGATATGGTCTTGCTGCCGTTCTGCAGATCAGCGGCGTAGCCTATCTGCTTGCGGCGTCGGCGTTCTTTGCCATCTTCCTGCCGGTACGCGCACCCTGCACCGAGGCCTGAGCCACATGGGACACGGATTGAGCCGACACGGAAACCTGACCGGCGGGTGGCTGCTCACGGCGATGGTGCTGGTGTGGGCCGCTGCTGAAGCTGCGTTCGGCGTAGCGGCAGCCGCGGGGCCGCCGCGATCGGCAGCCACTACCCGCAGCGGGCACTCCAGCAGACACGCCCGGGTCGCGGCCCCACTGAAAGCTGCGATCACGGCGCTTGTGCCGTTCGAAAATGCGCCATTTCCCTATCGGGGGTTGATTCCCGATTCCGGGCGCAAGTTCATGGACAAGGTGGATGGCGCACGCGTGGGCCACGTGTCGGGGCGTGATGGATCCGTCGAATGGGAGGACGTCGTCTTCAACGACAGGCGCGTGCTTTTGTACGTGCCGCAAGGGTTCGATATCGGCAAGCGTGCGTTGATCGTGGTGTTCTTCCATGGCAATGGCGCGACTCTGGAGCGCGATGTCATCGACCGCCAACAGGTCGCGGCCCAACTAGCGGCGGCCAACATCAATGCCGTGCTGGTCGCGCCGCAGTTTGCGGTCGATGCGGCCGACTCGAGCGCCGGTTCCTTCTGGCGCCGCGATGGATTCCGGAAATTCGTCGACGAGGCGGATCATCAGCTCGCCCGCCAGTTCTCCGACCCGCATGCGGTAGCGGCATTTCGCGCGTCGAAGGTGGTTCTTGTGGCGTATTCGGGCGGCTACCTTCCTGCGGCGTGGTCGCTGGCGATCGGACAACTGGGGTCGCGACTGCAGGGCGTGATCCTGCTCGACGCGATGTACGGGCAGATCGACAAGTTCGTCGATTGGGCTGAGCGCACACACCGGTCTGCCTTTTTGTTCAGTGCCTACAGCGATTCCACGCGCGACCAGAATCAGGCGCTCAAGTCCGAACTGGCCGACGCCCATGTGCCTTACCGATCCGAGCTTCCCGCCAAGCTGATTGCCGGCGGCGTGTGGATCGTGGCTACGCCTGCAGGTACGCGGCACGAGGATTTCGTGACGCAGGCATGGACGCGCAACCCGCTCACCTGGCTGTTGTCCCGTATTCCGGGGTACCCTCGGTAGCGCTCGCGCAGCCACATCGCGGTCGGGCGGGTCACTGCTGCCACCCATCAACGCGGTCGTCTGGCTATCATCGCCACGGCGTCGCCGGGGCGCCACCATCACGGATTCATGCATGCCCCCGTTGAGCGCGAACGTGCCGCCCGAGTTCGAGCAGATCGCGCAGCAGCGCGGTTATCTGCTGAAGATCGCGCGGCTGGAACTGCGCGACGAGCATCTGGCCGAGGATCTGGTGTCCGACGCCATCGCGCAGGCCTGCGAGCGCTGGGCGTCGTTTCGTGGCGACAGTTCGCTGCGCACGTGGCTGACCACGATCCTCAAGAACCGCATCGTCGATCACCTGCGCCGGCAGTGGCGCGAGCAGCCATTGTCGCAGGACGATGACGGCGAGCAGGTGATCGAGTCGCTGTTCGATCGCTCCGGGCACTGGGCGCAAGATCCTTCGGCCACGCCCGACCCCGAGCGCCTTTGCGCGCAGGACGCCTTCCTCGCGGCGGTGCGCGCCTGCGTGGAGAAACTGCCGCCACGGGTGGCGCAGGTGTTCGTGCTGCGCGAGGTGTTCGGCAGCGACACCGGCGAGCTGTGCAAGGACTTGGGCCTGAGCGCGTCCAACGTCTGGGTGCAGCTCTACCGGGCCAGGGTAATGCTGCGGGTGTGTCTGGAAAAAGGCGGCTTCGCGCCGGAGAGGGCCACGCGATGAGCGAACCGATGAAAGCCCCCGGTGACGGCGCGCTGATGATCCACTGCCGGCACGCGGCGGTGCTGCTGTCCAAACGCGAGGACGCGCCGCTGGCGCGCGCCGACGCGCTCAAGCTCAAGTTGCACCTGGCGCTGTGCCGGCATTGCCGCAACGCCGCCCGCCAGTTCGCCGCGATCGGGTTGGCGTTGCGCCGCTGGCGCGATGGCGATGGGTGAGATTCAGTCGCGCAATGCTGCGGCCACGAACGGCGGGGTGGCCAGCGCGCCGTGGTGCACGCCGGCGCTGTAATACTTCGTCGCGAAGGATTTTGCGGCGGCATCGGCGACGCGGAATACCGACAGATCGCGCGATTGCTTGGCCGCGATCATGCAGCTCCACCAACCGGTGGGGTAGCACGGCTGCGGGAACGGCAGCACCGCGAAATCCACGAAGCCGGCTTCGCGCATCGCGGTGCGCATGTCGAGAATCAACTTCATCAGCGCCAGCGGGCTTTCGCTTTGCTGCACCAGCAGGCCGTCCGGGCGCAGCGCGGTGCGGCAGTTTTCGTAGAAGGCGCGGTTGAACAACCCCTCGGCCGGGCCGACCGGGTCGGTGGAATCCACCACGATCACGTCGATGCTTTCCGGCACGGCATTGGCCATGTACGCGATGCCATCGTCGAACATCACGGTCGCGCGCGGGTCGGCGTTGGATTCGCACAATTCCGGAAAATATTTCTCCGCCATGCGCGTGACCTGCTCGTCGATGTCGCACTGCACCGTGCTGCGCACGCCGGGGTGCTTGAGCACCTCGCGCAAGGTGCCGCAATCGCCGCCGCCGATGATCACCACGTCCTTGGGATCGGGGTGGGTGAACAACGGCGCGTGCGCCATCATCTCGTGGTAGAAAAAATTGTCGGCGGTGGTGACCATCATCGCGCCGTCGATCACCATGAGATTGCCCCAGTCGGTGGTCTGGTAGATCTCGATCTTCTGGAACGGCGACTGCACCTCGTCGAGCTTGCGCACGGTGCGAAAGCCGATCGACGATCCGGTGTGGGTGAAATCCTCGCGGAACCAGGTCGATGGCGTGGTGGTCATGGTCGGATTCGTCGGCGGCGCGTCGGGGACGGCATTGTAAGGGATCGCGCCGCGCCGGCCGCGTGCGCGCGTGCGTGGCGCTACAATGCGCGCCCGCATGAACCCACACCCAGGACCTGCCGCGATGAACCAGTGGACCATCGACCGCGCCCGCGGCGCCTATTCCATCGCGCATTGGGGCGAGGGCTATTTCGACATCGACGACGGCGGGCGCATCGTGGTGCGCCCCCGGCGCGGCGACGGGCCGGGCATCGCCCTGCCGCAGGCCGTGGACCGCGCATTGGCCGGTGGCCTGAAGCTGCCGCTGCTGCTGCGTTTTTCCGACATCCTCGGCGACCGCCTGCGTCGCTTGCAGGGCGCATTCGCGGGCGCGATGGCGCAACTCGATTACGCCGGCGGCTACACCGCGATCTATCCGATCAAGGTCAACCAGCACTTCGGCGTGGCCGGGGAACTGGTGCGTCAGGGCGGCGAAGGATTCGGTCTGGAAGCCGGCTCGAAACCCGAGCTGATGGCGGTGCTGGCGCTGGCCAAGCCCGGCAGCAAGGTGGTGTGCAACGGCTACAAGGATCGCGAATACATTCGACTGGCGCTGATCGGCCGCAAGCTGGGATTGCAGACCTTCATCGTCATCGAAAAGCCCTCCGAGCTGGCGCACGTGATCGCGGAATCCAAGGCGCTGGGCGTCGTGCCGGGCCTTGGCGTGCGCATGCGCCTGGCCTCGCTGGGCGCGGGCAAATGGCAGAACTCCGGCGGCGACAAGGCCAAGTTCGGGCTGTCGCCGCGCCAGCTCATCGACCTGATCGAACAACTGCGCGCGGCCGGCTTGATGGACAGCCTGCAACTGCTGCACTTCCACATGGGCTCGCAGATTTCCAACGTGCGCGACATCGCCAACGGCATGCGCGAGGCCACGCGCTACTTCGTCGAGGTCAGCGCGCTGGGCTGCCCGATCCGCATCATGGATGTCGGCGGCGGGCTGGGCGTGGACTACGAGGGCACGCGCTCGCGCAGTTTCTGTTCGATCAACTACGGGCTGGAACAATATGCCTCCGCCATCGTGCAGCCGCTGGCGCAGGCCTGCGTCGAGCATGGCTTGAAAGCGCCGATGCTGTTCACCGAATCCGGGCGCGCGCTCACCGCGCACCACGCGGTGCTGGTGGCGAACGTCTCGGAGGTTGAGCGCGCCCCGCAAGGCGGCGTGCCGGTCGCGCAGGCCGACGAGCCTCAGGTCATTCGGCAGTTGCGCACCCTGCACGGCGAGCTGGCCGAGCGCTCGCCGCTGGAGGCGTTCGAACAAGCCCAGCACGTGCACGCCGAAGGCGCGGCGCAGTACGCGCAAGGCACGCTCGACCTGGCGCAACGCGCGGTCTGCGACGACCTGTTCTACGCCATCGCCCATGCCGCGCGCGCGCGCCTGAGCTACGCCGAGAAAAGTCATCGCGCCGCGCTCGACGAGCTCGACGAGCGCCTGGTGGACAAGTATTTCGTCAACTTCTCCGTATTCGAATCGGTGCCCGACGTGTGGGCGATCGATCAGGTGTTCCCGATCGCGCCGATCGCGCGCTTGCACGAGCAACCCACGCGCCGTGGCGTGATCGCCGATTTGACCTGCGACTCCGATGGGCGCATCGACCAGTACGTCGATGACGGCGACCTCGACAGCTCGCTGCCGTTGCACGACCTGCGCGCGGGCGAGAGTTATCGGCTCGGTTTCTTCATGGTCGGTGCCTATCAGGACACGCTGGGCGACATCCACAACCTGTTCGGCGACACCGATGCGGTGAACGTGCGACTCACCACGGATGGCTACACCTTCGAGCGCAGCCGCCGCGGCGACACCTCCGACGTGATGCTCGACTACGTCGGCTACGATCTGGCGGCACTGCGCGCGGCGTACCGGGAGAAGATCGCCGCCGCCAAGCTGCCGACCGACGAAGCCGACCGACTGGCCGCCGCGTTGGAGCAGGGCCTGACGGGTTACACCTATCTGGATGCGACGGCGCTGGCGTGATGCCGTGTAGTTCCCTTCTCCCTTCGGGAGAAGGTGCCCGAAGGGCGGATGAGGGGCGACGGAGCCGGGAAACGGGAGTTGATGGAGAAATCGTTACCGAAGACGCGAGTTTTCGATGCGGTTCGCTCGATCGATCCCTCACCCCAACCCCTCTCCCGCGGGGAGAGGGGCTTCATCGCGTGCTACGCGTTCCGGTGGATCTGGAAGCCGGCAAACGACTGGCTGGTCGGCATCAGCTCCAGTCGGTTGACGTTCAGGTGCGCCGGCAGGTTGGCAATCCACCAGATCGTGGCGGCGATGTCGTCGGCGGTGATTGGCGCCATGCCGGCGTAGAGCGTGTCGGACGCGGCTTGATCGCCATGCGTGCGCACGAGGGTGAACTCGGTTTGCGCCATGCCCGGCTCCAGCGTGGTCACGCGCACGCCGCTGCCGTGCAGGTCGGCGCGCAGGTTGAGCGAGAACTGGCTGACGAAGGCCTTGCTGCCGGCATAGACGTTGCCGCCGACGTAGGGATAGCGGGCCGCAGTGGAGCTGACGTTGACGATGGCGCCGCGCTGTGCGATCAAGGTCGGCAGCAGGGCGCGCGTGAGCGTCACCAACGCGGTGATGTTGGTGTCGATCATCGTCTTCCAGTCGTCGAGGCTGGCCGACTGCGCCGGCGCGGTGCCCTGCGCGAGGCCGGCGTTGTTGACCAGCAGGTCGATGCCGCGGAAGTTTTCTGGTAGTGCGGCCACTGCGGCGTTCAGCGCCGCCTCGTCGCGGATGTCGAAGGCGCAGGTATGCACGTTGTCGGCGCCCAGTTCATCGCGCAACGCAGCGAGGCGCTGCGCGCGGCGGCCGCTGGCGATGACGTGCCAACCGCCTTCGACGAAGCGGCGCGCGGCAGCGCGGCCAAAGCCCGAGGTCGCGCCGGTGATCCATGCGATCTTGCCCATGTCCGCCGCTCCTTACTTCACCCGGATCGCCACCGCCGGCAAGCCGCTACCGGACAGCTTCTGCTTGGCCGCCTCCAGTTCGCTGGCGGTGGTGTAGGGCCCGAGGCGCACGCGGTGCATTTCGCCGGCGGGGGTTTGCACGGTTTCCACCCGGCCGATCAAGCCCAGCATGGCGATGCGCGCCTTCAGATCGTCGGCTTGTTTGGTATTGCGGAATGCGCCGGCCTGCAGCAGGTATTGCCCGGACTTGAGTTGCGATGCCGGCACCGGGACGTTCGCAGTCGTGGTGGCGGCGCTCGTGGCGACCGTTGCCGCGACGTCGGCGGACTTCGCGCTGGAGACGGCGGTATCTGCGGCAGCGACCGTCTTGCTCGCCATCGGCTTGCTGCTGGCCGTGTTGGCCGGGGATGCGGCGCTGGTCTGCGCGATGCCGGCGGCAGGGCTGGCGGCGGTCGCGGTCGTACTGGACGGGCTGGCGGTCGCCGTCGCGGCGGCGGCCAGCGCGGCTTGCTGCTTGGCGGCCAGATTGGCCGCTTCGGCCTTGACCTGCGCATTCAACTCGTCATCCGGGATGACGACTTCGCGCTCGGGCAGCAAGGTGTAGAAATCGTACTTGGGCTTCTTCGGCCCCGGCGAGGCAGCCGGCGATGCGACGTCGGATGCGGCTGACGTAGACGCCGTCGGTGGATTACCGTCGGGCACGTCGGTCGCGCCGCTGGCGAGCTTGGGTTTGGCGGCAGGGTTGGGATGCGGCAGCAGGCCATCGACCGCGTGCGGTGCCTTGATCCACACGCCGATGGCGACCGCGCCGCCGATCAGCAATCCCGCGCCCAGCCACGCCAAGCCGTTGAAGCTCGATTCGCCCTTGCGCCGCGCCTGCTTTTTGCCGCGTTTGACCGCCATGTCACATCGCCTCGGGTGCGCCCACGCCCAGCAGATCCAGCCCGTTCGCCAACGCCTGCCGCGCCGCCAGTGCCAGCGTCAAGCGGGCATCGCGCAGCGGCGCATCGTCGGCCACGAGGATGGGTTGGGCGTGGTAAAACGTGTGGAAGGCGTTGGCCAGCTCACGCAGATACTGCGCCAGTGCCTGTGGTTCCAGTTGCGCCGCCGCCGCTTCGACCACTTCAGGGTAGCGCGAGATCTCGATCATCAGCGCCAGTTCCGATTCCGCCGTCAGCCTCGACAGGTTGGCCACGCCGTTGGCCTGATCGAAGGTGTAGCCTTTCTCTGCGCACTGACGCAGCAGGCTGCACACCCGCGCGTGCGCGTACTGCACGTAGTAGACCGGGTTGTCGTTGGACTGCGAACGCGCCAGATCGATGTCGAACACGAGCTGTGAATCGGGCTTGCGCGCGACCAGGAACCAGCGCGTGGCATCGCGCCCGGCTTCGTCGATCAGATCGCGCAAGGTGAGATAGCTGCCGGCGCGCTTGGAGATTTTCACCTCCTGCCCGCCGCGCATCACGGTGACCATCTGGTGCAGCACGTACTGCGGCCAGTCCTTCGGGATGCCCTTGCCCAGCGCCTGCAAGCCGGCCTTCACGCGTGTCAGCGTGCCGTGGTGGTCGGCGCCCAACTCGGTGATCGCGCGCACGTAGCCGCGCTGCCACTTGGAGTAGTGATAGGCCACGTCCGGCACGAAGTAGGTGTAGGCGCCATCGGACTTGCGCATGACGCGGTCCTTGTCGTCGCCGAAATCGGTGCTGCGCAGCCACAGCGCGCCGTCTTGTTCGTAGGTGTGGCCGCCGGCGGTGAGCGCGGCGACCGTTTCTTCGACCTTGCCGTCGGCGTACAGCGAGGATTCGAGGAAGAACACGTCGAAGCGCACCCCGAACGCGGCCAGGTCGGCGTTCTGCTCGGCGCGTAGTACCGCCACCGCATAGCGGCGGATGGCGTCGAGGTCGTTGGGGTTGCGCGCATCGGGGCTGGAAGCCCCTCCCACATTGCGCGCATCGGGGCTGGAAGCCCCTCCCACATTGCGCGAGTCGGGGCCCGAAGCCCCTCCCACACCGTCAGCCGCCGGTTTGCCGAGCAGGTAGTTGCGGGCAATGTCGAGGATGTAATCGCCGCGGTAGCCGTCCTCGGGCCAACCCGCATCGCCGGGGAACACGCCCTTGCAGCGGGCTTGCACCGAGCGGGCGAGGTTGTCGATCTGCGCGCCGGCGTCGTTGTAATAGAACTCACGCGCCACGTCCCAGCCGGTGGCCGCCAGCAGGCGCGCCAGGGTGTCGCCAATGGCTGCGGCGCGGCCGTGACCGACGTGCAGCGGGCCGGTGGGATTGGCCGAGACGTATTCCACGCCCACCCGCACGCCCTTGCCAACCGCGCAGCGACCGTAGTGGCGGCCCTTGGCGAGCACGCTGGCGATTTCCCGTTGCCATGCGGCATCGCTGAGGAAGATGTTGATGAACCCCGGGCCGGCGATTTCGACCTTGGCGATGTCGTCGTTGGCCGGGATCGCCGCCACGATCTGCTGCGCCAGTGCGCGTGGGTTGGACCTGGCCGCTTTTGCCAGCGCCATCGCGACGTTGGACGCGAAGTCGCCGTGCTCGCGGGTCTTGGTGCGTTCGACCGCGAGGGTCGGTAGGTCAAGGTCGGCCGGCAACGTGCCGGATGCGCGCAGGGATTCGACCGCGGTCGACAGCAGCGCGCGAAGGGTGTCTTTCACAGGGAGAACATCCAGCGGGTGTATCCGGCCGCCATTATAGATTCGCCGCGCCGCATTTTCTCGTCGTGCACTCAGCCTGCGGCCAGTTGTTCGTAGACCGCGATCACCGCCGCGCCGCTGGCCGGCGGCTGTTGCGCGAAGCGTGCCCGCAGCGCGGCGCTGACCGCGCGCACGCGCGGGGCGTTGGCGGCTTTGCCGGCACCGAACACGCGCTCGCCTTCGCGCGAGCAGAAGTGGTGCAGTTCGAAAAAGAAGCGCTCCTGGCCGGTACTCAGGAACCCGAGGCACGGCAGGGCCGATGCGGCCGCGTCGAGATCGCGCCCCTCGCGCATCTCGCGTTCGCGGCACAGGCGCACCGCGCTGTCGGCCAGTTCGGCGAACGATTCGCCGGCGTTGGCGGTGTCCAGATCGGCGGCGATGCGTGCCACGATCAGGGCGCGCTCGATGGTGGCGTCGCCGCGCCAGTTCGGCACCACCTGGTCCAGAAAGCCCGGCAGGTGGCGCGCCAGCGCGCCGCCGCCGAGCGCAGCCTCGGCGGAGTTTTCCAGCGGCCGTGCGAACAGGCCGAACGAACTGCCGGCGATCGCCATTTCGATGGCCACGTACTGCTGGCGGTCGCGCGTGCGGTCGTAGCCGCAGGCATCCAGAATGCGCAAGGTTTCGGCGATGCTGGCCGCCTCGTTGCCGCCGACCGGCCCGGGCGCGTCTTGCGGTTCGCGCTGGCGCAGGTCGTGGCAGGCGGCGAACAGCGCCAGCGCCAGCCAGTCTTCCAAGGGCATCGCCGCCAGACCGAGCCGACTCTCGTAGGCGTTGAGCCGACGCTGCGCCAGCTCCATCACGTGGGCTTCGTTGTGGTAGGCGTGGAAGTCGTGGCCGAAACTGCCGTGGCGCATCCCCAGACGCGCTGTGCCGAGCACGAAGGCATCGGCGGCGCGGTCGAGCTCGGTGGCGCTGTCGGGCCCGAAATGCGCCAACAGTCGCTGCCGTCGGCGGTCCACGAATTCCAGAATGTCGATGCGGGAACCCTGGAATAGCGCGCGCGCCGCGTTCGCGTCGGGCAGGGCGCGCTCGACGGCGTCGGCGGGATACACCCTGGAGTACCCGAGGATCACGACGCTGGTGCGGCCTTCCGGCTGGCGGCAAGTGGCCGCGGCGGCAGTATATCCGCGCTGGCATGGCGCGCGGCAATCCCCGCGATGGTCACACCCAGCCGCGCGCGGCCAGCGAACACGGCGGGCCGTCGCCGATCACGAAATGATCCAGCAGGCGCACTTCCACCAGCGCCAGCGCATCGCGCAGGCGCAGCGTCACCGCGCGGTCTGCCGCCGATGGCTCGCTGCTGCCGGAAGGGTGGTTGTGGCCAACGATCAGCGCGGCGGCGTTGTGCGCAAGACAGCGCTTGAGCACTTCGCGCGGGTACACCTCGGCGCCGTCGAGGGTGCCGCGGAACAGTTCCTCGAAACCGATCGCACGGTGCCGGTTGTCGAGGAACAATCCGGCGAAGACCTCGTGCGGCAGGCCGCGCAGGCGGCGGGCGAAGTATTCACCGGCGCGCGCCGGATCACTCAGCGCCTCACCGCGCGCCAGCCCCGCGGCCAGATGCCGGCTGCCCAGTTCCAGCGCCGCCTTGAGCGCGCACACCCGCGCCGGGCCCAGCCCCGGTTCGGCGAGCAGGTCGGCGCCGGGTTTTTCCAGCAGCGCGCGCAGCGATCCGACGCGCGCCAGCAGTGCACGCGCCGACTCCACCGCGTCCATGCCGCGCGCCCCCGAGCCGAGAAAGATCGCCAGCAACTCGGCATCGGATAGTACTTGAGGGCCGTGCGCGAGCAGACGTTCACGCGGGCGTTCATCGGCGGGCCAGTCGCTGATTTTCATGGTTCAGAGGACAGAGGACAGAGGACAGAGGACAGAGGACAGAGGACAGAGGACAGAGGACAGAGGACAGAGGACAGAGGACAGAGGACAGAGGACAGCAGCGAGTTGCGACGTGGGGGGCGGTCATGCGGCCCCTTCCCCCGCTTGCGGGGGAAGGTTGGGATGGGGGCGCCTGTTCCCGGCTACCGGCTTCCCGCCTTGATCTGCACATTGCCCCAAGGCCACACCCGCATCTGTCCGCCGTGGCCGATTGCCCGTTAAGCTATCGGCTTGCCCGCTTGTAGGATTTGCCTGACGTGAGCTTCGATCTGGCCGGTGAACGCATCCTGCTGGGTGTCAGCGGTGGCATCGCCGCGTACAAGGCCGCCGAGCTGGTGCGCCGGCTGCGCGATGCCGGCGCGCAGGTGCAGGTGGTGATGACCGCGGCGGCCGGACAGTTCGTGGGCGCGGCGACGTTCCAGGCGCTGTCGGGCCGCACGGTGCGCGACAGCCTGTGGGATGCGGCCGCCGAAGGCGCGATGGGGCATATCGAACTGGCGCGCTGGGCCACGCGGGTAGTCATCGCGCCGGCCAGTGCCGACGTGCTGGCGCGGCTGGCGCACGGGCAAGCCGACGATCTGCTCAGCACGCTGTGCCTTGCCACCACCGCGCCGCTGGCAGTGGCGCCGGCGATGAACCACCGCATGTGGCTGCACCCGGCCACGCAGGCGAACATGGCGTTGCTGCAAGCGCGCGGCGCGCAGGTGCTCGGCCCGGACGCGGGCGCGCAGGCCTGCGGCGAGTTCGGCCCGGGGCGCATGGCCGAACCCGACGCCATCGTCGCGGCATTGGCCGCGTCGCGTGCGCACAGCGGCGACGGGCCGCTCACCGGCCGGCGCGTGCTGGTCAGCGCCGGGCCGACCTATGAAGACCTCGACCCGGTGCGCTATCTGGGCAATCGCAGCTCGGGGAAGATGGGCTTCGCGATCGCCGCCGCAGCCGCCGAAATGGGCGCGCAGGTGACCTTGGTCGCCGGGCCCGTGGGGTTGCCAACGCCAGCGGGCGTACGTCGCATCGACGTGCGCAGCGCGCACGACATGCACGCCGCGGTGCTGGGCGCGCTGCCGCAGGACATCTACATCGGTGCGGCCGCGGTAGCCGATTTCACGCCCGCGCAGGTGGCCGAACACAAGATCAAGAAGCCCACGACCTCCGACGACAGCGGTCTGACCCTGGAACTGGTGCGCACGCCGGATATCCTCGCTGCGGTCGCTGCTCATGCGCAGCGGCCGCCGTTGGTGGTTGGATTTGCCGCCGAAACCACCGGGTTGGCCGACTCGGCCCGCGACAAGCTGGCGCGCAAGAAGGTCGATGCCATCGCCGCCAATCGGGTCGGCGTGGCCGGCAGCGGCTTTGACAGCGACGACAACGCGCTGGACGTGTATTGGCGCGGCGGCGACGGCGCAGCCGAAGTGGTGGCGTTGGGGCCGGCGCGCAAATCGGTGCTGGCGCGGGATCTGCTGCGCCTGTTGATCGAGCGCGTCGCCAACTCCAAGGCCGCCACCGCATGATTGCGCAAGTGCAAATGCGCGTGCTCGATGCGCGCCTGGGCCGCGAGTTTCCGCTGCCCGACTACGCCACCGCGGCATCGGCGGGCATGGATCTGCGGGCGATGCTCGACGCACCGCTGAGCTTGCAACCGGGGCAATCGTCGCTGATCCCGACCGGCGTCGCCATCCACATCGGCGATCCGAACCTGTGCGCGACGATCCTGCCGCGCTCGGGGTTGGGCCACAAGCACGGACTGGTGCTGGGCAACCTAGTGGGCTTGATCGACGCCGATTACCAAGGCCCGCTCATGGTCAGTGGCTGGAATCGATCCGGGGTGCCCTATACCATCGTTCCGGGCGATCGCATCGCGCAGTTGGTATTCTTGCCGATCGTGCGAGTGGCGTTGCAGGTGGTGGATGAGTTTGCGCAAAGTGCGCGCGGTCAAGGCGGATTCGGCCATACTGGCGTGAGTTGACGCGCGCACCATCTGAACCGGGGGGGATACGGATGGGCAAGGACGAACACGACAAACCGCCAGTGACCGACGCCATCAAGGTGGCCGTCGGACAGTTGCGCCTGCCGCTTGCGGGCTTGTTGTGCCTGCTGGCGTTGCTGCTGGCCTGGGATGGGTGGCGGCAAGGCGTGTCGAGTCGGGCGCAGAGCACGGTGGCGAGCGAAGGCGCCCGCTTGCAGGGCGCCGAAAAGACCTATCTGACCGATCTGATCACCAGTTTCGATCATGCCGCAGCGGCGCCGGAGGTGGTCACCGCGGCCGGCGAAGGCGATTTCGCGCAAGCTGCCAGGGACTTCCAGAAGCGCTGGGCCGATGGCAAGTCGGTGCAATTCGTCCAGCCCGACCTTGGATCGGCGTTCAGCGATCCGGCCAAGTTCGGGTTCGGGCGCGTGGCGGTGCTCACTGCCACCTTGCGCGATGGCGTGACCCGCGCCGGCGTGGCGCGGGTGGACGGACAGCCGCGGCTGGTGATCGCCGGGGCGATCCGGCAGGGCAGTGAGGTCAAGGCGTTGGCACTGGTCGATCTGCCGATCGACGAACTGAAAAACCCGATCGAGTCGGCCAGCACCGGTGGCGGGTTCGTTTCGTTGCAATTCCACGGCTACGTGGTGGCTTCGCGGGGCGATGCCACTGCGGTGGTGCTCGGCAAGTCCGACCGCTTGGCGGTTCGCGACGGCGGCTTCGAGATCGTTACCGGCAGTCCGCCGCAGGTCGAGGGGATGCTGGGTCTTGGCACGCTGCCGAGTTACCTGCTGGCTGCGTTGCTGCTGGCCGGAGGCATCGGCTTGCTCAAGTTCGGCGCGGCCCTGGCCGGCACGGCGGACGCGGCCGGCGCTGCGGCGTCGACGAACACGCTGGCCGACCTGACGCCGACGCCAGCGCCCGAGCGCAAGGTCGAAGTGAAGGAAGCGGCCAAACCGGCGGCCGTGGCGATTTCGCGCGAAATCTTCCGTGCCTACGACATCCGCGGGGTGGTCGGGCAGAACCTCGATGCCGGTGTGGCCCGACTGCTCGGTTTGGCGATTGGCAGCGTGATGCAGGATCAAGGCCTGCGCGACATCGTGGTCGGCCGCGATGGGCGCGCCTCCGGGCCCGAACTGGCCGGTGCCTTGATCGAGGGCCTGCGGCAAGCCGGCCGCGAGGTCATCGACATCGGTCAGGCGGCAACGCCGCTGTGCTATTTCGGCGCGTTCCACTTGCGCACCGGCTCGTGCGTGGCGGTGACCGGCAGCCATAATCCTCCCGACTACAACGGTTTCAAGATCGTGCTCGGCGGCGAAACCCTGGCCGGCGACACCATCCAGGATTTGTACGTGCGCATCGCCGAAAACCGACTGTTCAAGGCCACCACGTTGGGCGGCGTGCAGCAGCGCGAGATTGCTGCCGACTACATCCAGCGCATCGCCGACGACATCCAGCTCGAGCGCAAGCTGAAAGTCGTGGTCGATGCGGGCAATGGCGTGGCCGGTTTGATCGGGCCGGAAGTGCTGGAGGCGATCGGCGCCGAGGTCGCGCCGATCTTCTGCGAGGTGGACAGCAGCTTCCCCAACCACCACCCCGACCCCAGCGAGCCCAAGAACCTCACCGACGCCGTCCAGATGGTGCAGCGCCTGAATGCCGATATCGGGGTGGCATTCGACGGCGATGGCGACCGCTTGGGCGTGGTCACGCGCGCCGGAGAAATCATCTATCCGGATCGGTTGTTGATGTTGTTTGCCGAGGACGTGCTCAGCCGCAATCCGGGCGCGTGCATCGTCTACGACGTCAAGTGCACCGGGCATCTGGCCGGGCACATCCTCGGCCACGGCGGCAGCCCGTTGATGTGGAAGACCGGACACTCGCTGATCAAGGCCAAGATGAAGGAAACCGGCGCCGAGCTGGCCGGCGAGATGAGCGGGCACTTCTTCTTCAAGGAGCGCTGGTACGGCTTCGACGATGGCATCTACGCGGCCGCGCGTTTGCTGGAAATCCTCGCGGCACGGCCGGAGACGGCCGATGAAGTGTTCGCCGAGCTGCCCAAGGGCTTCTCCACGCCCGAAATCAAGGTGGCCATCGACGGCGGCACGCCGCACGACTTCGTCGACAAGTTCCGCGAGCAGGCCAGGTTCGATGGCGCGCGGGTGGCGACCATCGACGGGGTGCGCGCCGACTGGCCCGACGGTTGGGGGCTGGTGCGCGCGTCAAACACCACGCCGGTGCTGGTACTGCGCTTCGATGCCGATACGCCCGAAGCGCTGGCGCGCATCCAGAATGCGTTCCGCGAACAACTGCTGGCGCTGCGATCGGATCTGAAACTGCCGTTCTGATCGCGTGCCGCGTGCGGTCAGTCGTGCGCCGGCGATGCCGGTGAACCGCTTGCCGGCGACGCCGGCGTGGCCTGTTCGCTCGAATGGGCCGCCAACAGGGCTGCTCGCAGCTGGCGATAATGCGCCAAGGTGGTGGTCGCTTCCTGTCGGGTGCTCGCCAGTTGCGCGAGCGCGTCGCTCTCCGCCTGTTGCTGGGCCAGAATCTGCGTGTGCAGCTTGCCGATCGATGCCACCAGATAGGCATCCACCGGCTTGCCTTCCAGTTCCTTGGTGGAAGCGGCGTACAGGAATGAGGCCAGGCTGCTTTGCTGGTCGGCCAGACTCAAACGCAGGGTCTTGAGGTTGCCGGTCTGGCTGCCGACGCGGTCGGCGTAGGCCCGCGTGAGGTCGGCCTCGGTCGGGTAGGAGTTCAGCAGGATCTGGTCGTTTTCCTTGGCCTTGGCCAGCGCCAGTCCCGCCTGTCGATCGGCCTCGGTCTTGGCGTCTGCGGCGGCCCGTTCCTCGGCGGTGAGCGGGCGATCGACGGTCTTGAGCACGTTGCCGGTGTTCTTGCTGATTTCCTGCCGGGCCTGATTGAGCGCCTCGGGTGGAATGTCGTCGCCGTAATGCACCTTGCCGTCCGGGCCGACCCAGCGATACAGCTTGGCCGGTCCGGCGGGCTGGTCTTGCGCGATGGATGCAGCGGCGAGCGCGCCGACGCCGGCAGCGACCCACGCGGCGACAAGCAGGGCGCGATACGAATGGCTCATGGCGACCTCCGAATGCAGACGCCGGTCAGGGCGCTGTTCCATACTGCCGACGATACGCCAAAAGCGCCTGCTGGTGCGCGGCCAGATCGGCGCGGCCTTCGGCCAGTTGCATCAACTCGCCAAGGCCGGCGATCGCCAGTACCGGGATGCCGAACTCGGAGCGCACCGCATCGGTGGCCGACAGCTCGCTGTCGCCGGCGCGCTCCTGGCGATCGAGCGCGATCAGCACCCCGCAAGGCGTGCCGCCGGCGGCGCGGATGATGTCGATGGACTCGCGGATCGCGGTGCCGGCGGTGATCACGTCGTCCACGATCAGCACGCGCTTGCCGCCGAGCGATGCGCCGATCAGGCTGCCGCCCTCGCCGTGATCCTTGGCTTCCTTGCGGTTGAAGGTCAGCGGCACGTCGCGGCCCAGCCCGGCCAGCGCGACCGCCACCGCGGTGGCCAGCGGGATGCCCTTGTAGGCCGGGCCGAACAGCACGTCAAACGCAACATTTGATTCCAGCAGGGTGTGCGCATAAGCCTGCCCCAATGCCGCCATCGCGCCGCCGCTGTCGAAGCGGCCGGCGTTGAAGAAGTAGGGGCTGATGCGCCCGGATTTCAGGGTGAACTGCCCGAAGCGCAGGGCATCGCGGGACAGGGCGGCTTCGAGGAACTGGCGTTGGTGGGGGTGCATTGCAGAGGACAGAGGACGGAGGACGGAGGACGGAGAGTGGTCAGAAGTCGGTAGCCAGTAGCCGGAAAGCAGTAGCCGGAAAGCAGAAGCCGGAAAGCAGTAGCCGGAAAGCAGAAGCCGGAAAGCAGAAGCCGGAAAGCAGAAGCCGGAAAGCAGAAGCCGGAAAGCAGAAGCCGGAAAGCAGAAGCCGGAAAGCAGAAGCCGGAAAGCAGTAGCCGGAAAGCAGTAGCCGGAAAGCAGAAGCCGGAAAGCAGAAGCCGGAAAGCAGAAGCCGGAAAGCAGAAGCCGGATGTACTGGCTACCGTTTACAGCATACCTTTCTGTCTTCTGTCTTCTGTCTTCTGTCTTCTGTCCTCTGTCCTCCGTCCTCCGATCACGGCAACGCCTACTCCGGCGCCCAGTGCATCGCGGCCATGCGATCGAGCAGGATCGACACCTGCGTGCGCGCGGCCTTGCCGTGTACCGGTAGCACGAGGATATCGCCCGGCTGCGCCCAGTGGAGCAGGGCGCGCGCGCCACGTTCCTCGTCGTCGGCGTAAGCGGTCGCGGTGGCGGGGATGCCCGATTCGGCGAGGGCCTCGCGCAGGATCGAGGCGACTTCGCCCGGGGCGCGGCCGCGCATGAAGGCGGGCATGTCCTTGAGGACGACGTGGTCGGGGCGGTAGTGCGCGGCGATGCGGGCCAGTTCGCGGATATCGGCATCGTTGCGGTCACCGGCCTGGCCGAGCAGCAGGCCGAGGCGGCCCTTGCGTGTGGCTGCGCCGACGACGTCCAGCAAGCTTTGCAATCCGTCCGGGTTGTGCGCGTAGTCCATCCACACCTCCACGCCGGCCAGCGCCCAGCGCTGCAGGCGACCCGGGTTGTCGGCGTGCGCCGAGCCGAAGCGCGCCAGTACCTCGGCGATGGTGGCCGCCAGCACGCCCAGCGCGGTCGCGGCGAGCGTGGCGGCGAGCAGGTTGGCGACGTTGTAGCGCGCCGCGCCGCCGACGCTGAGCGGCATATCGGCAACGGCACCGAGATCTTGCACGGTGCCGCCGACCCCGAGCACCACGCGGCCATCGCGTACCCCGCAGGTGGCGCCGCCAGCCGCACGATGAGAAACCAGCAGCGGATGGTCGTGATCGAGCGCGAACCAGGCGATCGCGCAGGTCACGTCTGCCGCGTGCGCGCGCAAGATCGGATCGTCGGCGTTGAGCACCAGCAGGCCGCCACGGTCGAGTACGCGGGCGACCGTGAGTTTCACCCGTGCGAGGTCGTCGAGGCCGTAGATGCCGTAATGGCCGTAGTGGTCGGCGCTGAGGTTGGTGACCACGGCCGCCTGCGCACGCTGCATCGCCAGCCCCCGGCGCAGGATGCCGCCGCGTGCGGTCTCGAGGATCGCGCATTGCACATCGGGCTGGCGCAGCACCGCGCGCGCGCCCGCCGGGCCGGAGTAGTCGCCGGATGCGATCTGGCGGCCCTCGACGAACAGACCGTCGGTGCACGAATGGCCGGTGGCCCAGCCGTGCGCACGCGTCATCGCCGCGAGCAGGCGCACGGTGGTGGTCTTGCCGTTGGTGCCGGTGACCAGCGCCACCGGCACGTCGTGCAGCGACGACCAGCGGATGCGCGCTGGATCGGGCAGCGGATCGAGTGGGAACACGCGCGATCCGTTGCCTTCGCCGAGCGCGAAGTCGTCTTCGCCGATCAACAGCGCGACGCGCTGCGCGTTCGCGGCCTGCGCCAGCGCGAGCAGGGCCGGGTTGGCCTCGCTGCGCGCCAGCTCGCGCAGGGTGTGCATGGCGGCGTCCTCGTCCCAGGCGGCCGCGAAAGCGGGTGCGTGGAAACGCGGATAGTCGCCGTCGACGCGGGCTTCGGCAGCGCTCGCCAGCCAGGCCCATTCGTTGACATCGGTCGCGGTAAACAACTGGTCGAGCGGGGCGGCGAGGGCGAGCGTGGCGCCGCCGGCGTGCGGGTGGGCGAAGGTCGGCGCGTCGGGCCAGCCGAGTGCGGTGCGGGCGCGGGCTACGCGCGCGCGCCAAGCGTCGATCAGTGCGGGCATGACCGGAACGAGTGTGGCTTCGAGCGCCGCGCCGACCCCGGAGAAATACGGATTGGCGCCGAGCAAGCGGCGCGAATCGGTGAATGGCGCGGGTCGTTCTTCAGCCTGCATCATCGATTCGACTTGCTTGTTACGGGAGCGAAAGGGTAACGATTCGGCCCATGGAGGGGCCGAACGCAGCGTCGGCAACGCCGGCGCTGCGGAGCCAAGTCCGGGCATGTACCGGACTTGGCGAGCGATTGTCGGACAGGATGTCCGATCAATCGCACAACAACTAGTCATCCCCCTCGCGCGCGATGGAGATGCCGCGCTCGTCGCGCACCATGCCCTCCATCACCGCATGGATGGCTTCTTCGATCGCCGGTTGCACGACCCGCGGTTCGGGCACCGCTGCGCGCGCCGGTGGCAGTTCGGGCGCACCCTCGGGGCGGAACTTGATGATCTGCTTCCACGAGCGGATCAAGGCGTCGGCGAACACCAGCAGCAGGTCGCCGGAGCGCGCCATCTTCAGGCCGGCGTCGATCGCATCCTGTTCGTCCTCGATGCGGCTGATTTGATTTTCCTGCACGCCGCGAGCAAGCAGTTCGGCGGCGATGATCCGCACCACGTCGCCCGGTTCGCGACCCCGCAGTGAGTCGTCGCGGCGCACGATGTAGTGGTCGAACTTGCCGGCCACGGCGCGCGCGATCTCGCGCAAGTCCTCGTCGCGGCGATCGCCGGGGCCGGCGACGACCACGATGCGCCGTCCGCTCACGTCCAGTCGTTGCGCCAGGTCGGCCATCACGCCCACCGCGTGCGCGTTGTGGCCATAGTCGAACAACACCTTGAACGGGTGCTCGTTGAACACGTTCATGCGCCCGGGCGCCTGGAAGAACGTGGTATCGAACGTGCGCAAGCCCTGGCGGATGGCGTCGAGCTTGATGCCCAGCGAATACGCCACCGACGCGGCGGTCATCGCGTTGTGCACGTTGTGCAGGGCGCGGCCTTCCAGCGTGGCCGGGATCAGGTGCGTCCACAGCAGCGGGATGTGGCTGCCCTTGTCGTAGAACGTGATCATCTGCCCGTTGACGCCGGCCTCGAGCGCGCAGGCACGGCCACCGGCGCGGATGTGCTCGCGCACCAGCGCGTGTGCGGGGTTCATGGTGACGTAGCAGATGGTCTTGGCGTCGGTGTAGCCGGACATCTTCAGCACGTTCGGATCATCCGCGTTGAGCACCGCGCACTCGGTCGCCACCTCGACCACGATGCGCTTGACCTCGGCCAGTTGCTCCAGGGTGTCGATGCCCTTCATGCCCAGATGGTCGGATTGCACGTTGAGCACCGCGCCCACGTCCACGTGGCGCACCGCCATGCCGGCGCGCAGCAGACCGCCGCGCGCGGTTTCCAGCACCGCGATGTCGATCTGCGGGTCGGCCAGCACCATGCGCGCCGACACCGGCCCGGTCATGTCGCCTTCCACGGTGCGTTGGCCGTCGATGTAGACGCCATCGGTGGTGGTCAATCCCGGCGTGTAGCCGGCCATCTTGGCGATGTGCGCGAGCATGCGCGCGGTGGTGGTCTTGCCGTTGGTGCCGGTGATGGCGGCGATCGGCACCCGCGAAGGCGTGCCGGGCGGGAACAGCATGTCGATCACCGGGCCGGCGGCGTCGCGCGGCGTGCCTTCGCTGGGCGACACGTGCATGCGGAATCCCGGCGCGGCGTTGACCTCGCAGATGCCGCCGCCGATGGACTTGTAGCTCTCGGCGATGTTGGTGGAAAGAAAATCCACGCCGCCCACGTCCAGCCCGATCGCCTTGATCGCGCGCACCGCCATGTCGCGATTGTCGGGATGGATGATGTCGGTGACATCGGTGGCAGTGCCGCCGGTGGACAGGTTCGCGGTCGAGCGCAGATACACGACTTCATCGACCTTGGGCACCGAATCGGCGTGATAGCCCACGCGCTCCATCATCATCTGCGCCTGCGCGTCGAGCACCAGCCGCGTGAGCACCTTCTCGTGGCCGACGCCGCGGCGCGGGTCTTGATTGACGATCTCGACCAACTGCGCGATGGTCTTCGCGCCGTCGCCGACCACATGGCCCGGCGTGCGCCGCGTCGCCGCGACCAGCTCGCCGTTGACCACCAGCAGGCGATGGTCGTCGCCGGCCATGTAGGTTTCCACGATCACCGAGCGCGAATGCTCATGCGCGGCCTTGAAGCCTTCGCGCACGGCGTCGTCGCCGGAGATGCCGATGGTGATGCCGCGGCCGTGATTGCCGTTGTAGGGCTTGGTCACGACCAGCCCACCGAGCCGGCGCGCCGCGCGGATCGCGCCTTCCTCCGATTGCACCAGTTCCTGCCGCGGCACCGGCAGGCCGAGGGCACCGAGGATCTTGTTGGTCTCCTCCTTGTCGGACGCCAGCTCGACCGCGATGTGCGGGGTCTTGCCGGTCACCGTGGCCTGGATGCGCTGCTGGTACTTGCCGTGCCCGAGTTGCACGAGGGACTGGTCGTTCATGCGCAACCAGGGAATCCCGCGGTTCTCGGCGGCGCGCACCAGCGATGCGGTGGACGGCCCGAGGGCGCGGCGCTGCGCGAAGCGGATGAACTGGTCGCGCGCCTTCGCCCATTCCCAACCTTCGGGCACGCTGCCTTCGGGACGGATCGCGGCGGGTAGTAGCGAACACAGCAGCTTGATCGCCAGCTCGCCGGCGGCCACGCCTTCCTCGCGCTCGGTGTACTCGTACACCACGGTGTAGACGCCGGGACGGTCGTCGGCGATGGAGCGCGTCTTGCCGAAGGTGACGTTCTCGCCGGCCACGTTCTGCAACTCGATGGCCACGTGCTCGAGCACATGCCCCAGCCAGGTGCCATCGCCCTCGCGCATGCGCCGCTCGAAACCGCCCGGTTCACGGTAGGAGCAGCCGTGCTCCTTCAGGCCCGGCAGCGCCGCCAACAGGCCATCGATGAAGGGCGCGCCGAGCTTGGCGGTGGGCCAATGCTCGAGTTCGCCCAGATCCAGTTCGAGGCGAATGACCGGGAAATGGGCGTACAGCGACGGGCCCTGATAAATGGAGCGGTCGAGAATGCGCATGCGGTCTCCCCAGGCAAGTGTGCGTTGGCCAGCGCCGCGCGACGGGCGCACGGACAAGAGTGCCACGCTTACACCGACCGGTGGAATTGCGCAAGGTCGCCGGCGCGGCGTCCGAACCGGTCGAGGCCGGTTACGCCGCTATCGGGTCGCCAACTGCCGCAGCACGTCGCAGGATGCCGCCATGGCGGGTGAGCAAGGGCCGCTCGCGCGGCATTGCCGCGCGGCCCTTGCGAACGCCCGCGCCGCTGGCGCGGGCGGGGCTTCCGGCCGTGACGAATCAGGCCGCCTTGGACTTGCCGGCCAGTTGCCGCAGCACGTACTGCAAGATGCCGCCATGCCGGGTGAGCAAGGGCTGCTCGCGCGGCATTGCCGCGCGGCCCTTGCGAACGCCCGCGCCGCTGGCGCGGGCGGGGCTTCCGGCCGTTACGCAGCCGATTACGCTGCCTTCTTGCCCGCCAACTGCCGCAGCACGTACTGCAGGATGCCGCCATGCCGGAAGTATTCGACTTCCTTCGGGGTCAGGAGCAGCACCTCGACATGGAAGCGGGTCTGGGTGCCGTCGGCGCTGGTGGCCACCACCTGCGCCTCGCGCGCCGCGCCATCCTTGAGGCCGACGATGTCGTAGGTCTCCGAGCCGTCCAGGCTCAGCACCTGCGCGTTCTGGCCGTCCACGAAGCGCAGCGGCAGCACGCCCATGCCGACCAGGTTGGAGCGATGGATGCGCTCGAAGCTCTCGGCGATCACCGCCTTCACGCCCAGCAGCAAGGTGCCCTTGGCCGCCCAGTCGCGCGACGAGCCGGTGCCGTATTCCTTGCCAGCGATCACCACCAGCGGCACGCCGTCGGCCTTGTAGGCCATCGCCGCGTCGTAGATCGCCATCTTCTGCTCGCCCTGCTTGCCGAAGTGGATGGTGTTGCCACCTTCCTCACCGCCGAGCATCTGGTTCTTGATGCGGATGTTGGCGAAGGTGCCGCGCACCATCACGTCGTCGTTGCCGCGGCGGCTGCCGTAGCTGTTGAAGTCCTTGGGTTCCACGCCGCGGCCTTGCAGGTAGCGACCGGCCGGGGAATCCTTCTTGATCGAACCGGCCGGCGAGATGTGGTCGGTGGTGATCGAATCGCCGAACAAGCCCAGCACGCGCGCGCCGTGGATGTCGGCGATCGCACCGACCTGCATGGTCATGCCGTCGAAGTAGGGCGGGTTCTTGATGTAGGTCGAGGCGTCCGACCACGCGAAGCGGTCGCCGTCGGGCGAGGCCACCGCCTTCCAGCGCGAATCGCCGGCGAACACGTTGGCGTAGCTGGACTTGAACATGCCCGAATCGATCGAGCCGGCGATGGCGTCGGCGATTTCGTGGTTGCTCGGCCAGATGTCCTTCAGATAGACCGGCTTGCCGTCGCTGCCGGTGGCGATGGGGTCCTTGGCGAGGTTGATGTCCACCGTGCCGGCCAGCGCATAGGCCACCACCAGCGGCGGCGAGGCCAGGTAGTTCATCTTCACTTCCTGATGGATGCGGCCTTCGAAGTTGCGATTGCCCGAGAGCACCGCGGCCACCGCCAGATCGCCCTCGGCAATCCCCTTGGACACCGCATCCGGCAACGGGCCGGAGTTGCCGATGCAGGTGGTGCAGCCGTAGCCGACCAGATAGAAGCCGGTCTTTTCCAGTTCCGTCAGCAGGCCGGCCTTGCGCAGGTAGTCGGTGACCACCAGCGAGCCGGGCGCCAGCGAGGTCTTCACCCACGGCTTGGCCTTCAGGCCGCGCGCGGCGGCGTTGCGCGCCAGCAGGCCGGCGGCCATCAGCACCGCCGGGTTGGAGGTGTTGGTGCACGAGGTGATCGCGGCGATCACCAGCGAGCCGTCGGTGAGTTCGCAATGCTGGTCGTCGATGCAAATCTTCGCGGTCGGCTTGCTGGCCAGGTGCTCGGCCTGCTTTTGCGCGCCGCCCTCGCCATCGAGCCGCGACAACGACACCGCCTTGGGCTTGCGGTTGGCGACCATGCCCTTGACGTTGGCGTGGAAGTTGTCCTGCATGTCGGTCAGCAGCACGCGATCCTGCGGGCGCTTGGGGCCGGCCAGCGACGGCTTGATGTCGGCCAGATCGACCTTGAGCACGTCCGAATATTTCGCATCGGCCATGCCCGGCTCGTGCCACAGGCCCTGCGCGCGCGCGTAGGCCTCGACCAGCGCGATCTGCGCCTCATCGCGCCCGGACAGGCGCAGGTAGCGCAGGGTTTCGGTGTCGACCGGGAAGATGCCGCAGGTCGCGCCGTACTCGGGCGCCATGTTGCCGATGGTGGCCCGATCGGCCAGCGGCAGGTGTTGCAGGCCGTCGCCGAAATACTCGACGAACTTGCCGACCACGCCCAGCTTGCGCAGCGCCTGGGTGATGGTGAGCACCAGATCGGTGGCGGTGGCGCCCTCGGGCAGCTTGCCGGTGAGCTTCACGCCCACCACCTGCGGGATCAGCATCGACGAGGGTTGCCCGAGCATCGCCGCCTCGGCCTCGATGCCGCCCACGCCCCAGCCGAGCACGCCCAGACCATTGACCATCGTGGTGTGCGAATCGGTGCCGAACACGGTGTCCGGGAAGGCCCAGGTCGCGCCGTCGATGTCGCGGGTCATCACCACCCGCGCCAGATACTCCAGGTTCACCTGATGCACGATGCCGGTACGCGGCGGCACCACCTTGAAGTTCGAGAACGCCTTCTGGCCCCAGCGCAGGAAGCTGTAGCGCTCGCCGTTGCGGTCGAATTCGATCTTCGCGTTCAAGTCCAGCGCCTGCGCGCTGCCGAAGGCGTCCACCTGCACCGAATGGTCGATCACCAACTCGGCCGGCGAGAGCGGGTTGATGCGGGTCGGGTCGCCGCCCAGCGCGATCATCGCGTCGCGCATCGCCGCCAAGTCCACCACGCAGGGTACGCCGGTGAAATCCTGCAAGATCACGCGCGCGGGCATGAACGCGATCTCGGTATCGGATTCCTCGCTCGGGTTCCAGCGCGCCACCGCCTCGATCGCGGCCTTGCTCACACTCACCCCATCTTCATGCCGCAGCAGGTTCTCCAGCAGCACCTTCAGCGAATACGGCAGGCGGGCGATCTCGAACTTCTCGCCGAGCTTTTTCAGGCTGTGGAAGTGAACGGTCTGGCCGTTGACGGAGAGCTGCGCGCGGGTGGCGAAGGAGTCGGACATGGATGCTCCGGGAGGTGGACGGGTGGGGCCGGCAGAACGCGGCCCTGCGACCGCCAATTATGCCGCAAAGCGTGCGGCTTCGCAGGTACTAACCGGAGTGATGCAGTGTGCATGATGGACTGAAAATGTCGCACGACAACGATGCAGTCGAGCCTTGATCTGCCCTGTGAAGGCTGACGGTAGGCATTTCCAATGACTCTTTTGATCCGCGTCCGCGTCCGCTTAGGCTGAGGCGGGCGACTCGTGGGTTTCGCGCCACAGCGCGTTCATGCGCTCGTTTCAATCCGCGCCCGCTTCGGTTGAAGCGGGCGACTCGACCGCATCGGCATTGTGACGGGAGTGATGCTGTTTCAATCCGCGCCCGCTTCGGTTGAAGCGGGCGACTTGAACAAAATAATCATGCAGCTGTTTTAGCACGTTTCAATCCGCGCCCGCTTCGGTTGAAGCGGGCGACGCAATATCCGCACAGTTACCCATCGTTCAGCAGGTTTCAATCCGCGCCCGCTTCGGTTGAAGCGGGCGACATCGGAACCGATCTTATCGGCGATCATTGCGGAAGTTTCAATCCGCGCCCGCTTCGGTTGAAGCGGGCGACCTGGTGCCCGCAGCAGGGCAAACGCATTGTGTGGTTTCAATCCGCGCCCGCTTCGGTTGAAGCGGGCGACCAGCGCCAGCGCCGATAGTGATTCCTGATTGCACGGTTTCAATCCGCGCCCGCTTCGGTTGAAGCGGGCGACGCTGCGGCGGCTGCGATCTACATGGCTAGCGATCCGTTTCAATCCGCGCCCGCTTCGGTTGAAGCGGGCGACGAAGGCGACCGTGCTAATCGGAACCTTCGTGCCATGTTTCAATCCGCGCCCGCTTCGGTTGAAGCGGGCGACGTGGCGTCGGCAGCGCGTAGTAGAGCGCAAACACCTGTTTCAATCCGCGCCCGCTTCGGTTGAAGCGGGCGACGGCCCACCGGCGCCCGATCCTGTCCCACCATTGGTTTCAATCCGCGCCCGCTTCGGTTGAAGCGGGCGACGTGCGCGCGATGATTGCAGATGGGCGTCTAGATGTTGTTTCAATCCGCGCCCGCTTCGGTTGAAGCGGGCGACCTTCGTCAACGTCGGGCCGTCCGCATCCGGCAAAGTTTCAATCCGCGCCCGCTTCGGTTGAAGCGGGCGACAAGCCGCTAGCGGGGGTTTCGCACAAGTATTGGGTTTCAATCCGCGCCCGCTTCGGTTGAAGCGGGCGACAGTGGCCGTTCGGAAAGAAGGATGACAAGCAATGTTTCAATCCGCGCCCGCTTCGGTTGAAGCGGGCGACTCGTGATCGCTAGGGCTGACGCGGCTTTGCGGGGTTTCAATCCGCGCCCGCTTCGGTTGAAGCGGGCGACTCACGGGTCACCCTTCGGCGCGCGTGAAATGATCGTTTCAATCCGCGCCCGCTTCGGTTGAAGCGGGCGACAGGTCGGCCAGTTGCGTGGGCAGTCCCTGGTCGCGTTTCAATCCGCGCCCGCTTCGGTTGAAGCGGGCGACCAGCGCCACCACGAACACTACCGAGGATTGACCATGTTTCAATCCGCGCCCGCTTCGGTTGAAGCGGGCGACAGGATGTCGGCGATCGCGTCTTCCGTGCTCGCGAAGTTTCAATCCGCGCCCGCTTCGGTTGAAGCGGGCGACGTCGGCACGCATGCGGAATCCGCGACCCTCGCTAGTTTCAATCCGCGCCCGCTTCGGTTGAAGCGGGCGACCATCCATCCCGTTCGATGCCTTGATGTTCGCCGTGTTTCAATCCGCGCCCGCTTCGGTTGAAGCGGGCGACAGGCATGGCCGCGGTTCGTCTCAATGACCTGTACGTTTCAATCCGCGCCCGCTTCGGTTGAAGCGGGCGACTCGCAGCAACCAGCCGGCGCCGACCGTGCGCAAGTTTCAATCCGCGCCCGCTTCGGTTGAAGCGGGCGACCTCGCCTGGCCGCACCTGCGCCGCGCGGTCGTACACGTTTCAATCCGCGCCCGCTTCGGTTGAAGCGGGCGACGCATCGCCGCGTGACACGTCGCAGTCATGGGTCGGTTTCAATCCGCGCCCGCTTCGGTTGAAGCGGGCGACCCGCTGCGCAAAGTTTCAGCGCGGAGTATGTGAAAGTTTCAATCCGCGCCCGCTTCGGTTGAAGCGGGCGACTGGTCGCGCTCAAGAATTTGGCCGTCCCGGTGGTCGTTTCAATCCGCGCCCGCTTCGGTTGAAGCGGGCGACTTGCGCGTAGCGTGGCACGATCTAGTTACGGTGCTGGGTTTCAATCCGCGCCCGCTTCGGTTGAAGCGGGCGACTCGGCGGCGATGCTGTAGCGGCATTGCCAGTTGCCGTTTCAATCCGCGCCCGCTTCGGTTGAAGCGGGCGACCGCATCGAAGTCGCTCGCATCGTCGGCGTGAACGGTTTCAATCCGCGCCCGCTTCGGTTGAAGCGGGCGACCCGAGGTGCTCGACGGCACCGCCCGAAGCTGGCGCGTTTCAATCCGCGCCCGCTTCGGTTGAAGCGGGCGACCGTCGTGGGCAGCACCTTGCCTATGAGCGCCAAGTTTCAATCCGCGCCCGCTTCGGTTGAAGCGGGCGACCCCGCAGCGCATGTACAACTACTGGCGCACGATGGTTTCAATCCGCGCCCGCTTCGGTTGAAGCGGGCGACTCGCCCGTTCGACCACGCACCCGCCTCGAGTGTGTTTCAATCCGCGCCCGCTTCGGTTGAAGCGGGCGACCTGATCCCGCCACGCTTGCAATGGCTTCCGCAGCGTTTCAATCCGCGCCCGCTTCGGTTGAAGCGGGCGACTTTTCGATGGGTGCGACTCTTACACTTTCGCGCAGTTTCAATCCGCGCCCGCTTCGGTTGAAGCGGGCGACCCAGCCAGAGGTGCAGCCGGCCTCCAGGTAACGGGTTTCAATCCGCGCCCGCTTCGGTTGAAGCGGGCGACTGGTCGGCGGCGATGCGAGCTTGGCGCGCGCGAGGTTTCAATCCGCGCCCGCTTCGGTTGAAGCGGGCGACGTCGGCTGACATCGCGTACGACACGGGCATGTGGTTTCAATCCGCGCCCGCTTCGGTTGAAGCGGGCGACCGGTGCCGGTTGGCAGTGGGCGTTCGGTCGAGTAGTTTCAATCCGCGCCCGCTTCGGTTGAAGCGGGCGACGCACTTCACGCCAGCCCGCGCGGGCCTTGAGCCAGTTTCAATCCGCGCCCGCTTCGGTTGAAGCGGGCGACAATGTACCAGACCATCAATCAAACCGGCCGTAATGTTTCAATCCGCGCCCGCTTCGGTTGAAGCGGGCGACCGCGTTGCTCGCACGCGCTGGTTTGTCGCAGCGCGTTTCAATCCGCGCCCGCTTCGGTTGAAGCGGGCGACGACACCGCTTGACCAAAAGCGGCTCGCGGCGCATGTTTCAATCCGCGCCCGCTTCGGTTGAAGCGGGCGACGGCCGGCGAGGATTTCAGCCAGTAGCCAGTCGAGGGTTTCAATCCGCGCCCGCTTCGGTTGAAGCGGGCGACGATTTTCGATGCCTGCAGGGTTCCCTTCGCAGACGTTTCAATCCGCGCCCGCTTCGGTTGAAGCGGGCGACCCTTGCGACGGACAACCGCGCGATGGCGCGATGGGTTTCAATCCGCGCCCGCTTCGGTTGAAGCGGGCGACAGTGCGTGCGAGGCGGTTTGCATCGCGTCGCGCAGTTTCAATCCGCGCCCGCTTCGGTTGAAGCGGGCGACGTGCGCACGACGCCATGCGCGTCAGACTGCGACAGTTTCAATCCGCGCCCGCTTCGGTTGAAGCGGGCGACTAATCCATCTTCCCCAGCGTGTACGGCGGGTCGAGTTTCAATCCGCGCCCGCTTCGGTTGAAGCGGGCGACATCAACAAGCTGCAATGCTCTGTGCAATTGCAAGTTTCAATCCGCGCCCGCTTCGGTTGAAGCGGGCGACCTGGCTGCACCTCAACGAGCACACCTACCGCCATGTTTCAATCCGCGCCCGCTTCGGTTGAAGCGGGCGACCATCTTTGAATTCCTCTCCCACCTCTTTCGCAAGGTTTCAATCCGCGCCCGCTTCGGTTGAAGCGGGCGACGCGGGTTGAGTCACGCAGCGCCTCCCACGCTACTGTTTCAATCCGCGCCCGCTTCGGTTGAAGCGGGCGACTGCTCTCCGGCATCAAGGGCATCGAGTCCTTCGTGGTTTCAATCCGCGCCCGCTTCGGTTGAAGCGGGCGACCGCCTGCCACGCGCAGGCGTTCGGTGTCTTCGTCGGTTTCAATCCGCGCCCGCTTCGGTTGAAGCGGGCGACGGATCGGGGGGTGGCTCTGCTGGCGGGTCATCGGGTTTCAATCCGCGCCCGCTTCGGTTGAAGCGGGCGACCTTGCACGCGCTGCGGTTTCGCGCGCCGACTGTGTGTTTCAATCCGCGCCCGCTTCGGTTGAAGCGGGCGACCTCGCCCTTTCGCATGTGATGCACGAGCGCGACATGTTTCAATCCGCGCCCGCTTCGGTTGAAGCGGGCGACGCTGGAACGTGAGGCCCGCGAGTAC
This sequence comes from Pseudomonadota bacterium, assembly GCA_018241125.1. GTDB lineage: Bacteria > Pseudomonadota > Gammaproteobacteria > Xanthomonadales > Xanthomonadaceae > SZAS-103. The sequence continues at coordinate 9,330 of JAFEEL010000015.1, read as the reverse complement.
GCGGAGGGGGTTTCAATCCGCGCCCGCTTCGGTTGAAGCGGGCGACGCCGCTATCGCATCCCGTTGAGCGACCGCTGATTTGCGGTCGGTTTGCGCGAAACTCTGGCGACTGGAGTATTGTTGGACGAATGGCGTGGCGGTGCAAGTCGCAAGTGCTTGAATCGATGAGCGGTGTTGCGTGCGCGAAAGGTGCGGGTTTTTCGGCATCGCTTGGGGTTCGCGCCGTGTTCATACGACCAGCGGGCCGTTGAAATCGATGGCGCGGAACTTGCCGTATTCCTTGACGTGCAGTTCGAACGGTTCGGTCAGTCGGTAGAAGCGCAGGCAATCCTGGCCGGCGTCGATGATATCCAACAAACGCCGTTCAAGGGCTTCGAGCTGCATCTTGTCGACGCGGCACTCGAACACGGATTTCTGCACGCGCTGGCCGATGCCCTCGCAGGCTTTTGCCACGTGGCGCAAGCGTCGGCGGCCTTCGCGTGTTTCGGTGGAGACGTCGTAGCAGACGATGACGAGCATTCGTCACCTCGCGACGAATGGGAGATAGGCTTGCATGTCGCCGCGCAGGGTGCGGGCGAGCAGGCGGGCTTGGATTTGCGGCAACAGTCCGATAGGCACTTCGGACTCGAGCAACGGGTGCGTCAGCGTCTCGCGCTTCTTTTCCTGCCAGGCGATACCGATGGTCTTGCGGGCTTCGTCGGCCAGCAACACGCCGCCGCCTTCGGTCTTGCGGAAGTCGGCCGCCTTCAACTGGCCGCGGTTGACCAGGGTCAGCGCCATGCGGTCGGCGACGACCGAGCGGAACTCCTCGACCAGATCGAGCGCGAGCGCTGGACGCCCCGGCCGCAGCACGTGCAGGAAGCCGACCTGCGGATCGAGCCCGACAGTTTCCAGCGCGCTGCGGCAATCGTGGGTAAGCAGGGTGTAAAGGAACGAAAGCAAGGCGTTGAACGGGTCGCGCGGCGGCCTTCGGCTGCGACCGTCGAGGGCAAAATCGGCGCGCGCGTCGGTGCGGATCGCATGGTTGATCGCGGTGAAGTAAGTGCGTGCGGCTTCCCCCTCGACGCCGCGCGCGGCATCCAGGGTGGCAGCGGTGCCGATGGCGCGCAGGGATGCATCGAACTTTTGCACGGCCGCATCGAGCGCGCTGCGGTCGTCGTCGGATTTGGCTTCACGCGCGCCGCGCAACAACACGGTGCGGCAGTTGCGCAACTTGCCCGCGACGATATGGCGCGAGAGTTCGAGACAACGCGCCGGATCGCCGCTGGCTGCGTGCTGCGCGCGCCGCAACAACACGTTGCCGCCGACCGGGCCTTCGATGCGGGCACGGAAGCGGCCATTGCGATCGAGCAGGGTCACGCTGATACCCGATTCGGCGCAGCGCCCGAGCAACGCCGGCGAGATCAGGACGTCGTCGCCGAGGGTGACGATGCCGCCGAGATGGTGAAGCGGGACGCGCAGTCTGGTTTCGCGCTCGACATCCACGCGCACGGTGTCGTTGTCCAAGCGCAGATAGCTGCCCTCGGTCATCACGTACAACGTGTTCAGTAGTGTCCAGTCGCTCATGGCGTCTCGAAAAGTTGGTCCAGCAGTTCGCGATATCGCGCCTGTGCAGCGACTGCTTTGGGCTGGCACAACGCGATCAAGGAACAGTTGCGGCAGCGCGCGTCGTTGACCGGCGGCGGCAAGTGCGACGACGACAGCAAGCTGCGGACGGCGTCCGTCGCCAGCGTCACCGCGTCGCGCAATGCCGCGTCGATTGCCACCTCGCGACGACGGCGCGTGCTGAAGTGGAAAATCGCACCTGCCGGGATAGGCTTGCCGGTCATTTCCTCGAGGCACAGTGCTTGCGCCGCCAGTTGCAGGTCGTCGTGATGCTGCTGACGGCGCGGCCCATGCTTGTATTCGACCGGATAGGCAGTGCCGTCCGCCTCGAACTCGACCAGATCGGCCTTGCCAACCAGGCCGAGCCGGTCGCACCACAACGGCATCGCGCGCTCGATCCGCACGGTACCGACGCGTTCCGCGCCCGGTTTGTCCACGTGGGCGTGAACGGCATTGCCGCGCGCGGTGAAGGCGTTGTCGGCAAACACCTGTTCGATATGGATCAGCGCGCACTGGCGCGGGCAATAGCTCCAGTGCTGAAGGGCGGAAATCGGGACGGGATCGAGCGTGTCCACTATGGCGATGGAAACGCGCGGACGCGTTCGTCGTCGCCGTCGAATACGATGACATGGCCATGCAATACGTCGCCCAAGCGCAAGACGCGCAGTACGTCTGCGGCAAGGCGAGCGGAGTCGCAGGGTTGACGGCGCTCGACGATCAGCAACAGTGGTGGGTTCTGGCGCTCGCCGAAGATCAGACGCGGGAAATCGAGATCGCCGGTAATCAGTCCCCAGCGCTCGCGGCTGGCCCATGCCAACAAAAAGTCATCGCTCGCCCCGGTGACGGTGTTGGCGGCATCCACGATCGCGACCCCTCCCCGGGCCAGTTCGGCGATCAACGCCCGGGGCAGGTTCTCATCGACGAGCAGGGTCGGAAACCCTTCCATCACGCCGCCGCTTCGAACCCGGAGAGCGTGCTGTCGCGACCGACGCGGCTGCTGGCAAACGCCACCGCCGCACGGATCTGCCGGGAATCGATGTGCGGATAGGCTTCGACGATCTGCGCTTCGGTCATGCCGGCGGCAAGGCAGTTCAGGATCAACTCGACGGTGATCCGGGTTCCCTTGACGCGGGGCTTGCCGTTGCAGGTGTCGGCGGTCGCCACAATGTGTTCTTTCCAGTCCATGTGCCACCTCGATTCGGGTACGGCGAACAGCGGGATCGGATCCCGCACCATGCGGTCATCCGATCTTGCGTTGGAGTTTAACGCCAACGGGCAAGTTCACGGCGTCCACTGCGACGCGGTAATCGGTGAAAGAACGCGGTGCAACAACGCCATCCCGCAGCGTCGCCGTGATGCGCTCGAACAGGGCGTGCGCGGGCGCGTTGCCGAGCCTGGACTCGTGCTCGAACACGTACAGGCCGCGGGTCGCCATCAGCCCGCGCGCGGCGGAACGGTCGTGCTCGAACATGCTGGCGAGTGCTTCCCAGAGCAGTTCGAGATCGTCTGTCGAGAATCCAGTTTGCGCCGCCAGCGGTGCCGACACGAAACCGTGCGCGACATACAGCCCATAAGGCACGGTGAACTTGCGGCCCATGGTGCGGTTGTCGCCGCCCTGTTTTTCGGCCTCGGCTTCGGTGGCGACGGCCATGCGGGTGATGGAATGCTCGAGCTGGACGATGGGTGTTATCGATCGTCCGAACGTCATCTGCACGGGGCCGCGCACTTGTCCGCAGTTGATGCCCGTGGACATCACGGCGCCGAAAGTACGCACATCGTAGAAGTTCCTGCACATCCATGCGCGGGCTTCATCCACCTTGTCGCCGCCCTTGCGCTTCTTGTCGTCGGCCTTGAGCGCATCTTCCGCGCCGATGCCGATATAGGCCCGCTCATGTTGCTTGTTCAGAATGGCCCTTTCCTTGACGTAGATTTCGTAAGGCGGTTGCTCGCGTTTGGCAATCCCCACGTAATTGCGCACCTTCCGCTTCAGGCAGACGTCGGTCACCAGTCCGTGCCCGCTCTCGGCATCCAGGCGCGGCAGGTTGCCGGCATCCGGATCGCCGTTGGGATTGCCGTCCTGCACGTCGAACAGCAGAACGAAGTCGTAGCGCTGGTTCAGGCTCATGTCATGGCTCCTCGTTGGGGTTGGCTGCGGGATCGGATGCGTCGGCTGCCTTGCCCCTGAAAAAATCCTGTTGCTGGTGGTAGTAGCCGACGGCGAACAAGCCCTGTGCGGGCAGGCTCAGGTGTGCGGGGAAACCGGCGAGGCCGGAAAAAATCTCGCGAAGGATCTTCTCGAACCATGCCGCAAGTCCGGGGTTGTCCAGCTTCGACAGATGATGGTTCTTCAGCTTGAGCAGGATCGGGAACACGCTGGACGGCGAGCTGCTGGCGGCGCCGTAGTAGCGGTCGCGAATCGTGGCGTTGATGCCGGGCTGGGCTGCGTTCTGGATGCGTTCCAGCGCCGCGAACAGGCGGCCGAGCCGATAGCCGGGTTCGTTGTTGTTCGGATCGAGACTCATGGTGAGCTCCTTGGGAGTGCTGCGGTTCAGGCATGCCTTGATGAGCGCGGCGCGTGGGTACGAAACTTTCTGTTCGGCCCGGCAACGCCGGATCGCCGCTTGCAGCAAGGACTCCGGATACGGTAATCCGGCCAAAATCGCGCGCATCGTGTCGCCGGCTAGATTGGGTGGCACGTTCTCCGCCTTGTTCTGCAATGCGATTGATGTCATCAGGCGGAACAATGACGGATAGCTGCTTTCGTATGCAGGCTTGTCGAGCGCGATGTCGCGAAAGTGACGTGCGATGTTGCGAGCAAACTGTTTGACCGGCCCGATCTGCCAGAAACGAATGGCGGTGCGCGCCGCGTTCGGAGCAAGGCCGAGCACGCAAAAGCGGGCGTCCGGATATTTACCCATATAAACACCGGTGCGGGTCGCTTCCAGCAGATTGCGCACGGCTTGCGTGCCGCGATCCGGGTCGTCCTTGTCCGATGCCGCGAACATGGCCGCAAAATCGTCCTCAAAACCGGATGCGTCGGCGGCCCAGAACACCGTCGAGGCATCGCCGACCTGCAATCGCTGAGGCGAATCCTTGCGCAACAGGTGGTTGAGCGCCGCCGTGTAATTGAAGGCCGCGATGTCGCCGACCGGGGCATTGGCACCTTGTTCCATGCCGTGAGAGTTGAACGGCGTCAAGTTGAACGAGACGATATTGGCACCAGAGGATTGCGCCCCCCATACGTTCTTGATTGCCGGGTGCAGGCGAGCGATCCGATCCGGTTGGCCGCGCACCAGACAAAAGCCGAAATCGGCGCAGCCCTCGTTCCCGGAAGTCGATGCATTTGCTGTCTTCAGCACGGCTACGACAGCGGGGCGTGCGCACACCGGCATGTCGCTGCCATCGCCCGCCAGGCGAAACGTCAGGTTCGGATTCTTGTCTGCGATCTCGGCCCACGCAGCCTCTTTCGCCAAACGTTCGTGGTCAACGCTTGCCAAGAATGCAAGGACAGCCGCAACGCCTTCATCGTCGCGCACCGACGCCAGTTCGGCATGGATCAATCCGATGAAGGCCTGATGCATTTCGTTCAGGCGTTCGCGGTAATCCTGTTCCTTGCCCTTCTTTTGCTTTTCTTCGAGCTTCTTCTGATCCGGGATGCCAAAAACGTATTCGGCATTGCCCCACAACAGGCTGGCAGCGATATTGACGGACTTCTTCGCACCTTGCGGCAACAGAAACGAACGCGCGCGCTTGGTCTTGCCTTCGCCGCTGCGGGTATCGTCGATCTGCACCAATGCGCCGGACGCATCGAGCACCAACACGAAGGGAATCTCCTTGTTCTCGAAGCCCTTGGGCGCGATGGACAAGTCGCTGCCGGTAGCGCTGGCTTGATGAGCGAACTTGCGTTCGTAGTAGTCGTTGAGCGCCTGCAGGATCATCCGCGCACCTCCTCGCTGTCGCGTGCCGGTACGTCGAGTACGCCGTCTCGCAGGGTTGCGCGGAAGAACAGGGGTTTCGTGCTGCTGTACGGCGGCGGCCCGTAGTTCAGGTCGTAGAGCATCCAGCCGAGATCGTGTATGCCGCGCAATTCATTGGCCGGTGCGAAAAGTTCGTGCGCCGGGTCGATCAAGCGGAATCGGCACGCGAACTCGCGGGTGCCAAGGTAGGGCTGGTTGAAGCACTGACCCTTGCTGGCGCGTCGCTCGAACATGGCGGCGTACTTGGCGTCCGACTCCGGGCCGCGTAGGGCCTCGCGCTCGTCAGGGTCGTCGAGCTTGCCCACCAGATGCGGATAGTTCGGCTTGTGCGTCGAGGCATCGAGGCGCTCGAACTTCGCGTGCAGGCGGTAGCGCACGTCGCGAAGGAACAGGCCGGCGCGTTGTTGGCGGTGATCTTCGACGTACAACCCGAGGTCACCAGTGCCGGTTCGCATCGCGGTTTCTGCATTGCGGGTCGATACGACTGCGCCCACTTCGTTGCGGCGTACCGAGATCCAGCGGATCGGATTGCAAACATCGATGCGAGTGATCTGCCAGCGGATCGCCGGTTTCCACAGGATCGCTTCGAAGATCGCGCGTGCGGCTGACGGCGTGATCACGTCGTAACTCACGCGCTCGACCTTCATTTCGGGGCGAGTGAAGCAGGCGTAGTCGCCGAATACCTCCAAGCAGAATCCTCTACTGGGCATGTGTGCCTCCGCTGACGAAAAGATCGGCTGGATTGCTTTGTTGCTCCGGCGGCATCAATCCGAATACGGCATCGTAGCGCCCATTCACAGCCACCCAGAGCCCCGCACGTTCTTCGATGTCGTACCGCGCTAGCAATTGTTCGAACTGCCAACGCGGCACGTTCACGGTATAGCGTTGCAGCTTCCGGCGCGCCCATTTGGCGTTGCCGTCTTTCTTCAATGCGCCCACCCACTCATGAATCGGGCTGGCGCTATTCGGACCACCATTGGGATTGTATGGAACGATGACGGTTTCACCTGCATCATCGATGAGACGAAACTTCTCTGCCGCAGTTCGGAAAGCAGCGCGATCCGGCTTGAGCAGGTCGAGGATGCGTTGCGCGTCCAGATCGCCGTTGCCGTAGTGCAAGTCGAAATACCGCCGGAATGTGATCGGCGACAACGGACGCGCCAGCAGGCCCGTCTTCGCCAGCTCCCGCGTGGTTTGTTCGGCCTGCCGTAGTTCGCCCGGCGGTGGCGATGTCGGCGGCACGAAGACGTGGACTTGGCCCATTCCTTTCAGGCGGCCCTCGCGGTTGCAGCGTCCAGCCGCCTGCGCGATCGAATCCATCCCGGCAAGCGCGCGATAGACGACCGGGAAATCGAGATCCGCGCCGGCTTCGACAAGCTGCGTGCTGACGACGCGCAACGGACGGTTTGCGCCATTGCGCCGCGCCTCGAGCCGATCGCGAATGCCTGCGATCGCGGCGCTGCGGTGTTGCGCACACATCAACGCGGAAAGATGGATGGCGTCATCATCGCGCAGCAGACCGAACAGTTCACGCGCGTCCTTGCGCGTATTGACGATGGTCAAGGCGCAGTCCTGAGCGCGGACGGCCTCGGCGATCTTGTCCCACGAAGCGTGCGAGCTGAAGTCGGTGGGCAGGTGGATGTCCACGCGCTGCAATGCGTCGGACAAGCCCTCCGGCGCGTCGATGATCTCGTGTGCGTCTTCGATGCCGTCAAACGTTTTCCGCCCGGTCACTGGTTCGTACCGGGACGCCAGCATCGGCTGCGTGGCCGTACACAGCACGACCGTGACGCCGTAATGGGCGACCAGCAATTTCAACGTCCGCAACACCGGCGCGAGGAAGTCGCGCGGCAGCATCTGCGCCTCATCCAGCACGATCACGCTGCCGACGAGGTTATGCAGCTTGCGGCACTGACTGGTGCGCGCGGCGTGCAGCGATTCGAACAACTGGACGTTGGTGGTGACGATCAGCGGCGCGTCCCAGTTTTCGGACGCGAGGCGGTTGGCGTGATCTTCCTTTCGCTCATCCACATCAAGGTTGCTGTGATGTTCGACGACAACATCCTCGCCCAACGGTGCGAACACCTCGCGAAACACCCCGGCGTTCTGCTCGATGATGCTGGTGTACGGGATGGCATAGACGATATGTCGCTTGCCGTGTGTGATCGCGTGTTCCAGAGCAAACGCGAGCGAGGACAGCGTCTTGCCGCCGCCGGTCGGCACCGTGAGGGTGAAAAATCCGGGAGGCAACGCCGCCTTGGCGCGGCAGGTGGCGAGCACCTCGGCGCGCAGGTCGTTGACGACGGATGCAGATTGAACGCCGACTCGGTCGGCTATCCCGAGCAGGTGCGCATCGAGGGCGGACTGCATGGCCGCAAGCGACGGATAGCGTCCGCGTTGCGCGGCCTTTTCCGGATCGAAATAGGCTTCGGTATCCAGAAAATCCGCGTCGACCAAACATGAAAACAGCATGCGGATCCAGAGAGCGTATCCGTCCCGATCTCCGGGTACGCGGGTTGTCGGCACCACGCCATCGCGTATGTCGGCTGGAATGGTTTCGGTGATCGCTTCCATATATTCAGCCGTCTTGTCTTCGTCTGCGAGACGAGCCTTCAGGCTCGCGTCACCTCCATCGCTCGGCTCCAGATCCTGCAGGCCCGTGTGGTGTCCCGCGATGAGGAAGGCAAGCACACGCCCGAACACGTCGTTGCGCTTGCCCAATGCATGCAGCGCGCCGGCCGTCGAATGCGTCTTCTCGCGACCGACAACGCGGCCTTCGATATGCGCATCGGGATCGCGCGACTGGCGGATATAGCGCTGGAAGCCGTCGCGGTATTTGCCGAGGTCGTGCCATAGCCCGGCGAGGCGGCCCCAGTCCGAGGCGTCGAAGGCGGCCGCGAATTCGGCGCTCAAACGGCCGACTTCTCGCAGGTGGTCGGCCAGCAAATGAAAGCGGGCGTTGCCGACGGCATGATCGTTACTGTGCGCATAGTGACTGTCGGCACCGAAGCGGCTTTGTCCGGTTGGCAATGTCATGGTCTGCCTGTGCATGACAAATGTTGTACGCGATCACAGTCTCACGAGGTGAGATTGAGAATTCCGCTGTTCGGTCAGCAGACGAGGCAGCTTGTTTGAGATTTCAATTTGGATCAAGCCACTGCCGCGCCGCCGCCAACAGCGGTGCCCGGCGCAGATAGAAGTCCCACTGGCTGCCGCCCAGTTGCCGCCACAGCACCGCCGAGCGCAGGCCGGCGAGCAGGATGGCGCGGATTTCGGCGACTACAGGTGGTTGCTGCAAGTACACCGGGTTGCCTTGCACCATGATGCGCGGGCGCAGGCCGCTGATGGTCGATGCGTACAACTCGCCGAGCCGGGTGAGCACGGTCGGATGGGTCGGGCCGAAGTGTTCGCGCTGGCGCGCGGCTTGTTCCAGCCCTTGGCGCAGCTTGTCGGGCAATCCGCGCTGGCCGCTGTAGCTGCGCTCCACGCGCAGCACGCTGGCGGCCAGCCGCAGCAGCATCGGGTCGCGCTCGGGGCCGCCGCCGATCTGCGCGACCAGTGCCTGCAAGCCCGAACGCAGGTCGGACGCGCGCCCGTACACGGCTTCCACCGAATCGGCGTCGAATGCGAACAGGCTGTCGATGCAGGTGGTCAGCGGCGCGGTCTGGGCGTCGCCGGTGTCGGCGATCTGGCGCACGAGTTGGCAGGCCTGCAACAAGCCGGCGAGGGCGAGGGCGCGGTCGTTCAT
>JAFEEL010000014.1 GCA_018241125.1 Pseudomonadota bacterium | reverse complement strand
GCGTCCGCACAAGTTTCCTGCGCACACTGTCAAAGAACTTCACACCCCTCCCGAAGGAGGAACCCGGAGCCTTTCGCGCCGGGGAGCCGCACATCATACAGCCCTTTTCAGGTTCGTCAACACCCTGCACTGCAACATGGCGTCGGGCCGCACCACGCCAGCATTCGTGCGCCTCAGTGCGGGCCGGAAGTCAGCCGGACCCGCGCGAAATTGCGCTTGCCGACCTGCAGCACGCCCTCGAAACCGGGCGACAACACCCGCTGACCGTCCTCGAACACTTCACCATCGATGCGTACCGCACGTTCCTTCAGCTTGCGCATGGCCTCGGCGTTGCTCGTGGCCAACCCCGCGGCGACCAGCAGCGGCGCGATGCGCAAGCCTGCGGCGGGGATGGTCAGCTCGTGCAGCGGCAACAGCGACGTGTCGCCTTCACCGCGCACTACTGCGTGCCAGCCTGCGATCGCTTGTTCGGCCGCTTGCGCGTCGTGGAAGCGCGCTGCCAGTTCGCGCGCGAGCTTGAGCTTGGCGTCGCGCGGATTGAGCTGTCCTGCGGCCACGTCGGCGCGCATGCGCGCCAGCTGCGCCATCGACACCTCGAAACTGAGCAGCTCGAACCAGCGCCACATCAGCTCGTCGCCGATCTTCATGGTCTTGGTGACGATGTCGATCGCCGGCTCGTCGATGCCGATGTAGTTGCCCAGCGACTTGCTCATCTTGTGCACGCCGTCGATGCCCTCCAGCAGCGGCATCGTCAGCACGATCTGCGGCGGTGCGCCGGCTTGCTCTTGCAGCGCGCGGCCCATCAATAGATTGAAGCGCTGATCGGTGCCGCCCAGTTCGACGTCGGCTTCCAGCGCCACCGAATCGTAACCCTGTACCAGCGGGTACAGGAATTCATGAATCGCAATGGGCTGCTCGGCCTTGTAGCGCTTGGAGAAGTCGTCGCGTTCGAGCATGCGCGCCACGGTGTGCGATGCGGCCAGGCGAATCATGTCCGCAGCCGTCATCTTGTCGAACCACTCGGAGTTGAAACGCAGCTCGGTCCGGTCGCGATCGAGCACCTTGAACACCTGCGCCGCGTAGGTGCGCGCGTTGGCTGCCACGTCGGCGCGGGTGAGCGGCTTGCGGGTGACGTTCTTGCCGGTCGGGTCGCCGATCATCCCGGTGAAGTCGCCGATCAGGAAGATCACCCGGTGGCCGAGATCCTGGAACTGCCGCATCTTGTTGAGCAGCACCGTGTGCCCGATGTGCAGATCCGGAGCGGTGGGGTCGAACCCGGCCTTCACCCGCAGCGGACGACCGAGCTTGAGCCGTGCTTCGAGTTCCTCGCGCTTGAGGATGTCGGATGCGCCGCGCGCAATCAGCTCCAGACTGTCTTGAATCTCACTCATCAATTGTCTCGTTTTTGCAGTTAATCGGGAATTCCAAAGCCCGTCAGGGCTATCGAAATGCGCGATTACGTTAAGTGGTCGTTAAATGTTGCGAAGCAAAATTTCCATTTGCAACAAAGACTTGACGTGAATATTTCAACCAATTTATTGTGCCCGCGGTTTTCAACAAGAGCCCCGGAGGGCCGCATGGAACACACCGCCCCGCCTGCCGCCAACCCGAACGCGCACGATAGCGCATCCCCGATCCGCCAGCCCAAGCGCTCGTGGTTCAAGCGGCTCGACGCCGCCGGCAGCGAGGACTTCAACGGTCGCTGGTCGCGTGAGCACTGGATGCTCGCCAGCATGTTCGCCACCATGGGAGCGCTGGTCGTAGCCATCGTCCCGGGCTTCAACACCGCCAACCACGCCCCCAAGGCCACGCGCGCCACGTTTGCGCTGCAATTGCCGGCCTTGCCAAAGACCCAAGCACCGACCCCTGCACAAAGCTGGCAGATCGTGAGCGTGACCAAGGGCGAGAAGCTGGATTCGATCTTCGCGCAGTTCAACATCCCGGCCGCCGACCAGAAACGCGTACTTGCGCAACCGGGCGCGAAAGCCGCGCTGACACACCTGCGGCCCGGCGCGGAGCTGGCCTTCGACGTGCCTACGCCCGGCGTGCTGCGCGGGCTGCGCTACGACAAGGACGACTCCACCCGCATCGAGCTCACGTTCGACGGCTCCAAGGTGAAAAGCACCACCATCCATCGCCCGCTGGAGCGGCGTATGGAATCCACCAGTGGCGTGATCGCCGGCTCGCTGTTCGACGCCGGCGCGAAGGCCGGGATGAACGATGGGCTGGTGATCCAGATGGCCAAGGTGTTCTCGTACGACATCGACATGGCGCAGGATCTGCAACCCGGCGACAGCTTTCAAGTCGTGTACGAGGACTACTGGCGCGACGGCCAGCTGGTGCGCACCGGCAACATCCTGGCCGCCAGTTTCGACAACAACGGCAAGCGCTATTTCGCCTACCGCTACACCCACCCCAACGGCAAGACCGAATACGTCGACCAGAACGGCACGCCGCTGAAGAAAACCTTCATGCGCACGCCGGTCGAGTTCACCCGCATCTCCTCGGGCTTCACGTTGACCGGGCGCATGCATCCGATTCTGGGCTACATGCGCGCGCACACCGGCGTGGATTACGCCGCCCCGACCGGCACCCCGATCGTTGCCGCCGGCGATGCCAAGGTGCTGTTCGAAGGCCAGAAAGGCGGCTATGGCAATTGCATCATCCTCGACCACGGCAGCGGCGTGACCACGCTGTACGGGCACATGTCGCGTTTCGGGGGCTACCGCGTCGGCCAGCACGTCGCGCAAGGTGCCACCATCGGCTACGTCGGCATGACCGGCATGGCCACCGGCCCCCACCTGCACTACGAGTTCCGCATCAACGGCCAGTACCGCAACCCGTTGTCGGTGACCATGCCCAAGCCGCTGCCGCTGGAAGGCGCCGAACTGGCCAGCTTCCGCACGCAGAACGCTGCCGCGCTGGCGCAGCTCAACCGCATGCAATTGCTCACCCACGAGACCGTTGCGCAGAAGGTCATCAACGCACCCGAATCGGTGAAGAAGGCGATGAAGCGGCAGATGCTGGCATCGGCACGCCGCGTGCACCGCGGACGTGGCTGATCGCGAGCTGTATCTCGGCCTGATTTCCGGCACCAGTGCCGACGGCATCGACGCGGCGATCTGCACGTTCGCCGCGGTCGATGCGGATGCGCGCGATGCAGCGCCCAGCACGCACAACGCGATCCACGTCGTTGCTGCGCAGACCTATCCGTATCCTGCCGATTTGCGCGAGCACATCGTCGCGCTCGCGCGTTCGCGCGCGCACGTCGCGCTGGACGACTACGGCCAGCTCGACGTGCACATCGGCGAATGCTTCGCGCAAGCCGCGCTCGCCCTGCTCAGCCACGCAAACCTGCATCCGCGCGCGATCACGGCGATCGGTTCGCACGGGCAAACCGTCTGCCATCGCCCGCACGGCGCGTACCCGTTCACGTTGCAAATCGGCGATGCCAGCGTGATCGCCGAGCGCACCGGCATCACCACGGTCGCCGACTTCCGCCGCGCCGACGTCGCTGCCGGCGGTCAGGGCGCACCGCTGCTGCCGGCACTGCACGCCGCGGTGCTGGCTGACGCGCAGATCCCACGGGCGATCCTCAACCTCGGCGGCATCGGCAACCTCAGCTTGCTGGTTCCCGGCCAGCCGGTGCTCGGCTTCGATACCGGGCCTGCGAACTGCCTGCTCGATGCCTGGACCTTGCGGCAACGCGGCGCGACCCGCGACGAAGGCGGCGCGTGGGCGCGCAGCGGCAGCGTGAACCACGGCCTGCTGGCGCGCTGCCTCGACGATGCGTACTTCGCGGCATCACCGCCCAAGAGTACCGGCCGCGAAGTGTTCAACCTGGATTGGCTCGACGCGCGCATCGGCGCGGACATTCCCGCCGCCGATGTGCAGGCGACGCTGCTGGCGTTGTCCGCACGCAGCATCGCCGACGCCCTGCGCACGCACGCGCCAGCCGTGCGCGAGCTGTACGCCTGCGGTGGCGGCGTGCACAACGGCGCATTGATGGATGCGTTGCGCGCGGAACTGCCGAACGTGCGCGTGGAGACCACCGCCGCCCTCGGCCTCGACCCGGATTTCGTCGAGGCCGCCGGTTTCGCATGGCTGGCACGCGCCAGACTGCTGGGCATTCCCGGCAACCTGCCTGCGGTCACCGGCGCCAGCGGGCCGCGGTTGCTGGGTGCGATCTATCCGGCGCCTTCCTGATCCGCGAGTTCCTGGGCGGCGACTTCCAATCGCCGCATCCACGGCCACAACGCCACGAACAGCACCGCCGCCGGCAGTACCGCCAGCGTGGTGATGATGAAGAAGCCGCCGTATCCAAACGCCGTGGCGATGCCGCCGGCGAAGAATCCCAGAAACTTTCCCGGCAGGTTCACCAGCGAAGACAGCAGCGCGTATTGCGTGGCGGTGTGCTCACGGTTGACCAGTGATGACAGGAACGCCACGGTCGGCGGCCCGAGCACGCCGAGCATGAAGTTTTCGCCGGAGATCACCGCGGTGAGCACCAGCAAGTTGCCCGGATGCACGATCAGCCACAGGTACAACAGATTGCAGCAGCCGGTGAGAATCAACGTCACGCCCAGCGTGCGCCACGCGCCGAAGCGCGCCACCGCCGCGCCACCGACGAAGGTGCCGAGGATGCCGATCCACACGCCATAGACCTTGGTGATCGCGCCGATCTGGGTCTTGGTGAACTGCATCGCCAGATAAAACGGACTCATCACCCCGCCGACGGTGGCCTGCTCCGGAATCTTGAACAACAAGATGAAGGCCAGCACCGCCAGCGCGAGTTTCCAGCCGTAACGGCGGAAGAAATCGGCGAACGGATCGACCACGCCGGCGCGCATCGCCGCGCGCCACGTCGGCGCTGGCGCACGCTCGCCATCGGGTTCACGCGCGATCAGGTTGGCCAGCAGCGGCACCGCCATCGCCGCGGCCATCAGCACGTACACACGCGGCCACGGCACGTGGTCGGCGGCGATCAACGCCAACGCGCCGGCGACGATCAGCGCCAACCGATAACCCAGCGAATACACCGCCACCAGCGCGCCCTGGGCTTCCACTGGCGCGATCTCGATGCGATAGGCATCCACTGCGATATCTTGCGTCGCGCCGAAGAACGCCACTGCCAGCGTGGCGACGATAAACGCATCCAGCCGCGCCGGCGTGAGCCAGGCCATCGCCAGCAGGCCGGCGATCACGCCCAGTTGCGCACACAGCAGCCAGCCACGGCGGCGGCCCAGCCGCCAGAACAGCGGCAGCTTCCAGTGATCGAGCAGCGGCGCCCACACGAACTTGAAAGCGTAGGCCATGCCGGCGCTGGCGATCATGGTGATCTCGGCCAGCACGATGTGGCTCTCCTTGAGCCAGTACGCCAGCGTGCCGGCCACCAGCAGGAATGGCAGGCCCGAGGAGAAACCGAAGAACAACATCGTGCCCGCCGCCGGCTGCGCGAACGCCCGCCACAGCGAAGGCTTGCGCGCTGCGCCCGGCGCGCCCGACGCACCGCTCACAGCGCGTATTCCACTTGGTATGGCGCGTGATCGGAAAAGCGCGGCTCGCGGTGGATCGCGCAGGTCTTGATGGTATCGCGCAGGTTCGGCGTGGCCAGTTGGTAGTCGATGCGCCAACCCACGTCGTTGGCGCGCGCCGCCCCGCGCTGCGACCACCAACTGTATTCGACCGCTTCGGGTTTGAGCGCGCGGAAGGTATCGATCCAGCCGTGCTTGGGTGCCGGCGTGCCATCGCCGCAGGCATCGGCGATCAAGCCGTTGAGCCAGGCGCGCTCGACCGGCAGGCAACCGGAGTTCTTCTGGTTCGAGGTCCAGTTCTTGATATCGTTCTTGCCGCGCACGATATTCCAGTCGCCGCACAGCACGTACTGCCGACCACTGGCGATGAAGCCGTCGAGGATGGGTTTGATCCATTCCATGATGGCCAGCTTGAACTGCTGACGTTCATCGCCCGACGAGCCCGACGGCAGGTACATCGACACCACGCTCAAGTTTCCAAAGCGCGCCTCGATGTAGCGGCCCTCCTCGTCGAAATCGGCACGGCCCAGCCCGGTAAGGATCGCATCGGGTTTGCGTTTGCTGTAGATCGCCACGCCGCTGTAACCCTTCTTCGTGGTGGCGTCGCGAAAGTGCGCATGGTAGCCCTTGGGCAGCATCGACGCCTCGCGCAACTGGTGCTCCTGCGCCTTGGTCTCCTGCACGCACAGCACATCGACCTTGCGCGCCGCGAACCAGTCGAAGAAGCCCTTGCTTGCCGCCGAGCGCAGGCCGTTGGCGTTGAAGCTGATGATGCGCATCCGAGCGTCACGCGATGGGTTCGTCGAATCATACGGTGTGGCGCGTCCGAGTGCGTCGATCACAGACGCAACCGCCCGGCTCGTGCTAGCGTGCGCGCACCCGAACACGCAAGGAAATACCCGAAGATGCCCAGCAGGATTCCCGCAGGCGGCCAGCGCGGCTGGATCATCCCCATCGGCGGCGCCGAGGACAAGCAGAGCCGGCGGCGCATCCTGCGGCGCTTCGTGGACTTGTGCGGCGGCGAGCACGCCGACATCGTGGTCATCCCCACCGCCAGCCGCCTGCCCGACACCGGCAGCAAGTACGAGGATCTGTTCGACCGCCTCGATGCCGGCAAGGTCACCGCACTGGACATCGCCAAGCGCGAGGACGGCGCGCGCGAGGATGTGCTGAAACGGCTGGAGAAAGCCAACGGCGTGTTCTTCACCGGCGGCAACCAGTTGCGCATCTCCACCATCCTCGGCGGCACGCCCGCGGCGAAGATGATCCGCGAGCGCAACGCCCACGGCGTGCACGTGGCCGGCACCAGCGCCGGCGCCAGCATCCTGAGCGAGCACATGATCGCCTTCGGCAAGGAAGGCTCCTCGCCGCGCGCCGGCAGCGTGCGCCTCGCCCCGGGCCTGGGGTTGACCAACCGTTTCATCATCGACCAGCACTTCCGCCAGCGCGACCGCCTCGGCCGCCTCGTCGCCGCGCTGGCCTACAACCCGTTCGCCATCGGCATCGGCCTGGACGAAGACACCGCCGCCTTCATCAACCCCGACAACGTGATCGAGGTCGAAGGCAGCGGCGCGGTCACCATCGTCGATGCCGGCGGGCTGTCGTTTTCCTCGATGGCCGAAGTCAGCCAGAGCCAGCCGGTGTGCCTGCTCGGCCTGAAGGTGCACATCCTCGTGCAAGGCGCGACCTTCAACCTGCACACCCGCGAGGCGTCGGCGGGTGTGTTGGGGAGTACGCGGTAAGCATTCATCGGCTGCCACGACCAAGACGTCGGTGCCGACGCGATTGACCACGTACCGGTCGTTTGCGAATATATATCAGACATATATATTTCGGGAGTTTCCGGTGTCCACGCATCCGTTGCTGATGAAGTTCAAGGACAAGGACACGCCGAACACGGTGACGCGCAAGACGGTCAAGGCGATGGCGTCCAAGCTGGGCTTCAACGAAACCCAGCTCATCAACTACGCGCTGGCGCGGTTGCGCGAGGACGTGTTGCCCGCCCTGCCGGAAGACGCCCCGGAGCTTTCCGCCAAGGCGATGAAGGCCATCCGCGCACGCTACGGCCATCTGGAAGCCGACTACCATCCCACGTCCAGTCTGATCGAAGGGCTGTGATGTCCGCGGCCTGGCCGATGTTGCCAAAGGCCGGCGACATCGTGTGGTGCCACTTTCCCAACTACGATCCGCAAGACCCGACCATGAAGGATCGCCCCGCGCTGGTGGTCTCCGTCATGGACAGCCGCGAGCCACCACTGCTGCGCGTGGCCTACGGCACGTCGCAGAAGCCGCGTCCCACCGGGGTTGGCTGCTACTTGCTGGAGGATCCCGAGCACCTGAAGGTGGCGGGCCTGTGGAAGCCCACGCGTTTCAACATGCGCAACTTGGTGGTACTGCGTAACCGTCCGCCCACGACACCTTGCGGCCCGGCGTCAAACCCGGTCAGCCCGCCGGTTGCCAGCGATGCGGCAGCAGCTGGTCGATGTGGCGGTTCTTGGTGGTCGGCAGCCGCGTGAGCACG
>JAFEEL010000013.1 GCA_018241125.1 Pseudomonadota bacterium | reverse complement strand
TTTCAACGCGCCGAGTCCGGTACATGCCCGTACTCGGCTCCGCCAAATCAAACACTTGCGTGTTTGATTGGCGTGCGATCCGTCCATGGATCGCATCAGCAGGCTGTTTTTCAACAGCCTGCTAGGCGTGGCGGTTCGATTATGCGCTGGCAGCGTCGCGCCTGAACGGAACCACGTTCGAGCCGGTGCGCAGCGCATCCAGATAGTCGCCCCATGCCTGCATCATCTTGCGGCGTTCGGGCAGGTGCTGTGCCATGTTGTAGACGCCTTCGGTTCCGCCGACCTTGTGCGACAACTGCGCTTCGACGGCTTCGCGCGACCATCCCATCTCGCGGAGCATGGTGCTCGCCATGTCGCGGAATCCGTGCCCGACCATCTCGCCCTTGAAACCCATCCGGGCCAGCGCGGCGTTCACTGCACCGTCGCTCATGGATCGCTTGGCACTGCGCGCGCCGGGGAACAAGCACTGGCCGCGCCCGGTCAGCGGTTGCAGCTCGCGCAAGATCGCCAGCGCTTGCGAGGACAACGGGATGACGTGCGGCGGGGTGTCGGGGTGCAACTTCTCGCGCTTCTTCAACTTGCGGATGATCGGCGGCACGCGGTAGGTGGGATGCTCGCCGTCCAAGTCGAAGTTCACCCATTCGGCCATGCGAATCTCGCCGGGGCGGCAAAACCACAGCGGTGCCAGCTTCAGGGCGGCGGCGACGATGGGCGAGCCGGTGAATCCATCCATTGCGCGCAGCAGCTCGGCCACGCGCGCCGTGTCCGTAATTGTGGGCATGCGCGACTTCACCATGTCGCGGCGACTGGGCAAGACTTCGCTCAGGGCGGCGGCAGGGTCATGCTTGGCGCGCTTGGTGCCGATGGCGAAGCGGTAGACGCGGCTCAACTGGAACCGCAGCCGATGTGCCTGTTCCAGGTATCCGGCATTCCATACGCGCTCGATCAAGGGGCGGATATCGTCCACGTCGAGCTCGGCAATGGCGCGGTGGCCGACGTAGGGGAATGCGTGCTTTTCCAGCCGCTTCGCTTCCTTGTCGTGCTGTTTTTCCGTCCAGCCGGGCTTGCGCACCAGCAGCCATTCCCGCGCGACCGCCTCAAAGCTGTTAGCAGCACGCTCGACGGCGGCGGTTTTCTCTGCCTGCCGCTTCACGCCCGGGTCGATGCCATCGGCCAGCAGCTTGCGGGCTTCGTCGCGCTTTTCGCGCGCACGCTTCAAGGACACGTCGGGGTAGGTGCCTAGGCTCAGGGTGTTGCGCTTGGCAGTTACGGGCCTGCGGTAGTCGAAGCGCCATAGCTTGGCGCCGTCGGGGTTGACCATCACGAACAGGCCCAGACCATCACGGACAGCGTATGGGGAATCCTTCGGCTTGGCGTTGGCGATCGCCGACGGGGAAAGCGGGTTCAGGCGCTTGGGCATGGCAGCATCCTTTTTTGGCGGTAGGCGGCCGGGCGGCTGCCAACCTACCGCTAACCGTACCGCCAAACTTGGCGGTAGTCTAGGGATGTTCCGATGCCTTGCCAGACGTGCGGACAAGAAGAAACCGCTTCGTAGCGCGGTTTCAGGGGTGTTGCGGGGTATGGCGGGAATGGTGTTTGGTGGCTATGGGTGGACTCGAACCACCGACCTCGGCATTATGAGTGCCACGCTCTAACCGGCTGAGCTACATAGCCAATATCTGGAGCCCGGCACTGGCATGTCAGCACGGGCGTTGGCGCCGTCTGCTGCGACGGGCCACGGGAGCCGCACATTGTCCACGGACGCCGATCCGGCGTCAATTTTTTCCGCTCGCATGCGCACGGTTTGCTGCACATTCGACGTGGTCGGTAGCTGCGCCCCTGCCCCGGTTCAACCTCCCGTGCGCTTGGCGTAACGGGCCACCAGTTGCGCTCGCGCCACGATGTGGCCACCCATCGCCCGCTCCAGCGCGATGCGATCGGGCATGCGCAGATCGGCCAGAACCGTGTCGAGCGCATACACGGTGAAAATGTAGCGATGCGACCCGATCGGCGGACAAGCCGCACCGTAGCCGCTGCGTCCCCAGTCGTTGTGACCTTGCCGGGTTCCGGGCGGCAAGGCGGCGACGGCGACCCCTTCGGCCAAGCCGGACGATGCCGGGGGAAGGTCATACAGAACCCAATGCGTCCAAATGCGTTGCGGCGCGGCCGGATCGGGTGCGTCGGGATCGACGACCAGCAGGGCCAGGCTCTTCGCATTGCCCGGCACATCGTGCCACGCCAGCGGCGGCGACACGCCGGCACCGTCACACGTGTACTGGGTCGGCAAGCGATCGCCATCGGCTACCGCTGGCGACCTGAGCGTCATGGCCGTGCCGGCCCCGCGCTCCGAACCGACGAGTGCGGCGGCCAGCGTCGCGGCGATCCCGGTCGCCCACAGCGTTTGCACGGGGCCCCTCCGTTGGCGACTGCGCGCAGCACGTCCACTGCGCGGCTTCGAGTGTCGGTTGCAGGCGTGCGCCATCACCGCAACTGGCTGTCCTTGCTGCCCCGGCGATTGATGCCGCCAACGACGTCGTGCCCGCGGTCGACCGCCTCCTGGCAGGCCACGCACAGGCGCACGCCGGGCATCGCCTTGCGCCGCGCTTCGGGGATCGGCGCGTCACACTCCTCGCAGTTCGCACGCCCGGCACCCTTGGGCAGACGGCTGCGCGCCCGCGCGATGGCGTCCTTGACGGTCGCATCGATTTGATCTTGCACCGCGCCATCGCCGGCCCAACCGGTGGCCATCGCCCGTCTCCGCAGTCCTGCTTTGCCAGCATACGCCTTCGGCTATGATGCCGCGGGAAAGCCTGCCCGCACCGGGCGTGGCCGCTACCGGGGGCCCGCATGTCGCTGCGCTTGAAGTTCAATCTGGTGCTGGTGATCGTGTTCGTGCTCGGCAGCGTCGGCGCGGCCATCTACTACGACCGTTACCTCGAAGAATACGCGCTCGACAACGTGCGCCAGAACTCGCAGGTGCTGATGGCGACCGCCATTGCGGTGCGTGGATACACATCGGACAACATCAAGCCGCATCTGGATCCACTCAACGTCGAAACTTTCCTTCCGGAAACCGTGCCCGCGTTCTCCGCCACCGAAGTGGTGCGTCGGCTGCGCGATCGCTATGTCGGCTACGACTACAAGGAAGCGGTGATCGATCCGACCAATCCGCGCGACCGCGCATCCGATTGGGAAGCGCGCATCATCGAGCAGTTCCGCAATCAGGGCGGCACGGAAGTCACCGGCTTCCACGGCGAGGGCATGGCGCGCACGCTGTACGTGGCGCGCCCGATCAAGGTCACCAACCCGGCCTGCCTGGCCTGCCACAGCACGCCGCAAGCAGCCCCACCGTCGATGCTCAAGGTCTACGGTGCGAGCAACGGTTTCGGCTGGAAGCTCGGCGATGTCATCGGCATCCAGCTCGTGCAGGTGCCGGTGTTCTACCCGCTGGAAAAAGCGCGGCAGACCTTCTACAGCTTCATGCTGTCGCTGCTGGTGATCTTCGCGGTGATGTTCCTGGCGATGAACGTGGCGCTGTCGGGATTCGTGATCGGGCCGATGGCGCGCCTGAACCGCAAGCTCGAAGATCTGGCGACCAAGGACTTCCTCACCGATCTGGTCAACCGCCGCCGCTTTTTCGAGCAGCTGGAGACGGCGATGACCGAAGCGCGCGTGAAAAAACTCGGGCTTTCGGTGGTGATGCTCGATCTGGACTTCTTCAAGCGCATCAACGACACCTACGGCCACGACAGCGGCGACATGGTGCTGAAAAACGCGGCATTGCGCGTGCGCGAGCTGCTGCGCAGCTCGGACTGTGCGGCACGTTTCGGCGGCGAGGAGTTCGTCCTGCTGCTGCGGGAAACCCGCATCGACGCCGCCGCGGCGCTGGCCGAGGCGGCGCGCGCCAAGATCGCCGACGCCCCGTTCGGCGACGTGGGTACGGTGAGCGCCAGCTTCGGCGTGGCCGAGTGGGATCACAAGGAAGACGGGCACGCGATGATCACCCGCGCCGACAAGGCCCTGTACGTGGCCAAGGAGACCGGCCGCAACAAGGTGGTGCGCGCCGAACCGCCGGCCGCTTGATCGGCGCGATCGGATCGCGCTGATGTTCGCCGCCCTGCCGTCGCACGTCGCGGCAGGGCCCTGCGCACCGCATCGCCGATTGCCTGAACGGGGCGGAACCGACCTTGGCCGCAGCGGGAACGGGCTGCGGCGTTTCGGGGTCAACCCCGCTGCGTGGTATAAAATCCAGCCATCGCGGCCATCACGGCCGTGATGCCCATGCCACCCACGAGGAGAACCACCCATGAAGTCCACCCTGTTGATCGCCGCCTGCCTCGCACTCGCCTGCGCCGCCCCCGCATTCGCGCAAGATGCCGCCTCGCCGGCCGGCTCGGCCGCCGCCGATGCCCCGGCCAAGGCCGCCCATCACAAGGGCGCATCGCACCACAAGGCCGCCGCCCATCACGATGCCGCCGCCAAGGATGCTGCCGGTAGCGCCGCCGCCGATTCGGGCGCTGCCGACGCCGGCGCCAAGCCCGCTGCCAAGCACCACGGCAAGAAGCATCACGCGCACGCCAAGGGCGAGGGCCGCATCAGCCACGCCGACGATCACACGATCGTCAATCCGCCGGTGAGCAAGTTCACCGTTCCGGCTGGCCAGTAACCCTTGCCACGAGCCCACCGCCGCGCCGCGCCGGTGGGCTCGATCGGCACCCGCGATTCGGCCGCGCACGTCGATCGACCGATGCGCGAGCACACGCCACGGTCAGCTCGCGCCCCGCGCCGCACAGAACGCCTGCCCGTCGGCCTCTTGATCTGGGTATTGCTGGCTTCGGGCTGCGCCACGACCCCGACACCCCCACCGCCACCGGCACCGGCGATTGCTGCCGCTGCGGCCCCCGAGTTCGCCATCGCTGCGGTGATGCTCGATGCGTGGAATGCACTCGGGCAATTGCTGGTGAACACGCCCGGCGTGACCTATCGCAGCCGCTCGCAGATGATGGGCCTGTACGACGTGGAGTACCGCGGCCAACGCATCCTGCTGCTCACCCGTGCGCATGTTCTGGATGCCGGCACGCACGATCCCAGCACGCTGGTGCAAGCCACCGGAGCGGACGGCAAGCCCGATACCAGCACCGCCGCGCTCGATCTGCTGCGCCAGTTGCAAGCGCGGATGCCCGCTGAACTACAGCACCTGTCGACCCTGCCGGACAAGGCCGTCACGCCGCCGCGAAAAAAGGGCAAGCGCCGTTGAAACGCCGACCACCGGCGCTGGCAGCAGCCGGGGTTGCGGGATGCCGGGGGAAGGGTAGATGGTGCCGGAAACAGGAGTCGAACCTGCGACCTACGCATTACGAATGCGCCGCTCTACCAACTGAGCTATTCCGGCGATGTTGTCTGTACCTTGGAGCTTTCACCCACCGGGCCGCGATGGCCCATGCGGGCCGCAAAGTGTAGGCGCGGCGCGGCGTCGGGTCAATCGTTCAGGGCGATCTGCCGCAGTTCTCTGGGCAGGGCGAACACCATGTCCTCAGGCTCGCCCAGCAGGCTGTCGATGTGCGCCGCGCCCAGTTCACGCAGGCGCGCTTGCACGCCTTCCACCAGCACCTCGGGCGCGGAGGCGCCGGCGGTCACGCCGATGCGCGCCCTGCCCCGCACCCACGCCGGATCGATGTCGTCGGCGCCATCGATCAGATAGGCCGGCACGCCCTGCTTTTCGGCCAGTTCGCGCAGACGGTTGGAGTTGGAACTGTTGATCGAGCCGACCACCAGCACCAGATCGCACTCTTGCGCCAGTTTGCGCACCGCGTCCTGACGGTTCTGGGTGGCGTAGCAGATGTCTTCGTTCTTCGGGCCGTGGATATTTGGATATTTCGTGCGCAAGGCGGCGATGACCAATCGCGTGTCGTCCACCGACAGCGTGGTCTGCGTGGTGTAGGCCAGGTTGTCCGGTTGCGATACCGTCAGCGCGGCGACGTCGTCCACGTTTTCGACCAAGTAGATCGAGCCACCGGACGCTGCGGCGTCCCACTGCCCCATCGTGCCCTCCACCTCCGGGTGGCCGGCGTGGCCGATCAGCACCATGTCGGCGCCCTTGCGGTTGTGGCGCGTGACCTCCATGTGCACCTTGGTCACCAGCGGGCAGGTGGCGTCGAACACCTTCAGTCCGCGCCGCGCAGCTTCTTTGCGCACCGCCTGCGACACACCGTGCGCGGAGAAGATCACCGTCGCGCCGTCGGGCACTTCGTGCAGTTCTTCGACGAACACCGCGCCGCGACGCTTGAGATCATCGACCACGAAACGGTTGTGCACGACTTCGTGGCGCACGTAGATCGGCGCACCGTAAGTCTCCAGCGCGCGCTTGACGATCTCGATGGCGCGATCGACCCCGGCGCAGAAACCGCGTGGGTTGGCTAACAGGACATCCATGCTGGGTATTTTACGTCAGTACGGCGTGCCGTCCTTGTGGGTGAACACGAAGCGGCCTTGCGCATCCTTGCCGCAGGCCATGTCGATATCCGGATAGAAGGCCGCATCGGCCGCGTCGCGATTGGCGATCTCCAGGTACACCGCAGCTCGCCTACTGCGATTGACCAGCTGATGCGCGTCAGAATCGCCGGCACGGCAACCGACGACCATGCCGGCGCTGAGCGTTTGCTCGCCGGAATCGCTCACCAGCACCAGTTCGCCTTCCAGGACATACACCAGCTCGTCTTCGCAGTCGTGCCAGTGCCGCATCGACGATTCCACGCCAGGATGCAGCACGGTGAGGTTCACGCCGATCTTCGTCAACCCAAATGCATCGCCGAGCGCCCGCTTGTCGCGCGGCAGCACGCGCGAACGAAAAGGCTCGGGGTAAAACGTGCCGCTGCGTGCGGGTAGATCCATCGCCATAATGGCTTTCATGCGTGCGGCTCCTTGTCTGGCTTGCGCATGCCGAACAACAGCATCGCGACCGCGCCGGCGACGATGGCCGAGTCGGCGACGTTGAAGGTGGGCCAGTAGTGATCGCGCCAGTACCACTGGATGAAATCCACCACATGACCGATGCGGATGCGGTCGATCAGGTTGCCCAGCGCGCCGCCGATCACCAGCGCGAACGGCAACGCGGTGCGCCAATCGCCACGTGGGGTGCGCGCCAGCCAGAACGCCATGCCACCGCTGACCGCTACCGCCAGCCCGCCGAACAGCCAGCGCTGCCAGCCCGAGGCGTCGCCCAACATGCTGAAGGCCGCGCCCTGATTGTAGGCAAGCATCCAGTTCCAGCAGCCGGCGATGAAGGCTACCGGGCGGTGCAAGTCCAGATGACTCACGACCAGCCACTTCGTCCACTGGTCGAGGGCGATGATCGCGGCCGAGAGCAGCAGCCACGGCAGTGCGTTGGGTTTGGCCGATACGGGCATCAGAAGAACTGCCTGTTTTCGCCCGGCCCTTCGACGTTGCCGACACAACGACCGCAGATGTCAGGGTGCTCAGGATGTGAGCCGACGTCGGCGCGGTGATGCCAGCAGCGGATGCACTTGCGGTGCGGGCTCACGCTGGCGGCGATGGCGACCTTGCCGCCGGATACATCCACCACTTCGGCGTGTTCGGGCGCGGCCTCGCTCGAAATATGCAGCTCGGACACGATGAAGAAAAATCGCAACTCGTCGGCCACACTTGCAAAACGCGCTTGCCGCGCCGCATCGGTATGCAACGCCACTTCTGCATCCAGCGCCGCGCCGATGGCGCCGGCGTTGCGCATGCCTTCGAGCAGTTTGGAAGCACCGGCGCGGATCGCCAGCAGGTCGTCCCAGAACGCGCGCTGTTCCGGCGAGTCCTGCGTGGCTTGCAGCCCGTCGTACCACGTTTCGAACAACACCGATTCGCCACGCTCGCCGGGCAGGTGCTGCCAGATCTCCTCGGCGGTGAACGCCAGCATCGGCGCCAGCCAGCGCACCAGCGCCTCGGCGATGCGGTACATCGCACTTTGCGCGCTGCGCCGGCCATGGCTGTCCGCGCGCATCGTGTACAGGCGATCCTTGGTGATGTCCAGATACAGCGAGCCCATCTGATTGGTGCAGAAGTTGCCGATGCGTTGCACGATCTCGGGGAAGTCGTAGCGCGCATACGCGGCGAGGATCGCCTGCTGCGTGTCGTGCGCCTGCTGCACCGCCCACTGGTCGAGCAGCAGACAGTCCTTCACGTTCAGCAAGTGCTGTGCCGGATCGAAACCGTGCAGATTGCCGAGCAGGAAGCGCGCGGTGTTGCGGATGCGCCGATACACGTCGGCCACGCGCTTGAGGATGGTCGGCGACAGCGCCATCTCGTTGCGGTAATCGGTGGATGCGATCCACAGGCGCAGGATGTCGGCGCCGTAGTCCTTCATCACGTCCTGCGGCTCGATGCCATTGCCCAACGACTTGGACATCTTGCGACCCTGCTCGTCCACGGTGAAGCCGTGGGTGAGCACCTCGTCGTAAGGCGCGGTGCCGTGCATGGCCACCGACGTGAGCAGCGAGGAATGGAACCAGCCGCGGTGCTGGTCGGAACCTTCCAGATAAATCACCTTGTCGCCCGGGCCGCGGGTGAGGTTCTCGCGCTGGTCGAGCACGCAGTAGTGCGTAACGCCCGAATCGAACCACACATCGAGGATGTCGGTGACCTTCTCGTAGTGCTGCGCTTCGTCGCCGAGCAGCTCGCGCGCATCCAGCGCGTACCACGCATCGGCGCCCTGCTTTTCGACGCGCAGCGCAACGGCTTCCATCAGCTCCACGCTGCGCGGATGTGGTTGCTGGCTTTGCTTGTCCACGAACAACGCGATCGGCACGCCCCAGGTGCGCTGGCGCGAGATGCACCAGTCGGGCCGGCCTTCGACCATGTTGGCGATGCGCTCCTCGCCCCACGCCGGGTACCAGGTCACATCGGTGTGGATCGCCTTGAGCGAGTCCTTGCGCAGCCCGGCCTGATCCATCGCGATGAACCACTGCGGCGTGGTGCGAAACGCAACTGGCGTGCGGTGCCGCCAGCAATGCGGGTAGCTGTGGGTGATCTTCGCCTGCGCCAGCAGCACGCCGCGTTCGCGCAGCAGCTCGACGACGGCGTCGTTGGCCTTCCAGATGTATTGCCCGGCGAAAATCGGCGTGCCCGGCAGGTACACGCCATTGGGCCCGACCGGGTTGAGTTCGGACGGCGGGATGGCATCGACCAGCCCGTAGAGTTTGCCGACCGCGAAGTCTTCCGCGCCGTGGCCGGGCGCGGTGTGTACCGCGCCGGTGCCGTCGTCGGCGGAGACGTGGTCGCCGAGGATGATCGGGATTTCGCGATCGTCGTAGAAGGGGTGCTTCAAGCCCCTCTCCCGGCGGGAGAGGGGTGGGGGTGAGGGGTCGGACTCGCGCGAGGATTCGTCGTTCTTCTGGCCCTCATCCGCCCTGCGGGCACCTTCTCCCGAAGGGAGAAGGGAATCCAATGCGTCGCCCTTGGCGCGGCCCATGATGGTCACACCATCGATGCCGTAGCGCGCCAGCACGCGTTCGACCAACGCCTCGGCGACCACCAGCAACACCCGGCGGCCATCGCGCTGCGGGCCTTCGACCAGCACGTAGTCCAACTCGGGGCCGAGGGTGACCGCAAAACTCGCCGGCAGCGTCCACGGTGTGGTGGTCCAGATCGGCACCGCCACGATGTCCCCATCGCCCACACTCGCACCGAACTTCGCCGCCAGCGCGCGCGCGTCGAGCGCGTCATAGGCCACGTCCACCGCTGGCGAGGTCTTGTCCTGATATTCGATCTCCGCCTCGGCCAGCGCCGAGCCGCAGTCGAAGCACCAGTGCACCGGCTTGAAGCCGCGAGTGACGTGCCCGCGCGCGACGATCTTCGCCAGCGCGCGCAGCATGTCGGCCTCGTAGCGGAAATCCATCGTCTGGTACGGGTTCTCCCACTCGCCCAGCACCCCCAGGCGCTTGAAGTCGGTGCGTTGCAGGTCGATCTGCTTTCCGGCGTATTCGCGACAGAGCTTGCGGAACTGCGCGGCATCGACTTTCTGCCCGACCTTGCCGTGTTTTTTCTCGACCGCGATCTCGATCGGCAATCCGTGGCAGTCCCAACCGGGCACGAACGGCGAGCGGAAACCGCCCAGCAGCTTGGAACGGACGACGATGTCCTTGAGGATCTTGTTGACCGCGTGCCCGAGGTGGATCGCACCGTTCGCATACGGCGGGCCATCGTGCAGGATGAAGGCGTGTTCGCGCCCGGCGGTATGCGCCTGCACCTGCGCATAGCGCCCGCGCTGCTCCCAATCGGCGAGCATGCCCGGCTCGCGTTTTGGCAAGTCGGCCTTCATCGCGAACTGCGTCTGCGGCAGGTTGATCGTGTCCTTGTAGCGGCCGTCGGCGCCGCCCTTTTCCGAATCGTTCACGCCATCACTCCACGTTTCGTTTCCTGCAATCCCAAAATCGCGCGCGCCTGTTCGGCGTCGCGCTGCATCTGCGCCGTCATCGCCGGCAGGTCGGCAAAGCGCTGTTCGTCGCGCAGCCTGGCCACGAACTCCACTTCGATGCGCCGGCCATACAGGTCGCCATCGAAGTCCAGCAGATGCACTTCGAGCAATGGCTCCACGCCATCCACCATCGGCCGCGTGCCGAGGCTGGCCACGCTCGGCCAGCCGTTGCACCCATCAGCGTGCACGCGGGTGGCGAAGATGCCATGTAACGCCGGCCGCAAGCGCCCGCAGCGCAGGTTCGCGGTCGGAAAGCCGAGCGTGCGACCCAGTTGCCGACCGCGCACGACGCGACCGGACATCGCGAAGGGGCGGCCCAATTGCCTACCCGCCCCCACCAGATCGCCACGCGCCAAACGTTCGCGGACATCCGAGCTGGAGACCCGCTGCCCATCGAGCAGCACCGGTTCGATCGCGTGCGCAGCAAACCCATGCGCGGCGCCGACGGCTTGCAACAGCGCCAGATCGCCCTGCCGACCCTGCCCGAAGGCGAACCCCGGGCCAACCCAGACTTCGCGCGCTCGCAGCACATCGACCAGCACCCGCTCGATGAACTGGCGCGCCGTCATTGCCGCCATGCGCGCATCGAAACGCAGCAAGCCAACCCGATCGACGCCCAGCGCCAGCAACCCTTCCACCTTGGCCCGCGGTGCGGTCAGGCGTGCGGGCGGCAGGTCGCGGGCGAAGAACTCGCGCGGCAGCGGCTCGAAGCTCAAGGCCACCGCTTCGCACTGCAACTGCCGCGCGCGCGCCACCGCCCGGCGCACCAACGCGCGATGGCCCAAGTGCAGGCCGTCGAACGCACCGATGCACAACACGCTGCCGCCGGCGCCGATGGCGGCGCGGTCGGGGTCGCGAAACAGGCGAGCGGAGGGGCGATTCATGAACCTTGCATCATAACCGCAGGCGCGCCCGTCAATGCTCGCGCAGCTCACGCGGACGAAAGCCCAGCGCGACCATCGCCAGCCCGTAAGTGGCCGCACCGCCGCCGACGAGCACGATCAGCCAGACGATGCGCGTCGGGAAACCGACCTGCGTGAAATCCGGGCCGACGTGCTGGCCGACCAGCAACACACCGACCATCGCCGCGCAAGCCAGCGCCAGCCGCAGCCAGAAGCGCGCCCAGCCCGGCTGACGCTGGAACACGCCAGCACGGCGCAGCCAATGCCAGAGCAGCATCAGGTTGAGGTAACTCGACAGCGCGCTGGCCATGCCCAAGGCGAAGTGCAACCCGGGCAGCTTGCCGAACGCCTCGATGGTGGAACTGGACTGCGCGGCGGCGATGTCCGCCGTCAGATTGTTCGCCCCTGCCGGCACCCAGGTTCCACGCACCACCAACCAATACAGCAATCCGAGGAACGCAAAGTTGAAAGCCATGTTGGCAATCAGCGCCGCCACGCCGGCCTTCACCGGCGTGCGCGTGTCCTGCCGCGCATAGAACGCCGGCAGCACGACTTTCACCAGCGCGAACGCCGGCAACCCGAAGCTCAGACCGAACACGCTCAGCGCCGCCATGTGGGTATCGAACGCGTGGAAGCGCCCGTACTGGAATAACGTCGCCACCAGCGGCTCGCACAGGAACATCAGCCCGAACATCGCCGGCACCGCGATCATCAGGGTCGTGCGCAAGCCCCAGTCGAGCGATCTGGAGAAGCCGGCCTGATCGGTGTTGACGTGGTGCCGGGCCAGCGTCGGCAAGATCACCGTGCCCAGTGCGATGCCGAACACCCCCAGCGGCAGTTCGAGGAAACGGTCGGCCTGCGACAGCCAGCTCTGCGATCCGACGAACAGCAAGGACGCGATGACCGTATCGAGCAACAGGTTGACCTGCGCGATGGACGAGCCGAACAGCGTGGGCACCATCAGCTTCATCACCTTGCGCACGTCCGGATGGGTGAAGCCCAACCGCGGCAGCGACAGCAAGTCGAGCTTGGCCATTTCCGGCAACAGGCACAGCAGTTGCACCACGCCGCCGATCACGATCGCCCAACCCAACGAAACGATGCGCACGTCCATCGCGTGCGGCGCCGGCGGCGGGCCCAACAACGGGGTGAGCCATAGCGCGCAGCCGATCATGCTCAGGTTCAACAGCACCGGCACCAGCGCCGGCATCGCGAAACGATGGAAGCTGTTGAGCGCCCCGCCGGCCAGCGCGGTCAGCGACACCAGCAGGATGAAGGGAAACGTCAGCCGCAGCAGGTGCACGGTGAGTTCGAGTTTTTCCGGGTCCTGCAGCGCGCCCGGCGAAAACACCGTGGCCACTTGCGGCGCAAACACCATGCCCAGCCCAACGACCAGAATCAGCAGCGCGCTGAGCGATCCGGCGGTGCGCGCGACCAGTTCCTTCAGATCGGCGTGGCTGCGGGTTTCCTTGATCTGCGTGAACACCGGCACGAAGGCGGTGGTGAACGAGCCTTCGGCGAACAGACGGCGCATGAAGTTGGGAATGCGGAACGCGACCCAGAAGGCATCGGTGGCCGCGTTGGCGCCGAACACGCGGCTGATGACCATGTCGCGCACCAGCCCGAACACGCGGCTGATCATGGTCATGCTGCTGAACGACGCGACCGAGCGCAGCATCGACGGGCGCTTGCCGCCGACTTTGGCATCCGCGTCAACCGGCGCGGGGGTTTGACTCATGCCCACGGCATCTCCATAATGTGCAGTCTTTTCACGCGGTTCCATCGTCCGCGCCGCGCCGCGGCCGGTTCCACCCGAAGTTACTTCCAGGAGTTTTCCCTTGGCCAACATCAAGTCCGCCAAAAAGCGCGCCAAGCAGGCCGAGGTTCATCGCGCCCGCAACGCCAGCGCCCGTTCCATGCTGCGCACCGCCGTCAAGAAGGTGCTCAAGGCGATCAACGCCGGCGACCAGACCGCCGCGCAGACCGCCTTTGCCATCGCCCAGCCCATCCTCGACCGCTACTCGGCGCGTGGCCTGATCCACAAGAACAAGGCGGCCCGCCACAAGAGCCGCCTGACCGCGCGCATCAAGGCACTCAAGGCCGCTTGACGTTTCGCGTTTGTCCAAGCTCGACAAAAGCCGGCGCAAGCCGGCTTTTGCATTCATGAGCTTGACCCGCGTGTGCGTCGGGCGCCGCGCACGACCTTGATCGTCCATCACGCGCCCGCCGCGCCCGCATCGTTTGCCGCGGCCTGCGACGCCAGATACTTCTGCTCGTCGAAGAAGTGCTGCACTTTCAGGCACACCTCGCGCGTGCCCTCGCGACCGACCGCCGACACCAGAAACCACGGAGCATTCCAGCCCAGATCGGCGACGATTTGCGCAGCGCGCTGCGCGGCCTCTTCGGGCAACAACAAGTCGGCCTTGTTGAGCACCAGCCAGCGCGGCTTTTCCAGCATCTGCGGATCGTACTTGCGCAGCTCGGCCTCGATCGCGCGCACCTGTTCGACCGGATCGGCGCCATCGATCGGCAGTATGTCCACCAGATGCAGCAACAGGCCGGTACGCTGGACATGGCGCAGGAACTGGATGCCCAGGCCTGCACCATCGGCCGCACCTTCGATCAGTCCGGGGATGTCGGCGATCACGAAACTGCGGTGCGCCTCGACGCTGACCACGCCCAGATGCGGCTGCAAGGTGGTGAACGGATAGTCGGCGACGCGCGGCGTGGCCGCCGACACCGCGCGGATGAAGGTGGACTTGCCGGCGTTGGGGAAGCCGAGCAGGCCGACATCGGCGAGCACACGCAGCTCCAGCGCGATCTCGCGCTGCTCGCCTTCGCTGCCCGGCGTGGCCCGCCGCGGCGCGCGCGTGACCGAACTCTTGAAGTGGATGTTGCCCTGCCCGCCGTGGCCGCCACGGGCGACCAGCAGCTTCTGGCCGTGTTCGGTCAGATCGCCGATCAACTCCTCGGTGGCCACGTTGGTGACGCCGGTGCCGACCGGCACGCGGATTTCAGTGTCCGCACCGGCCTTGCCGAACATCTGCCGACCGCGACCGTTCTCGCCGCGCTGCGCATGGAAGCGCCGCTCGTGGCGGAAATCCACCAGCGTGTTGAGGTTTTCATCAGCGACCAACCACACGCTGCCGCCGTCACCACCGTCGCCACCATCGGGGCCACCGAGCGGGATGAACTTCTCGCGGCGGAAACTCACGCAGCCGTTGCCGCCGTCACCGGCCTGCACGTGGATGGTGGCTTCGTCGACGAATTTCATGGGAACGCCGTGAATGGTGAATGGTGAATGGTGAATGGAAAAATCAAAAGCGCAAGCCTCACGCATACGACGAGTTGATCGGCCGCATCGCAATCACGATTCTCTGCTACCTGCTACCTGCTCACGATTCACGATTCACAAACGAAAAGCCCCGCAGTGCGCGGGGCCTCGTGCGACTGGCGTGTCGTGCAACTTACTCGCCGCCGACCACGCTCACCGTGCGACGCGACTTCGGGCCCTTCACGGAAAAATCGACCACGCCATCGCGCAGCGCGTACAGCGTGTGGTCGCGGCCGATGCCCACGCCCATGCCGGGGTGGTACTCGGTGCCACGCTGGCGAATGATGATGTTGCCGGCCGCCACCGCCTGACCGCCATACAGCTTGACGCCCAGAAACTTGGGGTTGGAGTCGCGGCCGTTGCGGGTACTGCCGCCTGCCTTTTTGTGTGCCATGGCTGCTTCTCCTTACTTGCCGGCAATGCCGGTGATTTCGACTTCGGTGTAATGCTGGCGGTGGCCCATCTGCTTGCGATAGTGCTTGCGCCGACGGAACTTGACGATGCGGATCTTGTCCGCGCGACCGTGCGACTTGATCGTCGCCGTCACCGACGCGCCTTTTGCGGCCTCGCCAGCATGGACGTGCTCACCGTCAGCGAGCATCAACACTTGGTCGAACTTCACCGTACCACCGACTTCGCCTTCGAGCTTCTCCACACGCAGGGTCTGCCCCTGCATCACACGGTACTGCTTGCCGCCCGTGACCAAAACTGCGTACATGACCGGTTGTCCTTTAGTAGTTATTTTTCGGCTCACCTGCCCGCATGACGCAGACAGAAGCGGGATTATGACGGAAAAATCCTTTCAGGTCAAATGCTTCGACCGTCGATTCGAGCAACGGGGCCGTCCGCTTCCGCGTCCCATACGCGGGCGGGGCCGGACGCCCCATCGGTTCCGGCACGGATCGAGCCACGCCCCCTGGCGCCGCTACAATCGCCCCGCGATGTCCACACACCCGCCGAGGAATGCCGATGCGCCTGCCAGCCTCCACCCTGCCGTGCCTGTTCGGGTTCGCGCTCGCCACCGCTGCGCCCGCTGCAATCGCGCAGGACGGCGGCCGCACCATCCCGTACGCCGCGCTGTACGCACCCCTGGCAGCGGTCAAGCAAGCCGATCCGCTGGGCATCGTGACCAGCTCGGTGTGCGCCGAATCCGCGCAGGCCGACGTACCGCTGCCGGGCGATTTGAAAGTCGAACTGCGCGACGCCGCAGGCCACCATCCCTTGCCGCTGGACGCGCACGACTGCATCACTCTGCCGCCGCGCGTCGGCGGGGCAGTCAGTGACGCGGAGATCTGGATCAACCAGCCCAGACAAGCCGTGAAGCTGGTCGAGGCATTCGCCATGCGCACGCCGACCGCCACCCACATCAGCTATGGGCAGTTGATGGAAAGCCTGCCGGTGATCGAGCGCCTCGCGACGCAACCGCTGCGCATCGGCGGGCTGCCGACGCAGCCACCACAGGGAGTCGAACTGGCGTGGCCTCCCGGAACCGCGCAACGGGTCACCGTCGGCACTGGCGCGAGCGAGCATGCATGGACGACCGACACGCAAGGTCATCTGCGGATTCCCTTCGACTCCACCCTGCCCGCGTCCACCCCGGTAGTGCTGAGTACCTTGCCAAGCGCGTTGCAGCCGTATTCGCAATAGCGCGCCGCACTGCGAGTTTCGCGCGTCGCGTCGCGTAGGGCGCCGTCGATCGCCCGGCTTGCATCGATTCGACTTGTCGGCTCCAGCGATTCCATGCATGGTGCGCGCTGTCCTGCCGCACCGAGTCGCTGCGCCATGAGCACGCCCTACCCGCACTTGTTCGCGCCTTTGGAACTGGGTTTTTGCACCCTGCCCAACCGGGTGTTGATGGGCTCGATGCATACCGGGCTGGAAGATCGCGCATCGGATTTCCCGAAACTCGCGGCGTATTTCGCCGAGCGCGCGCGTGGCGGGGTCGGGCTGATGGTCACCGGCGGGGTGTCGCCGAACCTGCGCGGCTGGCTCAAGCCCTTTTCCGGCAAGCTGAGCTGGAAGAGCGAAACGCACAAACACCGCATCGTCACCAAGGCGGTGCACGATGCCGGTGGACGCATCTGTCTGCAGTTGCTGCACGCCGGGCGCTATGGCATGCATCCGTTCGCGGTGGCGCCCTCAAAGATCACGGCGCCGATCAGCCCGATCACCCCGCATGCGTTGTCGGCGCGGGCGGTGGAGCGCACCATCGACGCGTTTGCGCGCGCGGCCAGACTGGCGCGCGAGGCCGGTTACGACGGCGTGGAGATCATGGGCTCGGAAGGGTATCTGATCAACGAATTTCTGGCCCCGCGCACCAACCATCGCCGCGATGACTGGGGTGGCGATGCCGCAAAGCGCATGCGCTTTGCGGTGGAGACCGTGCGCCGCACGCGCGCGGCTTGCGGGCCGGATTTCATCCTGATCTTCCGGCTGTCGATGCTCGAACTGGTCGAAGGTGGGTCGAGTTGGGAGGAGACGATCGCGCAAGCGCAGGCGGTGGCAGCGGCCGGCGCGACGATCCTCAATACCGGCATCGGCTGGCACGAGGCGCGGGTGCCGACCATCGCCACCTCGGTGCCGCGGGCCGCTTTCGCGGAGGTGACGGCGCGCATGAAGCCGCACGTCAAGCTGCCGATCGTCGCCACCAATCGCATCAACATGCCCGACGTGGCCGAGGCCATCCTCGCCGGCGGCGGTGCCGACATGGTGTCGATGGCGCGCCCGCTGCTGGCCGATCCGGACTGGTGCAACAAGGCCAGATCCGGGCGCGCGCAGGCGATCAACACCTGCATCGCCTGCAATCAGGCCTGTCTGGATCACGTCTTCGCCAACAAGAAGGCCAGTTGTCTGGTCAACCCGCGCGCCTGCGCCGAGGCCGAACTGAACTACGTGCGCACGAACGCGCCGCGCCGCATCGCCGTCGTCGGTGCCGGCCCGGCCGGCATGGCCTGCGCGACGATCGCCGCGCAGCGCGGACATCGGGTCAGCTTGTTCGATGCACACGCCGAAATCGGCGGGCAGTTCAACCTCGCCCGGCAGATCCCCGGCAAGGAAGAGTTCAACGAGACCCTGCGCTATTACCGGCACCGTCTGGCGGAAGAACGCGTGGAAGTGCGCCTCGGGCGCAAGGTTGCCGCAGCGGATCTGGATGGCTTCGACGCGGTGGTCATCGCCACCGGCGTGGTGCCGCGCGCGGTGGATTTCCCGGGTCACGAGCATGCCAAGGTGCTCGGCTACCTCGACTTGCTCACCCGCCGCGTCGTGCCCGGCAGGAAGGTGGCGATCATCGGCGCCGGCGGTATCGGTTTCGATGTCGCCGAGTTCCTCGTGCAAGACGGCATTTCGGCGACACTCGAAGCGCCGCGCTGGCGCGCCGAATGGGGCGTGGATCTGGAACAGCATGCACGCGGCGGATTGGCCCCGCCGCAGGTCGATCCGCCGGCACGTGACATCTGGTTGCTGCAACGCAGCCCCGGCAGGCCCGGCGCGAAACTCGCCCGCACCACCGGCTGGATCCATCGCGCCGCGCTCAAGGCCAAGTCGGTGAAGATGGTCGGCGGCGTGGAGTATCTGGGCGTGGACGATGCCGGTCTGCGCATCCGCGTCGAGCGCAGCGAGCAGGTGCTGGATGTCGATCACGTGGTGATCTGCGCCGGTCAGGAATCGCTGCGCGAACTGGAAAAACCGCTGCGCGATACCGGACGCGAGGTGCACGTGATCGGCGGCGCGGATGTGGCCGCAGAACTGGATGCCAAGCGCGCCATCGATCAAGGCTGCCGGCTGGCGGCAAGACTGTAGATCGAGTCAGGGCTGCCGGCTGGCAGCCCGACCGTGACCGGACCAGGGCTGGCAGGCGCTATGCCCCCACCGTGGTCACCGACCTTCCAGCACCCCGCGCAGGCATCGCAGCTCCGCGTCGATCGCAGTCGGCGCGGCCACGAGTGCGGCGAACTCCGCGCGCAGCAACTCGCGCAGGCGCAGTTTCATCCGCCGCAGGCGCTGCGAAACGACATTCGGACTCACGCCCAGCCGGCTCGCAAGCTGGCCGACCGCACCGGGATCGCCGCGTTCGAGCAGCAAGAACCACAGTCCGTCGTCGCCATCCCCGGCTTCCACGCGCAGCGCCGCCAGCGCCCTGCCTACCACGGCCTGTGCGAACGCGCGTTCGTAGGCCGCTTCCGGGCCGCCGTCCGGATCGCCGATGGCTTCCAACGCATCCGCGTCACCCTGGCTGCACAGATCCTGCGCATGGCGGGCGCCGAACCGGGTCAGCAGCACGCGCAGGTAGGTGCGGAAACTGCCGCGATCGGCATCCGCCCGCGCCCACCAGCCATCGGCGATGGACGCGGTGAGGAAGGCCGCGGTCAGGTCATCGGCGCGGTCGGCTCCGAAGCGGCAGCGGAACCAGGCATGGATCGGTGCGCGGTAGCGGGTGGCCAGTTCACCCCAGGCCGCCCGCGCCACCGCGGCATCGCCGCTGGCGAGAATCAGGCTCCATTGCGTCTCCGGAAACCCCATGACGGCCCTCGTTGCGCGCCCGGTCAGATCCACCACGCTGGACGTATTGTAAAGACGAGGCCCCCACTGGAAGCCCGTCATGAACACCGATCCCACCTGGTCCGACGGCGAAGCCCCCGCCAACCGCACCCTCGCCGCGCTGTCCCTCGCGCTCGCCTCCGGCGTTTCCCTCGGCGAAGTCGAGATCGACCTGTCCGACCCGGAGCAATGCCGGTTCGGGGCCTACACCCTGATCGAGCGCCTCGGCGGTGGCGGCATGGGCGTGGTCTATCGCGCCCGCCAGGAAAGCCTGGAACGCGACGTGGCGATCAAGCTGCTCAACCTCCACCTCGGTGCGGACGAGCAGGCACAGGCGCGTTTCCGCTTCGAGGCCCGCAGTGCCGCCGCCCTCAACCATCCGAACATCGTCCAGGTCTACGAGATCGGCCAACAACAGGGCATCGCCTTCATCGCCATGCAACTGGTGCGTGGCAAGACCCTCGCGGCCAGCCTGCGCGAAGAGCGGCCGTCGCCGCAGCGCACCGTGGCCCTGCTGCTGCGGCTGTGCGAAGCGGTCGGCTACGCCCACCGCCTGCACCTGCTGCACCTGGACCTGAAGCCCTCCAACATCCTGCTCGACGAACGCGGCGAGCCGCTGGTCGCCGACTTCGGCCTGGCGCGCGCGATGGATGACAAAGGCCAGGTCCAGGCCCAGGAAGTCTCCGGCACACCGGCCTACATGGCGCCCGAGCAGGTGCTGATCAAGCAGTACCGCCTGAGTGCCCAGACCGACATCTACGCGCTGGGCGCGATCGCCTACGAAATGCTGTGCGGCATCTCGCCGCACGGCACCGGCAATCCCGCCGACGTGATGCAGCGCGCCCTGGCCGGCCAGATCCGCCCGCCGCGCGAGTTCCTGCCGCGGCCACCGCGCGACTTGGAAGCCATCGCGATGAAGTGCCTCGCCCTGCGTGCCGCCGACCGCTACGCCAGCGTCGAGGCACTGGCCGAGGATCTGCGGCACTACGCGAACGGACTGCCGGTCAGCGTCCGCCGGCCGGGGCTGCGTGAACGGATGCAGCGGTGGTATGTGCGCGAGCCGAGGTTTGCGCTGGCGATGACGGCGCTGCTGAACTTGGCCATGGCTGCCGCGGTCGTGACCTCCTGGCTCTACCACCAAGCATCCCTCCAGCGTGCAGGAGCAAACGCCATGGTGGCGATCTTGACAGCACAAACGCAGACCGGGCCGCGCTTCCTGAAGCAAAAGGACGAAGACTACCTGCGACTGCCGCTGATCGACTGTGCCTTGATGATCATGGGGTGCAATGGCGGAATCCGCAGGAGGCCGCCCTGGGCGCAATGGACGTACTTGGCTGAGGACGATGCTCGCTTCGCGAGGGCGCTGCGGGCCTTTGCTGCCGAGACGTCCGGCCCGCATATCGGCGAATTGAATCTCCAACTCGCCGCCTTGCTGTCGGACATCGAGCGCGACCGCGATCGCCCGCAGATGGCTCGAACGCTGGCGGCAACGGGAGAAACGAACGGCCTGATCTTCGCTTATACCCTGCGGGCCGGCACCGTGGACCCGGCCGATGCCGACTCGCGCGTCCTGCAATTCTGGCTGGAACAGGCAGCACCGCGTATCGACCAGCGCTGGCAGGTACGCCTGCTGGCCGAATCGTGCAACGACTTCGACGGCAACCCGGCCTGTGCAGCCGTCATACGGCGTCTTCAAGAGCTGGACCCCGACAACGGCTTCTCATGGCTCTACGGCCTGCATTGGTCGTTGGGTGCTGCTGGTGGGGACCCGCAATTGCTGCGAGCCGCACGATCACCGAGGATGGATCAGGCCACCGGCGAGATCCTCGACGCCGCCCTCGCGTTCGGCCGCTCCCACCGGCTCCAGACCGGCATGGATCCTGATGCCTTCGCGCTGGAAATCGACCACATGCGTTCGCACGACTGGATGTTCAACCTGAGGAGCTACTGCTACCGCTCGCAGACCTTGCGCGATGCACCGGCCATGGATCGCGCCTGCGCCGATGTCTTCCAGCACATCACCGCCGCGCACGACAAGTCCCTGTTCAGCGCCTTGTACGCTCCGCAGAGCGTCCTGCAAGGCTCCGACGATCCCAGCATGCGGAAATGGGCCGAGCAGAACTGGCGAAACGTGCGCTGGGTGCTTTCCGCGCGCTCGCAGTTGCCGGTGTCCCGCCAGGACGTCGATCCTGCCACCCACGTCCGGCTCCAGCGCGAACATGGCCAGTACGCCTATTACCAGGCACTGCTGCGCGCGCAGCACATCCCGGTCGAGGCGCCGACCGACTTCGTGACCGCCGAACCAGTGCCGTGGCCACGCCACCGTGCATCGACGGCAGGCTCGCCTGTGACTCCACCGCAGTGAGCCGCATCGTTCCCGGGGCGCATCCTCGCCAATGCCACCGGCTACCTGCACCAGGGCAGGAGGGCCCACGACGGACTCCAGCCATGAAGCTCTACAGCAAGCCCGGCGCCTGCTCGCTCGCCGACCACTTCGTCCTGCAATGGACCGGCCAGCCGTTCGAGGTGCAGTTGGTCTGTGCGGCGGAAACCAAGCAGCCCGAGTACTTGAAGATCAACCCCGCCGACCGGGCTGTAGATCGAGTCACCCGTTGATCGCAACACTCCGTTCGCGGTGAGGCGCGGATCGAGGGCCCGCGCCGCTTGCGGGCCCGCGGCCGCGATCGAACCACGCGCTTGAATGCTCACGCCGTGATGGCAAGCGCATGGTTCGACACGCCCTTGCTCGATCTCCGATCTCGACGCGGGCCGCTCACCACGAGTGGAGTTCAGATCCGTCCAACCCCACATCTTCCACTCGCAAGCGCTCGCGACCACAAGTCATTGCGATTGTCTCCGACCGACGGGCTCGAAGCCGCGTCAGCGCGACGTTGTCGCCTGACGCTTCCTTTACATTCGCCCGAAAAACCCGTGTTACGGTTCGCCCCCCGACCACTCCGGGCCGCCGGCCCGCGCCAGACGAAGCGATCCATTCAGCGTGTCCCCCAGGACGCCACGCCACCGTGATCGACCTTGAGCCATCGAGGCGATTGCGCCGGCCAACGCAGCAAGGAACCTCCGCAATGAAACTGGCATTGATTCTCTGGCTGGCGCACACCCTGCCCCAGCCGGTCGCCGACCCGATGTGTCTGGCGACCACCGTGTATCTCGAAGCCCGTGGGCAACCCGCCATCGGTCAACGCGCGATCGCCGAAGTCGTCCTGCGTCGCCGCGACAGCGGCCGCTGGGGCGATTCGGTGTGTGATGTGGCCACCGCGCCCGGGCAGTTCGCGATGGCGCTGCTCAATCCGAACCAGCGCCTGCGCGAGCCGGCGGCCGGCCTGACCGCGTTGAGTATCGCGCTGCAGACGAGCTGGAACTGGTCGCTGCCGGTACGTGAACGCCACGATGTCGTTCCCGGTGCCAATGCGTTCACCCCCGGCGCGATCGACTCCAGCGCAGGGCACGCCCGCGTGATCCGCCGTATCGGCGCGCACACCTTCTACCGAGCAGGTGCACTGGCGGCGCGTTGACGGTAATCGTCGCAGCGCGCACCCCACTCGGAACAACGCGACACAGCATCC
The DNA here is from genome assembly GCA_018241125.1 of Pseudomonadota bacterium. Taxonomy (GTDB): domain Bacteria; phylum Pseudomonadota; class Gammaproteobacteria; order Xanthomonadales; family Xanthomonadaceae; genus SZAS-103. The sequence continues at coordinate 135,203 of JAFEEL010000013.1, read as the reverse complement.
TGTTTGCGGCACTGGTGAACGCGTCAACGCGACGCCATGTGAAAGGTTCCCCACACGGAGAACCGTCGCATGAAGCTCTACTCCAAACCCGGTGCCTGCTCGCTGGCCGATCACATCGCCCTGGAATGGACCGGCAAGCCTTACGAGGTCGAACTGGTCGACGCCAAGGCCACCAAGCAGCCCGAATTTCTCAAGCTCAATCCTTCCGGCCAGGTGCCGGCGCTGGTGGACGGTGATTTCACTCTCACCCAGAACACCGCCATCCTGCACTACATCGCCGACCAGCACCCTGAGGCCCAGCTCGCCGGCAACGGCAGCGCCAAGGATCGCGCCGAGGTGAACCGCTGGTTGGGTTTTGCCAACTCCGATATCCACCCGACCTACTGGCCGCTGTTCGGCAGCACCAGCTTCCTGCCGCACGCTGAAGTCGAGCAGACCAAGGAAGCGGCGCGCAAGAAGCTGCGCGGCATGTACGAGCGCGCCGACAAGCAACTCGAAGGCCGCGACTGGATCGCCGGCAGCCGTTCGATCGCCGATCCGTACCTGTATGTCACTCTGCGCTGGGCGCCGCTGGTGGGCGTCAACCTCGATGGCCTGAGCCACCTGGCCGGCTTCAAGGCACGCATGGAGTCCGATACGGGCGTACAACGCGCATTGAAGGCCGAAGGGCTGGCGTGACCGACCGGGCAGATCGCCGAAAATCAATCGGCGTAGGCACTTCGAATCACGCGAAGTGCCTGTTTTGCCCGAATGGTTGCGCGCCCGTCAGGGTCGTGCGCGCCGGGATTCCGTCGCAGCGCGTTCGAAGCGGCCATCACCCTTGGTCGGCCGATAGTTGAGTTTTCGCAATGTCGCTTCGGAAATGTGTCCATCATCCGACCAGAACCGCTTCCGGTACTCTTGTTGCAGCACTTTACGTTCCTCGCCCTTTGCTTCCAGCATCCGGTGATGCAACGCGATCAAGGCATCCGATGCGATCTGCACTTTGTTGCCGTGGATGACGGCAGAGAACGTTCCGTTGCCATTCGCGACGACCAATGGGTTACCGCCCACCAACCCGCAGTCCCATCCACCGTCCTCGTGCGTATCGCCACCGGCCGGACTCAGATCGCACCTCCATTCGGAGACCAGGAAGCGGCACACCCGGGTATCAGGGCGGCTGTCGCAGTCCATGATTCTCGCTCCCGCCGTACTGGCCACGCAACCAAGGGTCATCGCGACGATCGTGGAAGCCGTTGATCGTTTCATAAAATTCTCTCCCATTGGATGGATGCCACGGCTAGTTGCGCCGTTTCGTTCACGGATGCTGCCCAACGACCCAACTCAATTCGTCGGGTAGTCGCCGCGACTGGGCAAATCCTTGCAGCACATCTTGCCGCACTGCACGCGCAGGTACAGGCTGCCGGCAAGCCCCGTGGATCCTCCGTTCTTGGGATCTGCCGACGTGGGCCAGTTCTTGACGGCGACCGTGAGCACGTTCTGTCCTTGCCGAAACCATCCGGGTTGCGTCGTCACCGCCGTGGCTGTGCTCACGCAAGTGCTCGGGTTGGAACAACTGGCGATCGGCTGGCCGTTGAGGTCGGCGGTGAAGGTGTTGTCTGCCGCGATCGACCCGACCAGGGAAAGCGTCTGGTAGCTGCTCGGCGCACACGGCAAGTTGAAGACGAGCGTGTAGGTGTAGGTGCCGGTCGCAGCGGTGCCATTGACCGATGTCGAGGAAAACGGCTGAATCCAGTCGTTGGCATTGGCCGACCAAGCCGATGCGGTGACCGACGTGGGTCCACCCAAGCCAATCTGCGCCGGCCCGGTCACCGACCACGAGCCATTCCGGGTGCCCAGGTCAACGCGATTTTGCGCACCGGCAAACCGGCACTCAGGCACATCGATGCCCTTCGGGTGCGGCCCGGGACGAACGGCCCCCGGGTAATACGCCTGGCGCGCGCCGCCATCCACCACCGGCGGATGTCGGCGTTGCGCCGACGCGGGCAGCGCGCACAGCGCTGCCAGAACGAAGACGGCCAAGCTCCTGCCGATCGGCAAGGTCGATGCAAGCGAGTTCATGTCGGTTCTCCGATGGTTGCTTTGCGGGTGGCGCATGGCGGCGATCGCCGGTCGTTACGGTAACGGCTTGGATGGCCGCAGCACGCAGCCCTTGTCCTGACCGGGCTTGCAGTCCGTCCCGGCCTCTTTATCCGCCCGCGCACCAGCCGCCGTTTTGGCCGCGACGGGCGTCGTGACCGTTCCGAAGACATCGCCGGTATGCGGATCGCGCAGCACCGAATGCACCAACCGACCGGAGTTCACGACAAGCAGGCATCCGCCCCACCCACCCGCCGGAAAAAAGTTGTGGTGGTTGTACGGGCCACCACTGAGGGAATCGGTGTCACCCGCCGCACATCCACCGTCTTTCGTCGGGTAATGAAACTTCTCTGCGAAGGCGGTGCCGGAGCAACCCACGGCACACGCCGCCAGAACCGCCACCCTCCAGATCGAACGCTTCATGGAACGCTCCTTTCGTGTCGACTTCGTGGAGACACCTTGCCCCGATGGCGCCGCGCAGGGCATCCCATGATCGTGGGGGGCGAACCTGCGCGGCGCCGACGTGCGCGGTGCTAGGCTCGCCGTTGGAGGCAACCTGACCTGTGGGGACGAGGATGCGGCTGTCGTGGATCGTGCCGGTCGCGGTGCTGTGCCTGTGCGCGGTCGTGCTGGCGGCGGCGTGGCGCGGGCGCGCTCAGGCGCCGCCGCCCGCGCGCCACACCGGCATGGACCTGCTGCGCACCTACCCGTGCCGCCGCACCGAAACCAAGGTGGTGCTGGTGAAAGGCGTGGAAGACGGCTTCGCACCGGCCGGCAACGAGCCGGGCTTCCTGCGGCCGGGGTTGGACAAGGCACGCTGGCGCTCCATCGGCGCGGGCCGCTACGACCAGAGCCAGCCCGACCGCGAATTCCACGATTCGCTGCAAATCCCTGCCCACGTCCACGACGGCCTGTTCGTCATCGGCCTGAAGGCGTTGCCGGTCAGCGACAGCGGCAACGACATCCTGGCGCTGGGCGACCTGACCTCGCCCAACCGCTTCAGCCACCTCATCGCCGACTTGCCCGGACTGGGGTGGAACGTCGACGGGGTGCTGCACTCCGCGGCGCTGGGTAACGTCATCCTCAACGCTCCCGGGCAGACCGATCGACGCAGCCTGCTCGACTGGCTGCGCGAGGGCGCGCAAACGCACTGGCTGGACGTGATGGTGGAGGACGACACCAGCGTGGATTTCATCGGTTTGGCCGCCTGCGTGGAGCCGCCGCGCGGCAAGGGCGTGACCTTGATGACATCCGAGGCCCAACCGGCGGCGGGCATCGTCGCCCTGAGCTGCCGCAACGGGCCGCCGGACTGGCCCATCTGCGACCCGTATACCGGCGACACGCCGTGCGAAACCGAACTGCCCGTGGCCTGCCTGCTGCCGGGCCGGCAACCGCCGCCGCGCGAACGTACGGGCGCCTCCAACGTGGCGGGCTGGACCGGCGGCCGGATCGCCTTCACCGCGCCGGTGGCGGCGACGACGTTCCGCGCCATCGGCGACGTCGATGCCTTCTGCGCCGCGCAGTTCGGCGCGGGCTGGCGCACCCTGGCCGCCCACGAAGGGGAACCCAACGTCGGCGCCGCCGGTGCCGGCCGGCAGCCGCCAGCGCCGGTGCGCGCGTGGGTGGACGAAGTCAACCAGCCCTACGCCACCTGCTGGACGCGCTGAGATGCACGCCGCGCCCGCCAGCGTCCACCGCGTCGGCATCCTCGAGGACGACCCCGACCTGCGCCTGTACCTGGAGCAGATCGTCGGCGGGAGCGATGCACTGACATTGGCGTTTTCCGCCGGCAGCGTCGCCGATGCCATCGCGCATATCGAACCCGCGCATCCCGACCTGTGCCTGGTCGATCTGCAACTGCCCGACGGCAGCGGGCTGGACTTCATCGCCGCGCTGAAAGCGACGGCATCGCCTGCGCGCTGCCTGATCCTGACCGTGCTCGGCGACCGCGAAAGCGTGCTGGCCGCGCTGCGCTCGGGCGCGGACGGCTACCTGCTCAAGGACACCCCGCCCGAACCTCTGCGGCGCGCGATGCTCGCCACCCTGGTCGGCGAAACCCCGCTGAGTCCGCGCGCGGCCGGCTACCTGCTGGAGATCTGGCGCTCGACCCCGGCCGCCACCAAGCTGCGGCCCGAGGTCGCGTTGACCGCGCGCGAGGTCGAAGTGCTCGGGTTGTTCTCGCGCGGCCTGAGCTACCGCGAAGTCGCCGCTACGTTGGGCATTTCCGCACACACCATCGGTGACCACGTGAAGGCGATCTATCGCAAGCTCGACGTGCATTCGTGCACCGAGGCGATCTTCGAGGCGCGTCAGCTCGGATTGATGGCGCCGCGGGATTGAGCCGCATCCACCGCCGGCAACGCCGCCTCGACGATGACCCGAGTGCCACCCACCGCAGACGCGTCAAAGCGCAACTGCGCACCCATTCGTCGCGCACGCCAGGCCATGTTCGCAAGCCCTTTGCCGGTCTTGGAGGGTGGTGTGGGCAGGCCGACGCCGTCGTCGGAGATCTCAATGTGCAGCCTGCGCGCGTCGAGGGAACGCACCACGATCCGTAGCTCGGTTCCGCCCGAATGGCGCATGGCATTGTTCGCCGCTTCCTGCATCAGCCGGTACAGGTGCAGCAACCACTGCGGATCGTCGGCGGCGGCGCCGAGGTCGTCGGCCTGTTCCCAGCGCAGCGCCATGCCAGCCTGTTGGACCTGTGGGGCGATCCGCACGCGGAACATCGCCAGCGCCGCCGCCAGGTTCTCGCCGGCCGCGTCCATCGAATCCACGATCAGGCGCAGGTCGGCCAGGCCGCCGACCAGTTCGTCCTCGATCTGGCCGATGTCGATGCGGCGCATGCGAATGCGCGCCAGCAGCGAGGCCAGCGTGCCGCCGACGCCGTCGTGCACGTCGCGCGCGAGCCGCTGGCGTTCTTCGAGCATCACCGCACGGCGCGTCTGAAACTCGAGTGCCCGGGCGGTCCGTTCGAGTTCGAACTTCTGCACACGCACCGTGCGTGCCAGATTCAGGCGCTCGCGCGCGAAGTGCACCGCACCGCTGACGAACGTCCATGCCGCGGCCCACGCGAGAACGGCGGAGAGCACGATCACGCACACGCCGTGGAAAGCCTCCATCTGCGGCATCCGCGCACCCGAAAACGGTTCGAAGGCCTCGTACATCGCGATGGTCATCGCCGCGCACAGCAAAGCACCCAACGCACCCGCAACGATGCGTGCGCCCATTCCCCGCAGGCGCGGTCGGTTCACCACCGCGCAAACCAGCGACGCCAGCGCCGCAGCCAGCAGCGCGTGATCGAGCGGCACGTGCCACGTCGCCGGCCACTGCGGCACGCCCGCGCCGGCCAGCAACAGGCGACAACCCGCCGCCGCCGCGGCCGCCGACACGCCGACAAACCAGCCGCGCTGCGGCGAAAACGCCGCGGCAGCCACCGCCAGCAGGGCGGCAACCAGCGTCAACGGAACGGCGATTCCACGCAGGGGCCCGATCCATGCCGACGACCGCCGTGCGGCAGCAACCATGCGCGTTTCATTGCCGAGCAACGGCGGAGACATCAGCACCGGCCCATCGGGATCGCCAAAAACCGCATCCACCCGATTCAAACCCGGGCGAAAGAACGCTGCCGGTATGCCGATGCTGACGGGCCGCATCCGCGGTGCCGCCGGATAAGCGGCGCCGACGTCCGCATCGACCGGCACGCTCGCGCCATTGACGAACACCTCCGGCACGCCGGCCGCGGCGGGCAGGAACAACCGTGTGCGCCCCACCCCGGACGGTCGATCGGCCAGCAGCAGGGCTACCTGTACCGGTGATCCATCGCGAGGCAAACGCTCGAGGCGGCCCCCATCGGTATCCACGAACCAATGCACGGGCTGGCCATCGCGGGTCGGCCGCAACCAGCCGATCGCCTGCACCGGTGCCGTCGCATCGGCCGACGGAAGCGGGCCCTGCGCCAGCAGCACGGCGGCGAAGGAAACGGCGGCCAACGCCAGCACGGCAGCCATCGCGACCGGCCACCACGCCCGCTGTACCGCGCCGAACATCGCGTCCTGCCGCATCACACCGAAGCCTGCCACTCGCCCCCCTGCCCCGACTCGCGCCGTCGGCAGGATAACCCGGTGTGCTACGCGGGATCAGCCGCGCTTTGCCAGCGGCACGAAGGCCAGGTTCTCCGGCCCGGTGTAGTTCGCGCTCGGACGGATGATCTTGCCGTCAATGCGTTGCTCGATCACGTGCGCGCTCCAGCCGCTGGTGCGCGAGATCACGAACAGCGGCGTGAACATCGCGGTCGGCACGCCCATCATGTGGTAGCTCACCGCACTGAACCAGTCCAGGTTCGGAAACATCTTCTTGATCTCCCACATCACCGACTCCAACCGCGCGGCGATGTCGAACATCTTGGTGTTCTTCTGATCCAGCGACAGCTCGTGCGCCACCTGCTTGATGACCTGATTGCGCGGGTCGCCGGTGGTGTAGACCGGATGCCCGAAGCCGATCACGACTTCCTTGCGCTCGACGCGCGCGCGGATGTCGGTCTCGGCCTCATCCGGCGTGTCGTAGCGCTTCTGGATTTCGAACGCGACCTCATTGGCGCCGCCGTGCTTGGGCCCGCGCAGCGCACCGATCGCACCGGCGATGGCCGAATACATGTCCGAGCCAGTGCCGGCGATCACGCGCGCGGCGAAGGTGCTGGCGTTGAACTCGTGCTCGGCGTAAAGAATCAACGAGGTGTGCATGGCGCGCACCCACAGCACGCTCGGCGCCTTGCCATGCAGCAGGTGAAGGAAATGTCCGCCGATGGAATCGTCGTCGGTTTCGACCTCGATGCGCTTGCCGTTGACTGCGAAGTGGTACCAATACAGCAGGATCGAACCCAGACTCGCCATCAGGCGATCGGCGATGTCCTTCGCGCCCGGATGGTTGTGGTCGTCTTTTTCCGGCAGCGCGCAACCCAGCGCCGACACCGCGGTACGCATCACGTCCATCGGATGCGCGGATGCCGGAAGCTGTTCCAGCACCGCCTTCACCGATGCCGGAATGCCGCGCAGCGACTTCAGCTTGCCCTTGTACGCGGCCAGTTCGGCGGCGTTAGGCAGCTTGCCGTGCACCAGCAGGTGCGCGATCTCCTCGAACTCGCTCGTCGTGGCGAAATCGAGGATGTCGTAGCCGCGGTAATGAAGATCATTCCCGCTGCGGCCGACCGTGCACAGCGCGGTGTTGCCGGCGGCCACACCCGACAGGGCGACGGATTTCTTGGGCTTGAAGGGCGTAGCGGGTTCAGTCATTGCTTGTCTCCGATTCGATTCGATTCACGCATTCATGCGCCGGTCTTGTTGCCAGCAAACAGCGCGTCGAGCTTGTCCTCGTAGGCGTGATAGCCGAGGAAGTCGTACAGCTCGGCGCGCGTCTGCAAGGTGTCGATGATGTTTTTTTGCGTGCCTTCGCGACGCACGGTTTCGTAGAAGTTCAGCGCGGCCTTGTTCATCGCCCGATACGCGCCGCAGCAGTAAAGCGCGATGTTCACGCCGGCGTCGCGCAATTCCTCGGTGGTGAAGAACGGGGTCGAGCCGAACTCGGTGAGATTGGCCAGGATCGGCACCTTTACCGCCGCCTTGAACTTGCGGTAGTCGTCCAGCGTTTTCATCGCCTCGGGGAAGATCATGTCGGCGCCGGCTTCCACATAGGCGCAGGCGCGCTCGATCGCCGCGTCGATGCCTTCTACGGCGGCAGCATCGGTGCGCGCCATGACGACGAAGCCGGCATCGGTGCGCGCATCCACCGCCGCCTTGACGCGGTCGACCATCTCGTCCTTCGTCACCACTTCCTTGCCGGGGCGATGGCCGCAGCGCTTCTGTCCGACCTGGTCCTCCATGTGCACGGCGGCGACACCGGCGCGCTCGAAGCTGCGGATCGTGCGACCGATGTTGAACGCCCCTCCCCAGCCGGTATCGATGTCCACCAGCAGCGGCAACTGCGTGGCCTCGACGATGCGGCGCGCGTCGGTGAGCACGTCTTCCATGGTCGAGATGCCCAGATCGGGCATGCCCAGCGAATTGGCCGCGACCCCGCCGCCGGATAGATACAACGCGCGATAGCCCACGCGCTTGGCCATCAAGCCGGCATAGGCGGTGATCGCGCCGACCACCTGAAGCGGCGACTCGGCGGCGAGCACGGCGCGGAAGCGCGCTCCCGCGGACGCGGTGACAGTCATGGGTTCCCCCGGATGCAAACGCGCATTTTAGCGCATCGCTGCCGCTTCGATAGGCAATGATGTACCGACTGGATCGGCAAGCATCGAAGACGACGCGACCAGATGGTGATTGCCCGCCGGACAACTGCCTTGCCACGCGAATCCACGTCACAGCAAGCCTACGGCATCGCCTTGGCCTCGGTGGTGTTCGGCAAACCGACTTTCTTGCAGATCGCGGCAAAACGCGGGTCGTGCCGGTAGCGCAGGATGAACGGATCGAACAGCAGCAGTCCGATTCCCGGATCGCGATTGGCCCAGGCGCGATCCAGCCACACGAATGCATTGTCCGGATCCTGACGCAACGCGTAGACCTCGGCGATCTGGTACGCCGATGGCACTGCGTCCTTGGCGATCAGCGTCTTCAGCGCAGCATCGGCTGCCGCCTGGTCATGCGCGGCGTACAAGGCCATCGCCATGGCCGTATCACGAATGAAGCCGGGCGCGAGGCTCTGCGCGGAATGCACAGCGCCGCGCGCATCGCCTCGCTGCACCTGGATGATCATGAGCCCATAGCGCAGATAGTCCTCGCCGGGCATCTGGTTGGTCGCTTCGACCAGCAACTGTTCCGCGCTGTCCAACTCGCCGGTCACGGCCAGCAACCAGGCCAGCGTGTAGTTCGCGTCGCTGGAACGTGGATTGCTGGCGACCGCCTGCCGCGCCAACGGAATGGCCTGCTGCGGATGCCCCAGTGCAGCCACCACAAACGCCAGATCGGCCTTGGCCTGTTCGTCGTTCGGTGCCAGTTGCAACGCGCGCCTGAAGTCGGCCTCCGCGCCGATCCAGTCGAAGTCCGCAAACTGCACGAGCATTCCTCGCGCATCGTGTCCCGATGCGAGGTCGGGATCGAGCAGCAGGGCCTTTCCCGCAGCCAGTCGTGCGCTGGCGTAAGCCTGTCGCGCCGCGGACCCGCCCAGGTTGTATGCGGCCAGCTGCACCCACGCACGCGCCATTGCCGCATACGCGGCGGCATATTCCGGGTCGATCCGGACGGCATCCCCGAAGTGCGCGATCGCCTGCCGCAATTGCGTTTCGCCAAGCTGCCGATCCAACGAACGCCCCTTGATGTAAGCGGCATAAGCGGCAAGGTCGCCACTGGGTGGACGATCGCTTTGCACGACCGCGCCACCGCCTTCGAGCAACTTCGCCTTCAGCACATCGGCAACGGATTTCGTGATCTCGTCCTGCAACGCAAACAGGCTTTCGTAGGGCCGATCGTACTTTTGCGACCACAAGTTTCTGCCATCTGCCGCGTTGACCAGTTCCGCACTGATGCGAACCTTGTTGCCCACGCGCCGCACGCTGCCCTCCAGCAGATGCGCCACACCCAGTTTCATGCCGATCACCGCGCTGCTGTCGGTGCTGTCGCGGAACTGGAACGACGAGTTGCGGCTGATGACCTTCAACCCGTCGAACTGCGACAGCGCGTTGATCAGGTCTTCCGATAATCCATCGGAAAAATACTGCTGGTCTTTCTCACCGCTTTCGTTGGCGAACGGCAACACCGCGATCGACTTGGAGGGAATGGCCTGCGCGCTGGCATCGCGCGCGCCCGAGGAAGCCGCTGCGCTGGCCCTTCCGGCATCGGCGCGCACCGCATCGTGGCGCGCACCATCGGTGCCGCTGATGGGGCCTGCGGCCGGGTGTCCGAAGTGCCACAACACCCCGCCGCCGGCCGCCAGCACCACCGCCAGCGCCAGCAGCTCGCGCCGGGTGACCTTCTGCTCGCCCTTCTCGCCGTGGTACCACGCCAGCACGAGGGCGACGAAGAACCCCACCCCCAGCGCCACGATCAGCAGCTTCTCCAATGCATCGGGCCAGCCGAAGCGCTGCGCGACCACATCCAGCACCTGGATCAGCGCGAACGCAGCGGCGACGTAGGCCAGCGCCCACTGCACCAGCTTGGGTTCCTTCAAGCGCTGCAAGAACTCCGTCATCGCGCCCCCGATCCGAACAGCCGTCGCCCGCCGCAGCTCTAGGACTTGCACCAGAATTTCACGCCGGGAAGGCCCTCGAAATCCGCGTCCTGCGTCCACACCAGCGCATCTGCGGACTGCGCAGTCGCGTACACGACGCTGTCAGCCAGCGGCAACTTGTAGCGCAGGCCGAGCGCCGCAGCGCGCAACGCCAGCGCGGCATCCAGATCTGCCACCGCACTCTGGCGCATCACCGCCACATATTGCAGCGCGATGGATTCGTCACGCTGTCCGGCGATGCGCTTGAACACTTCCAGCAAGGTGATCGCAGGCACCAGCAGCGAGTCCGGCCTTTCGATGACCGCCGCGAAATGCTTGGCATTGGATCCGTCGGCAAAATACTCCAGCCAAGCCGACGAGTCGATCACGTTCACGTGCGATCGCGCTCGCGTGGCACGGACGTGTCGATTCCGCGCAGGCTCCCGCGCAGGCTCCTGGCCGGCCGCACCGGAATCATCTCGATGCGATTTTCGTAGGGCATGACCTCCAGCCGGGTGCCAGCTTCGAGCCCCAACGCTTCGCGCACCGCCTGCGGAATGACCACTTGATATTTTGGAGACACTCGAACCGAAGTCATGCACTGCCCCCGCTCGATCGACCAGAGTATCGTATTACGGTATACTGATCGATGTCAAAATCGTTCGTGCAAACGGGTGCTGCCCACCGGCTCGACGCCCACGAAACACTTCGCGCGAGTTGCCGTATATCCTCACCCTGATGACCCGCGGATCCCGATTCACCATCCTCCTCCTGCTACTCACCACCCCCTGCGCCCACGCGGTGCAGGTCGGGCAGGTACGCATCGTCGGCATCGCCGATGCCGATGAACTGCGCAACGCCGAGATGTCGGTGTCGCTGCGGCGCACACAGGGCAAAGATGTCAGCGAGGAACGGCTGGCCTTCCTGCTGCGTGCAGCACCCCAGGAGATCCGCACGGCGCTGGAACCCTTCGGTTATTACGACGCCAGTGTCGATGCGCAGGTGCAGCGCGAGGAACAAACCACCAACGTGACATTCACCGTGCAGATGGGCGCGCCGGTGCGGGTGACGGCCAAGCACGTCGCGGTGCGCGGCGATGCGGCCAGCGATGCCGTGGTCGCGCCGGCGGTGGCTGCCTTCAAGCCGAACATCGGGCAAGTCCTCGACCACCGTCGTTACGAAGACAGCAAGCAGGAGGTCGAGCGACGCCTCAACGAGCGCGGCTACTTCGATGCGGATGCCACCACGCATCGCGTCGAGGTCACGCGCGCCGCGCATTCAGCGGACATCGACTTGAACTGGGACAGCGGGCCGCGCTATCGCTTCGGCGCGACCACGTTCGCTGCCAATCAACTCAAGCCCGGCGCGCTCGACCCGTTGCTGCGCTGGAAGCCCGGTCAGCCTTATCGCGCCGACCGCCTGCTCGATTTCCAGCAGGCGCTGGCCGACCTGGATTACTTCGGTTCGGTCGACGTATCGCCGGATGTCGAACACCGCGCCGATGGCCAAGTGCCGATCACGGTGACGACCACGCCGGCCAAGCGCAACGTGTACAGCGCAGGCCTGAGCTACGGGACCGACAGCGGCGCCGGCGTGACGCTGGGCTACGAGCGGCGCTGGTTGAATGCGCGCGGCGACAAGTTCGATTCGCAACTGGAATGGGCGCAGAACCGCAAGCTGGTCACGGCGCGCTATCGCATCCCGGCGTTCGGCTGGCTGGATGGATGGTACGCGCTGTCCACGCAACTGCGCGACGAAACCACCGACGCCGGGCATACGCGGCTGGCTGAAATCGTCGGTAGCCGCAGCGGTCGCCTGCACCACTGGAACCTCACCACGGCCGTGCACATGCAACGCGAGCGGTATCAGGATGCCGCGTTCCCGGGGCTGGATCGTTTTGCGACGCTGGTGTTTCCGTCGATTTCGGCGCAGACCACGCGCACCGACGACAAGCTGTATCCGACGCGCGGCTGGAGCTTCGGCATCGATGCCAGCGGCGGCGCGACCGCGATCGGCTCGGACGTGGACTTCGCACAACTGCACGCACGTGCGGCGTGGATGCATCCGTTGGGTGATCGCAACCGTCTGCTGTTGCGCGGCGAGTTCGGCCATGTGTTCACCGGCAGCTTCAACCAACTGCCGCCGTCGCTGCGCTATTACGCCGGCGGCGACAACTCCGTACGCGGCTACAGCTATCAGGAAATCGGCCCGCGCGTGAACGGGCAGAACGTGGGCGCGCCGAACCTGTTGATCGGCAGCGTGGAGTTCGAGCACCGCTTCACGCACACCTGGGGCGCGGCGGTGTTCGCCGACGACGGTGATGCCTTCGAGCACGCGCCGCGTTCGCATCTGGGCGTTGGCTTCGGACTGCGCTGGCGCTCGCCGGTGGGGCCGGTGCGGATCGACCTCGCGCATGGATTCCAATCCGGCTCGCCGGTGCACCTGCACCTGAACATCGGATCGGAGCTGTGAGCACGCCAGCCGCGCAAGCAGTTCCGCGCACACGCAGGCGCTGGCGCCGATGGGTGTTCGCCATCGTCGTGCTCATCGCGACAACAGCGCTGCTGCTCGCATGGCTGCTGCTGACAACCAGCGGCCGCGATGCGGCACTGGGCATCACTGCACGTTTTCTGCCGAAAGGCTCATTGACATGGCAACGCGCTGATGGCGTGCTGGGCCGCTCGCTCACCCTGCACGGGCTGCGTTTTCAACACGACGGCGTGACCTTCAGCGCCAAGCGTGTGTCACTCGAGCCGCGTTGGCTGCCGCTGCTGCGCGACCGCGTGCGGTTGGATGCGTTGCGCGTGGACGACGCCACGCTCGATCTGCCCATCGACCACACCCCGCAGCCGCCACCGCGTTGGCCGGATGTGCTGCCGAAGTTCGATCTGCCGATCACGCTTGACGTGGCACAGATCGACGTTCGTACTGTGCGCATCAGTCGCGAACGCACGCCGTTGCTCACCATCGCCACCGCGCACGGCGGCGCGCTGCTGGCACCGGGACGCTTGCGCATCGACCGGCTCATCGCCAGCACCGATCGCGGTGAGTTCCGCATCGACGGGGCGATGAATGCGCGGCGGTCGTACGCCACGCGGATCGCCGCGCAGTGGCAAGCACCGGCGGGTGCCGATGCGGCCGATCTGCACCTGATCGCCGGCGGCGATTTGCAACACTTCGTGCTCTCGGTGTCCGGGCATGCGCCGGCTCCGCTGGCGGTCAAGCTGACGCTGGACAACGGCCAGCGCGTGCCGGACTGGTCGCTGTCGGCGACGGCCCACGGGCTCGATACGCAACGCGTGGCTGCACTGGCCGGCGCCGCCGATCATGACGCAGCGGCCGCAGTCGCACCGTGGCACATCGACCTCACCGCCAACGGCACCGGCGGCGCGGCGAAGTTGCGCGGCCGCATCGCCCAAGGCGAACGCGCGTTGACCATCGCGCCGTCGCAACTGGATTACGAGAACGGCGTGCTGTCCGCCCACCCGCTGGCGCTGGACATGCTGGACGGCCGCGTGCGAGTCACCGGCCGCGCCGATTTCAAGCCCGCTGCGCCGACGCTGGACGCCACGGTCGATCTGGATCGCATCGCGTGGCGCGCCGATCCGAGCGCCGAACCGGTACGCGCCAGCGGCACGCTGAGCGTGCGCGGCACGCTCGCGGCGTGGCAGACCAATGGCATGCTCGACCTGCGGCGCAGCGGCGAAGCGGCGCGGCTCGCGCTGGCGCTCGACGGCGATGGCACGCAGGCCACGATCCACTCGCTGGATGCCACGACACCAGCCGGCAAGCTGCACGCCAACGGTCATCTGCGTTGGTCGCCAGCGCTGCAATGGAACGCCGACGCCACGCTCGATCGTTTCGATCCGGGCTATCTCGCACCGGGTTTCGACGGCGCGGTGTCGGCGCGCTTGCAGGCCAGCGGCGCGCACGACGCACTCGCTGGAATGGCGCTGCGCGCAGCCATCGACGGGCTGTCCGGGACGTTGCGCAAACGCGCGCTCGGCGGCAGCGGCACGCTGGAATGGGCGCACGACACCGGAAAAGCCGATATCGACCTGCGCATCGGCGGCAGCCACGTGCAGGCGAAGGGCACGTTCGGTTCGCGCTTCGATCTGGTTACGCACCTGGATCCGTTGCGACTGGATGATCTGCTGCTGGATGCGCGCGGCAGCGTGAGTGGCCGCATCGTTATGCAAGGCGCGCTGCCGCTGCCGGCGCTGCAAGGCCAACTCACCGGCAGCGGCCTGCAATGGCGACAGTACGCCGCCGCGCATCTGGCGCTGGACGGACGCATCGACGATTCCGGGAAATATGGTGCGCTGCGCGTGGATGCCGATGGCATCGGCGGGCTTGCGGCGATCACGCAAGCGCACTTGCAGTTCAACGGTTCACCCACGCAACCGCGCGTAACCGGCAACCTCGCCGGATCGCTCGGATCGCTCGAGCTTTCTGCCAGCGCACAGCGAACGAAAGACGTGTGGAACGCGCAAATCGCCACCCTGCGCTACGCACCGACGCGAGGCGCGGCATGGACGCTGAGCGCGCCGGCCAACCTGCGCATCGACGCGCGCGGCAGCATCGCCCTGCCCTCGGCGTGTTTGCAGTCGGCAGCGGCATCGCTCTGCGCGCAGGCCGACTGGCCGCGCCGCGCCAGCGCGCAAGCGCGGAGCATCCCGATGGGGTGGCTGGATGCGTGGATCGCACGGCCCGATTTCGATGCGCATGCCGATGGCGTGACCGACCTCGACGTAAACATCGCGCCGGCACGCGGCGGTTTCACCGGCAGCGCGCAACTGCGCTCGGCGCAAGGCGCGTTGCGCCTGCCGTCGCAACCGGCACATCCGTTGCTGGGCTACAGCAACCTGAGCGTGCACGCCGCACTCGACGGGCCGCGCGTGCAGGCCACCCTGTCCAGCGACCTGTCCGCCGGCGGCCACGTGCAGGCGCAAGTGACCGGCGGGCTTGCCGCCGATGCGCCGCTGCAAGGTGAGGCGAGCATCGACCTGCGCGACGTCACCTGGCTGGAATTGTTCTCCACCGACATCGCCGCGCCCTCCGGCCGCTTCGGCGGGCAGCTTGCGCTGGCCGGCAGCCTCGCGCATCCGCAGCTTTCCGGGCGCTTGCAACTGGCCGACTTCGCCGCCGAACTGCCGGCGCTTGGCGTCGCGCTCAAGGACGGCCACGTGCAGATCGATGCCGATGCCAGCGGCGCGGCGACGATCAGCGGCGCACTCAAATCCGGCGACGGCTCGCTCGCCATCGGCGGCGGCTGGCGCTGGGACGACTTCGACGCGCCGCTGACGGTGACACTCAAAGGCGACAATCTGCGCATCGCCGACACCCCGGAACTGGAAGCGGTCGCTGCGCCGGATCTGCAACTGGGCTTCGCCGCCGGCACGCTCACCGTGCGCGGCAACGTGGACGTGCCCACCGCCAAGCTGGATCTGGAACGCCTCGACAGCACCATCTCGCCATCGCCGGACGTGGTCGTGCTCGATCCGCGCCAGAAGCAGCCGCGCTCGCCGCTGAAGGTCGATGTCGACCTGCAACTGGCGCTGGGCAAACACGTCACCCTCAAGGGCTTTGGTCTCGACGGCACGTTGGGCGGCGCCTTGCGCGTGCGCAAGCCGGCAGGCGCGGGCATGACCGCCAACGGCGCGCTGGATGTCGGCGGTCGTTACGCGGCTTACGGCCAACAACTGGAGATCGAGCGTGGCCGCCTGACGTACAACGGCGGCGGCTTCGACGACCCGGCGCTGGACGTGCTCGCGCAGCGGCAGTTCGACGATGGCGTCACCGTCGGCGTGCGCGTGCGCGGCAGCGCGCGACGGCCGCAGACGCAGATCGTGTCCACCCCGGCGATGGATCCGAGCAACGCGCTGGCCTACCTCGTGATCGGTCGCCCGCTGCAATCGGCCGACGCCAACGAGACCAAACAGATCGGCGCGGCCTCGGCGGCACTGGCGGTGGGCAGCAACTTGCTGGCGCAGAAGGTCGCCACGCGCCTTGGGCTGGACAGCGCCGGCGTGGGCCAGTCGCGCGCGCTCGGCGGCGAGACCTTCACCGTCGGCAAGTACCTCTCGCCGCGCTTGTTCGTCAGCTACGGCGTGGCACTGGCCGGCACCGGCGAAGTGCTCACGCTCAAGTACCTGCTGCGCAAAGGCTTCGACGTGAGCATCGAATCGGCGAAGGAAAACCGCGCGTCGGTGAACTGGCGGATCGAGCGGTGAGCCGCATCGGTTACGCGTCCGCGGCGGCCGACGACCGGCATGACCGTACTTGCCTCGCCACGCTTCTTGCGGCCACACTTCTTGTCGCCACCCTCCAGACGTTCCCGCGCTTGCGGGGGAAGCAGACGGGCCGGTAGCATTCAGCGCTGCTGCGCCCGCACGAAAACCTCACTTCGCGAACAAATGCTCCACGCCGGCGCGCTCTTCGCGCAGTTCCTTGTCGGTGGCGTCCATGCGCGCACGCGAGAAGTCGTTGATCGCAAGCCCCTGCACGATGGCGTATTGGCCGCCCTTGCAGGTGCACGGGTAGCCGTAGATCACGCCCGGGGCGATGCCGTAGCTGCCGTCGGACGGCACGCCCATCGACACCCAGTCGCCCTCGGCGGTGCCCAGCGCCCACGAGCGCATGTGGTCGATCGCCGCCGAAGCGGCCGATGCGGCCGAGGACGCACCGCGCGCCTTGATGATCGCCGCGCCACGCTGCTGCACGGTCGGGATGAACTCCTTCTCGTACCACGTCGCATCGACCTGACCCAGCGCCGCCGCGCCCTTGACGGAGGCGTGGTGGAGGTCCGGGAACTGGGTCGATGAATGGTTGCCCCAGATGATCATTTTGGCGACATCGGTGTTGTGCGCACCGGTCTTCTCGGCGAGTTGCGACTTGGCGCGGTTGTGGTCCAGGCGCACCATCGCGGTGAAACAGCGCGGGTCGAGGTCGGGCGCGTTTTGCTGCGCGATCAGCGCATTGGTGTTGGCCGGGTTGCCGACCACCAGCACCTTCACGTCGCGCTTGGCGTGTGCATTCAACGCGCGGCCTTGCGGCCCGAAGATCGCGCCGTTGGCTTCCAGCAGATCCTTGCGCTCCATGCCCGGACCACGCGGGCGCGCGCCGACCAGCAGGGCGTAATCGACATCCTTGAACGCCACGTTGGCGTCGTCGGTGGCGACGATGCCGGCCAGCGTCGGGAACGCGCAGTCGTTGAGCTCCATCACCACGCCCGACAATGCGCCCAGCGCCGGGGTGATCTCCAGCAGGTGCAGGATCACCGGCTGATCCGGGCCGAGCATGTCGCCGGCGGCGATGCGGAACAACAGGGCATAACCGATCTGGCCGGCGGCGCCGGTGACTGCAACGCGAACGGGGGATTTCATGACTGGAACTCCGGGAGACGAGAAACGGGAGACGGGAGACGGGCGACGGACGCGGCGTCGCGGCTTACAAGCGATCCTCGGCGATTTTGACCGGGAACTGCTTGCGCAGGGCGTCGATGTAGTTGCGCACTTCCAGCCCGCCGCGGGCATCGCGCGCGAACTGCTTGCGGTAGCTGGCGCGGGTCGCCGCATCCACTGCCGACAGGTCCCCATCGACGACCCGGGTCAACTCGATCAGCACGTAGTGATCGGGCGTCAAATCGGCGATCGCCAACGGATCGGGCTTGCCCTGCACCGGGTGCGGCATGCGGAACGCGGCATCGACGATGTCCGCCGAAGGGGTGGTTTGCCCGCGACCGACCTGCGTCAGCGTCTGCACGCCGGTACCGATCGAGGTGGCGAGGGCTTCGAGCGTCTCGCCTTTTTGCGCACGCGTGAGCATCGCATCAGCGGCGGCCTTGGCGGCCTTGGCGCGCGCATCGGCCTGGATGTCGGCAACCACGCGGTCGTGCACTTGCGCCAGCGGCATCACCTTGACCGGGTGATGCTCGGCGACGCGAATGACCACCATGTGCTCGTGGTTTTTCTTGTCCAGATCGATCTCGTCGCTGTTCTGGCCGCTGTCGATCAACGAACTGGAGAACGCCGCCTTGAGCACCGCCGGGTTGGCGGCGATACCGGTTGCCGTGGTGCGCGTGAACAGCGGTGTCTTTTGCACCGTCAGGCCCATCTGCTTGGCAGCACTGGCCAGGGTGGTCGGGTCCTTGAGGGTCAGGTCGACGAGCTTGCCGGACTGGTCGGAGAAATCCTTCTCGCGTTCTTCCTTCAACGCATCGGCAGAAATCTGGTCGCGCACCTGCGCGAACGGAATGCGCTCACCGGGCTTGATGTCGCGCAGCAAGATCACGTGCCAGCCCTCGTCGGTACGCACCGGATCGGACACCTGCCCTTTTTGCAGGGCGAACAGCGCGGTGGCGAACGCCTTCTGGCTGACGGCCTTTTCGGTCAGCCAGCCCAGATCGCCACCCTGGTTCTTCGAACCGATGTCGTCGGACTGCGCCTTGGCCAGCGCTGCGAAATCTGCGCCGGGCGCACGTGCTTTTGCGACCAGCGCCGCCGCTTTGGCCTGCACCGCTTTCTCTTGCGCCGGGGTGGCATTGGCCGGCACGTTGAGCAGGATGTGCGAGGCTTCGCGCTGCTCGGGTTCGACGTAGCGATCTTTCTGGTCGTCGTAGCGCTGGCGCAAGGTCGCCTCGTCGATCGGCGCCGGCGGCGGCATCGTTGCCGCGTCCAGTTCCAGATATTCCAACGCGACCTGTTCTTCGGTTTGATACGACTTCGGGTGCGCCTTGTACCACGCGGCGATTTGCGCATCGCTCGGCGCCGGGCCATCGGCGGGCACCGGCAGCGTCAGGATGCGCATGTCGCGCTTTTGCCCACCCAGTCGAATCGCTTCGTCCACCTCCTTGTCCGAGGCGATGCCCGAGAAACTGATTTCCTGCGCAAGCGACTGGATCAGCAGATCGTCGCGCTTGGTCGCCTCGTATTGTTCGGGCGACATCGGTGGATTCACGCTTTGCAGCGCCATCTTGTAGCGCAGCGGATCGAACTTGCCGGCCGACTGGAACATCGGGTCGCTGGCAATGGCGTCGAACAGTTGCTGCCCGGACACCGCCAGTCCATCACGCCCGGCGGCGGCCAACAGCAGTTCCCGCATCACCATGCGATCGATCACCTTGCGCTTGGTGGCGGGCGTGTCGAACGTGGCTTGATCGAAGGCATCGCCCAACTGTTGCCGCTGCGCTTCGCGCTCGCTTTCGAGGCGGCGCCGGAAGTCGTCTACGGAGATGTCCTTGAACTTGGCGCCGAAGTCGGTGCCGAACCAGCCGCGCTGGAGGGTGATGCGCGCCGCGTAGGTCTCGATGCGCCCCTGGAAATACCCGTCGATACCCCACAGGCCGAAGAACAGGATCAGCGGGCCCATGATGATGCCGGCAACCCAGCCGGTGCTCGCGTTGCGGATTTTTTGCAGCATGCTGTGAGGGCTCTCGACGAATGCGCCCGCCGCGGGTGCCCGATCGTCAAGGCGACCCCCGACAAGACAAGGGCGCCTTGCGGCGCCCTGGCGAAAAATGGCGGAGTGGACGGGACTCGAACCCGCGACCTCCGGCGTGACAGGCCAGCATTCTAACCGACTGAACTACCACTCCGCGCTGAAACTCTCCTTGCGGCAACCACCCGTCGCCGGATGGCCCGCACTACTCTTCCGGGCGTCCAGACAGGCGGCGTTGACGAAACCGCGTCCGACCGACACTGGTGGGTGCTGAGGGTTTCGAACCCCCGACCCTCGCCTTGTAAGGGCGACGCTCTACCGCTGAGCTAAGCACCCGCAAGGCGACCGCGGGAAGCCGGGCGAACGGCCTAGCTTCCCACCGAGCCGCTTAGTTTACGGCATCCTTCAGAGCCTTGCCAGCCTTGAACGCGGGGTTCTTCGAAGCCTTGATCTTGATCGTGGCGCCGGTGCGCGGATTGCGCCCGGTGCGCGCGGCGCGCTTGCGGATCGAGAACGTGCCGAAACCCACGAGCGTCACGCTCGTGCCCTTCTTCAGGGACTTGGTGATGGTCTCCACCATCGCGTCGACGGCGCGACCAGCGTCGGCCTTGGACAGCTCCGCGATATCGGCAACCGACGCGATGAAATCAGCCTTGTTCATTGAATGCTCCTGGGGGCAAATGGGACCTGCAATTGGCTTCAATCCGGGCGCGCCATGATCCCCTGCACGCCCGATCGACCTGGGCCCCACCGCGGGCCGAATCGGCGGGCGGCGAGGTCGTAGCGATTTATACCAGCGCAACCGATGCCGCGCAACACGGAAAATCCAGCAACGACGCGGTTTTCAGCGGATTTCGAAACTCCCGGCACGGTTTGGGTGGGCGCGCGCGGAGTTCAGTGCGCGCGCGGCCCATCCGGATGCGCGACCGTACCAGCCGGCTCGCCGGCTTCGACTGGCGATTCCAGCGCCGCGGCCTTGGGCACCAACGGGTGTTCGAGCGCGATATCGAGCACTTCGTCGATCCAGCGCACCGGGATGATCTTCATCCCGGCGGTGACGTTGCGCGGGATGTCGGCCAGATCCTTGCGATTGTCCTCGGGGATGATGACGGTGTGGATGCCGCCGCGCAGCGCGGCGAGCAGTTTTTCCTTCAGTCCGCCGATCGGCAGCACGCGCCCGCGCAGGGTGATCTCGCCGGTCATCGCCACGTCGGCGCGCACCGGCACTTCCGATAATGCCGACACCAGTGCGGTGGCCATCGCGATGCCCGCGCTCGGGCCATCCTTGGGCGTGGCGCCTTCGGGCACGTGCAGGTGGAAGTCGAGCTTGTGGTGGAAGTCGCGATCCAGCCCCAGCGCTTCGGCGCGCGCGCGCACCACCGAGTGCGCGGCCTTCACCGACTCTTGCATCACCTCGCCGAGCTTGCCGGTGAGGATCATGGCGCCCTTGCCCGGCACCAGCGAGGCCTCGATCTGCAACAAGTCGCCGCCGGCTTCCGTCCACGCCAGTCCGGTGACCAGCCCGACTTCGTTGTGTTCCTCGGCGCGCCCGAAATCGAAGCGGCGCACACCCAGATAGTGCTCGAGATTTTTTGGCGTGACCTGCCGCGGTGCCGGCTTCTTGTTGTGGACTTTCTTCGGGCCTTCCAGCGCGATCTCCTTGACCGCCTTGCGGCAGATCTTGGAAATTTCGCGTTCCAGATTGCGCACGCCCGATTCACGCGTGTAGTAGCGCACGATGTCGCGCAACGCGCCTTCGCTCACCTTCAGCTCGCCCTCGCGCAGGCCGTTCGCCTTGGTCTGCTTGGGCAACAGGTAGCGGGTGGCGATCGCCAGTTTCTCGTCCTCGGTGTAACCCGGGATGCGGATCACTTCCATGCGATCGAGCAAGGGCCCGGGGATATTGAGCGAGTTGGCCGTTGCGATCCACATCACCTCGGACAGGTCGAAATCCACTTCGAGGTAGTGATCGTTGAACGCATGGTTCTGCTCGGGGTCGAGCACTTCAAGCAGCGCCGAGGACGGATCGCCGCGAAAGTCCATCGACATCTTGTCGATCTCGTCGAGCACGAACAGCGGATTGCGGGTGCCGGCCTTGCTCAGGTTCTGCAGGATGCGCCCGGGCATCGAGCCGATGTAGGTGCGGCGATGGCCGCGGATCTCGGCTTCATCGCGCACGCCGCCCAGCGACATGCGCACGAACTTGCGGTTGGTGGCCTTGGCGATGGACTGCCCGAGCGAGGTCTTGCCCACGCCCGGCGGGCCCACGAGGCACAAGATCGCGCCCTTCATCTGCTTCACGCGGGTCTGCACGGCGAGGTATTCGAGGATGCGTTCCTTGACCTTCTCCAGCCCGAAGTGGTCGGCATCGAGCACCGCGGTGGCGGCCTTGAGGTCCGAGCGCACCTTGGAGCGCTTCTTCCACGGCACGCCCACCATCCAGTCCAGATAGTTGCGCACCACCGTGGACTCGGCCGACATCGGCGACATCTGCTTGAGCTTGTTCAACTCGGCCTTGGCCTTGGCCTCGACCGTCTTGGGCATGCCGGCGGCGGCGATCTTGCGCGCCATCTCCTCGATCTCGTTGGGCGCTTCCTCGGTTTCGCCCAGTTCCTTCTGGATCGCCTTCATCTGCTCGTTGAGGTAATACTCGCGCTGGCTCTTCTCCATCTGCGACTTGACCCGGCCGCGGATGCGCTTTTCCAGCTGCTGCACGTCGATCTCGCCCTCGACGTAGCCAATCAACAGTTCCAGCCGCGTTGCGACATCGAGCGTCTCCAGCAGCTTCTGCTTCTCCGACACGCGCACGCCGATGTGCGCGGCGATGGTGTCGGCCAGACGCCCGGGATCGTCGATGCCGTTGACCGTCGCCAACAGCTCCGGCGGCAGCTTGCGATTGGTCTTCAGGTACTGCTCGAACTGCGCGATCAGCGAACGCGCGGTCACCTCGATCTCGCGCGCGGTGTGCGACGAGGCCGCGTCGAGCGTCTGCGCGGTCGCGGTCATCACCCCGTCGCGATCGCCGAAGGCCGAGGCGCGCACGCGCGCAGCGCCTTCGACCAGCACCTTGATGGTGCCGTCGGGCAACTTGAGCAGTTGCAGCACGCTGGCCAGAGTGCCGACTTCATACAAATCCTTGGCCGCCGGCTCGTCGATGTCGGGACTTTTTTGCGCGAACAGCAAGATCTGCTTGTCGGCCTCCATCGCGCTTTCCAGCGCGCGCACCGAGCGATCGCGACCGACGAACAGCGGGATCACCATGTGCGGGTACACCACCACGTCGCGCAGCGGCAGCACCGGCAGGTCGAGGTGATTGACAGGGGCATGGGTCATCGCGGACTCCGGTTGCGCGAGGGCTGACGGAAGCGGTTATGGGGCTTGCCGGGCGCGCTTGCAAGCCTGACCGGCGCGCAAGCGCCGACCGAACGAAGAATCAACGACTTGCGCATTGCCGCGACGGCCACCAACGGCCGCCGGGCTCACTCCGAGGAAGCGGCGCGCTTGGGTTCGGCGGTGTTGGAGTAGATCAGGAACGGCTCGGTCTGGTTCTCGATCACCGATTCGTCGACCACCACCTTGCTCACGTTCTGCAACGACGGCAGGTCGAACATGGTGTCGAGCAGCACCGACTCCAGGATGGTGCGCAGGCCGCGCGCGCCGGTCTTGCGCTTGAGCGCCTTGCGCGCCACCGCCGCCAACGCTTCCGGGCGCAGCTCGAGTTCCACGCCTTCCATGTCAAACAGCTTGCGGAACTGCTTGGACAGCGCGTTCCTGGGCTGGGTGAGAATCTTCACCAGCGCGGCTTCGTCGAGTTCTTCCAGCGTAGCCACCACCGGCAGGCGGCCGACGAACTCGGGGATCAGGCCGAACTTGATCAGGTCTTCAGGTTCCACGTCGGCGAGCAGGCGACCGACTTCGGCCTTGCGGGACTTGCTCTTCACCTTGGCGCCGAAACCGATCCCGCCGGCATCGGTGCTGCGTTGCTGGACGATCTTCTCCAGCCCGGCGAACGCGCCGCCGCAGATGAAAAGGATATTCTTCGTATCGACCTGCAGGAACTCCTGCTGCGGATGCTTGCGCCCGCCCTGCGGCGGTACCGAGGCGATGGTGCCCTCGATCAGCTTGAGCAGCGCCTGCTGCACGCCCTCGCCGGACACATCACGGGTGATGGACGGGTTTTCGGACTTGCGCGAAATTTTGTCGATCTCGTCGATGTAGACGATGCCGGTCTGCGCCTTCTCGACGTCGTACTCGCACTTTTGCAGCAGCTTCTGGATGATGTTTTCCACGTCCTCGCCGACGTAACCGGCTTCGGTGAGGGTGGTGGCATCGGCGATCGTGAAGGGCACGTTGAGCAGGCGCGCCAGCGTCTCGGCCAGCAGCGTCTTGCCCGAACCGGTCGGGCCGACCAGCAGGATGTTGGACTTGCTCAGCTCGACGTCGTCGCCCTTGCCGCGGCTCTCGATGCGCTTGTAGTGGTTGTACACCGCCACCGAGAGCGTCTTCTTGGCGCGTTGCTGGCCGATCACGTACTGATCGAGCACGTCGAGGATCTCACGCGGCTTGGGCAGGTGGCTGCCGGCGGCCTGCGCCTTTTCCTCGAGTTCCTCGCGGATGATGTCGTTGCACAGCTCGACACATTCGTCGCAGATGAATACCGACGGGCCGGCGATCAACTTGCGGACTTCGTGCTGGCTCTTGCCGCAGAACGAGCAGTAAAGGATCTTGCCGCCGTCGCTGGATCGGCCGCTGCGGTCGTCGCTCATGAATCTCGGGCTCCGGGCGGAAATGCCCTTTCAGAATAACACAGCCCGCACGCAGGCTTGCGCGCGGGAAACGTGATGCCGGGCGCGGGCCTGGGCCGGCGCGATCAGGACGCCTGCACCGACTCGTCGGGGCGGCGGGCGATCACCTGGTCGATCAACCCGTAGGCGCGGGCTTCCTCGGCGCTCTTGAAGTTGTCGCGCTCGGTGTCGGAGGCGATGGTGGCCACCGACTGCCCGGTATGCTGGGCGAGGATCTCATTCAGGCGAGCCTTCAGCGAGAGGATCTCGCGGGCGTGGATCTCGATGTCGGTGGCCTGGCCCTGGAAGCCACCCAGCGGCTGGTGGATCATCACCCGCGAGTTGGGCAGCGCGTAGCGCTTGCCGTGAGCGCCGGCGGCCAGCAGCAACGAACCCATGCTGGCGGCCTGGCCGATGCAGATCGTGCCCACCTCGGGCTTGATGAACTGCATGGTGTCGTAGATCGCCATGCCGGCGGTGACGATGCCGCCGGGCGAGTTGATGTACAGGCTGATGTCCTTCTCGGGATTGTCGGCCTCCAGGAACAGCATCTGCGCGACGATCACGTTGGCCATGTAGTCGTCGATCGGGCCGACGCAGAAAATCACGCGCTCCTTGAGCAGGCGCGAATAGATGTCGTAGGCGCGCTCGCCGCGGCTGGTCTGCTCGACCACCATCGGCACGAGGTTGAGGTTTTGGGTCGGGATCACAAGCATCTCCGGCTGGAACAGGAAACTACAAGCCCCTCTCCCCCCCGGGATAGGGGTTGGGGTGAGGGGCGACGTTCCGCAATATTGGCATCCCTGCGACGCGACTTGCGTTGCATCACGCCCAAATGGGGTGCAAGTGCCGCAAATCAACCGCGCCGCTGCTGCATCGCGTCGGCAAAACTCAGGCGGTGTTCGGTGGCGTGCGCCTGCTCGGCGATCCAGTCGATCACCTGCTCCTCCATCACCCGCCCCTGCAACTCCTGCATCATCCGCGGATTGTCGCGGTACAGATCCAGCACCTGCTTGGGCTCCTCGTAGGTCGAGGCGATCAGGCGCAGCATCTCGTTGACCCGCTGCGGTTCGAGGCGGATGTTGTGCTGACGTGAAATCTCGTTGATCAGCAACACCGTGGCCACGCGTTGCCGGGCCACCGGAAGGAAGCCTTCGATCGGGAAGTGCGGATCGGTCTGCCCGGCTTCGCGGGCATTTTGTTCAGCCATGCGCGCTTGCACCTGCGCCTCACTTTCGATCAGGCGCGCCGGCAATTCGACGTGCGCGAACTGCGCCAGCAGCTTGTCCAGCACCTCGGCACGCAGGCGCGCCATCAGCGCGCCCTTGAGCTCACGCTCGAGGTTGGCGCGCACTTCGATGCGGAAATCCTCGGCCTGACCGCTGCGCACGCCGAAGGCACGGATGAACTCGGCATCCACCTGCGGCATGTGCGGTTCGGAAACGCGCACCACGCGCGCGTCGATGGTGGCGGTCTTGCCGGCCAGCGCCGGATCGGCCCAATCGGCCGCGTAGGAGGTTTCCACATGGACGTCGGCGCCAGCCGACTGGCCGACCAGGCGCATCTCCAGTTCATTGTCGAGCATGCCCGAACCGATGACGGTCGCGGTGCGATCTTCGCCCTCGGCCGGTCGACGCAGACCCTCGGCCTGGGTGACCATCTCCACCATCACCAGATCGCCGGCCTGCGCGGCGCGCTCGACCGGGCTCCAGGTGCGCCGCTGCGTGCGCAAGGTCTCGACCATGTTGTCCACGTCCGCTTCCAGCACTTCGGATGTGGCGCGCACGATCGGCAAGGTGGTCACGTCGATCGCACCGAACTCCGGAACCACCTCGAAGGTGGCCACATAGCCCATCTGCCCTTCCGCCGGCGGCGTGACCTCGATCCGCGGGGCGCCGGCCGGGCGCAGGTTTTCCTTGCGCACGGCCTCGTCGAAGCTTTCGCGCACCAGGTCACCGAACACCTCGTCGCGTACCTGCGGGCCGTAGCGCTGCTCGATGATCTTGGCCGGCACTTTGCCGGGACGGAAGCCCTTGATGCGCACGCTGCGCGCGATCTCACCCAGGCGCGAGCCGGCGATCGCGTTGAAGCGATCGCTCGGGAGGCTGACGGTGACGCGGCGTTCGAGATTGCTGACGTTTTCGACCGAGACTTGCATGTTCACTCCAGTGGGTGCGTACCAAGCGGCGCGCACGGGGTTCGTGGCAGGAAATCACGCCGGCGACCGCGCTGGTGCGAAAGGAGAGACTCGAACTCTCACGGGTTGCCCCACCAGAACCTAAATCTGGCGCGTCTACCAGTTTCGCCACTTTCGCGATTGCCGCGGGTGGCTGCCACGAGCGAGGAAGAGTTGGTGGGCCGTGTAGGATTCGAACCTACGACCTATTGATTAAGAGTCAACTGCTCTACCAACTGAGCTAACGGCCCAATCTCTTCCTGCCGCCTCGGGCAGCGGACACGGCATTATGCCGCATCCGGTAACTGGGGTGGAAGACGGGATTTGAACCCGCGACCCCCGGAATCACAATCCGGTGCTCTAACCAACTGAGCTACATCCACCGTTCAGAGGACAGAGGACAGAAGACAGAGGACAGAAAGGTAGTCTGTCCACAGTCATCTGTCCGCTGGCGTCTGTGCTTCCGCGCTTTTGTGCTTCCGCGCTTTTGTGCTTCCGCGCTTTTGTGCCTCCGCGCTTTTGTGCTTCCGCGTTTTTGTGCTCCCGTTCTTGTACTTCCATGAGTCCAGCGATCGCTGGCTGGTACTGGTTACCGACTACTGATCACCCTCTGTCTTCCGTCCTCCGTCCTCTGTCTTCCGTCCTCCGGCTGGCGCGCCCGGCAGGGATCGAACCTGCAACCACCGGCTTAGAAGGCCGGTGCTCTATCCATTGAGCTACGGGCGCGTACGCCGATGATACCGACCACGCACCCATCCACGCACGCACGCCGAACCCACCACTGCGGACGTGCGCAGAAGGTGGTCGGGGTAGAGGGATTCGAACCCCCGACATCCTGCTCCCAAAGCAGGCGCGCTACCAGACTGCGCTATACCCCGCATTCAGTTGCCGCGTCCGCGTTGCCTTGCGCTCGCGCGGCAGTTTTCCGCGCGGCCCGGCACCGTGCGACCCGTGCCGTGCGAGCCGCGCAGTTTAACACGCAATGCACCGCTGATCGCAACGAATGATGAAAGGGGCGTGCAGGCACGATGGCCATTGCGGCGCCGTCCGAACAGCAGATCCTTCGCTGCGCTCAGGATGACAGCGCGAAGCAACGCTCCCTGTTCCGGCTCCCTGCTCCGGCTCCCTGCTTCCGGCTCCCGGCTCCCTGCTCCGGCTCCCTGCTCCGGCTCCCGGTTCCCTGCTCCGGCTCCCTGCTCCCTGCTCCGGCTCCCTGCTCCGGCTCCCGGCTCCCGGCTCCCAGTCCTCTGCCTCACTCCTCCGGCGGCTGATCGCCGATCGTCCACAGCCGCTCGATGGCGTAGAACTCGCGCACCCGTGGCAGCATGACGTGGACGATCACGTCGGCCAGATCCACCAGCACCCATTCGGCTTCGCGTTCGCCCTCCACGCCCAACGGCATCACCCCGACTTTCTTGGCGAAGCGCACCACTTCGTCGGCGATGGATTTGACGTGGCGGGTGGAGGTACCGGAGACCACCACCATGAAGTCGGCGATGCCGGTCTTGCCGCGCACGTCGATTTCCACGGCGTCCTTGGCCTTGATCTCCTCCAGAGCGGCGCGAACCTGCCCGAGCAGGGCCTCCGGCGACGGTGGCGGTTCGGGCATGCGGGTCTTGATGACGACGGCCTGGGAGCTCAAGTGGACGAATCCTCGGGTGGCGAAAGGGCTTTGGCGGAGTATAGGCACAAGCGTGCGGGCGCGGGAACGATCCTGCAATGACCCCTTGGGCAGCCCGACACGCCGGCGCTTCAGGACGGCAAGCGGTGGCGCTGATACAAACGCTGCGCGCCGATGTAGGCGGCCACCGCGGGCGGGGTTTCGTCCTGCCACCGATCGCCAGCGGCAATGCGGGCGCGCAAGTCGCTGGCCGCTTCGGGTCGCAAGGGCAAGTCGAGTCGAAACAACCTCGCGCAAGGCGAGCGGTGCAGTGCAGCCGGGTCGGTCGTCCAGCGATGCTCGGTCGCCGTGCGCAGTTCCGGATCGAGTGCTTCCAGCCCATGACCGGGGCGCGAGGCCACGATCAGGTGCGCCAGATCGAACAATTCCCGCCAGCGATGCCAGCGCGGCAGGCCCGCGAAGGCATCGGCACCGAGCAGCCATGCCAGCGGCGCCTGGACACCCAGTTGGCTGCGTGCCTGTGCGAGGGTGTCCACCGTGTACGACGGCCCGGTGCGATGCAGCTCGCGGCGATCCACGCGCAGGCGCGGATGTCCAACCACCGCCAGATCAAGCATCGTCGCACGTTGGCTGGCATCGGCCCCGGGTGGCGGCCGATGCGGTGGATCGGCGGCCGGCAGCAATGCCACGTCCACATCGAAGCACGTCGCGGCCGCGTCGGCGACCGCCAGGTGGCCGGCGTGTACCGGGTCGAAGGTGCCGCCGTAGAGAATCGTGAGCTTCACCGACCAGCCATCGCCATCCGATCGCATGCGATCACGCCACCAGCGCTCGGCCACGCGCGCTGGCCACCGCGGCCAGCAGACGTTCCATCGCGACCCACGGATCGCCGTCCGCGCGGCCCTTGGACATGCGATCGATGCGCCCGGCCTCGATCGCGAACGCTTCCCAACGCGCGGCGTCGTGGCGTTCGAGCGCACGCCGAAACTGTGCCTGCCGCGCATCCCAGATGCGCTGCGCATTCATCGCCGCACGCAAATCGTCGCCGCGCGCGGCTTGCGCCGCCAAGCCGGCCAGTTGCAGCAAGCTCGGAATCAATCCGCCCAGCACCGCCGGCACCGCCTCGCCCTCGGCGCGCAGCGTGCGCACGATCCGCAGCGCCCGCACCGGCTCGCCGGCAACGCAGGCATCGGCCAGCTTGAACACGTCGAAACGCGCCGAATCGGCGACCAATCGTTGCATTTCCGGTGCGTCGATGCGCACTCGCGAACCCGAACTCGGGCTCCGGGACATGAATGTCCCGGCCGGCGAACGCTCGCGTTCGCCGGGAACACGTGCGGCGGCTTCGCCGTCGCCGTGTTCGCGCAAGGCGCGGCTGGAAGCCCGCTCTTGCGCAAGCAGCAAACATAATTTGTCCACCTCCTGCGCGGCCGCCAGCAAGTTGCCTTCAACGCGAGCGGCCAGCAGCTCGGCGGCCTCGTGGCTGGCGTCGATGCCGCGCGCGCTCATCCGCCGCAGCAGCCAGTCGGGCAGCTTGTGGCGCGGCAGCGCCCACATCGCCAGCACCTGCCCGGCCTTGCCGATGGCCTTGACCCACGCCGATTCGGCGTGGCGCTTGCTCCACTCCATGCAGGTGACGAGCAAGGTGGTACCCGGCGGCGGATCCTTGCAGAAGCCCGCGATGACCTCGCTGCCCTCCTTGCCGACCTTGCCATCGGGCACGCGCACATCGAGCAGGCGCGCGCTGGCGAACAGGCTCAGCGCGGAAAAATCGCCCACCAGCACGTCCCAGTCGAAGCGGCCATCGACATCGTAGATGGTGCGTTCGCAACCATCGGCACGCGCCTTGGCGCGCACCGCGTCGGCCGCCTCGATCACCCGCAGATCGTCCACACCGGCGATCAGGATGGCTGGCGGCAACGGCGTGCGGGCCAATTGGCGGACAAACGCGGATTCGTCTTCGAACTGCATGGCGCGTCAGCGGCCGCAGGCTCAGGGGCGATAGTTGCGCAGCACGATGTCGATACGGCGGATGATGGTCGCGGCCATGTCGCGGCGCATCTCGTCGCGGATCGTGTCCTGCTCCTGCGCCGAGCCCAGCGCGTGCGCGGCGTCGTACTGGAAATCGCGCTGCAGGCGCGCTTCCTGCATGGGCACGATCGCCTTGCCATCGGCGCCGAGCAACTCGTACTTCACCACATAGCTGATGTTGTATTCGGTTGCCTGCGCGTGCACGTTGACGGTGAGCGGCAATTGCTCCCAGGTCTGTCCGGCGACCACCACCGTGGGCCCCTTGGCCGCCGGATCGGCGCCGGCCTGCGCGCCGGTGCGCGCCAGGTCGCGGTTGAGCACCGCAACCAGCGGATCGTAGGGATCGACCGAAAACGCCTTCACCGCGCCCATGCCGGCCGGAAGCGTCATCTCCCCGCGCGGATGGAAGCCG
The DNA here is from genome assembly GCA_018241125.1 of Pseudomonadota bacterium. Taxonomy (GTDB): domain Bacteria; phylum Pseudomonadota; class Gammaproteobacteria; order Xanthomonadales; family Xanthomonadaceae; genus SZAS-103. Next base: position 104,454 of record JAFEEL010000013.1, on the reverse strand, counting down.
CAAGCGGACAATGCGAGCGCTACCGTACAGGCCAGTGGAACAGCAAATCGACGTGCGCGCATGGACGGCTTCCGTAGTGGGCAAAGATCACGCCGCGACGATGTTGACGATCTTGCCGGGCACCACGATCACCTTGCGCACGGCCAGACCGTCGAGGTAACGCGCTACGTTCGGCTCGGCCTGTGCTGCGGCCTCGATGGCCTCGCGCGGCGCATCGGCGGCGACCTCGATGGTGCCGCGCAGCTTGCCGTTGACCTGCACCGCCAAGGTCACGCTGTCGCGGCGCAGGGCGTCGGCATCGGGCTCGGGCCAGCGCAGGTTTTCGATCAGTTCCTCGCCGTGGTTCAGCCGCTGCCACAGCGCGTGCGCGATGTGCGGAGCGATCGGGTTGAGGATCTTGAGCAGGAACTTCTGTCCTTCGCGGCGGGCGAAATCGCGCTGCCGGTTGGCCGCTTCGCTGGCGCCCGGCGGGTCGCCGGCGCCGAGCGACTCCAACTGATTGAGCATCTTCATCGCCGCCGACACCACGGTATTGAACTGGGTGCGGTGGTAGTCGTACACCGCCTGCTTGAGCAGGGCGTGGATTTCGCGGCGTACGGCAATCGTGGCCGCGTCGGCCTGCGCGCGGTCCCAGGCGATGTCCGGCAGCTGCTTGTGGTGGCCGGCGGCGAACACCTCCTCGAAGAACTTCCACACCCGGCGCAGGAAGCGCGCACAGCCTTCCACGCCCGCCTCCGACCACTCCAGCGACTGCTCGGGCGGGGCGGCGAACATCGAGAACAATCGCACCGTATCGGCGCCGTACTTGCCGACCATCTCCTGCGGATCGACACCGTTGTTCCTGGATTTGGACATCTTCTCGATGCCGCCGATCTGCACCGGCAGGCCATCGGCCTTCGACTTGGCGCCGATCGCGTGGCCGCGCGCATTGCGCTCGATCTCCACCTCGGACGGATTGATCCAGTCCTTGCCGCCGTGTTCGTCCTCGCGGTAGTAGGTATCGGCGATCACCATGCCCTGACACAGCAGATTCGTTGCCGGCTCGTCCGAATCCACCAGCCCCTGATCGCGCAGCAGCTTGTGGAAAAAGCGGAAATACAGCAGGTGCAAGATCGCGTGCTCGATGCCGCCGATGTATTGATCCACCGGCAGCCAGTGGCGCGCGCGCGCATCGACCATGTCGGCCGCGCCGGGGCAGGCGTAACGGGCGTAGTACCAGCTCGACTCCATGAAGGTGTCGAAGGTGTCGGTCTCGCGCTCGGCGGCCGCCCCGCAGGTCGGGCAGGTGGTCTTGCGCCAGTTCGGATCGGCCTTGATCGGCGAACCCGTACCCATGAAGGCCACGTCCTCGGGCAGCAACACCGGCAGCTGGTCTTCCGGCACCGGTACCGCGCCGCATTTTTCACAGTAGATGATCGGGATCGGGCAGCCCCAGTAGCGCTGCCGACTCACGCCCCAGTCGCGCAGGCGGAAGTTGACGCGACGCCGGCCCGTGCCGTCGCGTGCGAGCTTGTCGGCGAGGAACTCGAAGGCTTGCTCGTACTCCATGCCGTCGATGTCGCCCGAGTTCACGCAGGTGCCGTACTCGGTGTAGGCACCATCCTCGACGATGGCGCGTTCGAACTCGGACACGATGTCCAGCGCGCCGGCCGGCTCGACCACGTCCAGTGCGGCGCTGCCGCCCAGCGCGGCGGTCATCGGGTCGGCGTTGCTGGCCGCGTCACGGCCCAGTTCGAGGATTGCCTCGCGCACCGGATCGCTGACGATCACCATCTTGATCAGCAGGTCGTACTTGCTGGCGAACTCCCAGTCACGCTGGTCGTGGCCGGGCACGCCCATCACCGCGCCGGTGCCATAGCCCATCAGCACGAAGTTGGCGACCCACACCGGCAAGCGTTCGCCGCTGATCGGGTGGATGGCGTGGTAGCCGGTCTCCACGCCCTTCTTCTCCTGCGTCTCGATCTGTGCGGTGGCGGTGCCGCCGTGGCGGCATTCGTCGATGAAGGCGGTGATCTTGGCATTGTCCTTGGCCGCCGCCAGCGCCAGCGGATGCTCGGCGGCGATGGAGATGAAGCTCACGCCCATCAGCGTGTCCGGGCGGGTGGTGAACACCGTCAGCTTTTCGGCGCGGCCTTCCACCGCGAAATCGATTTCCAGGCCCTCGCTGCGGCCGATCCAGTTGCGCTGCATGGTCTTGACCGATTCCGGCCAGCCCGGCAGCACGTCCAGCCCATCGAGCAGCTCCTGCGCGTAATCGGTGATCTTCAGAAACCACTGCGGGATCTCACGCTTTTCCACCAGCGCGCCGGTGCGCCAGCCGCGCCCGTCGATCACCTGCTCGTTGGCCAGCACGGTGTGATCCACCGGGTCCCAGTTCACCACCGACTGCTTGCGATAGGCCAGGCCCTTGTTGAACAGGCGCACGAACATGCGCTGCTCGTGCACGTAGTAATCGGGTTTGCAGGTGGCAAACTCGCGCGTCCAGTCGATCGCGTAGCCCATCGTGGTCAACTGCTCGCGCATGTGCGCGATGTTGGCGTAGGTCCACTTCGCCGGCGCGGTCTTGTGCTTGATCGCGGCGTTTTCGGCCGGCAGGCCGAATGCGTCCCAACCCATCGGCTGCAGCACGTTGCGTCCGTTCATGCGCTGGAAGCGGGTGATGACGTCGCCGATGGTGTAGTTGCGCACGTGCCCCATGTGCAGCGCGCCCGACGGGTACGGCAGCATCGACAGGCAGTAGAACTTCGGCTTCGGATCGTCCTCGCGGGCATCAAACGCGCGCGTGCGCGACCAGAACGCCTGCGCGGCGGCCTCGACGGTCTTGGGGTCGTAGCCGCTGGCGGCGGGCGCGGGGGGCGTGGGTTCGAGGCGGTCTTGCATGGGCGGAAACGATGAAAAAGTGCGCGGTTGGCCGTCCAGCCTACCGCAGTGCAGCACAAGGGGAAAGCCGAACGCGACGGTGCCCAGGTTCTTCAGTCCGGCCCCGCGACCGCGTCGGCAGGCAAGACCAGTCGATAGCCCACACCCACTTCCGTCTGCAGCACCCGCGGCCGCGCCGGGTCGGCTTCGATCTTGCGTCGCAAGGCGCGCATGTAGATGCGCAGGTAATGTGCCGATTCGACGTACGCCGAGCCCCAGACCTCGCGCAACAACTGCCGGTGGGTGACCACCCTGCCCGGCTGCTGCGCCAGCACCGCCAGCAACTTGAACTCGAGCGGGGTCAGGTGCACATCGGCACCGGCGCGGGTCACCCGGTAGGCTTCAAGATTGATCGCCAGATCGCCGATCTCCAGCGTCTTTGGCAACGCATCGACACCACGCGCACGCAAGTGACGCTCGGCCACGCGCAGGCGCGCGAGCAACTCGCCGATCCCGAACGGCTTGGTCAGGTAGTCGTCGGCACCGGCATCCAGCGCGACGACCTTGTCGGACTCCTGACTGCGCGCCGACAACACGATGATCGCGCCACGGTGCCAACGGCGAAGTTCGGCGATCACCTCCAGACCCGAGCGATCCGGCAGCCCCAGATCCACCAGCACGATGTCGGGTTTGTTCGCGTTGGCCAGCCGCAAGCCCTGCGCGGCGGTCTCGGCATGCAGCAGCTCGTAGCCGTGTCCGGCCAGTGCGGCAGCCAGAAACTCCTGGATCCGGCGATCGTCCTCGATCGCCAGCAGACCCGAGCGAGCCGGACTCATGGGCCGACGTCCGCCTGCGGATGCAGCGGCAACGTGACCTCGAACCGCGCGCCGCCGTCGGGCATGCTGACGCCGCTGATGCTGCCGCCATGCGCCTGCACGATGTACTTGCACAACGCCAACCCCAGACCGAAACCGCTTTGTGCGCCTTCGCTGCGCCCGCGATGGAATTTCTCGAACACGCTGTCCTCCTGCCCGGCCGGCAACCCGTCGCCATGATCGCGCACGGACAGTAAAATCTCCTCACCGGCGCGTTCAGCGGCGATCGCGATCGCCGTCCCCGCCCGGGTATGTTTGACGGCGTTGTCGAGCAGGTTGCCGAGCAACTGCGCGATCAGCACCTCGTCGCAACGCGCCAGCGGCAAGTCCGGATCGATGCGGGTGGTGACCTCGCGATCGCCCAGCGCCTCGTCGAAGCGCACCAGCACCGCCCCGATCAGTTCGTCGATGGCCACCCACTCCAGCTTGAGACTGACTCGTCCGGAGCTCCAGCGGGTCATGTCCAGCAGGTCGGTCATCAGCCGATTCAAACGGCGCGCTTCGTCGACCACGCCGCGCAAGAGGGAACGCCGGCGCACGCGGTCGATCGCAGCGGCATCGTCGTCCAGCAACGTCGATGCCGAGCCGACGATGGTTGCCAGCGGCGTGCGGAAATCGTGCGAAATCGAACTGAGCACGACGTTGCGCATGCGTTCGGCCTCGACCGCAACCCCCGCCGCCTGCGCCGCTTCGGCCAGCCGCACGCGTTCGATGGCGACCGCGGCCTGGGTTGCGAACGCATCGAGCACGAACGCCTGCTCGGGCGCCATCGACAGGCCCCGATCGAACGGCCGCACCGCGAGCACGCCGACGCAGCGCTCCAGCGCATTCAACGGCACGTACAAGACATCGCCACTGGCCAGCGTGCCGGTACCCAAGCCGGCCGAATCGCGGTAATCGAACGCATGTTGGGCGATCTGAAGTTCGTCGCCGGGAACCGGCAAGCGCCCGTCGGGCGAGTTCGGCGATACGCGGGTCGCGAAGCCGCCCGGGTCCTGGATGCGGCCGTGCACATCCGGCATCAGCACCGCCGCCGAGCACTCCATCCACGCCATGACGTGGCTGGCCAGGGTCTGCGCAAGCTCGTCCAGGCTGCGGCCTTCGGCCAGCGCGCGACTGAGCCGGTAAAGCGCACGCGTGCGCGCCTCGCGATGGCGGGCGATGTCGGCCTGACGACGGCCGTAGGCGATCAGTTCGCTGATGCTCAGGCCGGTTCCCAGCATCGCGGCAAACGTGAAGAAATACTCGGTGTTCTCGAGGATGAAGCTGAAATAGGTCGGCACAAACAGGAAATCAAACAAGACCACGCTGGCGATGGCGGTCAGCACCGAGGGCCCGCGCCCGTACCGCCACGCCACCGCCATCGTTCCCAGCAGGAACACCATCACCAGGGTGACGCGATCGGTATATCGCGACAGCAACGCCGCTGCCACGGTGGTTGCCGCCACCACCAACGATGCCTTCACATAGGCCATCCAGCGCGCCTTCGGCGCCAGCACGCGCAACAGCAGCGGCGGCGGCTCGGCGGTGGCACCGGTGATCACGTGCAGGTCGATGACGACATCGGCACGCAGCAATGCGCCGGCCAGCGTGCGCCGCGGCAGGTACCGGCGCCGCGGTCTGCGCGACTTGCCGAGGACGACGCTTCTGCAGCCACGCTCGCGCACCAGCGCCAGCAACTGGGCGTCGATGCGTTCACCGGACAAAGTCACGACCTCCGCGCCCAGCCGCTCGGCGAGCTTGAGCGTACGGATGACTCGCTCGCGCAGCGGCTGCGGCAGGCGTTGCAGGCGTGGGGTCTCCACGAACACGGCAAGCCATGGGGCGCCCTGCGCCTGCGCCATTCGGTGGGCACAGCGCACCACGTCCGCGGACGCCCCCCCGGCGCCGACACAGGCCAACACGGCACCTGGGCGGGCGCCGCCTTCGGGGTCGGTCTTGTCAGATGGGGCATCCATCGCGCGCATCATGCCGTCCAGCCAACGCTCATGGCGAGCACCGCCGCGTTCCGCCTGCGCGGTGCGCCGGCTCGGAACCCGTGCGCTGACCGGCGCCGAACGGTACATTGACCGCTTTCGTGCTCCGGAGATCGCCGCCCATGCTTCCTGCCCGCCTGCCGCTCACCTTGGCCCTGCTCGCCCTGCTGCCCGCCGCGATGGCGCAGGACGCACCCGCGCCGCCCCCCGCCGCAGCGGCGATCCGCGTGCTGCACTGCGGGCACCTGTTCGATTCGGTGGCCGGCAAGCTGCTGGGCGAAACCAGCATCACCGTGACCGGCGAGCGCATCAGCGCAGTAACCCCCGGCGCGCCGACCGGCGGTGCCAAGGTGATCGAACTGGGCGATGCGACCTGCCTGCCGGGCTTGATCGACGCCCACACCCACCTGACCGGCGAAACCAGCCCGACCGGCTACTCCGACCAGTTCCGCTGGAACATCGCCGATTACGCCATCCGCTCAACCGTGTACGCGCGGCGTACCCTGCTGGCCGGGTTCACCACCGTGCGCAACCTCGGCGACAGCGACGGCGAATCGATCGCCCTGCGCAACGCGATCAACGCCGGCATCGTGCCCGGCCCGCACATTTTCACCGCCGCGCAGGCCATCGGTTCCACCGGCGGGCACGCCGACCCCAGCGACGGCTACCGCAAGGATCTGGCCGGTGATCCGGGCCCGACCGTGGGCATCATCAACTCGCCCGAGGACGCCTGGAAAGCGGTGCGCCAGCATTACAAGGACGGCGCCGACCTGATCAAGATCATGCCTTCCGGCGGCGTTCTCGATGAATCGGCCAGCGTCGACAACGCCCAGCTCACCGTGCCGGAAATTCAGGCCATCGTCGCTGCCGCGCACGACTACGGGTTCACCGTCGCTGCCCACGCGCACGGCGCCGAGGCGATCCGCCGGGCGGTGCTGGGCGGGGTGGATTCAATCGAGCACGGCACCTTCATGAACGACGAGGATATGAAGCTGATGGTCGCGCACGGCACCTGGTACGTGCCCACGATCATCGCCGGCAAGTTCGTCGGCGAAAAGGCGAAGGTTCCGGGCTACTACCCGCCGCAGGTGGCAAAGAAGGCCCTGATGGTCGGCCCGATGATCGAAGCCACCGCCGGTCGCGCCTACCGGGCCGGCGTGAAGATCGCCTTCGGTACCGACGCCGCCGTGTACCCGCATGGGCAGAACGCCAAGGAGTTCGAATACATGGTGCAAGCCGGCATCCCGGCCGCCTATGCCATCCAGGCCGCCACCGCCCACGCCGCGCAACTGCTCAAGCGCGACAAGGATCTGGGCAGTGTGACGCCCGGCAAGTACGCCGACATCGTCGCCGTGCACGGCAACCCGCTGGCCGACATCACCGTGTTGCAGCACATGGCCTTCGTGATGAAGGCCGGCACCGTGTACGAGGAAAACGGTGCAGCCGTGCACGTGGCCAGCACCGACGCGCAGACCGCGAGCGTCGCGCAGGGCGCTGAGTTGCAAGGTTATTGATTCGCCCGCGCTTGCATTGCCGCCGTTGCAGCCACATATCCACCGCGTTCCCACCTGCCCGCAATACCCATGACCGCCACCGCCCACGTCTTTTCGCCGACCATCGCCGACTTCGAAGCCGACGTCCTGCAAGCTTCCGTGCACACGCCGGTATTGATCGACTTCTGGGCGGCGTGGTGCGGGCCGTGCAAGACCCTCGGGCCGATCGTGGAAAAGCTCGCGGCTGAGTTCAACGGTGCGTTCCGGTTGGCCAAGATCGACGTGGACAAGGAACAGGAACTGGCCGCGGCCTTCCAGATCCGCTCGATCCCCACCGTCATTCTGGTGAAAGGCGGGCAGCCGGTGGACGGCTTTCAGGGCGCCTTGCCGGAAGGCCAGATTCGCCAGTTCCTCAAGCAGCACGGCATCGAACCGGCCCCCGCGCAAGCCCCGCCCGAACCGCCGCCAGCGGTCGCCAGCGCGCCGCTCGATCCGCACGCCGAAGTGATGCGCCTGCGTGCCGCCGTGGCCGCCGAGCCCGCACAGGACTTGCTCAAGCTCGACCTCGCGCTGGCCCTGCTCAAGACCGGCGCGGCGCATGAGGCCGAACAAATCCTCGACGCCTTGCCGGCCAACCTCGCCACCGACGAACGGGCCCTGCGCGGGCGCGCGCATCTTGCTTTGGCGGCGGTGATCAAGGATGCACCGCCCACTGCGGTGCTGGAAGCGGCCATCGCCGCCAATCCGGACGACTTGCGGGCCCGCCACCTGCTCGGCGCGCACTGGCTGCTGGCGGGCCGCGCGGGCGCGGGTCTGGAGCAGTTCATCGAAATGCTGCGACGAAATCGCGGCTACGAAGACGGTTTGCCGCGGCGCGCCCTGATCGAAGCCTTTCGCCTCGTCGAGGACGCCGACCTGATCGGCACCTACCGGCGCAAGATGTCCTCGTTGCTGTTCTGACCGGCACCCGTCGCGTCCGGCATCGGCGAACCTGAACGAACGCCCGGGGTCGGTGCGGCCCGAGTCAACCGCTGCCCGCCCCCGACGTTCGTCGGGCAGTCCGGGTGCTGTTCCGCCCCGGCCCGTCTGCCGTATGCTGGGGAAGGCGCCTACGCCATGGATCGTCCGCTCGATCGCAGATCGTCACCCATGAACCCCACGCATCCGTCCGACCCGCGCGCCACGGTGGTGCATGTCACCGGTAACCCCGAGGCCAGCACCGGGCAGGCCGACGACTTGCCGAGCATTCCCGGCTACAAGGTGGTCAAGAAGCTCGGGCAAGGCGGCATGGCTGCGGTCTATCAGGCCGTGCAGGTGGCGCTGGATCGCACCGTCAGCATCAAGGTGATGGAGCACGGCGCACTGGCCGACGAGACCAGCATGCAGCGCTTCGAGAACGAAGCACGCACGGTCGCCAAGCTCAGCCACCCCAACATCGTGGCGATCCACGAGATCGGCCGCACCGACGATGGGCGCGCTTATTTCTCGATGCCCTTCCTGCCCAACGGCGATCTCGCGCAGCGCAACCTCGACCACGACGACGCGCGCATCCTCGAGGTCTTGCGAACGCTGCTGTCGGCACTGGAATACGCGCACGCGCGCGGCGTCGTGCATCGCGACGTGAAGCAGGAGAACGTGCTGTTCGATGCCGACAACCGGCCGATGCTGGCGGACTTCGGCATCGCCATGTCGCGCAACGACGACGTGCGCATCACCACCGCCGGCTTCGCGGTCGGCAGTTCGGCCTACATGGCGCCCGAGCAAGCGCGCGGCGATGCGGTGGATGGCCGCGCCGACCTGTACAGCGTGGGCGTGCTGACCTACGAACTGCTCACCGGGCAGTTGCCGTTCCGGTCCACCGACGCCTTCGCGCTGGCGCTGATGCACGCGCAAAAGGAAATCCCGCGCCTGCCGCCGGCGAAGAAGCACTGGCAGGCGTTCGTCGACAAGGCGATGGCCAAGGATCCGGCGCAGCGATATGCCAGTGCCAAGGACATGCTCGAAGCGCTCGAACGCATCGAGCGCCGCAGCGGCCAGACCTTCGCGCGCGCCTCGCGTCCTGCGGGCGCTCCAGGCGCCGGCAAGCGCGTGGGAATGCTCGCCGCCGCGGCGTTGATCGCTCTGGGTGCCGGCGGGTATGCCCTGCGCGATCATTTGCCCTGGGGTGGATCGGCTGCCGCGCCAGCGCCGAGCACGCCGACCGCGCCGGCAACGACATCGACGGCTGCACCTGCGCGCCAGCTACCCGCGCCGGCCACGCCAGCGCCGCCGCCAGCGACCGCGACGAGCCCCGCGCCAGCGCCGGTGACCTCGCCAGTGCCGGCGATCACCCCGGCCATGCAGGCCGCCGAACTGGCCCTGCAACGGGCGCGCGATGCACTCCGCCGCGGCAACCTGATCGATCCAGTCAAGGAAAACGCGGTCGACCTGACCTTGGCCGCCGGCGAACTGGCGCCGGGCAGCCACGAGGTCAAGACGCTGGCGACCAACGTGTTGCAGGCACTGACGCCCGCCGAAGTGCGCGCCATCGCCGAGCGGCAGGATGCGCGCGCATCGGAGCTGGACCAGAAGGCCGTTACGCTGGGCGACGCCACCGTCGGCCCGACCTCGGGCGTGTGGCAAAAGCACCGTGACGCCATCGCCGATGCCCTGCGCGCGCGCGCGTCCGCCCAAGCGCCCAAATCGCCCGATTTTGCGCGCACGCGTGCGCTGTCGGCCAAGCTCGGGTTCCCGGACGCGATTGCCGCTGCAGCTCCGGCCCCCGCGCCGACTCCCGCACCGGCGCCTGCGCGGGCACCGGCGCAGACCTTCACTCCGCCGCCGCAGATGGCCGCGCCCGCAGCCAAATCGGCGCCGCGCGCAGCCGATCCGGGTTTCGTCGCCCTGCAAGTGCCTGCAGGCGGCTCGCCGGGCAGCGCCATCGCGGTCACGTCGGTCACCCTCGGCGCGTATTCGATGTTCGTCGAGGAAACCAGTCACGTGGGCGTCGCCTGTGGCGGCACGCCCAAGCTGGCCGAGCGCACGCAAGTGCGGGAAAAGCCGGTCGTGCGGCACGGCCGTTTGCTTGGCTTCCGCCGCCAGTCGGTCGAGGTTCCCGCGCCGGCACCGAGCGACCACGACTGGCGCTCGCCAGGGTTCCCGCAAGCAGGCGATCACCCGGTGGTGTGCGTGAGCTGGAACGATGCCGTGGCCTACACGCAATGGCTCAGCCAGCGCTACCACCGCCACTTCCGCCTGCCCTATGCCAGCGAGTGGCAGTTGGCGGTCGCCCAGGGCGTTGGCAGCGTCGTCGGCGGGCGTGGCACTTCGCCGGCGCGTGCCGGTGCGGCCAACCCATTGGGGCTGTACGGGCTCGACGGCAACGTGCATGAATGGCTCGCCGATTGCGCCAGCATGGGTTGCGACCGGCACAAGATCGCCGGTCGATCGTGGCGCGCGTTGTCGGGCGCCAACGGCGGTCGCCCCACCGATCACGGGTTCGACGACGTCGGATTCCGCGTGGTCGAAGTGCTGACCGCACCCGGCAAGGGCGGCAAGGGTCGTTGATGCGAACGCGCTTCCGGGCTGGCTCAGGCTGCCGTATGCTGCGATCGTCCCCGATCGCCAGCGCGTCGTCCCACGCCCATGCCCCGCCCCGCCAGTCCGCCCGCTGACGCCACCGGCCAGAACGGGATTGCCCAGAGCGCTGAGCGGGCGTTTCCGAAGATCGCCGGCTACCGCATCAGCAAGCGCCTGGGCGAGGGCGGCATGGCCGCGGTTTTTCTGGCCACGCAGCAATCGCTGGATCGCCCGGTGGCGATCAAGGTCATGGAGCGCGCCGGCCTGCAGGACGAGGTGAGCAAGCAGCGCTTCGAGAACGAGGCGCGCACCATCGCCCAGCTCAGCCATCCGTGCATCGTGGCGATCTACGAAGTCGGCCGCACCAGCGACGGCCGCATGTACTACATCATGCCGTTCCTGGCCAACGGCGACCTGTCGCAGCGCGACTTGCGCAATGACGAGGCCGCGATTCTGGGCGTGTTGCGCGCGCTGCTTTCGGCCCTGGGCTATGCCCACCAGCGCGGGATCGTGCACCGCGACGTGAAAGCGGCCAACGTGCTGTTCGATGTCGCCGACCGGCCGTTGCTGACCGACTTCGGCATCGCCATGAGCAAGCGCGATACCAGTCGCATCACCACCGCCGGCATCGCGGTCGGCAGTTCGGGCTACATGGCGCCCGAGCAGGCGCGCGGCGACGTGGTGGATGGCCGCGCCGATTTGTACAGCGTCGGCGTGCTCGCCTACGAGCTGCTCACCGGGCGACTGCCCTACCAAGCCCCGGATGCGCTGGCGCTGGCGCTGATGCACGCGCAGAACCCCATCCCGCGACTGCCGGCGCAAAAACGCCATTGGCAGTTCTTCATCGACAAAGCGATGGCCAAGTCGGCCGACCAGCGTTACGCCAGCGCGCAGCAGATGCTCGACGCGACGACGCGCATCGAGCGGCGCCAGCACAGCCGGCACGCGGGTACTGCCGGCGTCTGGCGGCAGCCGCGTGCGCTGGCCGCGCTGGGCGGGGTGGCCTTGCTGGCCGGCGGGATCTACACGCTGCGCAACCATCTTCCGTGGCACGGCGCAGAAACCGGAGCGGTCGAACGCACGAACGCGCCGGCATCGGGCAAATCCGGTTTCGTGACCCTCGCCAGCGCACGCGCCGACACGCGCGCGGCCAGTGCGGCCGCCACGCCGACGCCTGCAGCGGATGTTCCGGCGAGCGCTCTGGGAGCGGCCGCCGAGCAGTCGCCGGATAACACCGTGCTGACTGCGGCACGCGAAGCGATCGCCCACGGCAACCTCACCGCGCCGGCCGACAACAACGCCATCGACCTGACGCGCATGGCATGGAAACTCTCGCCCGATTCGGTCGACGCCCGCACGCTGGCCGCGGACGTGCTCAAGGCGCTCGCCGAACGGCAAGCGCAGGCGATCGTCGAGCACCACGATCCGCGCGTGCTCGACGATCGCCTCAAGTCCCTGCAACTGGCCGATGCCACTATTGGCCGCGACGCCCCGGTCGCGCGCACGATCCGCGCCACCCTCGCCAATGCAATCCAGCGACGCGTTCAGGCCGAGTCGTCGATCAACGACACCGCCGCACTCAAGCGTACCGAATCGCTGGCCCGCCAGATCGACCTGGGCGAGGTATATCGACAGAGCGTGGCCGAGGCGCAGCGGCGCAGCGGGGCCAGCGCGACCGCAGGTTCGGCCGCGTTGGCCGCGTTGGGTGCCGGCTGGGTAGCGCTGCCGCAGGCCAATCCCAGGTCTGCGCCCAGCGCGATCGCGCGCGCGCAAATCACCCGCCACGAATACGCCGAGTTCGTCAACGCCACGCGCCGGCCGGCCTCGACCTGCAGCGGCTCCAAGCCGGCGCCAGCGGGCGGCCGCAAGACCTGGAGCGATCCGGGCTTTGCGGTGGCCAGCGACCAGACCGTGGTGTGCGTGAGCTGGAATGACGCCAACGCCTATGCCGCATGGCTGGGCGCGCAAAAAGGCCAACACTACCGGCTGGCCACGGCCGCCGATTGGCAGGCCGCCAAGACCGCGGGCGGCATCGGCGGCACGCACCCGGAGTGGTTGCTCGATCGGGGCATCGCCGGCCGCGACGGCGGCGCCCACGACGGCACGCAGGGCTTCGACGACGTCGGCTTCCGCGTCGTGCGCGTGCTCGACGGCAAGCGCTGACATGCCTTCACCGGTCGGCAACGGTGCGCAGACGCCCGCGCCCGAAACGGTGCTGTCGACCCTGCGCGGCCTGTTCGTCACCGGCCTGCTCACCCTGCTGCCGCTGTGGTTGACCTTCGTGGTATTCAAGTTCGTGTTCGGGCTGTTGTCCGACTCCAGTCGCCCGCTGATCGGCCCGCTGCTGGTCGAGCTTGCGCGCCAATCGCCATCACTGGCCTGGCTGGCCGATCCGTGGGCATTGACCGCGATCGGCGTGATCGCCACCGTGCTGCTGATCCTCGCCGTCGGCTTGCTGGCGCAGCGCGTGGCCGGGCAGCGCTTGCTGGCGTGGTTCGAGGCGGCGATCCGGCGCATTCCGCTGGCCAAGACCGTGTACGGCAGCTCACGGCAGCTTCTGGACATGATGTCCTCACCCTCCGGGAGCGGCCAGCGCGTGGTACTGGTGGAGTTTCCGCATCCGGGCGTGAGATCCGTCGGGTTCCTGACCCGCACCCTGCGCGAGGATGCGACCAGCCGCCAGCTCGCCTCGGTGTTCGTGCCGACCACGCCCAACCCGACCGGAGGCTATCTGTTGGTGGTACCTGTGGAAGACCTCGTTGCCACCGACTGGACGGTCGATCAAGCGATGACCTTCATCATCTCCGGTGGCGCGGTGACCCCGCCGTCGATGCCGTTTGCGGCAACCCGAACCGAGCCAGCAGGCACGCGCATGCCCTTGTCTCCCAATCCTCCTCAGCCAGACAGGAGCTGAAAGCGAACGATGCGTCGCGCTCGGCCAGTCACGCGGATCCATCCCCCGCACCGGCGGGCTGAAAGCAGCAGAACCCCTTGTCCCCTGCCTCCGCTCCCCGCTCCCTGCTCTCCGCTCCCTGCTTCCCGTGACCTTCGGCCGGTGCGCGGGCGTCGCCGACCCGTCACCATGCACGCACGCCCATCCATGTCAGGAAGCCTGCCCATGCGCCGTTCCGCCCTCGTTATCGCCATTGCCGCCACGTTGTTGGCGGCCACGCCCGCCATCGCGCAGACGGCCACTGACACGCCTTCGGCCAAACCCGAGGCCGGAGCGCCGGCTGCGTCCAAGGCCGCCCAGCTGGATCAGCTGTACGCCGACTTCTGGGAGGCTTCGCTCAAACTCAACCCGCTCATGGCGACTTTCATCGGTGACCCGCGCTACAACGACCAGTTGCCGAACATGTTGTCCAAGGACTACATCGACGCTACCAACCGTTTCAATGAGGAATGGCTGGCGAAAGCCAAGGCGATCGGCTCGGCAGGCTTGAGCGGGCAGGCGTTGTTGTCCTACCAGATCTTCATCGAGCAGCAGCAAGATGCCGTCGACGGCGAGCGCTTCCGCGGTGAGTTGCTGCCGATCGACCAGTTCAACAACCTCGCGTTGATGGCGGTGCAGCTGGGCTCGGGCACCAATGCGCAGCCGTTCGCCACGGTCAAGGACTACGACGACTGGCTGGCGCGCGCCGGCAAGATCCCGGCGATCTACGACACCGCCATCGCCAACATGCGCGAAGGCGTGAGGGAAGGCATCGTGCAGCCACGCGTGCTGATGGTGAAGGTGATCCCGCAACTGGACGCGGTCATCAAGGACAAGCCCGAGGACAGCGAGTTCTGGGACCCGATCAAGAACATGCCCAAGGATTTCAGCGCCGCCGACAAGGCACGCCTGACCGCCGCCTACCGGCACCTGATCGCCGACCAGTTGATGCCCTCCTACCGTCGCCTGCGCGACTACATCGCCAACGACTACATGACGCACACGCGCAACACCGTCGGCATGGACGCCCTGCCCGACGGCAAGGCGTGGTACGCCTACGACGTGCGCACGCAGACCACCACCAACCAGACACCCGAGCAGATCCACGCGATCGGCCTGAGCGAGGTGGCGCGCATCGCCAAGGAAATGGATGCCCTGCGCGTGCAGGTCGGTTACAAGGGCGATCTCAAGTCGTTCTTACATTACTTGCAGACCGATCCGCGCTTCACCTTCAAGAGCGAAAAGGCGCTGCTGGACGGCTACAACGGCGTGTACGCCAAGGTGATGAAGGGCGTGCCCCGCGACTTCTCGATCCTGCCCAAGGCGCCGTTCGAGATCCGTCCGGTGGAAGCCTACCGTGCCAAGTCCGCCGCCGGCGGCCAGTACCAGCCGCCGAGCATGGACGGCAAGCGACCGGGCATCTTCTACGTCAACACCTACGACCTGCCCTCGCGCAAGACCTGGGACATGGAGGATCTGTTCCTGCACGAAGCCATCCCCGGGCACCACTTCCAGATCTCGATCCAGCAGGAGCAGACCGGCCTGCCGATGTTCCGTCGCTTCGCGCAGTTCAACGCCTACGTCGAAGGCTACGCGCTGTATTGCGAGACCATCGGCTACGAGCTGGGCATGTACACCGACCCGTACCAGAAGTTCGGGCAGTTGCAGGCCGAGCAGTTCCGCGCCATGCGCCTGGTGGTGGATACCGGCATCCACGCGCTGGGCTGGAGCCGCGAGCAGGCGATCGACTACATGCTCGCCAACTCGGCGATGAGCCCGACCGACGTGACCGCCGAAGTCGAACGCTACATCGCCATGCCGGCGCAGGCGCTGGCCTACAAGACCGGACAGATGGACATCACCCGCCTGCGCGCCAAGGCGACGCGCGAACTCGGCGCGAAATTCGACGTGCGCGCCTTCCACACCGAGCTGCTCAAGGACGGCGCCCTGCCGCTGGCGGTGCTGGACGACAAACTGGATCGCTGGATCGCCAGCCAGCACTGATCGACGCCTCGATGGCGCCGCGCGCGCCGCCACGAAAGCGCGGGCCGGGCCCGGAGCGCCTCGCGCCTGGCCCGAGTGCGTTGCAGCACCCGGTCGTCGCGACCTGACAGCGCTTGCATGGACGCACGGGCGCTGCGGCGACCAGAGCGTGCGCCGCCGTCAACCGCGCAGATATTCGCGAACCTCGCCCTCGTCGCGCAGGCTGAAAGGATTGAAATCGGTCGTGGCGTCATAGGTGTCGGCGTTCTCGCGACGCTTGAGGAACCCGACCACCGCATACGTCACCGGCGTGAGCAGCACTTCGACGATCACCTTCATCGTCCAGTTGAAGACGATGACTTTCACGATCGTCTGGCTTTCCCAGACGCCCAGAAAGGCGATCGGGTAGAAGGTCAGGCTGTCCACGCCCTCGCCAAGGATCGTCGAGCCGATCGTGCGCGTCCACAGCCAACGACCGGCCGACCACAACTTCATTTTCGCCATCACCCAGGCATTGACGAAATCGCCGATCCAGAAG
Organism: Pseudomonadota bacterium; assembly: GCA_018241125.1. Lineage (GTDB taxonomy): Bacteria > Pseudomonadota > Gammaproteobacteria > Xanthomonadales > Xanthomonadaceae > SZAS-103. The sequence continues at coordinate 88,240 of JAFEEL010000013.1, read as the reverse complement.
CCCACCAGCGAGGCCAGCGCGATCCGCCAGGTCGCACCGAACACGGTTTCCAGCGCCGGTTGCAGCACCTTGTTGAACGGCTCACCCGGCGCAACCGGCATGCGGATGATCAGCTGCGACATCAGACAAGCGAACAGCAGCGCGCCGAATGCGGCCCAGGTCGCACGGCGCGCGCGGGCGTAGCCGTACACCTCGGTCATCACGTCGTCGAAGATGTAGCTGATCGGGAAAAACAGGTTGCCGGTGCCGAACACCAGGCCGCCGATCAACGGCCAGCTCGCCGGAATGACCGAAGTCTTGGCCGGGCCGATCAGGTTGGCGCACAGCAGCACGCCCACCATGCCGCCGACCAGCAGGTCGTAGTAGCGGAAGCCGGCGCGCGCGTTCGCCGCGTCGGTGCGCTGGTTCATGAGTTCCTCCTTGATCGAGCGGCAATGCAAGCCGACGCGGGCGGCGGGCGGACCGGTGCACGTGTCGCGTCCACTCGTCGCTTGCGGCCGGTGCGGTCAGAAGCCGAAGCCACCGTGCGGAGACTCAATCCGCCAACAGCAGATTGACGAACGGCTTGCGGTTTTTCCAGCGATAACCGTCGAAGTCGCGTGCATCGGTGGAAAGAATGCGACCTTCGTCGAGTTCCTCTGCAAGCACGACCAGCGACGCATCGGCCAAGTCCATCGGCAGGTTCGCGTAGCGTCGCATCAGGGCCGCGACGCGGGGCAGCGCGTCGGCGGCGAACTCGGCGATCCGCGCCGCGCCGTGCTCGATGTCGCCGATGAATGTGACCGCCTGCGCCACGTGCACGCGATGGGCGAGCAGATGCACGACCTCGGTGAGCACCGGCCAGGTGGTCACGAATCCTTCAGGCGAATATTTGCGCGCCGCGTGCAGGGCGCGCTGGTGATGACGGTCGCCGCGGTTACCGAGTGCGATCCAGAAGCCGGAGTCCGCGAGGATCACTTGCGTACGGCCTTGCCGCGTTTTTGCGATGCGGCGGCTTTCTTCGCGACGTGTCGCGGCGGTGCCGGTTCATTGACCGCCTGCGGATGTTTTTCGTCGAGCGAGCCGGTCAAATATTCCTTGTAACGGCTCGACAAATCGGCCGCCGCATCGAAGCCACCGATGAAGCCCGATGCCTGCATCAGCTTGAATGCATCCGGCCGTGCCGGCGCATGTCGCGCGTGGTATTCGCGCAGCGCCTCGCGCAACAGGTCGGACGCCGCGAGCGCGTCTTTGCCTTCGGTCAACTCGATGAAGCGCCGCGCGTCGTCGCCGGTCAAGCGCGCGTTGATGCGAATGGCTGCGGTGCTCATGTCCTTGCCCTGCATGGCGTTGTCATAAGCGTATGACAACGCCATGCAAAATGCAAACCGCGGACGGCGGCGGCTGTTTTCTGTCCTCTGTCCTCTGTCCTCTGTCCTCTGTCCTCTGTCCTCTGTCCTCTGTCCTCTGTCCTCTGTCCTCAGACATCCAGCGTCAGGCCCGGCTGCGACAGCGTGACCTGGATTCCGAATTGCTTTTCGAGCTTGCCGTCGAGTGTTTCCCGTGCCGGGTTCTCGCCGTGCACCAGCGCCACCGGGGGGTGGTTGGGGCTGGCGGCGTACCAGTCGAGCAGGGCTTGCTGGTCGGCGTGCGCGGACAGGCCGCCGACCGTGTGGATCTGGGCCTTCACCGCGATTTCCTCGCCGAACATGCGCACGCGCTTGAGGCCGTTCACCAATAGCCGGCCCAGGGTGCCATCGGCCTGGTAGCCGACGAAGATCACGTGTGCCTTGGGGTTGCCGAGGTTGTAGGACAGGTGATGGCGCACACGCCCGCCATTGGCCATGCCAGAGCCGGCGATGATGATCGCGCCGCCACGCAGCTTGTTGATCGCCTTGCTGTCGTTGGCGTCGGCGGTCACGCTCAGGTTCGGCAGCTGGAACGGCTTGATGCGCCCCGCCCAGACCTTGGCCGCGTCGGCGTCGAACAGCTCCTCGTGGCGGTCGTACACCGCCATCACCTTGGCCGCCATCGGGCTGTCGAGGAAGATCTTCCAGCGCGACAGGCTCCAATCGTCGTAGTGCTGGGCAAACCAGTACAGCAGCTCCTGGCTGCGGCCTACCGCGAATGCCGGGATGACGACGTTGCCGCCATCCTTGGCGGCCAGGGCGAAAATCTCGCCCAGTTCGGCCACGGTCGCGGCGCGATCCTTGTGGTTGCGATCGCCGTAGGTGGATTCCATCAGGATCAAGTCGGCGCGCGGCGGATCGGCGGGGTCGCGCAGGATCGGCGTGTTCTTCATGCCCACGTCGCCGGTGAACAGCAGGGTCTTGCCGTCGGCACGCAGCTCGATCATAGACGAGCCCAGGATGTGCCCGGCCTCGTGCAAGGTGACGGTCACGCCGGGCAGGATTTCGGTCGCGGCTTCATAGCGCAGCGGATGCAGCAGCTTCTGCACCGCGCCGACATCGGCCTCGTCGTACAACGCCTGCGCATCCTCGTCGCCGTCGCGCTGCGCGCGCTGGGCGCTGAACTCGGCCAGGCGCGCCGAGTCGATCAACATGATCGGCAACAGGTCACAGGTCGCCGCCTGCGCGAAGATCGGGCCTTTGTAGCCGCGTTTGACCAACAGCGGCACGCGACCGATGTGGTCGATGTGGGCGTGGCTGAGCACCAGCGCGTCGATGCTGGCCACGTCGAAGGCAAACGGCTTGGCGTTGATTTCGTCGGAGTCCTTGCCGCCCTGCACCATGCCGCAATCCAGCAGGATGCGCTTGCCGGCCGCTTCGAGCAGGTGACACGAGCCGGTGACCACGCCGCCGGCGGCGCCGATGAAGGTGATGCGCATGACATTGCTCCGTCGATGAAAGCCCGACGGTAGCACGCGAGTCCGTGGCGTGGCTTGCTGGCAGCCGAACATGACCTTCGACACGGTCGGCGCGTCGGTGTGGGCCGGTAAAATCCGCAATCACGCGCGCGCAATGCCTTGCCCATCGGCACCGCCCCCGCGCACCTACTTCACGTCAGGAGAATTCCATGCGCTCGATCCGTCCCCTCGCCGTCGCCATCGTCTGCGCGCTGGCCGCTTCCACCGCCGGTGCGGCCACCCCCGACCTGGGCGAAGTCAGCCGCCTGAACGTGGCCGACCTCGACCACGCGATCAGCCCGTGCACCGACCTCAACGGCTTCGTCAACCACAACTGGCTCGCCCGCACCCAGATCCCGGCCGACCGCACCTCCTGGGGCAGCTTCGAGATGCTCGGCCAGCGCTCGGACAACGCCCAGCATCGTATCGTCGAAGGGCTGACCGGCCACTACAAGCCCGGCTCGGTCGAGCAGATCGTCGGCGATTTCTACGCCAGCGGCATGGACACCAAGGCCATCAACGCCACGCCAGCGGCGGTCAAGCTCAAGCCCTATCTGGCCAGGATCGACGCACTCAAGACGCCGGCGGACATCGCCGCCTACATCGATGCCAACTATGCCAAGGGGATGGTGGGCGTGTTCGGCTTCGGCGGCGCGGCCGATTTCAAGGACTCCTCGATGGTGATCGGTTACGCCGCCGAGGGCGGCTACAACCTGCCCGAGCGCGCGTATTACCTCGAAGATCAATACAAGCCGATCCGTGATGCCTACGTGGCGCACATCGGAAAGACCCTGGAGCTGGGCGGCGTGCCGGCCGCGCAAGCCAAGCAGCAGGCCGCGTGGGTGATGGCGATGGAGACCGATCTGGCGCGCGCCTCGCTGTCGCCGATCGAAGCCCGCGACACCGCCAACCAGTACAAGCTGGTGACGATCGCGCAGGCCGATGCGGTCACTCCACATTTTTCGTGGCAGAAGTTCTTCGACGGCATCGGCGTGCCGGGCATCACCCATTTCTCCTCGGCCGAGCCGAAGTTCTTTGCCGAGTTTGACAAGCTGTTGGCGACCGCCCCGATCGACCAGTGGCAGGCCTACCTGCGCTATCAGGCGATCGACAGCGCCGCCCCGTTCCTCGACGACGCGCTGGCGACCGAACACTTCGACTTCTACAACAAGACCCTGCACGGCCAGCAGGAGCAGAAACCGCGCTGGAAGCGCGTGCTGGGCACGGTGAACATGGGCGCCGGCGAAGCGCTGGGCCAGCTGTACGTCAAGGACTACTTCACGCCCGAGGCCAAAGCCGCGGCCGAGCAGTTGGTCGACAACCTGCGGCAGTCGCTCAAGGCGCGCATCGCCAAGCTCGACTGGATGAGCGCGGAAACCAAGCAGAAGGCGATGGAGAAGTGGTCCACGTTCATGCCCAAGATCGGCTACCCGAGCAAGTGGCGCGACTGGACGGGCCTGAAGATCACCCGCGACGACTACCTCGGCAACGTGCTGGCCGCCGGCGAGTTCAACACCCGCTGGCAACTGGGCAAGATCGGCCACCCGGTGGATCGCACCGAGTGGGGTATGACCCCGCAGACGGTGAATGCCTACTACAACCCGCAGCTCAACGAGATCGTGTTCCCGGCGGCGATCCTGCAACCGCCGTTCTTCGACGCCAAGGCCGATCCGGCGCTCAACTATGGCGGCATCGGCGCGGTGATCGGGCACGAAATGAGCCACGGCTATGACGACCAGGGCTCGCAGTTCGACGCCCGGGGCAACCAGAGCAATTGGTGGACCGATGCCGACAAGAAGGGCTTCATGGAACGCACATCCAAGCTGGTGCAGCAGTTCGACGACTACGTGGCCTACACCGACAAGGACGGCAAGCCCGTCCACGTCAAGGGCGCACTAACGCTGGGCGAGAACATCGCCGACCTGGGCGGCATCAACATCGCCTACGACGCGCTGATGCACGAGTTGGCCAGCGACCCGCACTACAAGCCCGACACCAAGGTCGACGGCTATACCGAAACCCAGCGCTTCTTCATGAACTTCGGCAACATCTGGCGGCGCAGTTTCAAGCCCGAGGAACTGGCGGTGCGCGTGAACACCGATCCGCACGCGCCAGCGCAGTTCCGCGCCGACGGCGCGCCGTCGAACATGCCCGCGTTTGCGCAGGCATTTTCGTGCAAGGCCGGCGATCCGATGGTGCGCCCGGCGAACAAGCAGGTGGTGATCTGGTAACCGGCTGCACGGCCTTGCCCGCAACCACGAAAGGCCCCGTTCGCGGGGCCTTTTCGTAGTCCGGACTTGACGGCCATCGCATCCATCCCGACCATGCGCGCATGGCCCACGCGCGGCCCCGGACATCCCACGCATGAACGACCTGCAAAAGTATTTCGAGGCCAACACCGGCCGCCTCGTGCACAAGTGGATGCACTATTTCGAAGTGTATGACCGGCACTTTTCGCGCTTTCGCGGAACCGACGTGCACGTGCTGGAGTTCGGCGTGTCCCAGGGCGGCTCGCTGGATATGTGGCGGGATTATTTCGGGCCGCACTGCAAGCTGTTCGGCGCCGACATCAACCCGCTGTGCAAGTCGCTGGAACGCGACGACACCCGCATTTTCATCGGCGATCAGGAGGACCGCGGCTTTCTGCGCTCGCTGGCCGCGCAGATCCCGCGCATCGACATCCTGATCGACGACGGCGGCCATACCATGGGCCAGCAGATCGCCACCTTCGAGGAGTTGTTCGGGCGCATCTCGCCCAACGGCGTGTACCTGTGCGAAGACATCCACACCGCCTACTGGAAGCGCTGGGGCGGCGGCTACCGGCGGCGCGGCACCTTCGTGGAATACGCCAAGGATTTCATCGACCGCATCCACGCCTGGCACTCGGAAACCCCCGATCTGAAGGTGGACGAGTTCACCCGCAGCGTGCACTCACTGCACTGGTACGACAGCGTGCTGGTGATCGAGAAGCGCCCGATGCAGCCGCCCGAGCACCGCAAGACCGGCACCGCCAGCATCGCCGACTACGTGCCGCCGAGCTGGCGCGCATCCGGGCGGTTGAAGTCGAAGCTGCGGCAAGCGATGGGGTTGGACAAGCAGAGGCGTTGACGACGCCGTGACGGTCAAATTCGAATTCGAATTGCGTATTGCCGACGGTTCGACGTGGTCTGGCCCGATTGCCGATGCGGATGAAGTGACCATCGGCCGCGACGCCATCGCCGATGTGGCATTGCCACCCCAATCATTCGTGATGATGGGCCGCATCGAACTGACACTCGGGGTGCGCGACGGCGTGGTGTGGCTGCGGCATGTCAAAAATTTCGCGCGCTGCACCGTCGATGGACTGCCATTCAAGGACTGCCCCATCCCCCCGGGAACGCACACCATCGGCATCGACGAGGTGTGTTTTGCGCTCACCATCACCGCGCTGCCTGATGCGCTCATCGATCCACGCGAGCCGCGACGCGAACCGATCCGGGTGGCTCGCCCGCCGAACTGGAGCGCAGATGCCGAGCACATCCTCCGCGACAGCGATCCAGAAACCTGCGCCGATACCGACGTAGCCGACTACGCGTCGGCTGACGCGCAAGCGGCGTTCGCGGAAATCGTCGCGGCCACCGCCAGCGTCGCAACGAAGTGGCGCGCGAGCGGCGATGCGACCCGCGATGCCGCGTGGGATGAGTTCAGTTTTTTCAAGGGGAATGCGCGATGGGCCTCCGGCACGGCGCTCGATATCAGTGAAGCAAAGTGGCCGCATGCGGCCAGTCGAAGCGCCGTATGCAACACCGCACTGGCGTTCGTGTCGTCCCGGCCTTGGGATGGTGATTACGACGAGCCCGTCGCGGCGCGCAAGGACATGCTCGCGGCGATCGCAGCCGTCATGGCACGCACTGCGTAACCGTGCATGCGATCAACTGCGATCCCGGCAAGCGCACGCGGCTTGCTAAACTGCCGCTTTCGTCTTGCCGGAGTGTCCTTCATGATCGCTGCGCGCCGTCTCGCCCTGCTGGTGCCGTTGTTGTTGCTCACGTGCCACGCCCCCGCCGATGCCGCGCGCAAGGTCAAGGCGCACAAGACCAAAGCGGCGCCGGTGGCCAGCGTGCCGGCAGCGTGTTCGGACTTCTACGATCACGCCAATGAGGCCTGGCTGAAAGCCAATCCGGCCCCGCCCAGCGGCAGCGTGTCGGCGCTCGACACCCTGCGCGCCAACGCCCGCGCGCAGGAGCGCACCTTGCTGGAGGACATGGCAAAGAACCCGTCCGATGACGCCAGCCGCGCGCTCGGCACGCTGTGGAACGATGGCATGAACACGGCCGCCATCGATGCCGCCGGTGCGACGCCGTTGCAGCCGCTGCTCGAACGCATCGGCAAGCTGAAAAAACCCCGCGACGTCGCCGCGGCCATCGCCGATCTGCACGCGGCCGGCATCCCGGTGCTGTTCAACTTCGCCGCCGACGCGGATCTGAAAACTCCCGCGCAGCGCATCGCCTACGCAACCCAGGGCGGCCTGGGCCTGCCCGATCCGGCCTACTACACCCGCAGCGATTCCGAAACCCGTGACTTGCTGGGTCGCTACCGCGCCTACATCCAGACCATCCTGCAACTGACCGGCACGCCGGCCGATCAGGTTTCCACGCAATCGGGCTGGGTGCTGTCGATGGAAATGGAACTGGCGAAAACGTCCGTGACGATGGATCAAGCCGGCGCTGCGGATGCGAACTATCGCCCGACGCCGGTCGCCGAACTGCGCAAGGCGTATCCGGCGTTGGCGCTGGACAAGTTCGTCGCCGCGCAGCGCGTATCCGTACCCAGCGTTTCCCTGGCGCAGACCGGGTTTTTCGGCACCGCCAACAGCATGCTCGACAACGTGCCGGTCGAGCAGTGGCAGGCGTACTTGCGCTTCCACGTCGCCAGCGCGATGGCGCCGTTCCTGTCCAAGCCGTTCCAGGACGCGCACTTCCAGATGTACGGCCGGCTGCTGGCCGGCGCGGCGCAGCCGACCGATCGCGCCCAGCAGGTGCAGGACACCGCCGACCGCTCGCTGGGTGCCACGCTCGGCCACGCCTACGCACAGCGCTATCTCACGCCCGCGACCCGCGACGCGGCCACTCGCATCGCCGACGCCCTGCGCGGCGCGCTCAAGGACGCCATCGACCACAACGGCTTCATGGACGCGGCCACCCGCGCCGCCGCGCAGAGCAAGCTCGGCAAGCTGCGCATCGAAATCGGTGAACCGGCGACCACGCCATCGCTGGCCGGCCTGAAGCTCGGTGGCGGTTACGCGGCCGACGTGCTGGCGCTGGCGGCGTGGCGACACGCACGCGAGATGGACTCGATCGGCAAGCCCGACGACGGCAGTCGCTGGCCGGTGCATCCACAAGTTCCCACGGCCACCTACGACCTGCTGCACAACCGCATCGTGGTCACCGCCGCCGCGCTGCAAGCCCCGGTAATCGATGCCAGCATGGACGCAGCCCGTCAGTACGGCGCGTTCGGGTCGCTGCTCGGCCACCAACTGCAATACGTCGTGGCCGGCAAGGGCCGCGGCATCGACGCCGACGGCCAACTCCACGACTGGTGGTCGCCAGCCACCAGCGCGGCGTGGGAGCAGCGCGTGGCACCGATCGTGGCGCAGTTCAGCGGCTACGTCGTCGCCGACACGACCCACGTGGACGGCGCGCGCACTCGCGACGAGAACCTCGCTGACCTCGGCGGCGTCGAACTGGCATGGGCGGCCTTTGCTGCATCCACGGCAGGCAAGCCGCCGACCGCCGCGGCCGAGCGCGATTTCTTCGATGCCTACGCCAAGGTGTGGGCGCGCAGCAGCGCCGCGGCAAGCCTGACCGCGTGGGCCGCCAGCGCCGTGCAGGCGCCGGCCAAGTACCGAGTCAACGGCGTACTGGCGAACATCCCGGAATTTGCCAAGGCCTACGCCTGCAAGGCCGGGCAGCCGATGGGGCTGGCCGCGCCGGTGGCGGTCTGGAAGTAGGCGGTTACGGGCGTAGCGCTATCGGCCATCGTTGGCCGCGATCGATCATGACGCATTGCGGTATATGACGTTTTGCGTTATGGTTGGCGCATGATCCGCGACTTCATCGACAAGGAAGCCGAAAAGATCTGGCGCGGCGTCGTCTCCCGACAGTTGCCGACCGACATCCAACCCATCGCCCGGCGCAAGCTGCGCATGCTCAACAACGCGCATGTTCTGGACGATCTGCGGATTCCGCCGGCCAATCGACTCGAAGCGCTCAAAGGGTCACGCAAGGGCCAGTACAGCATTCGCATCAACGACCAGTGGCGCACCTGCTTTCGCTGGACGCACGCAGACGCCCATGGCGTGAAGATCGTCGATTACCACTGAATCCGAGGTGCCCGCCATGAAGACGCTGCCCAATATCCATCCCGGCGAAGTTTTACTCGAAGAATTTCTGCTGCCGCTGGGCATCAGCCAGAATGGGTTGGCCCGCGCCGCTGGCGTACCGCCGCGCCGCATCAACGAGATCGTGCTGGGAAAACGCGGCATCAGCGCCGACACCGCCGTGCGTCTGGCCGCTGCACTGGGCACGAGCGAGCGCTTCTGGCTCGGCTTGCAAGCCGATTTCGACCTCGAGCAAGCACGGCGGAATCTGGGCAAGGCCATCGCCGGAATCGAACGCATCGCCGCCTGATCTGGATGCCGTGCGATCCACGCAGCACTTCCTCCCCCGCATGCGGGGGTGGATTGAGGTGGGGGCGATTTCCCGTGTCGTGTCGCCCCCATCCCAGCCTTCCCCCGCAAGCGGCGGAAGGGGTCAACCGCGACGCCGGCCATGAATTCGTTGCCAAAAATCGTCGCTTCATGCCGGCGAGCGCTGTGGGGATCCTGCCCGCAACCGTTGCCGAGAGTCAGCGCTGTTTTGGCGTGAGCGGATTTTGGTGGGAGCGGCATCTGGCCGCGATGCGTGTCTGGATCGGGCCGAGGACGGCCCTCCCACAAGGCCGATCTCGTATTTTAGTGGGAGCGGCTTTTGGTGGGAGCGGCCTCTGGCCGCGATGCTTGCTTGGGTCGGGCCGACTCCCACAAGGCCGATCTCGTCTGGATCGGGCCGAGGACGGCCCCTCCCACAAGGCCGATCTGGGCAGAACTTCCCGCGGCGCGATGCAAGCGCCGCGCTACACCCGAAACCCGCCGCGCGGTCGCTTGTTGAACGGCGGCTGCCCGCGCCAGTAGCGGATCATCAGCCAGCCGAACAACATCCCGCCCAGGTGCGCGAAGTGGGCGATGTTGCCGCCCAGCCCGGTCACGCCCATCAGCAGTTCGATCGCGCCGTAGCCGATCACCAGCGTGCGCGCCGACATCGGGATCGGCGGGAACAACAGCATCACCCGCTGCTTGGGGAACAACATGCCGTAGGCCAGCAACAGCCCGAACACGCCGCCCGAAGCGCCCAGCACCGGCGTGGAAATATGCATCGCCGCCGCCCAGCCCAGATACGTCAGGCCCGCACCGACCACGCACACCATGTAGTACGTCAAGAAGCGCTTCGTGCCCCAGGTGTATTCCAGCGGCGCGCCGAACATCAGCAGCGCAAACATGTTGAAGAAGATGTGCGGCAGGTTGGCGTGCAGGAAGCCATACGTGAGCAACTGCCAGGGCATGAAGCCGATGCCGAATGGCAGGCTGTCCACCCCCATCGACGCAGGATCCAGACCCAACGGCCACAGATAGAACGCCGCGAAGCGTGTACCGCTTTGATCGAGCAGGCTCTGCAGGAGAAACAGGCCGCCGTTGACCCACAACAGCGCCTGGATGCCTTTGGGCAGATGATTGAACATGCGCACTCCGCGCCAGCGAGGCCGTCATGATACCGGCAGCGCGCGGCAATTCGCTGTATCGATGCCTTATCGCGACACGCTTTTGCGACGCGACGGCGCCCACAGCAGGGCATCGAGGGACGCTTCCGATCGAGCCGCATCGCGCACCCGGCCGTTCTCGACGCTCACCCCTTCGGCGCGCAGTCGCTGCGCCTGTTCGGCGGCATCCAGCGAATCGGGTGGGAAGGCGATGCGTCCGTCGGAGCGCAGCACGCGGTGCCAGGGCAGCGTGGGATCGTCATTTCCCGACAGGATCCGCGCCACCAGCCGCGCCCGCCCGGGCAGCCCGGCACGCCGCGCGATCACGCCGTAACCGGCCACGCGACCGATCGGGATGGCGCGGATCGCGGCGAGGATGCGCGCGCGCGCGGCGGCGCTCGCCGCGGCTTTGGACGGTTCGTGCGAAGCGTCGACGGATTTTGGCATTGGTGCGATCTTGGGCAAGGGATTAGCATACGGCCTGCCCCACTCGAAAATCGCCATGCACAACTTCGAACAGATTCGCGGCCATCTGCTGGCCCGCTACCCGCTGATCACCAGCGAGCCGTTCCTGGCTTGCGTGCAGATCGCGCTCAACGACGGCCGTCGCCAGCAGAGCGTGTACCTGTCCGAACTCGAACACGAGGACGGTCGTCGCTTCTTGCGCGTGAGCACGCTGTTGGGCCCGACCACCGGCGTGGATCCGCGGCGGGCGCTGGCGTTCAACTGGGAAAGCCCGGTGGGATTTCTGGCTGTGAGCGCGCTCGACGGCGTGCCCTACCTGCAACTGTGCGAAAACCGCCCCTACGAGGGCCTCGACGGCGCCGAGATCGACCGCCTCGTGCTGGAGATCGGCAGCGTCGGCGACCGCATCGAGCACCGGCTCACCGGCGGCGGGGATCTGTTATAGTTCGCGTGCTGTTGTAGTTCGCGTGGCGCGCTCCGATCACCAGATGCTCGCGCGCTGGTCGGCCGGGCGCCACATCGGATCGCCAGCCTTGACCCCGAACGCCTCGTAGAACGCCGGGATGTTCGACAGCGGGCCGAGCACCCGCCACTTCGCCGGCGCGTGCACGTCGGCGAGCAGGTGCTGGCGCAAGGACTGTTCGCGCTGCTGGGTCATCCAGCCCAACGCGTAGCCGAGGAAGAAACGCTGGGTCGGGGTGAGGCCGCCGATCGTCTTGCCGTCCTTGTACTGCTGCGTCTTCTTGAACGCATCCAGGCCCAGCAGCACGCCGCCGAAATCGGCGATGTTCTCGCCGAGGCTGGCCTTGCCGTTGATGTGGATGCCCGGGATTGGCTCGTAGGCGTCGAATTGCTTGACCAGCACGTCAGCGCGCTGCTGGAAACTCTTCGCATCCTCGGCCGTCCACCAGTCGGTGAGATTGCCGTGGGCGTCGAACTTGCGGCCCTCGTCGTCGAAGCCGTGGGTGATCTCGTGGCCGATCGTGCCGGCGGCCACGTAACCGTAGGCCACCGCATCGTCCACGTCCTTGTCGGCCACGCCGGGCACGATGAACATCGCTGCAGGCAGCACGATCTCGTTGTTGGACGGGTAGTAGTACGCATTGTACGTCTGCGGGAACATGTCCCACTGACCGCGGTCCACCGGCAGAGCCAGCTTGCGCACACGGTCGTTGAAGTGCCATAACGCGGCCCGCAGCATGTTCTGGCAATACGAGCCACGGGAAATGTTCATCTCGTGGAAGTCTTCCCACTTGTCCGGGTAGCCGACCTTGGCGGTGATGGCGGCCAGCTTCGCCAGTGCCTTGGCCTTGGTCTGCGGACTCATCCACGACAGGTTGCCGATGCGTTCGCGGTAGGCATCGCGAATGGCTTCCACCATCGCCACGTAACGTTGCTTCTCGGCCGCCGGGAAGTTGTCGGCCACCCACGCCTGCCCGATCACCATGCCCATCGCGCCGTTCTCGGCATCGATCACGCGCTTCCAGCGCTCCCGCTGCTCCTTCTGGCCGTGCATCGCCTGCCCGTAAAAGCGGAAGTGCTCGGCGTCGAACGCTGTGCTCAAGTACGGAGAATAGGCGTCGACCAGATGCAGTCGCAGGTAATCTCGCAGCACGCCCGGATCGGTCTTGCCCAGTAACTTGTCCATCGCCGCGAAAAACTCGGGCTGCCCCACGATCACCGTCTGCGGCTGGATCGACCACGAGTACAGGCGATCATTCCACGGAATGCCCGGGGTGTACTTCGCGGTGAACTCGGTCGGGCTGATCTTCAGGTAGTTCTTGTCCGGATCGCGCAGGTCCTCGATCTTGCGCGAGATGCGCGCCAGTCCGGTTTCGAACGCCATCACCTTGCCGGCGGCCGCGTCAGCGTCGGCCGGCTTGCGCCCGAGCAATTGCAACACCCGCGACAGGTGCGCGACGTACTCGGCGCGTACCTTGGCTACGCCCGCTTCCGGGTTGAAGTAGAAATCGCGCTCGGGCAGTCCCAACCCGCCTTGATTGAAGTGCACCGCCAGCGCGTCGGAGTTCTTCTCGTCCTGGCTGATGTCGGCCTCGAAGAACACATCCACGCCGATCTGTGCCAGCGCGAAGGCTTCCATCATCGCTTCCTTGGCGTTGCTCACCCCGTCGATGCGCTTGATCTCGTCGGCCAGCGGCTCGACGCCCAGATCGTCGGCCTTGGCGGTATCCATCGCCGTCTTCCAGAAATCGCCCACTTTCTGGCCGTAGCTGCCGGCCGCCCAGCGTTTGGCCGCATTGTCCTCGTTGATCTTGCGCAAGCTGGCGTAGATGTCCTGCTGCACCAGATCGCCGATGCCCCAGGCCGTTTCCGAGGCGGGGATCGGGTGGCTGGCAAGCCAGCGACCGTTGGCGTAGTCGAAGAAATCCTTGCGCGGATCGACCGCGAAATCGATGTCGGCGCGCAGGAAATCCTGCGGCTGCGCGACCCCGTCCGGCGCTTGCGTCGGCCTGGGCGCGGGCGTTGCCGCCACGGCCGTCACGGCGGAAAACAAGGCGGCAGCGGTCGCGACGACAAGGCGGCGACGCAAGCATTCGACGATCATCGGCAAGCTCTCGGAAGATGAAAAAAAGGTGCGCGGCCGATCACGACCAGCCGAGCTTCTCGAACACGCGTACCAGCAGCCAGGCCACCCCGCCGGCGGCGGGCAGAGTGAGGATCCACGCCCAGATGATGCGTTCGACCACGCCCCACTTCACCGCGCGCGGGTTCTTGGCGGTACCCACGCCCATGATCGCACCGGAGATGTTGTGGGTGGTCGAAACCGGCAAGCCCCACGCCGAGGCCACGGTGATCACGGTAGCGGCCGCGGTCTCGGCGGCAAAGCCGTCGATCGGTTGCAGCTTGACCATCTTGTGGCCCATGGTCTTGATGATCTTCCAGCCGCCAGCGGCGGTGCCGGCGGCCATCACCGCCGCGCCGGAGAGCTTGATCCACAGGTCGATCTCGTCGTGGTCGAGCGCGGCTGCCGACGGATGCAGGAAACCCAACCAGTGCGGCAGGCCGTCCAGTTGGCCGGCCTTGGCCGCCGACACCAGCGCCAGCGCGATGATGCCCATGGTCTTTTGCGCGTCGTTGGAACCGTGCGCGAAGCCCATGAAGCCGGCACTGGCCAGCTGCGCCTTGTTGAAGAAGGCCGTCACCCAGCGCGGCCGCGCCAGATGCGAGAACGGCCCGCCGGCGCGGCTGATCGCCACGATGATCGCGTACAACAACCCCAGGATGACGAAGGCGCCGACGAAGCCGGCGATCGGCGAGGTCACCATCGGCAGGATGACTTTCCAATACAGGCCGGTTCCCTTGAACCACGGATGCGCCGGTTGCGACCACAGGATGGCCGACCAGTTCCCGTGCGCCGAGGCCACCGCTGCCCCGCACAGGCCACCGATTAGGCCGTGACTGGACGAGGACGGCAGGCCCATCGCCCAGGTGATCAGGTTCCACACCACCGCCCCGATCAACGCACACAGCAACAGCGGCGCGGTGACCGTGACCACGTGGGTATCGAGCAGGCCGCTGGCGATGGTCTTGGCAACGGCCGTACCCCACAACGCGCCGACCAGATTGGTGACCGCCGCCAGGCCCACCGCCTGCAAGGGCGTGAGCACCTTGGTCGCCACCACCGTGGCGATGGAGTTGGCGGTGTCGTGGAAGCCGTTGATGTACTGGAACACCAGCGCCATCGCTACCACTGCCAGCACGAAGTCCAGCATGGCCGGGCGCTCAGGAGTTTTTCAAGGTGATGCGATAGACCACCGTGCCGGCCTCGCGACAGCGGTCGATGGCTTTTTCCAGCATTTCGAAAAAGTCCTTGATCAACAGCACCACCAGCCCGTCGTAATGGCCCGCATACAGGCCGCGATAGAGTTCGAGCATCAGCCGGTCGGCCTCGGATTCGATCGCGCTCAGGCGGTCGTTGAGCTCCTTCATCGGCTCCAGCTTCAGCCCCGGCAGTTGCCGCACCATCTCCAGCACCACCGTGGCGGCCTGTTCGAGCATCGCCGCACGCGGCGCGAAATCGATCTCGCGCAGGTTGTCGGCTGCCAGCGCGTAGCGGTCGGCGAACTTCTCGATGGCCTTGGGGATGCGGTAGATCGCACCGGCCAGCGATTCGATGTCCTCGCGCTCGATCGGGGTGACGAACGAATGCACCAGCGCGGTGTTGATCTTGTTGATGATCTCGCGCTCGCGCTGGCGCACGCGCTTGAACTCTTCCAGCGAGGGCGTCGTGCTGGCCGCCTTGGCCATCTCGTGCAGCGCCCTGGCACTGTCCAGGGATGCGGCGGCGGCCGCTTCCAGCAGCGCATAGAACTGCTTGCCGCTGCCGAAGATGGTTTGCAGGGAAAACATGCTCGCTCCGGGGTAGCCCCGGCGATTGCCGGAACGGCGCGCATTCTACCCTGTTCAGCGGGGGTTCCCCCGCCCCGCGACCGCGGCCTTGCCGGGGCGCCCCTCGCCCTTTGCTTCGCTCAACCCAACTGCGGCGGTCGCAGGGCAGCCAGACGTGCACGCAACACGTCCAGCCGCAGATCGGCCGCGCCGCCCGGCGACACCCGCGCCGACAGGCTTGCTTGCGGATCGGCGCCGGCAGCCGGCAACGGA
This sequence comes from Pseudomonadota bacterium, assembly GCA_018241125.1. Lineage (GTDB taxonomy): Bacteria > Pseudomonadota > Gammaproteobacteria > Xanthomonadales > Xanthomonadaceae > SZAS-103. The sequence goes on along the minus strand of JAFEEL010000013.1, from coordinate 72,474 downwards.
TCGACCGCAGCCCGCCGATAGGCATCGCGAAACGGCGTGCCGGCGCGCGCCAGTTCGATCGCGCGGTCGGTGGCATACATCGCCGGATCGATCGCCGCATGCATCGGCGCTGCATTCCATTGCATGCGCGCCAGCAGGTCTGGCAACAGGTGCAGCGCCGCCAGACCGTGTGTGAACCCATGCCACAGGCCGCCTTTGGAATACTGCAAATCGCGCTGGTAGCCGGACGGCAGCGACAGCAGCGATTCGATCTCCACCCGCGCCGCGGCGACGGTGGCGTAACTGGCGCGCAGCAACTCGATCACATCGGGGTTGCGCTTGTTGGGCATGATCGAACTGCCGGTGGTGTATTCATCCGGCAGATCGACGAAATCGAATTCGGCGGTGGTGAACAGCGACAGGTCCCACGCCAACCGGCGCGCATCGAGCAGCACCGCGCCCAACGCGTCGAGCGCGGCGATCTCGAACTTGCCGCGCGATAGCTGCGCATACACCGGCGACACCTGCATGCGCGCGAATCCCAGCGTCTGCGTCGTGTAGTCCCGATCCAGCGGCAGGTTGACGCCGTAGCCGGCAGCGGTACCCAGCGGGTTGGCGTCGATCCAGTCGCGCGCCTGGCGTGCGCGCAGTGCGTCGTCGATGAACGCTTCGGCGAAACCGGCGAACCACATCGCCGTGGACGACACTACCGCGCGCTGCAAATGGGTGTAGCCGGGCAGCGGCAGCGCTTCGTGCGCGGCCCGATCCAGGCACACCACCGCGGCCTGCGCGCACAGCGACTCCAGTTCGTCGAGGCGCTCCTTCAGCCACAAGCGCGTGGCGACGAGGACCTGATCGTTGCGGCTGCGTCCGGCGTGTACCTTGCGGCCGACTTCGCCCAGCCGCTCGCCCAAGCGCGCTTCGATGGCCGAATGGCCGTCTTCGTAGCGGGCGTCGAGCACGAACGTCCCGCTGGAAAAATCATCCGCCAACGCACGCAACTCGCGCACCAGCGATTCGGCCTCCTCCACCGTGAGCATTCCGATGCGTTGCAAGGATTCGACGTGGGCGATGCTGGCGCGGATGTCGCAGACGAAGAATGCGGCATCGAGCAGTACGTCGTCGCCGGCGAGAAATTTCATGATCCGCGCATCGACGCAGGTGCCGGGCTTTTGCCAGAGGTAGTCGGTCATGGGTGCAGGGAGCGGGGAGATGGGAGCGGGGAGCGGGGAGCAGAGAGAAGCGAAGAGCGAAGCAGGATACGAATTGGGTGTCGCCTTGCCTGACCACACCGCCGCTGCGGAGCGATGTGCGGCTACCACTCACCGCAACGCATCGCCAGACGGCTGCGGGGCTTGCAGAGGGATCCCGGCGAGCTCATCGAATCCGAACGCGCGATTGAGGTTCTGCACCGCTTGCGTGGCCGCGCCCTTGAGCAGGTTGTCGAGCGTGGCCACGACCACGAGGCGGCGGCCGTCGGGCGCCAGCGTCAAGCCGCCGACCTCGGCGTGCTGCGCACCGGCGATGCGGCTCACCCACGGCGCATCATCGAGCACGCGCACCAGCGGTTGGCCGGCATAGCGGCCCCGATAGATCGCCCGCACTTCGTCGATCTCGAAACTGCGCGCCAGATGCAGGTTCGCGGTGATGCTCAGGCCGCGAAAATGCGGTGCGACGTGCGGCATGAACTCGACCGGATGCCGCAAATGACGGGCGACCTCACGCTCGTGCACATGGCCGGTCAGCGCGTAGGGCATCAGGTTGTCGCGCAGCTTTTCCGGGTCGTTCTTGTCCGATGGCGAGGTGCCCGCGCCGCTGTAGCCGGAGACCCCGAAACATTGCACCGGCCCGACCAGCGCATCGATCATCGGCGCAATCGCCAGTTGCATCGCGGTGGCGTAGCAACCGGGATTGGCGATGCGCCGCACGCCCTTGGCCGACGCGTCGGCAAGCTCTGGCAATCCGTACAACCAGTCGTCGTCGAAGCGATGATCGGCCGACAGGTCCACGATCACCGAGTCGGTATGCGCCCTGTCGAAGGCTGCCACGCAAGCGCCGGCCTTGCCGTTGGGCAGAGCCAGCACCACGGCGCCGGCCGCAAGCACAGGCAAGTCTTCATGCGCTGGCGTAGTGAATCGCAGATCGCCGCGATATTCGCGCACATGATCGGCCACCGGCTGCCCTGCCAGTTCCCGCGAGGAAACATAGGCGATCTCGAACTGCGGGTGCGCGGAAAGCAGCCGGATCAGCTCCGCGCCAACGTGGCCGCGCCCACCGACGATGCCGACCTGCGCGTTCACCGCTGCCCTCCGCTTTCGACAAGGAACTGCAAGTGCGCGCGCGCCGCCGGCCACTCGCTGGCGACGATCGAAAACACCACGGTGTCGCGAAAACTGCCATCGGGCATGATCCGATGGTTGCGCAGCACGCCGTCCTGCTTCGCGCCCAGTCGTGCGATCGCTGCGCGCGAGCGCAGGTTGCACCAATGCGTGCGGAATTCCACCGCGATGCAGCCCAGCGTTTCAAATGCGTGTCGCAACAGCAGCCACTTGGCTTGCGTGTTCACGCCGCTGCGCTGAACGCGCTCCGCGTACCACGTATGGCCGATCTCCAGCCGGCGATTGCCTGCGTCGGCGTTGCAGTAGCGCGTGCTGCCGACGACGACACCGTTCCCATCGCGCACCACGAAAGGCAATGCGGTGCCGGCAGCACGATCGGCGAGTGCCGAAGCGATCCACGCATCCATGCGTTCGGGCGCTGGAACCGAGGTGTACCAGAGATTCCACAATTGGCCATCCCGTGTGGCCTCGCATAGCGCCGGCGAGTGCGCGGGCGCCAGCGGCTCCAGGCGCACCTGATCGCTTGCCAACGTCACCGGATCGAGCCACGCCGTGGCCGACTCATGCATGGCAATGCTCCTTCAAGCTCGCCGGTCGCGCCCGGCAATGATCCACCGCTTGCCCGATCGCGGCCAGTGATTCCAGCCCGTACCAGTACACGTTCCAACGCTCGGACTTGATGCAGCCATCGGCCTGTTCGAGGTAAAACTCGTTGACCGGATTGTCTGGGCGCGAGCGCCAGAACAGCCTGGGCACGGACGCACGCATCGCCTGCCACGCGGCGCGCCCCAGGCCTTCGCCCTGCGCATCGTGGGCGACAGCGAACTTGTCCAGATGCGGCACGAGTTCGCCGCCGGCAAACACTTCGCGCGTGAGCAGCAGCGCCGCGCGGTAGTGCTCGCTGACGAACACCCGCCAGGGTTGCGTGGCCTCGAAATAATCCGCTGCCAGCCTGCGGCCAAAGCCCGATTCGATCAACGCGGCGATCCGCGTCCGATCCAGCGCATTCCATCCGGTGTGTTGTTCGATGCGTTCGCCACGCCGTACCAGCGTGCCGGAGCCGCGATGGGTGAACAGTTCCTTGGCCAGTTCGTCCGGGCGCGTGATCGACACCGACGAGGACGGCGGCAACTGCATCAGCAGATCGTGGATCTGCTCGATCTTCACGCGCATGCCCGAGTGCAACCACGCCGCGCCCATCAGCGCTTCGTATTGACTGCCCAGATTGATCGAGTCGATCAAGCGGCCATCGCCGTCGAGCAGGCCGCCGGTACCGGTGAGAAAAACGATCTTGTACGGTTGCAGTTCCTTCACCAACTCGCTGGCCGCCCAGTCGGCATTGATGTTGAGGATTTGCCCGCCACCGGTTTCGCCCAGCGAGGCGATCACCGGGATCGAGCCCACGCCGATGGCGGCGCGGATGCCCGGCGTGTGCACCGCGATCACCTTGCCGACAAGGCCGTAGCGATCAGGATCCAGCACTTCCACCTCGAACACGCCGGACTGGATCGACGTGGCACGCACACCGGCCGCTTGCAAGGCTTCGACCAGCCGCAGGTTTTCGGACAGCAACACGCGGCGCACGACCGCCAGCGTCTCCGGCGGGGTCACGCGCAAGCCATCGAGCGCGCGTTTCGCGATGCCGGCGGCGGCACAGTGTTCGTCCAGTTGCGGACCGGCACCGTGCAGCACGATCGGCGTCAGCCCGACCTGTTGCAGGAAAGCCAGCGAGGACACCAGCGCGTCCAGATCGTCGCGCAGCACCGCGCCGCCGACCTTGACCACCGCGAAGCGCGCCGCGTCCATGCGCGCGAAACGCTTCAGGTACAGGCTGATTTCCTTGGCGCTGGCCATGTTGGACAGCAAGCGGACGATGGTGGTGCGCATCTGGCTCATGCTCAGGTACGGCTCAGTGGAGGGGTTGCGGAAGCGAGCTCCGCAACTCGGTGGTCGGTGTCGTTGCCATACGCGCGGGGTTCATTGCTCGATCTCCAGCAGGCGTCGGTAGGTGGTGGCGGCGGCGCGCAGTTGCTCCAGCGCGACCCATTCGTCGGCCGCGTGCGCCTGCGCGATATCGCCCGACCCATACACCAGCGTAGTCAGGCCGGCGGCGGAGAACAGCGCGGCTTCCGTCCAGAAGTCCACCGCCGCGCCGATCGGCAAACCCAAGTCGTCCGCGAGCGCTCGTGCTTGACCGTGGCGCGCGCTGGCTTGTGCTGGCGTGCCGGCGGGCAACGCCGGGCCGCGAAACACTTCCGTATAGCTCGCCGGCGGCGCGTGGGCACAATCGTGAAAGCGCGCGTGCAACTCATCCACGTCGTGCGATGGCAACGGTCGGAAGCCGAAGCGCACGTCGGCTGATGGCGCGATCACGTTGGCCTTGATGCCGCCCTCGATGCGGCCGATGTTGAAGCGCAGGCCGCTGAGCCCGTCGAACTCGCGGTGCGCCTCGTTCGCCACGCAGTCCAGCGCCCGCGCGCCCCAGCGCACCGCCTGATGCAGGGCGTTGTCGGCCAGCGCGTTCACGCCTGATGCGTGCCCGGCGTTGCCGACAAAACGCATCTGCACCGAGGCGATGCCGCGATGGGCGAGCACCACCTTGCAGCCGGTCGGTTCGGCGACGATGGCTTGCGCGAAGCCATGATCCGAACCGAGAAAGGCGCGGATGCATCGCGGATCGTTGGCTTCCTCGTCGCTGCTGAACAATAGCGCGGCAGCGCCGGTGGACGCCTGCGCGGCTGCCAGCAGGCAAGCCGCCGCGCCCTTGATGTCGCAGGCGCCAAGGCCGGTCGCTCGTTGGTCATCCACGCCCAGCGCGAACGGATCGGCACTCCAGCCCGGCGCATCCGGCACGGTATCGATGTGCACGTTGAACACCCGCGAGGGCGATCCGCGCACCGCCAGCAGCGACACCGCGCCGGCACCGTGATCGCGCAGGTCGAACGCGAAGCCCGGCAACTGCGCGCGCAAGTAGTCAAAGATGCCGTCGGTGCCAATCGCACGCGGCGGATTGCGCGTGTCAAAGGCGACGAGGCGTTGGAGGTGGGTGAGGATGGAGGGGAGCATGGGGTGGGAATGATGGTTTGAATGCGTGAGCCGGTAGCGGTGAGCGGTGAGCCGAAAGGCAGTCGCGCGGCCGACACTATTCAACGTCGGTTGGAAGGTCGATCAGACGCAGAATTTACTGCTCCCCCTGCCCCCCCCCTGCTCCCCGCTCCCTGCTCCCCGCTCCCTGCTCCCCGCTCCCCACTCCCTGCTCCCCCTGCCCCCCCCTGCTCCCCGCTCCCTGCTCCCCGCTCCCTGCTCCCTGCTCCCCGCTCCCTGCTCCCCGCTCCCTGCTCCCCGCTCCCTGCTCCCCGCTCCCTGCTCCCCGCTCCATTCACCTCCGCCCACAGCGTGCTGCTCATCCCGTACAGGCGGATGAAGCCTTCGGCTTCGGCCACGCCCCAGTCCGCCGATTGCGCATAGGTCGCGCCCTTGGCGTGCAGGGTGTGCGGCGATTCGATGGCCACCGCCTGCACGCTGCCGCCGTAGGTTTCCAGCGTCACCTCGCCGCTCACGCAGCGCTGGCTGGAGCGCAGGAAGGCTTCCAGATCGGCCTTGAGCGGGTCGTGGAAAAAACCTTCGTAGACCAGTTCCACCCATTGCTTCGCAACGCTCGGCTTGAAGCGGTTCTGCGCCTTGCCGAGCACGGCGTCTTCCAGCGCGCGATGCGCAGCGAGCAGGGCGATCAGACCCGGTGCTTCGTAGACGATGCGGCCCTTCAAGCCGATGGTGGTGTCGCCGGTGTAGATGCCGCGACCCACGCCGTAGCGCGCGAACAGCCCGTTGAGTTTGCCCAGCAACTCGTGCCCATCGATGCGCTGTCCATCCAGTGACGCCGCCTGCCCGCACTCGAAACCGATGCGCACGTGCAGAGGTTCGGATGGCCATTGCTCGCGCGGCGCGCACCAGCCGCGTGCGCCCGCGTCCGGTGCCTGCCAGCGGTCGATCTCGCCACCGGACATCGTCACGCCCAGCAGGTTTTCGTTGATGGTGTAAGCCTGCTGCTTGGCCGGCACGGAAAACCCGCGCTGCGCCAGATAGGCCTGCTCGTAGGCGCGGGTGTGGGTGTGCTCTTTCTGGATTTCGCGGATCGGCGCAATGATCGAATAATCGCCCGACGCCTTCACCGTCAGGTCGAAGCGCACCTGATCGTTGCCCATGCCGGTGCAGCCGTGCGCGATGTGGCGCGTGCCCAGTTCGTCGCAGCGCTTGAGCGCGGCGGCGACGATCAGATAACGGTCGGACACCAGCAACGGATACTGGCCCTGATAGCCTTCCCCGGCCATCACGAAGGGCACCACGAAATCGCGCCACAACGCCGGCCCGCCGTCGACGGTGACGTGCGAGGCCGCGCCCAGCTCGTGTGCCCGCGCCGCGATGCGCGCCCGCTCGCCCGCATCCACACCGCCGGTATCGGCGAACACGGTGTGCACGGCCCAGCCGCGTTCGATCAGCCAGGGCACGCAAAAACTGGTGTCCAGGCCGCCGGAGAAGGCCAGGACGATGTCGGAGGATCCCGGACTCGGGACTCGGGAATCGGAAATCGCGGAAGCGGAGATCATGGCGTGTATCAGTGCTCAGGTCGGACAAGAATTGTGGTCAGCGTTGTGTTTGCACATAGATCGGGTTGGTCAAGCGGCTCCCTGCTGTGCTTGCGGGGAAGATGGGGTGTGGTGCGCGCAAAAGTGCCCCCATCCCGACCTTCCCCCGCAAGCGGGGGAAGGAGAACAACTGAGCCCCTAGCCCCGAGCCTCTAGTCCCTAGCCCCTAGCCCCGTGTCCCGAGTCCCTAGCCCCGAGTCCCGAGTCCCGTGCCAGTTCCGCCATCACCGCCTTCTGCACGTGCAGGCGATTCTCGGCCTCTTCGATGGCGATGCAGTCGGGTGAATCCATCACGCCGTCGGTGGCCTTGACGTTGCGGCGCAACGGCAGGCAGTGGCTGAACGCGGCACGGTTGGTGAGTGCCATCTTGGCTTCATCCACGATGAAGTGGCGGTGTGCATCGCGGATGGGCCTCTCCTGTTCCCAGCGCCCGAAATACGGCAGCGCGCCCCAGCTCTTGGCGTACACCACGTCGGCGTCGCGATAGGCCTCGTGCGGCTCGTGGCTGACGGTCAAGCTGCCGCCGTGCATAGCCACGTTGTCGGCGGCACGCTGCATGTAGCGCGCATCGGGCACGTACTCGGGCGTCGGGCACAGCAAGGTGACATCCATCCCGTAGCGCGTGGCGATGCTCAGCGCCGAGTTGGCGACCGCGGTGTTCAACGGCTTGGGGTGATACGTCCAGGTCAGCAGGTATTTTTTCCCGCGCAAATCGTCAGTGCCCAAGCGCTCGCGCAAGGCGAGGATGTGCGCCAGTTCCTGACACGGATGCACGATGGTTTCCAGGTTGATCACCGGCACCGTGGCGTACTTCGCGAAACCACGCAGCACCGCATCCTTGCGATCCTGTGCCCAGTCCAGAAACTTCGGGAACGCGCGCACGCCGATCAGATCGACGTAGCGCGACAGCACGCGCGCCACCTCGGCGATGTGCTCCTCGGCATCGCCGTCCATCACCGCACCCGGATCGAACGCGATCGGCCACGCATCCTTGCCCGGCGCCAGCACCACCGCGTGCCCGCCGAGCTGGAAGGCGCCGATCTCGAAGCTGCTGCGTGTGCGCAACGAGGGATTGAAGAACACCAGCGCGATGGTCTTGCCGCGCAGGTCATCGCCAAAGCGCTCGCGTTTGAACGCGGCCGCACACGCCAGCAGCGCATCCAGCGCCGGGCGGCTCCAGTGCTGGGTGTCGAGAAAGTCGCGGGGATGTTCTGGAAATCCGGATTGCATGGCGCGGGCTCGCAGCGGGAATGAAGGAAAGCGCCGGGCAACAAAAAACCCGGCGCGCAGGCCGGGTTTTTTCGTGGCAACGATGGATGACGTTGCGCCGCTACCCGACCTCGCAATGGCTGGTCAGCGGTCGGCGCGCGCGCGAGGTCATCCCCGCCGCCATGTGGGCGGTGGTGAGGACGATGGCATCGGAATACAGGCTGCGCATGGGCGGAGTGTTGCACGATCTTTCGCTGCAATGCAACAAGCAAAGCGAGCGCGAGCGTTGGCCACCCGCGTGCCGTGGTTCGACACGGGCCGGCTCACCACGAACGGCTTGCACTCCCTCGGCGCCGAATCCCGAATCCCGAATCCCGAATCCCGAATCCCGAGTCCCGAGTCCCGGCTCCGCTACGTCAGCGCCGATAGCGCGGCGGGCCGTCGGCCGGCACCGCCGAGACACGCACGCGGATGCGATTGCCGGGGTCATAGGGCATGCGCGCGGTGAAGACGTCGCCCTTGTAGTCGTATTCCACGTCGAACCCGATCGGCGGGCCGTCACCATCGTGGGTGACCTGCACGGTGCGGCAGCCGGGCGCGACGTAATCCGGGCCGCTGTCCTTTGCGATCTGGTTGCCGACCACGCCGCCGACGACCGCACCGCCGACGACGGCAGCCTTGCGGCCGCTGCCACGCCCCATGGTGCTACCGATCACTCCGCCCACTACCGCGCCAAGCAAGGTGCCGCCTGTCGTATCTTTCTGCACCGGCTGCGGCGGGCCGTCGCAGCGCTGCTCGTCGGTGGTATAGCGATCATAAACCGGCGTTACGCGCAGCACGCTGGCGTAACCATAAACCACCGGCGCACGGTCTGGCGCGTAGCGGGCCGCCGGTGGCGGCGGCGGAGCGTACTGCGCGAGCGCGGCCTGCATCGGCAACGCGGCGGCCAAGGCCAAGGCAACGGGCATGAGGATGGAAGTGGTTTGCATCTGGGCACTCCGGGCAAGGTTGCGATACGTGGTTCGGCGCTGGCATTGCAGCATCGGATCGCTTAACCCCGACTGATAACGTTTTCCGAACAAACCGCGATTGCTACACTGCGTTCAGATTCAATCCGACGACTTTCCCGTGCAGATCCACAACACCCTGACCCGCCGGGTCGAAGCCTTCGCGCCGGCCGACCCCGACCGCGTCACGCTGTACGTCTGCGGGCCGACCGTCTACAACTACATCCACATCGGCAACGCGCGCACCTTCACCGTGTTCGACCTGCTGGCGCGCACGCTCAAGCGGCGTTTCCCGAAGGTGGTGTACGTGCGCAACGTCACCGACATCGACGACAAGATCAACGCTGCCGCACGCGAGTCGGGCGTGCCGATCGGCGCCGTCACCGCACGGTTCGATGCCGCCTTCGCGCAGGACATGGACGCGCTGGGCTTGCTCGCGCCCGACGTGGTGCCCTACGCCACCGCGCACATCGCTCAGATCATCGCCATGTGCGAGCAGTTGATCGCGTCCGGCCACGCTTACGCCGCGCAGGGGCACGTGCTGTTCTCGGTGGCCAGTTTCCCGGCTTACGGGCAGCTCTCGCGTCGCGATCCGGACGAAATGCTCGCCGGCGCGCGCATCGAGGTGGCGCCGTACAAGCGCGATGCCGGCGATTTCGTGCTGTGGAAGCCCTCCGACGACAGCCTGCCGGGCTGGGATTCGCCGTGGGGCCGCGGTCGCCCGGGCTGGCACATCGAGTGCTCGGCGATGGCCGCCACCCATCTGGGCGAGTCCATTGACATCCACGGCGGCGGCATGGACTTGCAGTTCCCGCACCACGAAAACGAGATCGCGCAGAGCACCTGCGCACACGGCGGCAAGGTGTTCGCGCGGCACTGGATGCACAGCGGCATGCTCAACCTCGACGGCGCGAAGATGTCCAAGTCGCTGGGCAACACCTTCCGCGTGCACGATCTGTTGCAGCACTACCCGTCCGAAGCGCTGCGCTACGCCTTGCTGTCCGGCCATTATCGGCAGCCGCTGGACTGGAGCGAAAACCTGATCGAGCAATCCATCCGCACGCTGGATCGGCTGTACGCCACGGTGCGCGATCTGGGCGACGTGGCGGTCGATCCAGCCACTGCGCCGATCCCGCAGGCCATCGAGGACGCGCTCGACGACGACCTGGACACGCCACGCGTGCTGGCGTTGATCGCCGGCTTCGCCGCGGCTGCGCGCAAGGCGGTCGATCCGACCGAGCGGGCCGCGAGCAAGGCCGCACTGCTCGGCGCCGGGCGCGCATTGAACATCCTGCAGGGCGATCCGGTCGCATGGTTTGCGCGTGGCAACGACGATAGCGACGACGCCTGGATTCAAGCGCAGATCGATGAACGCGCGGCAGCGAAGAAAAACCGTGACTTCGCGCGCGCCGACGCCATCCGCGCGCAACTTGCCAACGAGGGCGTCGTGCTCGAAGACACGGCGCAAGGAGTACGCTGGGTAAGAAAACGTGTTTAGCAGATGCCGATCCCGGCTCCCGCGGCATTTGCTGCGTTGACGAACGCCCGTGCGCAAGCGCGGGCCGGACTGAGGAAACGCGTTTAGCCGATGCGTTGACCGCGTGCGCAGGAGCGCACGCGAACCGCGAAGCGGGCCCGTAGGGCGAGCGCCACGGATGGCGTGAGTCATCGCATCGGCTGCGTTGACGAACGCCCGTGCGCAAGCGCGGGCCGGACTGAGGAAACGCGTTTAGCTGATGCCGGCTCCCGGCTCCCTGCTCCCTGCTCCCCGCTCCCTGCTTCCCGCTCCCTGCTCTTCTGCGTTTTCGAACGCCCGCGCGCAAGCGTGGGCCGGCTACGGGTAAAATCGAGCCATGTCAGCCACCCACTTTCCCCTCGAACCCACCGCCGCTGCCGCGCAAGCGGCCATCGCGGAGGAGTTCGGTTTCTTCTCCGATTGGGCCGAACGCTACCAGTACCTGATCGATCTCGGCCACAAGCTGGCCGACTTCCCCGACGCACTCAAGATCGACGATTACCGCCTGCGCGGCTGCCAGTCGCTGGTGTGGATCGTCGGCGAAGGCGACGCGCAACGACTGGACTTTCGCGCCGTGAGCGATTCGGCGATCGTGTCGGGCCTGATCTTCCTCGCCCTGCGCGTCTATTCCGGGCGCAGTGCCGACGAAATTCTTGCCACGCAGCCCGATTACGTAGCCGCCATCGGGCTGGCTAAGCACCTGTCGCCCACCCGCAGCAATGGCCTTGCCGCGTTGCTGGAGTTTATCCGTGCCCGCGCACGCGCCGCATTGGCAGCGGCCTGAAAACGCTTGCCAACTGCGACCGCATCTGCAATACACTGACCCGATGAACGATCCGACCGCCAACGCCGCTGAGCGCGCACCCAACTCCCGGCAGACCCTCGACGATCTGCTCGACGTGATGATCCAGCACCCGGAGCGGCGCGGCGAGTGCATGGCGCGGATCGAACGCGATTTCGAGCAGGAGCTGGCGCCGCTGATCCTGGACATGAGCGGTTTCACCCGCACCACCCACCAGCATGGCATCGTCGCCTTCTTGCTGATGATCCGGCAGATGCATCAGGTATGTTGCCCGGCCGTGGCCGAGAACGGCGGCAAGGTGGTCAAGACCGAAGCGGACAACCTGTTCTGCGTTTTTCCGGATGTGGCTGGCGCGGTGGCGGCTGCACGCGACATCAATCAACGACTGGATGCGGCCAACCTGCAGCTGCCGGCAGAGCGCCAGCTCTATGCATCGATCGGCATCGGCTGGGGGCGGATCCTCAACATCGACGAGCACGACCTGTTCGGTGACGAAGTCAACCTCGCCTGCAAGCTCGGCGAGGACATCGCCGAGCGCCGACAGGTGCTGTTGACCGAACGGGCCCGCGATTGCTTGCCGCGCAGCGAAGCCGTCCACGAGCAAGAACTCAGCATTTCCGGATTGAGCCTGCGCTATTTCGAGCTGGAACACTGAGCCCCCGCGACATCCGCAGTCCACCTACCGCCACAAACGCAAGACCCCGCGCGCGGCGGGGCCTTGCATCGCAACGGCGCAGGTGGACGAACCTCAGTCGCCCATCTGCTTTTGCCGATGCTCCCAGCGCTCCTGCGCGTCGATGGTGCGCTCGGCGGTCAGGCGCGCGTCCAGGCGATCCAGGCCGATCTCGTCACCGGTATCGACGCAGTAACCGTACACGCCATCGTCGATGCGCTTGAGGGCATCGTCGATCTTGCCGATCAGTTTGCGGTAACGATCGCGGGTGCGCAGCTCCAGCGAGTTTTCCGTCTCGCGGGTGGCGCGTTCGGCCTCATCGCCGACATCGCGCACCTCTTCCTTGAGGTTCTCGATGGTTTGCTTGGATTCCTCCACCAGCTCACCCCGCCAGCCGAGCAGGCGCTGACGGAAATACTCCGTCTGGAACGGGCTCATGTAGGGCTCTTTGGCCGACGGCTTGTAGCCCTTGGGCAACTTGACGCCGGTCTGCACCGCCTGCAACGGGATCACCTTCTCCGGGCCGCGTTTGCGCACGACCGCCGTGGCGCGCACGCCCTGCGGGCGCATCGCCTTGTCGGGGGCTTTGGGTGCTGGCGCTTGCGCCGCCGGCGCCTTGGGCTTGGTGGCTTCCTTGGCAACCGTCGCGGTCGCGGCCTTGCCCGTCGGCGGCTTTACCAAGGCTTTGGCTACGGGCTTGACCACGGCGGCGTTGGGCGCGACAGCGGGCTTGGGCGTGACGGCCTTGGCTGCAACCGGCTTGGCGGCAGGCTTGGCAACCGGCTTGGCAACCGGCTTGGCGGCAGGCTTCTTCGCGGCGATGGGCTTGGCGGCAGGCTTGGCGACAGGCTTCTTCGCGGCGACGGGCTTGGCGGCAGGCTTGGCGGCTTTTCTTGCAGCGGGCTTGGCGGCGGGTTTGGCGGGTTTCTTGGCAGCCACGATGGACGATTCCTGAACTGGCGACGATGGGACGACGATGCACCACGACGAGGGGGTGCGACAAGGCAGCGGAGTGTTATAGCCTAGTCGGATGGCAGCGGCAATATCGCCAACGTCCAGCGCGACCCGGAGCGGTCATTGAATCCCGCGCAATCCTTCGTCCTGTTGCTGTTGCGCGGCTACCAGCGTGGCATCAGCCCGTGGCTCGGGCAAAACTGCCGCTTCCAGCCCAGTTGCTCGGCGTATGCAATGACCGCGGTCGAACGCTTCGGCGCGCTGCGCGGCAGCTGGATGGCAGCGCGGCGCATCGGACGCTGTCACCCGCTGCATCCGGGCGGCTACGATCCGGTGCCCGAGGCGAAGGTACCGGGCAACGACCATGCCCCACACTCCCACTGAGCGATCCGTATGGCCGATACCTTGATCGTCAACGCCGAGCTGATCAACGAAGGCCGGAGCTTCCACGCCGACCTGCGCATCCGCGACGGCCGCATCGCCGCCATCGCACCGCAGCTTGCCGCGCGTGACGGCGAGACGGTGGTCGATGCCGCCGGCCAGTGGCTGCTGCCGGGCGTGATCGATGCGCAGGTGCATTTCCGCGAGCCGGGCATGGAATACAAGGGCGGTCTGGATACCGAGCCGGCCGCGGCGGTGGCCGGTGGCGTGACCAGCTATCTGGACATGCCCAACACCAAGCCGCCGACGTTGGACAACGCAGCGCTTGAAGACAAATACCACCGTGCCGCCGGGCGCTCGCGGGCGAACTTCGGCTTCTATTTCGGCGCCAGCAACGACAATCTGGAAAACATCCGCCGGATCGACCCGAAGACCACGCCGGGATTGAAGATCTTCATGGGCGCCTCGACCGGCAACATGCTGGTGGACGACCCGAAAACCCTCGAAGCGATGTTCGCGCACTGCCCCACGCCGATCATCACCCACTGCGAGGACACGCCGATGATCGAGGCGGCGATGGCCGCCGCACGCGCCAGATACGGCGACGCCATTCCGGTCGATCAGCACCCGCTGATCCGCTCGCGCGAGGCGTGCATGGCCTCCACGCGGCTGGCGCTGGGGCTGGCGCGCCGGCACGGCACCTCGTTGCACGTGCTGCACATCACCACCGCCGAAGAAATCGCCCTGTTCGATGCCGCGCCGCTGGTCGACGCCACTGGCCGCCGCAAGCAGATCACCGCCGAAACCTGCGTGCACTTCCTGCATTTCGCGCGCGTCGATTACGGGCGGTTGGGCAACCTGATCAAGTGCAACCCGGCGGTGAAGGAAGCATCCGACCGCGCCGCCCTGCTGCGCGCCATCGCCGACGATCGCGTCGATGTGCTGGCCACCGACCACGCGCCGCACACCTGGGAAGAAAAACAGCAGCCTTACGCCAGCGCACCCTCGGGCCTGCCGCTGGTGCAGGATTTCCTGGTCTGCGCGTTGCAAAAAGTGGCCGACGGGCATTTCAGCCTGCCGCAGCTGGTGCAGAAGATCTGCCACGGCCCAGCGCAGCGCTTCGACATCGCCCAGCGCGGCTTTCTGCGCGAAGGCTACTTCGCCGACCTAACCTTGGTCGATCCCAAAGGCGGTACGTCGCCCAGCCGCGCGCGCGCGCTCGCCAAGTGCGGCTGGACGCCGTTCGAAGGTGAGCGTTTCGACGCCCGCGTGGCGGCGACGTTCGTCAACGGCGAGCTGGCATGGGACGGGCAGCGCCTGATCGGTGCGCCGCTGGGCCAGCGCCTGAGCTTTGCGCGGTGACGCCCGCCGCACCCCGGTCGGCCCATCACCCCATCCCGTCGCCGGCCCGCACTACGGCTACCCCGGATCCCCCCTCATTCCTCGACCTTCATCGACCTTCATGAAACACACCGCCATCGCCCTGCTCACCCTCGCCTGCTCGGCTTGCGCCAGCACGCAGCCCATGCCCAGCGGCCCCAACGAGCCGCATGCGCAAGCCGCAGCGACCGCCCAACCCGCCCCCGCCGCCGACGCGACCAGCGCACTGGCCGTCGTCCGTATCCCCGCCAGCGCGCCGCAGGCCTCCCTGATCGAAGGCACGGTGCCGGTCGGCAGTACCTTGATCTATGCCGGTCGAGCGGTGCGGATCGCGCCCGATGGGCGATTTGTGGTCGGCGTGGCGCGCGAGCAGACCGGCGAGCTGACGCTCAATCTCACCTTGCCCGACGGCGCCACCCGCAAACTTGCCGTAACCATCACCCCGCGCACCTTCCCGACCGAGCGGGTCAATGGCGTGCCGGAGAAAACCGTCAAGCCGCCGCCGGAAATCGCCGCCCGCATCGAGCGCGAGCAAGCCCTGGTCAATGCCGTGCGCACCCGCGACGACGATCGCAACGAGTTCGAAGAACACTTCATCTGGCCGGTGCAGGGGCGCATCAGCGGCGTTTTCGGCAGCCAGCGCATCTACAACGGCACCCCGGGCGCCGCGCATTCGGGTGTGGACATCGCCGCCGCCAAGGGCACACCGATCCACGCGCCGGCCGGCGGCATCGTCAGCTTCGCCAATCCGGACCTGTATCTCACCGGGGGCACCGTGCTGATCGACCACGGCCACGGCGTGAGTTCGAATTTCCTGCACATGAGCCGGATCGACGTGAAGGTCGGCGAGCACGTCACGCAGGGCCAGATCATCGGCCTGGTCGGTGCCACCGGCCGCGCCACCGGGCCGCACATGCACTGGGGAATGAACTGGTTCGACGTGCGCATCGATCCGCAGACCGTGGTGCCACCGGAAAGCCCGCACTGACCGCGCAGCCCGGGTGGCACCGGATCGCGACCGCACCGGCCAAGCGGCATGCAAGGCACACAGCAGCTTGCGTCGACGCGGTGGCGTCGGCACAATAGGCGGCCCGCCCGAATAGCTCAGCCGGTTAGAGCACTTGACTGTTAATCAGGGGGTCCTTGGTTCGAGTCCAAGTTCGGGCGCCATACAAAAACGAAGGGCTTGCGAGGCGACTCGCAAGCCCTTTTTTGTTCAGCCTGCAGGACGTTCCGCAGGCCAGCCGCCCTCGCAGGTGCCGCGAGGGACGGCGATCACCAGCAGCCGCTGCCACCACCGCTGGCGGTCTTGGTGCCCGCTTGGTTCATGGCCAAGGTTCCGCAAGAGGTGTCGCGGGTGGCCTGGGTCCCAAGGGGAACGGCTTGAACGGTGTAGGTGGTTGCGCTGACTGCCGACAGAGTGACGTTGTAGTAGGGCGTCAAGTCGTCGTTGCACAATGGAGCCGGAAATGCCACGGCCGCACCCGCCAAGGTTTTGTCATAGCGCAGGTTGGTGGCATAGAAACGCTCCATGAACTGCGCGCCTTGCGTGATGCAACCGGCAGCCTCCTTGCGCCGGGTCTTGGTAGTCGCCCAGTCGTACGAGGCGTAGGCGACGACACTCAGAACGGCGACGATCGCCACCACGACCATCAGCTCGATCAAGCTGAAGCCTTGTTGCGTTCCGCCTACACGCAGGTCGGAGCGGACGTCCTGGATGAAATGGCTCATGGTCAGTTCCCGATCAGGATTTCGCGCCAGGAGATGCGCCCGGAGTTGGTCGGCGTGCTCACGATCACCTGGCCGATGTTGCCGCTGGAGCCGGTGGTCGTGATCACTTTCTGGATGAACACCGGCAGGCTGGGCATGCCGACGCCGAGGTCGATCGAGCCTGCCGCGAGTTGCCCACCACCCGGCGCGGTAATCGTGTCGCCGGAGTTCACCACGCCGTCGCCGTTGATGTCGAAGAACGGATTGGTTACGGCGCCCCCGGTGAAGGCATCGATCGCATTGATGAAGCCCGACCCGCCGACATCGCAGGCGTTGTTCGACGGAATGATGCTGGCGGCGAGCAGAATATTGCCCAACAAGGTGGAGTCGCTGACGATACGCTCACCCTGCGCGGACGGATAGTTCCAATCGACGTACCACCCCTTGTAGCCGGCCATGTCACCCGAGGTGGCGGCACCAAAAGCGCGCACGGTATTGCCGTTGACCACGGTCGAGGTGACGATCGAGCGCTGCTTGAGCATCGCGCGGCCAGTGATCTGGGTCGGGCCGTTGGGTACGGCCGGGCCCGGATCCTGCATCGCGTACCACGATTGCACGTTCTTGTTGGTCGGATCGCCGTTGGTCAAGTAGCTGCCGGTACCGAAGAAGATCCAGCGGCTGAAGTCCACCGGATTCAGGCCGATCGTCAAGCCACTGGTGATCGGCTGGCGGTTGCCGCCGGCGTCCTTGGCCACGTAGAACGGCTGCGGGGCAGCCGCGGTGCCGTATTCCGGGCCCCAATTTGCGGGATTGGAGTCAGAAACATCCCACTCCCACATATTGCCCAGCAGGTCGCCGCCATAGATTGTGTCGACGGTGCCATTGCGGTCGGCGTCCCAGCCCTTGGGCGTGGCCATGCCGTTGAAGTTGCTCACATTGTCGCCGGCCTTGGTGTCGAGCTTGGCGATCAGCGCACCGGTGCGGATATTCAACACATAGAACACGGAATGCCCGGAGGCGCTGTTGTAGCCGTTGCCGATGATCACCGCCGGATCTCCTGTGTTCATCCGCGCGATGACTGGCGTGCCCAGCGAGTTGCCCATGTCGGCATCCTGGTACTCCCACAGCACCTTGGTCGCGTTGAAGTTGGCCGGATCGCTCACGTCCAGCGCGTAGACGGTGTTGCCGCCGCGACCGAGCACGCCGACCAGAATGTTCTTGCCGGTACTGTCGGTGGGCGTGGTGGTCTGCTTCTTGGTGGATACCACGATCGAACCGTCCACGAAATACTGGTGCGCGTAATTCGGATTCGCCAAGGTCTGCAGGTTGGACATGTTCACGCCAGCAGGCACGTAGTCGAACATCTCCACGCCGGTACTGCCGTTGAACGCGTGCAACATGCCATCGTTGCCGCCGACATAAACCACAGCCGGGGTACTCGGAACAACACTCGTATCCGCGGGCTGGTACACCGGCGAGGAATCGATCATGTCGCCAAGAATCGACGAGCGATTCCGATAGGATCCGCCATTGGACTGCTCTTTGCTCTGGTCGCCCCTGATGTAATCGGCAACATTGGCCCCGCCCAGTGCCGTCGTCTGTGCCGCCGTCGGGAAACTGACGCCGGCCGATCCGTTCCAGGTATAGATCGGGCGAGCATTCCAGGTCGGGATGTGCTGCGACGCCAGCCAAGTCGGGGTGCTGCTGACCACGCCGCCGGTGCTGATCGGATAGGCGCCCAGATCGCCGGTCCACTTGCCGATGATGAAGTTGGACTGGAACAACTGGCTGGTGGTGGTCAGGCGCGCACCGCTGACCGACACGTTCGACGACGCGCTGGTGCGCTGTGCGATGGTGTCGAGCGCGCCAACCAGTGCGTTGACGAAGTCGGTAGGATTCGAGGCGATCACGAACTTGCCATGGCCGTTGATCGCGGCGTGAAACAGGTCGTCGATGGTGGTGACCTGATCGTGCGTCGGCACCGGCCAGGTGAACGGCGTGTTGGTGGCGATCCAGTTCAGCACCGTTGCCGGATCGAGCGTACCGTGCGCGCCGATGGAGATGGTGAACAAGGTCATGTGCTGCCAGTTGGCCGGGTCGGCCGTACTGGTGGGCACATTGTTGGTCAAATCCGGGCGCAGATCGTTTTTCCAGTAATAGTAGGCGACGTCCGCCAGGGTGTAACTGGCACTTGACCCGAAGGGATACGGAGCCCCGTTGTCGGCCGTACCGACGGTCGAATCGGTATAGCTTTGGTTCCAATAACCATCCGTGGTCAGGATGGTGAAGTTTTGTCGGCAGCTCAACTGCGCCGAACCCGACTCAGGGCCATACGGTCCGCTGGCGCTGGTCTGCGAGTAGTACGAGCCAACGCTCGCCAACGCCGAGCGCAGCGGCGTACCGCTGCTGGCAATCGCGTTGACCACCGAGTTGAACCACTTGGTCTTGTTGTTGGTCGCCGGCGACGCCTTGTCCTCGAACAAGCCGTTGTCCGTCCCCACCGGGATATCCGAATTGTTGCGGTTCCATATGGTGCGGAACCCGACGCGCGGCAATATTCCAAGATTTGAGAAGGCGGCGGTCAAACTGGCCTTGGCGGTCTTGATACGGGTTTCGTAGAACGTGTACCAATTGGCGAAATTCTGTTTCTCTGCGGTCTCGGTGCGGCCGGTCGGGGTGACACGAGTGCAGTTGCGCCAATCCACGGTGCCGGCCGCGCCCGCTGCGTCGTTGCAACCTTTTCCGGCCGTATTGCCGGTGTTGGTTTGTGCCAGTTGGCTGCGCCAGATCGTCCCGTCCGGCAGAATCTGGAACCGGTAGTAGTTGCTCGCCTGGCTGCGATCGGCCGAGGGGCTCTGCAGCACGTAGTAGGTATTGATGTAACCGCTCAAGTCGACCGAGGCACTGGTCGTGGAGATGGTAGCGCCACCCGGGCTGGTGTAGCTGTAGTTCGCGAACTCGTGATGCGTGGCTACGGCGTTGTAGGACACGCCTGGCAACTGCGTGCCATCCGGGTGGTACCACGGCGTATAGGTCACGCTGGGGTTGTAGTACAGGCCGTTGGTGGCGGACGACTTGTCCACCATGTACTTGGTCTGGTTGTACCCCCCTTTGGAACTACTGGCATCGCCCGTCACCACGCAGGTGCCGCAGGCGCCAAAATTGTCGTTGCTGACCTCGTCGCCGCTACCGCTGCTGGTCGTCGCGCTGGACGCGCCATCCACGCCCTTGGGGATGGCAATCTTCGGAAAGCTGGCATCGGCGTTGTGGATGTAGAGGTAGCGCCAGTACATCGATCCCGAGTCGTCGATCAACACGGTGATGTTGGCCGGGATCGGCGACCCGGACTGCAGCGGCGTATTGGGGATGCTGATGCCGGCCATTGCCGGCAAGGTGCAACCGAAGCCCATCAACGCGAGGAGAATCTGCCGACCGAGCGTGGTGAAACGGGCGGTTTTGGGAGCGGTGCGGTTCATGGCATTTCCTTGGCCGGAATGCGCGGCCAGATGATCGGGATTGTGCAGAGGTGGGGGTTACGGCGACGGCAGGGCGGCGGCGTAGTTGGACTGCAAGACCACCATCGACCGGTCGGAGTTGCCGGCGGCAGTGGGGTCGAGATTGCGGGCGGTCACGCGGTAGCGCGGGGTGAGGCAGTTGGGGTGCATCGGGATTTCCTGGTCGCAACCGGGCCAGTTGGGCGCATTGCCCATCAGCTCGATGAAGTACTGCGGGGTCATGTTGGCGTCGCTGGCCAGAGTGGTGCCGTTCCGCCAGCCGGCGAACGTCGGGTTGGCCCAGCGGTCGGCGGTTCCGGCGGCGGCCGATTGCTGTGCGCACAAGCCGCCGGTGCAGGCCGCGGTGAAGGAGGAATCGGGCAACGTGCCGGCCGCGACCACCGCCTCGCCCTGGCGCAGCGCGGACTCAGCCGCCTGCAGGCTGATGTTGCGGTCGTACATGTTGGCGCTCATGCGCTGGGTCATCAACGTGCCGCGCAGGCTGGCCAAGCCGAGCAAGGTCATGATCACCAGCAGCACCAGCACCACCATCAAGGCGGCGCCGCGCTGTGCGGACGGGACGCGGGGCAGGGAAACGGCGCTCATGACTGGTGATCCCGAAGAGAAATGGTTTGCGTCAGCGTGCGGGTGAGCGCGCCACCGGTCACGGAGGCACGTTCTTGGCCCTGCCCACCCTGCATGGTCAGGGTGATGCGCACAGACATCACATTGGCCCAGTTGCCGGCCACACCGGCGGCGTCCACGTAGCCGGTACCCGTATTGAGCAGGTACGTGACCTGCATGCCGGTGACGCCTTCGGCAATTTCCTGGTTGCTCATCGTGCCGTTGCTGGCCAACTGCGACTGGAACAGCGAGGTGCCGCCGTGGGTATTGGCGGCGACGTACCACGCCACCGAGCGCAGGCGGCCGATCATCGCGTTGTTGCCATACTTCACGCCGTTCTTGGCCGAACCGCACTTGACCGGCATGGTCAGATCCTTGGTGCAGTTCATGCCGCTTTGCGAATAGCTGATGGTGTTGGTGGCGGTGCTCACGCCACCGGCGGCGATCTGGAACAAGCTACCCTGCCGATAATCGCAGACCACGACCAGATCCAGCGGGTTGACCCCGGTCGGTGGCATATTGAGCTTGAAGTTTCCGCCGGCATTGTCGTGGGACACCACGGACAGCGGCAGCCCGTTGGCGGACAGGGCGACGAACGAATCGCCCAGGGTGGTCATGTTCGCCGGCGCGCCCGCCGGGGGGGCCGCGCCCTGATTGAACCCGATCACGCTGCCGTTGCCCCAGTTTCGCCACCAATTCGCGCCACTGGTGACGTTCGCCATCGGCGTATTGCGCGCGCACGGCGTGCCACCGGCATCACGCAAATCGCGGGCCATCATCTCGTAGGCCAGCCGCGAGTTTTCCTGGATGCGTCCAAGGCTCTCGGTGGCGGCCCAGGCGCTGCGGTTGGTGGAGAAGATCGCCACTGCACTGCCGGCCACCAGAATGCCCAGCAAGATGGCGATCATCAGCTCGATCAAGCCCATGCCGCCCTGGTTGGTGCGGCCGCTGCGCGATTGGAAAAAGGTCTGGGCGCTCATTGCAGGCGGCTCTGGATGACGACGGAGTTGGTGGGGCTGGCCGGGTCGGCGGTTTCGTTCCATTGCACGGTGACCGTGCAGACGTTGCCTGCGCAGGCAACCGAGCCGCAGGCACTGGGCGAAATCGCCGTCTGCATGCCGGCGATCCAGGCATTCAAATCCTTGCTGGCCACCGTCGCGCCGGCCGATGGCGGCGCGCACGGCGCGCCGGCCATGGCCAAGGCGTAAGCACCACCCGGATTGGCGCGCATCGAATCCATCATCGCATTGGCAGCGATCACGGCCTGCGTCTGCTGCATCGAACTTTGGCTGTTGCGCAATGCGGAGGCCTGCATGGCGGCGATACCCAGCACACCGATGCCCAGGATCAACACCGCGATCAACACTTCGATCAGGCTCATGCCTGCCTGCCGTGCTGGCATCGAAGGCGCGTGGGAGAGGCTGACGATCATGGGTGGCCTCGTGGGATCAAGAGTTGGCATTGGACGGTACGGTGCAGGCGGCATTGGTGACCTGCTCGACGGAGATGCGTCCGCCGGTACTGATCATCACGTTGCGCGCGTTTTCCGGTGGCCGGGTGGTCACCACGCACACGCCGATGCGACCGTTGAGCAGGTTGCCGGCGTTGTCACGCGCCAACCCATCGGCCCGGAAGATGATGGCGCCATTGGTGGTGCCGCTGATGTTGCTGCTGCTGGTGACGGTGACGTTGGATGGCACCACACCGGCGCGCAGGATGGTTTCATTGGCGTCGACCTGGGTGTTGTTGGCGTTGCTCGCCACACCGGCCGCCCAGTTGTGGCTGTAGCCACCGTCGTCCACGAACGCCACCCAACCCTGCCAATTACCGCCGCCCGTACAGGATGTCCCGTTGGTGCTGGGGCAGACCACCACCCGCGCATTGCGGCGGATCGCCTCCATCTTGGCCAGTTGCAAGGTGGCAACGAACTCGTTGGCCTGACTGTTGATGCGACCAGAGTTCATCACGGCGTCGAAGCTGGGTAACGCCAAGGTGAGCAAAACCAAACCAACCAGCACGACGATCATCAACTCGATGAGAGTGAAACCTTGAATGGCCTTGCGGCCGACCGGCGCCCGACACGCACATTGGTTCGAATACGCAGACACGGCAGCCCTCCCGAGGGTCGCGGCAACGATAAGAAGGAACCAGTCGGGCCGGCAAGCGCCGACCGACCAGCGGAGCAAAACGGGGCATATGCGGCCAAAGCGCCCTCTCCTGCCCGTCTGAAGTATTGCGCGCCGGCCGCGTCTTGGCCAGTGCGGCTTGCGCCCGCGGCGCTGGCGCCCGCACACGCCAGCCGGCTGGCGCGGCCGCTGTGGGGCGCGGCATGATGCCTCCCATGAGCCGGCCCCTGCCATCCGCCCTACCCGCCGCAAGTGCGCAGCCGCTGGAAGCTCTGTGGCAGGCCCCGGCGTTGTTTTCGGTCGTTCTGGCCGGTGAAGGGCTGGCGGCGGTGCTGGCGCTGGCCCCGTTCGCCGGCGGCGATCGCTGGGTGTATTTCGGCTTGGCCTCACTGCTGATCCAGTGGGTCGCCTTCTTGAGCATCGGCGCTTTGTACCTGTTGCGGCGCAAACTCGTGCATTGGCGCCCGCAGACGATCGCCTGGCTGGCCTTGGCCCTGGTCGTGCTGAACACGTTCCTGGTCGGCTCGGCGGCGAGCTATCTGCTGCGCAGTGGCGATCTGCACCCGGAGCGCAGCGACCCGACGTTCATCCTGCGCCTGACCGCGCTGGCATTGACCGTCGGCTTGTTCGGACTGGCCGTTTTCCAGAACTACTGGCGCGCCCGACAGATGGCCGTGCAGGCCAAGCAAGCGGAGCTGGAAGCCTTGCATGCGCGCATCCAGCCACATTTCCTGTTCAACACGCTCAACACCGGGGCGGCGTTGGTACACGCCCGCCCGGAGGAAGCCGAGCGCCTGCTGCTCGACCTGGCCGACTTGTTCCGCGCCGCACTGGCCGGGCCGCGGATCATCCAGTTGGCCGATGAGCTGGCGCTGGCGCGGCGCTATCTGGAAATCGAATCGCTGCGCTTCGGGCAACGCCTGCGCGTGCGGTGGAACTTGCCCGAACCGCTGCCGGCGGCATCGCTGCCGGCATTGTCGATCCAGCCGCTGGTGGAGAACGCCATCCGCCACGGCATTGAACCCGCGTCGGACGGCGGCGCAGTTGAAATAGCGGTTGCCGCGATCGCCGGTGCGATCACGGTCACCGTCGCCAACGACCTGCCGCCGGCAGGCACCGCCGCCGCGCAGGGCCACCGCGTCGGGCTGGCCGCGGTGCGCGAGCGCGTGCGCGCCCTCGACCCGCAGCACCGCGACCTGCTGCAGACCCGCACCGAAGCCGGGCGCTATGTCGCGGTGCTGAGCCTGCCGACGAATGCGATCACGACCGCATCAAGCGGTTGATGCCGGCAGACCGCGGCGCTCCCCGCTTTCCGTTTTCCGCTTTCCGCTTTCCGCTTTCCGCTTCCCGCTTCCCGCTTCCCGCTTCCCGCGCCCCGCTTCCCGCTCCCCGCTCCCCGCTTCCCGCTTCCCGCTCCCCGCTCCGGTTCCGCCCGGTTCATGCGAAAATACCCGATTGCCGGCCCCGTAGCTCAGCTGGATAGAGCGCGCCCCTCCTAAGGGCGAGGTCGCCCGTTCGAATCGGGCCGGGGTCGCCATGACTCACGTCCGCAACGCCGATACGGCTCACGAGGAATACCATGAACGCCCAGCTCGACACCCGCCACGACATCCACCCCGTCCTGTCCGCGCTCGGCCTGCACGCCGTCGAATCGGGCACCTACCTCGGCCAGGGCCAATGGTCCAAGACCGCCGATGCCGGCGTCATCGAGCCGGTCAACCCGGCCAACGGCGAGGTGATCGCCCGCGTGCACGCCGCCTCGCAGTCCGATTACGACACCATCCTCGCCCGCGCGCAGGAAGCGTTCGCAGCGTGGCGCACCACCCCGGCGCCGCGTCGCGGCGAGGCGATACGGCGCTGCGCCGAGGCGCTGCGTACCCACAAGGATGCGCTGGGCTCGCTGGTGGCGCTGGAGATGGGCAAGTCCAAGCCCGAGGGCGACGGCGAAGTGCAGGAGATGATCGACATCGGCGAGTTCGCGGTCGGCCTGTCGCGCCAACTCTACGGCTTGACCATGAACTCCGAGCGCCCCGGCCACCGCATGTACGAGCAGTGGCACCCAATCGGCTTGGTGGGAATCATCAGCGCGTTCAACTTCCCGGTCGCGGTGTGGGCGTGGAATGCCTTCATCGCCGCGGTGTGTGGCGATATCTCGATCTGGAAGCCTTCGCCCAAGACCCCGCTGTCGGCGATCGCCGCACTGCGCATCTGCAATGCGGCTTTGAAGGACGGCGGCTTCCCCGATCTGTTCTTCCTGTTCAACGACGCTGGCAGCGAATTGGCGCAGCAATTCGTGGACGACCGCCGCGTCGGGCTGATCAGCTTCACCGGCTCGACCCGCGTCGGCCGCCACGTCGGCGAGCGCGTCGCGGCGCGCATGGGCCGCAGTTTGCTTGAACTGGGCGGCAACAACGCGATCATCGTCGATGAAACCGCCGACCTGAAGCTGGCCATCCCCGCCATCGCCTTCGGCGCGGTCGGCACCGCCGGCCAGCGTTGCACGACCACGCGCCGGCTGCTCGTCCACGCATCGCGCTACGACGAAGTGCTGGGCAAGCTGGTAGCCGCTTACGCGCAGGTCGAGAAGAAGATCGGCGATCCCACCGACCCGGCCAACCTGATGGGCCCGCTCAACAGCGCCGACGCGGTGGCCGCGTTCACCACCGCCATCGCCAAGGCCAAGGCCGCGGGCGGCACGGTGGCCAGCGGCGGGCGCGCGCTGACCGAGCGCAAGGGCTATTTCGTGCTGCCGACGATCATCACCGGCCTGAAGAACTCCGACGAGGTCGTGCAGACCGAGACCTTCGCGCCGATCCTGTACGTGATGAAGTACACCACTCTGGACGAAGCGATCGCGATGCAGAACGACGTGCCGCAGGGCCTGTCGTCGTCGATCTTCACCACCAACCTGAAGGCCGCCGAGGCGTTCCTGGCGGCGTCTGGTTCCGATTGCGGCATCGCCAACGTCAACATCGGCACGTCCGGTGCGGAGATCGGTGGCGCCTTCGGTGGCGAGAAGGAAACCGGCGGTGGCCGCGAGTCTGGTTCTGACGCGTGGAAGGCGTACATGCGCCGGCAGACCAACACCATCAACTATTCGGACGCGCTGCCGCTGGCGCAGGGCATCAAGTTCGAAGTCTAGACGCGGCTCGCGGCGTGCCGTCCGGGCGGGGTACGTGCCGGGATGGCACGCGCCACCGGCAACGGGGGCTTTGTGTTCGCCGTTCGTCCCCATTGCCAGCGACGACCGCGTTTCCGATTCGATCTTTCCCCGAGCCGATCCGCCGCATCCGATCCGCCGCGCGAGCCACGACCTTGAGCCTGCCCATTCGCCAGACTTCGTCCAACGCCACGATCAGCCTGATCTTCGGGGTGCTGTCGTATTTCCTGCTGCCCTTCATCGGCGCGGTGATCGCGGTGATTTGCGGGCACATGGCACGGGCCGAGATCCGCCGCTCGCAAGGCGCGCTCGACGGCGACGGCATGGCGGTGGCCGGGCTGATCCTGGGTTATGTGCACCTGGGCTTGTGCGTGCTCGCGGTGCTGGCGATCTTCCTGTTTCTGGGCGGGATCGCGGGCTTCCTGATGCTGCTGGCCTCCCTGCACTAGGGCCGGACGATGAAGCCCTTCCACGCGGCGCTCGAACACCCGCCGGGGTTCGACTACCCTACGCGCCTGATTGCCTGCCGCTGACGCCGATGTACGGACTTGCCCGCCCGTTGCTGTTCGCGCTCGACCCGGAGACGGCACACGGCCTGTCTTTGCAGGTGATCGAAGCCAGCTACCGCTCCGGGGCGCTGCACCTGCTGTCGCGCAAGCCGCCACGACTGCCGACGCGGGTGTTCTGGCGCTTGTTCGAAAATCCGTTCGGGCTGGCCGCGGGGATGGACAAGAACGGCGCCCACATCGATGCCCTGCTGGCGCTCGGCTTCGGCTTCATCGAGGTCGGCACCACCACCCCACGCCCGCAGCCGGGCAACCCGAAGCCGCGCATGTTCCGCCTGCCCGACCAGCAAGCGGTGATCAATCGTCTGGGTTTCAACAACGAGGGCGTGGATGCGTTGGTGAAAAACGTCGCCCGTGCGCGCCGCAAGGGCATCGTCGGCATCAACATCGGCAAGAACGCCGACACACCCAACGAAAACGCGGCGGACGATTATCTTTTTTGTCTGGAGCGCGTGTACCCGGTCGCCGACTACGTGACCGTCAACATCTCCTCGCCCAACACCTCGGGCCTGCGCGACCTGCAAGCCGCCGAGCCGCTGCGCGCCCTGATCGGCAGGCTGCGCGAGGCCCAGGAAAAGCTGCGCGCACAGCACCGCAAGGACACCCCGCTGCTGGTGAAAATCGCACCCGATCTGGAAGACGCCCAACTCGACGCGATGGCGCGCATCCTGCTCGATGCCGGCATCGAGGGCATCATCGCCACCAACACCACCATCGCCCGCACCGCCATCGCCGGGCACAAGCTCGAAGGCGAAGCCGGCGGCCTGTCCGGCAAACCGCTGTACCAACGCTCGACGCAAGTGCTCTCGCGATTGCGCGCGCGCGTGGGCGAGAAAATCCCGCTGGTCGGCGTGGGCGGCATCATGAGCGGCGGCGATGCGGTGGCCAAGGTCGCCGCCGGCGCCACCCTCGTGCAGTGCTATACCGGGCTGGTCTATCGCGGCCCCAATCTGATCAACGAGTGCGTGCGCGCGCTGCGCCATCGCCGCGAGGGTGCGGTCTGATGGCCAGCCCGCGGTTGCTGGAAAACGCCCCGCTGCTCACCCGCAACACCTTTCGCGTCGCCGCGACCGCGCCGTTGCTGGCCGAAGTGCCCGACCGCGCCGCGCTCGACGAACTGCTGCGCTTCGAAACGTTGTTGCGCATGCCGCTGCTGGTGCTCGGGCAAGGCAGCAACCTGCTGCTGGCCGGCGATCCACCGGGTCTGGTGCTGCATCTGGACTTGCGCGGCATCGCGGTCGTGCGCGAAGACGCCGACGGCGCACTGGTGCGCGCCGAGGCTGGCGTGGTCTGGAACGAATTCGTGCACTACACCCTCGGCCGCCGCCTGGAAGGGCTGGAGAACCTCGCGCTGATTCCCGGCCACGTCGGCGCCGCGCCGATCCAGAACATCGGCGCCTACGGCGCGGAAGTCGGGCAGTTCATCGAAACCGTGGAAGCCTTCGACCGCGCCAGCGGCCGCGTTGTGCGCCTGGACAACGCGGCCTGCGGATTCGCCTACCGCGACAGTGTGTTCAAGCGCCAGCCCGAGCGCTGGATCGTGATCGCGGTGGAGTTCCGCCTGCCCCGCCAGCACGAGTTGCAAACCGCCTATGCCGGCATCGCCGAGGAACTGGCGGCGATGGGCGTCACGTCGCCGCGTGCCGCGCACGTGGCCGAGGCGGTGATCCGCCTGCGCACGCGCAAGCTGCCCGATCCGGCGCTGATCGGCAACGCCGGCAGCTTCTTCAAGAATCCGCAAGTCGATGCCACCACCGCCCAGGATCTGCTGGCCCACAACCCGCGGTTGCCGGTGTATTCGGCCAGTACACCGGGGCAACGCAAACTCTCGGCCGGCTGGCTGATCGATGCCTGCGGCTGGAAGGGCTTTCGCGAGGGCGATGCCGGCATCTCCGATCGCCACGCGCTGGTGCTGGTCAACCACGGTCAGGCCAGCGGCGCGCAACTGCTGGATCTGGCCCGGCGCGTGGCCGCGTCGATCCGCGATCGCTTCGGGGTGACGCTGGAACCCGAGCCGCGTATCGTCGGGGCGAGTTGGTAAACCAAACTTCGCTGCTGTGTCTGCCCGTTCGGCTTTGTGCGGGAGCGGCTTGACCCGCCTGCGGCTGTTGAAATGCCAGCCGCGATCAGAATTCCATCGGGCCGGGGACGGCCCTCCCACAGAAGCAGCACGGCTCGATTCCATCGGGCCTGCAAGCCCCCCCCACGGAAGCGGTGCGGCTTCTTGTGGGAGCGGCTTGACCAGCCTGCGGCTGTTGCAAAGCCAGCAACGATCGGAATTCGCGACGATTTGCAGGTCAAGGTGATTTGTCCGTGGTCGCGCTACACTCCCGCCGCTGATCTGCGGCCGACGAAGGCTGCGAGCGCCCACGGGGGGAGTGCGATGACGACAGCAGCCGCGGCAGCGTTCCAGGGCTTCGACGACGACGCCTGGGACGATCTGCTCAATTACATCGAAGAACGCCGTGTCATCCCGATCATCGGGCCGGATCTGATGCGCGTGCAGACCGACCGCGGCCTGCGCCCGCTGTACGAATGGCTGGCCGAGAAGCTCGCCGCCAAGCTGGCGGTGGACATCGGCGAACTGCCCTCGCCGATCACCCTCAACGACGTGATGTGCGCTTATCTCGGGCATCGCGGTCGCCGCGAGGAAGCCTACACGCGGGTGCGTTCGATCCTGCGCGAGGTCGAGTTCGAGCCGCCGCCGGCGCTGCTGCAACTGGCGCAGATCACCGACTTCGACCTGTTCGTCACCACCACCTTCGACCCGCTGCTGGAAAAAGCGGTCAACCGCGCGCGCTACGGCGGCCAGCCATCCTCGGAAGTGATCGCCTACGCGCCCAACCGCGTCGCCGACCTGCCGACCGAGCGCGGGCAGTTGCAGCGCACCGTGATCTATCACCTGCTCGGGCGGCTGTCGGCCTCGCCGACGTATGTGTTGTCCGACGAGGACCTGCTGGAGTTCATCTGCGCCTTGCAGTCCGAACACCTCACGCCGGAAAAACTCTTCCACGAACTCGAACACAACCACCTGCTGCTGATCGGCAGCGATTTTTCAAACTGGCTGGCGCGGCTGTTCCTGCGCATGGCCAAGCGCCGCCGCCTGTCCGACCCGCGCGACTTCACCGAGGTGCTGGCCGACGACCACACCCTCAAGGACGCCCGTCTGGTCGCCTTCCTGCAACAGGTGAGCATGCGCACCCGCGTGTACGGCGGCGCCGAGGCGTTCGTGGCCGAACTGCACGCGCGCTGGATGCAGCGCCAGCATCCATCACCGGTATCGAACGGCGGCAACGCGCCGCTGCGTTTCCTGCCGCCGGCGCGCGAGATGCCGGCCAACGCGGTGTTCATCAGCTACGCACGCGAGGATTTGCCGGCAGTGCAGAAACTCAAGGCCGCGCTGGATGCGGCCGGCATCGTCACCTGGTTCGACATGGATCGTCTGGAAGGCGGCGACGACTACGACCGCAAGATCCACGCCAATATCGGCCGTTGCAGTTACTTCGTGCCGGTGATTTCGGCCACCACCCAGCGCCGCCACGAGGCCTACTTCCGCCGCGAGTGGAGCTACGCGGTGGATCGGGCGCGCAACATCGCCGACGGCGCGGTGTTCATCCTGCCCGTGTGCATCGACGACACGCCCGAGATGCAGGCGTTGGCGCCGGAAGCCTTCAAGGCCCTGCACTTCTCGCGCATCCCCGGTGGCGAACCACCACCGGAGTTCATCCGCCGCTTGCAGGAACTGTCCAGCGGGAGAAGCGCATGAACCAGGCCCCGCGCAGCGGCGACGAGAACGTCGCCATCGACCCGCAGAATCCGTGGCTGGGCCTGTTCTCGTATTCGGAAGAATCCCGCGCCTACTTCCACGGCCGTGACGAGGAAGCCGCCGAGCTGTGCCGGCGCATCCAGCGCAAGTTGTTGACGATATTGTTCGGGCAGTCCGGGCTGGGCAAGACCTCGCTGCTGCGCGCTGGCGTGGTGCCCAAGCTGCGCGCCGAAGGCTATTGCCCGGTGTACGTGCGCATCGACTACGCGCACGGCTCGCCGCCGCCGTCGGAACAGATCAAGCAGGCGATCTTCAAGGCCAGCGCCGAGGTCGGGGCGTGGAGCCGTCCCGGCAGTGCGGCCGAAGGCGAGTCGCTGTGGGAGTTCTTGCACCACCGCGGCGACCTGCTGCGCGATGGGGCCGGGCACATGCTCACGCCGCTGCTGATCTTCGACCAGTTCGAGGAAATCTTCACCCTCGGTCAGGCCGACGACGCCGGTCGCGAGCGCGCGAAGTTGTTTCTGGACGACTTGGCCGATCTGGTCGAGAACCGCCCGCCCGCTTCGCTGGAGGCGCGCATCGACAACGACGAGGCGGCCGCCGAAGATTTCGATTTCGCCCGCGCCGACTACCGCGTGCTGATCGCGCTGCGCGAGGACTATCTGGCGCATCTGGAAAGCGTCAAGGGCACCATGCCCTCGATCACCCAGAACCGCATGCGGCTGGCGCGGATGACCGGCACGCAGGCGCTGACGGCAGTCGTCAAGCCCGGTGGCCGACTGGTGACGCAGGAGATCGCTGAGGCGATCGTGCGCTTCGTCGCCGGCGGTTCGGAGCTGGCCAATGCCGAGGTCGAGCCGTCGTTGCTCAGCCTCGTGTGCCGCGAACTGAACACCGTACGACTGACACAGAAGAAGGCGGAGATTTCCGCCGACCTGCTGGCCGGATCGCGCGACACCATCCTGTCGGAGTTCTACGAGCGCGCGCTGGCCGATCAGCCGCCCGGCGTACGGCGGGTGGTCGAAGACCTGCTGCTCACCGACTCGGGCTACCGCGAAAGCGTGGGCGAGGAACGCGTGCTCAAGGCGCTGGCCGAGGCCGGCGCGCCGGGCAGCGCGCTGCCGACCTTGGTCAACCGCCGCCTGCTGCGCATCGAGGAGCGCCTCGACATGCGCCGGGTGGAGCTCACCCACGACGTGCTGTGCGGGGTGGTGCAAGCCAGCCGCAATGCGCGTCAGGAGCGCGAAGCCCGCGATGCCGCCGAGCACGCATTGGCGCAGCAACGCGAGCGTGAGCAGGCGACCCACCGGGCGCTGGTGCGCGCCCGCCAGGTCGCCGCCGTGTGCGCGGTGCTGATGTTGTTCGCGGTGGCCGGCGCGGTGTTCGGCTGGGTCAACCTGCACCGCGCCCGCGATGCCGAGGCGATGGCGCAGAAGTCGCGCGGCGACGCCGAAAAGATGGTGAGTTACGTCATCGACGACCTGTACGCCGAACTGGCGCCGACCGGGCGGCTGGAGACGCTGGGCAAGCTGGCGCACATGACGGTGGCCTATTACGACAGCCTGCCGCCGCAACTGGTGACGCCACAAACGCAGACCAACCACGCGATGGCACTGGTGCGCGAGGGCGCGGCGCTGGCCAATAGCGGAAAGGCCGATGCCGCCTTCAAGCTGCTCGAACAGGCGCAGGCGCAGTTCGAGAAGCTGCAAGCCGCAGGCGATCACTCCGATGCGGTCACATTCGGACTGGCGTTGTCGCTCTACGAGCGCGGCCGCACCTACCTGCTGGGCGGGCGCGGCACGCCGCAGCAATTGCAGCGCGCCGTCGAACTGCTGCGCCCGCTGGTGGATCGGCCCGACGGCCCGCGCGAGGCCAAGCTGACCTATGCCGATGCCCTGAACTACCTCAGCCATTCCCAGCCCTACGAACAAGGCGTCAAGACCTGCGCGCAGGCGCGTGCGGTGATGGCGGGCATGGGCGCACTGGATCTGCGCGACCTCGATGCGGCTGCCAACTGGGCCGACATTGCCGATTCCGAAGCGCGCTTTCTGGGGCAGCTCGATCGCCTCGACGAGGCGCAGAAGCTGGAACGGCAAGTCTACGAGATGACCGAAAAAGTACTCGAGCGCCGCCCCGGCGACATCCACTCGATGTGGAACCGCTACTTCGCCGCCGACCAGTTGGCGCGCATCGCAAGGCGCCGCCACGACGACGCCACCGCGATGGAGTACGCGCGCAAGTCCGTGCAGGCCGGTCAGGACACCGTACGCTTCGATCCGTCCGACCTGCAGGGTTGGGGCATGTGGGCCACCGGCCTGCGCTTGATCGCCGAGCAGCAGTTCGACGAGGGCAAGGTGAGCGCCGCCATCGGCACCATGCACAGCCTGTTTGCGATCGCGAACGACCCGCGCCTGCCGTCGCCGTGGGGTGCCATCGTCTGGTTTCAGCGCCCGGTGCTTGCCGGATGGCAAGCGGCCAGCGGAGATGCCGCCGGCGCCGCACAATCGCAAGCAGCCTACCCCGGCGATGTCAACGCCTTGCTCGCGCAATACGCGCCCGACGATGCGCGCCGGCAATTGCTGGCCGACGCCCGAGGGCTCGGCGGCCGGGTACGATTGCTCGAAGGCGAGCCGGAAGCCGCTCTGACCCAGGCCACCGCCGCCATCGCGCGGATCGACCAGATCATCGTCTCCCCGAGCGCCTTCAACGCCGTGACCTTGCGCGACAACTTGCTGCGCGGGCAGTTGGCAATCGCCACGCAGGCGCTGCTGCAACTGGATCGTGGCGCGCAGGCCGAAGCATCCGCACGCAGATTGCAGGCAGTTCCTGACGACCCCCGCAACCTTGCCTACGACATCCCGACCAACCACGCCGCGGCGCAGGTGCTGCTCGCCCACGCGCAGGCACTGCAAGGCCATGCCGATGCGGCACGCGCGAGCCTGCAACCGGCGCTGGCGTGGTATCGCACGAATCTGAAAAACGGCGCGCACGACACCCGCTTCCGTCATGATTTCGCCTACGCGCTGTACGTGGATGCGATCGCGCAAGCCAGCGACGCCGCTGGATCGGCGCAGCGCGCAGTGGACTTGAAGGACGCCTCCGCGCAAGTCGCCGCCGCGTCCGACGAAGCCCGACGGCTATCCGATCTGCGCGATGTCGCCGGCCTGATCGCGGCCGCGCAGGCCAAATAGGCCGCGCGTGGGCAACGCGTTCGATCCCGACGCGAACGCTCGCCAAGCTGGCGGTGCCGAGCCGGCAGCCGCCGACGCGCGGATGCGGCTGAACATCGGCCTGACCGCGCACCGCGATCTGGTGCACGCGCAGGAACCGGCGCTACGCGAGGCCGTGCGCGTGTTTCTGGAAAACCTGCGCGCGCAATATCCTTCACTGCCATTGCGGCTGATATCCGCGCTGGCCGAGGGCGGCGACCAACTCGTCGCCGAGGAGGCGCTGAATCTGGGCATCGAGCTGATGGCGCCGCTGCCGATGCCGCAGGCCGAATACGAGCGCGACTTCACCGACCCGGCCACCCTCGCCCGCTTCCGCACTCTGCTGGCGCGCGCGCAGGTGCGGGTGTTGCCGCTGGCGCCGGGCAACAGCGCGGCAGGCATTGCGGCGCGTGGCCCGGCGCGCAACCGCCAGTACGCGCAACTGGGCATGTTCGTGTCCAGTCACTGCCAGCTCCTGCTGGCGCTGTGGGACGGCCACCCCAGCCACGCCACCGGCGGCACCGCGCAGGTGGTGGACTTCCACCTGCACGACGTGATGCCCGACTTCGGCATCCACGAAGCCGCGCCCAACCTGCTGGCCGACGACGAAAGCGATTTGATCTACCACGTCAGCGTGAGCCGACGCCTGCAGGACGGACGCGAACCGCGGCTACCGCCGCTGTCCACGCGCTGGCTGACCCTGAACGGCGAATCGGAAACCACCGCGCAACTGCCCGAGCCCTATCGCACCGTGTTCGGGCAACTGGAAACCTTCAACGTCGATGCCGCGCGCCATGCCGACACGATCGCCGCGACCCGCTCGACACTGTTTGCCGGCGAACTGCCCTCCACGCCGCCACCCCGCATCGCCCTGCTCGACCAGCAGCTGCGCGCCGCCGACTGGCTGGCCATGCACTTCCAGAAGCAAGTTCGGCGCAGCCTGTTCTGGACGCACTTCGTGGCCGCGCTGATGGGCCTGTCGTTCATCTTCTACTCCGACATCGCCACCGACCGCTGGTGCCTGGCCTCGTTTCTGACCCTGTTTTTTATCGCCCTGGTGCTGCACCACATCGGCGAACGCCGGCAGTGGCAACGCAAATACCTGGACTACCGCGGTCTGGCCGAGGGCCTGCGCGTGCAGATTTACTGGCGCTTGGCCGACGTGGAGACGCCACCCAACAGCAGCCTTGGGTATGACGGATTCTTGCAGAAGCAGGATGTCGACTTGAGCTGGATCCGCCACGCGATGCGCGGCAGCGGCCTGCTGCGCGACGAGGGATTTGCCGCCGATGCGCGCTGGCTGCGCTGGACGATTGCGCACTGGATCGGCGACGCCAGCGGCAAGGGCGGCCAACTCGAATACTTCCGGCAAGGCACCACCCGACGCGAGCACGCCCACCATCGCACGGCACGACTTGGCCGCGCAGCGCTGAGCGCGGGCCTGCTCGGCGCCGCAGTGTTGCTGGTCGGCGGCGACCACTTGCCCGGGCCCGTGCAGCAAGCTTTGGTGGTGACGATGGGGTTGCTGCCGCTGCTGGCCGGCATCCGCGAGGCGTATTCCTACAAGCGCGCCGACCGCGAGCTGATCAAGCAATTCCGCTTCATGCGCCGCCTGTTCGAGAGCTGCCGCGAACGCCTGACCCTGGCCCGATCGGAGGCAGAACAGCGACAGCTCCTCACCTCGCTCGGCCGCGCCTGCCTGGAAGAGCACGCCGAATGGATGCTGCTGCACCGCGAGCGTCCGCTGGAACACGCGCAGTTGGCCGGATGACGTGAGCGCACAGCGCAACACCTTCCTGCACGCCGCTGCGCTGATGCTGGCCAGCACCTTGTGCTTCGGGGCGATGGCGCTGACCATCAAGGTCGCCGCGCGCACGCTGTCGCCGTTCGAGATCGCGTTTTTCCGCAACGCCTTCGGCCTGCTGGCGCTGATCCCCATCCTGCTGCACGGCAAGGCACCACTGCGCACGCGGCAGCTGCCGCGCTACCTGCTGCGCAGCGCCATCGGCGTGTGCTCGATGTTGTCCGGCTTCTGGGCCATCGCCCACCTGCCGCTGGCGCAGGCGATCGCTTTGAGCTATTCCACACCACTGTTCGTCACCATTGCCGCGGTGATCTGGCTGGGCGAGATCGTGCGCAAGCGCCGCTGGGCGGCGGTATTCGTCGGCTTCGTCGGCGTGCTGGTGGTGGTGCGGCCGGGCGCTGCCGGATTCTCATCCGGCACCTTGATCGCGCTGCTGGCAGCGGTGCTGGCCGCCGTGGTCGCCATCCAGATCAAGCAGCTCTCGCGCATCGATGCGCCCGATACCATCGTGTTCTACACCTACCTGTTCTGGGTGCCGATGTCGGCCCTTGCCGCCGCGTTCGCGTGGCGCTGGCCAGCACTGGCGACGTGGCCGTGGCTGGCCGCGACCGGATTGTTCGGCACCGTCGCGCAACTGCTGTGGACGCGCGCGCTGCGCATGGGCGAGGTATCGGCGCTACAACCGATCAGCTTCATGCAGTTGCCGATGGTCGCGCTGGC
This sequence comes from Pseudomonadota bacterium, assembly GCA_018241125.1. GTDB lineage: Bacteria > Pseudomonadota > Gammaproteobacteria > Xanthomonadales > Xanthomonadaceae > SZAS-103. The sequence goes on along the minus strand of JAFEEL010000013.1, from coordinate 36,409 downwards.
CGGCTGGCTGTGGTTTGGTGAGGACATCGATCACTGGACGTTGTTCGGCGCAGCCATCATCTTCGCAGCGGTGTTCTACATCGCGCACCGCGAGGCAAAACTGGCGCGCACGCACGCCACCAACGCACCGGTGGAAGCGGCAAAGCCCGGCGAGTGAGGCGCGGCACATGGCCGCACCGGTGGGAGGGCCGTCCCCGGCCCGATGGAAATCTCATCGCGGCTAGAAGCCGCTCCCACAAGCCTGCACCTGTGGAAGGGCCGTCCCCGGCCCGATTGAAATCTCATCGCGGCTAGAAGCCGCTCCCACAAGACCGCACCGGTGGGAGGGCCGTCCCCGGCCCGATGGAATCGAGCCGCGCTGCTTCTGTGGGAGGGCCGTCCCCGGCCCGATTGAAATCTCATCGCGGCTAGAAGCCGCTCCCACAAGACCGCACCGGTGGGAGGGCCGCCGCGAACCATGCCTGCGATCACTCTGCATATTTGGCACAGGCACACCACGCGACGCAGGAACCGCTAACAACCCGCATGCCATCATCGTCGGCATGAACGAACGCCACGACGACGCCATCGCCAAGGTACCCGCCGTCACCGCACTGTTCTGGATCCTCAAGATCATCGCCACCACGCTGGGCGAGACCGGCGGCGACGCGGTGAGCATGTCGATGCACTTGGGTTATCTGGTCGGCACCGCGATCTTCGCCGGCGTGTTCGTGATCGCGGTGTTCGCGCAAGTGCGCGCAAAAGCGTTCCACCCCGTCATCTACTGGTTCACCATCATCGCTACCACCACGGTGGGCACCACCCTGGCCGATTTCGCCGACCGCTCGCTGGGCATCGGTTACACCGGCGGCTCGGCGCTGCTACTCACGCTGCTGCTCGGCTCGCTGTTCGTGTGGTATCGCAGCACCGGCACGGTGGCGGTGGACTCAGTGAGCACGCCGCGCGCGGAAGGTTTCTACTGGTTGACCATCATGTTCTCGCAGACGCTGGGCACCGCGCTGGGCGATTTCGTCGCCGCCGGGCGCACCGAGACTCCCACTGGGCTGGGCCTCGGGTACGACGGCGGCGCGCTGGTGTTCGGCGGCGCGCTGGCAGTGATCGCCTTCTTTTATTTCACAACGAAAGTGTCCCGCACCGCGCTGTTCTGGGCCGCCTTCATCCTCACCCGCCCGCTGGGCGCGGTGCTCGGCGATTTTCTCGACAAGCCCATCGACCACGGCGGGCTGGCACTGAGCCGCTACGCCGCCTCGGCGGCGCTGCTGGCGGCGATGGCCATCGGCGTGTTCGCGTTCCCGCAGCGGGCGGCGCGCAAGGCGCACTGACGCACCGTCAGCGAACGCGCCACGTCGCGATCAGGGCGAATCGCTCAACGCGCCCTGCAAGGTCGCGAAATACCAAATCCACACCGCCATCACCACCATCACTGCGGCGATCTGCACCCAGCGCCTACCACTGAGGGTGGCCGCCAAGCCCGCCGCGAGCACCGGCCAGTTGGATGCGTTCTCGGCCACCCAGTATTTCGTCGCCGACCCGTACAGGTACACCGTGAGGATGATCTGCGCGACGATCGCCGTGTACACGCCCATGTACTTCCGGCCCTCGTCGCGATGGAAGGCCTCCAGATCGACCGGCCCCTCGGCCGCGATCGGCGGGCTGACCAACCGCGCCTCGAGATAAAGAATGCAAGCCATCAGGAAGAAAAACAGCACGGTCGGCATCGTCCACGTCTTCAGGTCGCGCAAGTCCCACAGCGCCAGCCACCAACTCACGATCAATAGCAGCGCGTTGAGCAACCACGCCGCGTGCAGCCACGACCAGCGCACGCGCTTGCCGGCACGGATGATTTCGCCGACCGCCGCGAGGATGTGCGCGATGCCCAGCGCGTACACGAACGAGTTGAGCGTCATCACATAATCGAAAGCGCGCATCGCCTGTCCCGTTTGCTTTTTTCAACCCGCACGATCACGTCGCCGTGCACGACGATCTTCACCCCGCACCAACCACCACGCCGCGCTCCTGCTCGAACATCCGCAGCGCGAAGCGTCCGGCATCGGTATCGCGCAGGCGCAATACTTCCTCGCGCATCGCCTCCGGCACCGCGTCCAGCGCCGGGTACGATCCGCGATATCCGGCAGGAAACAGCGCCGGTGCGGCGAGCGCGGCGAAAGTCAGGTCGGCGGCGGTGAAGCGATCCAGCACGAGGTATCGGCGTCCATCGGCCAGCCGCTCGTCGACTTCATGAAACATCTCACGAACCCTTACCAACGAGCGCAACGCGCTTTCCGGGGTGATTTTGAGGTGCTTGCGAATGGCGCGCACCACCCGCGGCAGCAGGATCGGCAGCGCCATCGCCTCGCCGAGGGGCACGCCACGCTTCATGATCGTCCGCAGCAGCCGCTTTTCCGGCAGCAAATGCGCGTAGGCCCAGCGCCGCGTGTGCGGGCCCAGATGCAGGTCAAAGCGATCTTCCAGCGCGAGGACTTCGCCACGCAGGGCCACGTCGCGCGGATACAAGCGATCGCCGCCCGCGCGCGCATCGGCGTGCACGAGGATGTCCGTGGAATCGACGAAACGCTGCCCGCCATCCACCAGCACCGGCACGCTGCCGCCGCCATGGCGTTGCGTCGCGCGGCGGTGCAACAACGGCACATGCGGCTGTTCGCGATACGCCAGACCGCAACGATCCAGCGCCCAGCGCGCCTTCTCGACGTAGTGGCTGTGCGGCATGGTGACAAAGATCGCCGGTCGCGCGCTGGGTGTCCTCATGGATGTCGATGTCCTGTTCACATTTTGCGGGCCAACGCGCGTCGGCAGCGATCAACCGAACTTGCGCGCGACGTAATCGTCGATCACCGCCACGAACTCTTGCGCGATGTGCTCGCCGCGCAGGGTCATCGCCTTCTGGCCGTCGATGAACACCGGTGCCGCCGGCGCCTCGCCGGTACCGGGCAACGAGATACCGATGTGGGCATGGCGCGATTCGCCGGGCCCGTTGACCACGCAACCCATCACCGCCAGCGTGAGGTTTTCCGCGCCCGGATGGCTGATCTTCCATTCGGGCATCTTCGCGCGCACGTGCTCCTGCACGGTCTGGGCCAGTTCCTGAAAAAACTCCGAGGTAGTGCGCCCACAACCCGGGCAAGCGGTGACCAGCGGCGTGAACGCGCGCAGGCCCATCGTCTGCAACAACTCCTGTGCGACGATCACTTCCTGCGTGCGCGCCCCGCCCGGCTCGGGCGTGAGCGAGATGCGGATGGTGTCGCCGATGCCTTCCTGCAACAGCACCGCCAGCGCGGCGGTCGATGCCACGATGCCCTTGCTGCCCATGCCCGCCTCGGTGAGCCCCAGGTGCAGGGCGTAATCGCAGCGCCCAGCCAGATCGCGGTACACGGCGATCAGTTCCTGCACACCGGACACCTTGCACGACAGCACGATGCGCTCGGCCGCCATGCCCAGTTCCACCGCGCGCTGCGCCGAATCCAGCGCCGACCGGATCAGCGCCTCGCGCATCACCCGCGGTGCGTCCCAGGGCTCGGTGCGCAGATGGTTTTCGTCCATCAACTGTGCGGCCAGCGCTTGATCGAGCGAGCCCCAGTTGACGCCAATGCGCACCGGCTTGTCGTATTTCAGCGCCAGTTCGATCAGCGTGGCGAACTGCGCATCGCGCTTGCGCCCGAAGCCGACGTTGCCGGGGTTGATGCGGTACTTGGCCAGCGCTTGCGCGGCGGCAGGCTCGTTGGTCAGCAACTGGTGGCCGTTGTAGTGGAAGTCACCGATCAGGGGCACATCCACACCCATCATCGCCAGCTTGTCGGCGATGCGCGGCACCGCGGCGGCGGCCTCGGGCGTGTTGACGGTGATGCGCACCAGCTCCGAGCCGGCGCGCCACAGCTCGGCGACCTGTTTGGTCGTGGCCGCGACATCGGCGGTGTCGGTGTTGGTCATCGACTGCACGACGATGGGCGCAGTGCCGCCCATCGTCACTTTGCCGACGCGCAGCGCACGCGCGGCCCTTCGCGCGACCGGACCGAAAACCTCGTTCATCCACATCACCTCGACGTTCCTGTGCCCATTGTAGGGCGGGCGGCGCTACAGTGCCGGCATGGATAGCCTCGCCATCCCGCGCAGCGTGCTCACCCCCAGCCAGATCGCCACACTGGCGCGCGACCTGCTGGAAGGCAACTTCCCGATGGTGTGGGTGGAAGGCGAACTGGGCGGGGTGTCACGGCCGGCGTCGGGGCATCTTTACTTCAACCTCAAGGATGCGCGCGCGCAGTTGCGCTGCGCGATGTGGAAACAACGCGCCAACCTGCTGCGCTTTGCCCCGCGCGAGGGCATGCAGGTGCTGATCCGCGGCCGGCTCACCGTGTACGAGGCACGCGGCGAGATGCAGATGTCCGTCGAGCACATGGAGGAAGCCGGCGAAGGCGCGCTGCGGCGGGCGTTCGATGAACTGAAAAACAAGCTGGCGACAGAAGGGTTGTTCGCAAGCGAACGCAAGCGCGCTTTTCCGAACTTCGTGCGCCGGCTGGGCATCGTCACCTCGCCATCCGGCGCGGCAATCCGCGACGTGCTGCATGTGCTGGCGCGGCGGTTTCCATTGCTCGACGTGGAAATCGTGCCGTCGTCGGTGCAGGGCGCGGCAGCGGTCGCGCAGCTCGTGCAGGCGCTGCGCTGGGCCAGCGACAGCGGCCGCTACGATGCCATCCTGCTCACCCGCGGCGGCGGCTCGCTGGAGGATCTGTGGTGCTTCAACGAAGAAGCGCTGGTGCGCGCCATCGTCGCCTCGCAAGTCCCGGTGATGTCGGCGATCGGCCATGAGATCGACACCACCTTGGCCGACTTCGCCGCCGATGCGCGCGCGCCCACACCTTCCGCCGCCGCCGAGCTGCTGGTGCCTGATCGCGGTGAATTACTGGCACTGCTGGATCGGCAATGCGGGCGCGCGAACTCCGCGTGGCAACGCACGCTCGACGCCGCCGTCCAGCGCACCGACCGCGCATGGTTGCGTCTGCACGCGCTGCGCCCGCAGGCACGTTTGGAGCACGGAGCGATGCGCCTGACCGACCTGCAACGGCGGCTAATGGAACTGCCGCAACGCCGCGCACAACGCGACCGCGAACGGCTGACGACGTTGGCGCTGCGCCTGCGCGCCGCACACCCGCAGCGGCGACTGGCCGATCAGCACGATCGACTGGCGCGCGCGCTGCACGGTTTGCAGCGCGGCTACGCGCTGAGCGCAGAGCGTGGCGAGCTGCGCGTGCTGGCACTGGCACGGGCGCTGGAAAGCGTCAGTCCGCTGGCGACGCTGCAACGCGGATTTGCGATCTTGCACGACGAGGGTGGACGCGTGGTGCGTTGGGTCGCGCAGGCCTATCCCGATCAGCGGTTGTCGGCACGGCTTGCCGATGGCGATCTGGCCCTGCGGGTGGAGCGGATCGAATGAACTCCGCCCACTTCAGGCCGGCGCCGTCTCGCAGTTGACCATCCACGGCACCCCGAAGCGATCGACCAGCATGCCGAACCCCGGCGACCAGAAGGTGGCTTGAAACGGCATGTCGATCCTGCCGCCGTCGGCCAGCGCCTGAAAGCACCGTTGCGCCTGCGCCAGATCATCGCTCTGGATCGCCACCGCAAAACCCGATCGCGGCGCCAGCGCGCCCGGCGGGGTGTCCGAGCCCATCAGGCACTGCTCGCCCACCTGCAAGCGCACGTGGATGATGCGCGCGTGCGCCTCGGGCGGCATCTGCGTGGCCATCGGCGACCCGCCAAACGTGTCGATGCGGGTGATCGTCCCGCCCAGCGCTTGTTCGTAAAAGCGGAAGGCGGCCTCGCAGGTGCCATCGAAGTTGAGGTACGCGACGAGTTTCATGATTTTGTCTCCGCCATTGTCTGGGCGAGCGTGCGCGGCGCCAGCACCGCTCATGCGCGTTCGCCGATCGCCGCCGGGTGGCCGAACAGGAACCCCTGCCCGTAGGCGCAGCCCAGTGCGCGCAGCAGGTCGCGCTGTTCCACCGTTTCCACGCCCTCGCCTACCGTGTCCATCCCCAGCGAGGCAGCCAGGGCGAGGATCGCGCGCACCACCGTGCGGCTGCCCTTGACGCCTTCGATGGTGAGATCGGCGACGAACGATCGATCGATCTTCAAGGCGCGGATGGGAAAGCGATGCAGGTAGGACAAGGCCGAGTAGCCGGTACCGAAGTCGTCCAGTTGCGCCACGATGCCGCCACGATGGAGTTCTTCCAGTGCATCGAGCACCTGCGTCGAGTGATCGAGCAGCGCCCCTTCGGTCAGTTCGATACGCAGGCGATCGCTCGGAACCTGGTATTCGCGCGCCATTGCGAGCAGGCGGCGGGCCAGTTCCGGCGATCGAAAATGGCGCGGGGCAACGTTGATGCTGATGTACTGGCGATCCTTGGCCACCGCATGGAAGCGCCGACAGGTTTCCTCGAACAGTAGCCAGTCGATCTGTTCGATCAGGCCGCTGTCTTCGGCAACTTCCAGAAACTCCGCCGGTGGCAGCACGCCGCGGTCTTCATGGCGCCAGCGCAGCAGCGCTTCGAAGCCGATCGGCCGCGCATTGTCGAGCCGCACGATCGGCTGGAAGTACGGCACGAAGCGCCCCGCCGCGATCGAGCGACGCAGCTCGCCTTCCAGATCGTGCACGCGCAAGGCTTCCACGCGCAGGGTCTCGTCGAACAACTCGTAGCGGCTGCGGCCCTTGTTCTTGGCCCGGTACATCGCCACGTCGGCATCGCGCAGGAGTTCCTCGGGGCGCTTGTACTGCTGCCCCATGGTGGCGATGCCCACGCTGGCCGAAGTGAACAACTCCTTGCCGCCGACCATGATCGGCGTGGCCAGCGCGCTGATGATGCGCCCGGCAACTTCGCAGGCTTCGCCGGCGTCGTTGATCTCCTCCACCAGCACCGCGAACTCGTCGCCCCCCAGGCGCGCCACCGTGTCTGGCAGTCGCACCGCACCGGCGATCAAGCGACTGACCTGCTTGAGCAGCTCATCGCCGACCAGATGGCCGGCGCTGTCGTTGACGATCTTGAAGCGATCCAGATCGAGGAACAACACCGCGAACCCGCGTGCCGGATCGCGCTGGTACGCGGCCATCGCGCGTTGCATGCGATCGAGCAGGCGGGTGCGGTTGGGCAGGCCGGTGAGCGAATCGTGCAGGGCCTGATGGGTCAACGACTCCTCGGCGCGCTCGCGTTCGGCGATCTGCCCGCGCAGCTTGCGATTGGCATTGGCCAGTTCGCGCGTACGCTCTTCCACCCGGCGTTCGAGCTCGGCGTAGGCGGCCCTGAGGTGCTCTTGCGCGCGTTTGCGCAGCAGCCCGCTGGCGATGTGGAAGGCAACGAACGTCAGCAATTCCTGATCGCGCGGGGTGTACTGGATGTCGGGCGTGTAGCTTTGCACCACGATCACGCCCACGGAGCGGTCGTCGCGAGTCAATGGAACGCCCAGCCAGCACACCGAGCGGGCGCCGACGCTGGCAACGTCGCCACGGCGATTGAGCTCGTCGATCTGCGCGCGATCGGCCAACAGCGGCTGCCCGGTGCGCAGCACGTAATCGGTCAAACCGCGCCCGAGCTTGCGCGGCCCCCATTGGGTGTCGTGCTCGTCGATGGCATAGGCGAAGTGGATCTCGTCGCCGTCCTCGGACAACAGGGCGATGAAGAAATTGCGCGCATACAGCAGCTTGCCGACTTCCTCGTGCACGGCGGCGTAGAACTGGTCGAGCGTGTCGGCGGCAATCGACAACTCGGCGATGCGATACAGCGCGCGCTGGAGCTGTTCGGCGCGCTCGCGCTCGACGATCTCCGAGCGCAGTTCGAGGTTGGCCATCGCCAACTCGCGGGTGCGTTCGAACACCCGCCGTTCCAGATCCGATTGTTGCTGCTTGCGTTCGAGCGCGGTCAGGATGTGCTGCGCCACGTACGACAGCAAGACGCGGTCTTCCTCGTCGTAACCGATCTTCGGATCGTAGCTTTGCACCACCACCGCGCCGCGGACCTTGTCGTCCTCGGCGCGCATCGGCACACCCAGCCAGGCGAAGCACTCCGGCCCGTGTTCGTCGTCGTAGGCCAAGCCCATCTGCTCGCGCAGATCCTCGGAAGACCCCATGAAGGCGTGGCCGTGCCGGATCAGGCCGACGGTGAGGCTGTTGGGCAGCGCGTCCAGCGGGATCTGCATGTCCGGATCGGCGTCGAACGGGTCGAGTGAGTCGGCGAAATACAGGAAGCGCAGGCTGTCTCCGACCTCGTCGTAGAGCACGATGTAGAAATTCTCGGCGTACATCAGCCCGGCGACGATGCGATGCAGGCCGCGCAGCATCTTGGGCATCTCCATCGGCGCGCCGGCCAGGTCGGCGATCGCATACAAGGCGCCTTGCAACTTCTCGGCCTTTTGCATGCGCAGCACCCGCGCGCGCAACTGGCTGTTGTCCAGCAGCACGCGACCGAACTGCCGGGCACGATCGAGCAGCAGGCTCCAGTCGTGGGTCGACAGCGCCGGCTCGCATTCGATGGCGATCGCCAGCCAGGCGTCGGTCTGCTCGATCGGCCACGCCACCGCGACACTGCCATTGCGCGCGTGCACCTGCCCGTCGAGGTGCTCGATGGCGCGCGCGAGCAGGGTTTCGCTGGCCGCCGACATCGGCCCGCTGCGCCAGCGATCGTCCCTGCCGGCCTGCCCCCACGCCAGCGCCAGCTGGCGGAACCCCGGCACGGCACGCGCCCGATGCGCCAGAGCCACGCCGATATCGCCCATCGGCCCGGAGCCGGGCAGATCCACCCCGGCAACCGGCGCGGGGAAGTTGACGATGCTGGAGGGGGCCGATGGCATGGGCGCAAGTGGGTGTCTTATCGGTCGAAGCATAGCAACGGCCGTCGTCGCGGGCGAGTTTGCCGGCGTTCGCGTAGGCTGTCGCCGATGGAAGCCGACGCCACCGACGAAGCGCTGATGCTGGCCTACGGGCAGGGCGACGCCGCGGCCTTCCAGACCCTGTACGCCCGCCACCGCGGCGGCCTGTTCCGCTATTTGCTGCGCCACCTTCGTCAGCAAGCGCTGGCCGAGGAGTGCTTTCAGGACGTCTGGACCCGACTGGTGGCGGCGCGCGAACGCTACCGGCCGGACGCGAAGTTTTCGACCTGGCTGTACCAGATCGCCAGCAATCGGCTGACCGATCACTGGCGTGCGCAGGGCCGGCATGGCGGCTTCGTGGACGATGCCGACGCGCAGATCGAGCGCGAACCCGATCCGTCCAACCCCGAACACGAGCTGTCGGCGTTTGAGTGCAGGCGGCGCTTGCAACTGGCGCTGGAGGAACTGCCGCCCGACCAGCGCGAAGCGGTGCTGTTGCGGCTGGATCGCGAACTGCCATTGGAGGAAATCGCGCAGATCACTGGCGTGGGTCGGGAAACCGTGAAATCCCGACTGCGTTACGCGATGGACAAGCTGCGCGCGAGGTTGCGCCCATGACCCAGATACCGACCCCGCCACCGCCGACGACCGACCCGCTGGATGCGGGCGAGCGCGAGCTGGCGCGCCTGCTGGCCGACCTGCCCACCGCCGGGCCGTCGCCGGAGCTGGACGCGCGCGTCCTCGCCGCGGCGCGCAGCGCCGTGCAGACGTCCCCGCGACGCCGGCCGATCGTCTGGTGGCGCTCGATCGGCATGGGCGCGGCCGCCAGCGCCCTGCTCGGGATCGGCTTGTTGCTGCGCATGCAAGGCCCGGGAGGGCTGGCGTCAACGCCCAGCCCGGCGACGGAAAGTGCGCCAGCGGCCCAAATCCTGCCGCCACGCCCGGTTGCCAACGCACAAAGCGCCCCACCGCCGCCACAACCACCCATGGCCGAGTCCACACCGCCGCCAAAGGAAATGCCCCCGCCCGCACGCGCCACCGAGCAGGCAGCTCGGGCGGAAGCCGAGGGCGCGCGTCCGGCGGCATTCCCCGAGCAGGCGCGGGCCGAACGCCAAGCCGACAAGGCGCTGTCGTCGCAAGCCGCCCGCGAATCGTCGCCCGTACTCGCGCCAGAGCCGGTTTTGCAAGCACCTGCGCCCCCTCCCCCGCCCGTAGTGCAGGCGGCACCGGCACCGATGGCACCATCGGTGGACGTTACCGGTTCACGCATCCGCCGCGAGCCCACCGCACCTGCTGCCGCCAAGGCTGCGCCAGCCATGAGCGGCGGCGCGCAAGATGCCGGTACCGCCACGGTCGGCGCACTGGCCGCTCCGAGTTCGCGGCCTGGCGCATCCAGCCGGCGCAGCAACACGATGGATGCACCTGCTGCCTTGAGCGTGGACGAAGACGCCCGCCTGCCGCCGGCGCAGTGGCTGCAACACATCCGTCAACGCCTGCAAGCGGGCGACGCCGACGGCGCACGCGCCAGCCTGCAGCGCTTCCACGCGCGCTACCCGGATGCGGCCATTCCCGACGACCTGCAGCCGCTGCTGCCCAGCCCGTGACCGCCCGCTGCACCCTCGCCGCGCCAGCGCGGCACGAGGTCATCGTCAAGCACAGCCGGTTTCTCGCCCACGCCTGCGCCATCGACGACCCCGCGCACGCGACGGTCTTTCTGGATTCGGTGCGACAAGCCGACGCCAGCCACCACTGCTGGGCGTGGCGGATCGGCACGAGCTATCGCACCTTTGACGATGGCGAGCCCGGCGGCACCGCCGGGCGTCCGATCCTGGCCGCCATCGACGGCCAACGCTGCGATCGGGTGATGGTGGTGGTGCTGCGCTGGTTCGGCGGCATCAAGCTCGGCGCCGGCGGGCTGGTGCGCGCCTATGGCGGCGCAGCGGCGCAGTGCCTGCGCGGGGCGAGCCAACGCGAACTGGTGGAATCCGTGCGGGCGGTGCTGTCTTGCGATTTCGCGCACACCGGCAGCGTCCACCTGTTGCTGGCGCGGTTTGCTGCCGAAAAGCTCGACGAGGCATTCGATGGCCACGGCGTGCGCATGTCCATCGCGCTGCCGGAAGAACACCTCGCGCGCCTGCAAGCCGCGCTGGCCGACGCCACCCGCGGCCAGGGCCGAGTCGTGAAACAATAGGCGGATGACTGCAGCCGAATCGAACGCCGCGCCCGCCGCCAACAACTCTCCCTCCCGCGCCAACCTGCGCCCGCTGGCCGCCCTGTGGCCCTATCTGCGGCGCTATCCGAAGCTGATCGCCGGCTGGCTGGGCTTCCTCGCGCTGTCTTCGTCGTCGGTACTGGTGCTGCCGGTGGCAGTGCGGCTGATGGTCGATCGCGGCTTCAGCCATGCCGCCGGCGGGGCCATCGACGAGTGGTTCGTGCTGCTGCTGGGCGTGGCGCTGGTGCTGGCGCTGGCCACCGCGGGAAGGTTTTTTTGCGTGAGCCTGCTCGGCGAGCGCGTGGTCGCCGACCTGCGCGGCGACATCTACGGCCAGCTGATGCGGCTGGACATCGCCTTCTTCGAACGCACCCGCACCGGCGAACTGCTCTCGCGGCTGTCGGCGGACACCGAACTGCTGCGCACGGTGGTCGCATCGAGCATGTCGATCGCCTTGCGCAGCGCGATCACCGTGCTGGGCGCGGCGATCATGATGGCGGTGACCAGCCCGCGGCTGGCCGGCAGCATGCTGCTGGGCATCCCGCTGGTAGTGGCGCCGATCGTGGTGTTCGGTCGGCGTGTGCGCGGTATGTCGCGCGCCAGTCAGGACCGCACCGCCGACGCCAACGCGCGCGCTGGCGAAACCCTCAACGCCATGCACACCGTGCAAAGTTACGCCCGCCAGGCGCACGAGAACGCGCGCTATACCACGGCGGTCGAAGATGCGTTCAACGCCGCGCGCCGGCGCGTGCGCACGCAAGCCATCCTCACCGCCTCGGTGATCGTGCTGGTGTTCGGCGCGGTGGTGGGCGTGCTGTGGATCGGCGCGCACGCGGTGATCGACGGCCACATGAGCGCCGGCACCTTGATGCAGTTTGTTTTCTACGCAGTATTCGGCGCCGGTGCGGTCGGCTCGCTCAGCGAGGTGTGGGCCGAGGTGCAACGCGCCGGCGGCGGCATGGGACGGATCAACGAACTGCTCGGGGAAACGGCGAAAATCGTCGCGCCGCTCGCACCCAAGGCGCTGCCGACCCTCGCCAGCATGGCACCGGCGCTGGCCTTCGAGAACGTGCGTTTTTACTACCCGGCGCGACCCGACACGCCGGCGCTGGAAGACTTCAACCTGAGTGTGCGCGCCGGCGAGACGGTGGCGCTGGTCGGGCCGTCGGGTGCCGGCAAGAGCACGGTGTTCCAGTTGCTGTTGCGCTTCTTCGACCCAGATTCGGGCTGCGTGCGCATGGGCGGCATCGACCTGCGCGAGCTCGATCCGCAGGCGCTGCGCGGGCGCATCGCGCTGGTGCCGCAGAACCCGGTGATCTTCGGTGCCGATGCGCTGGAAAACATCCGCTACGGTCGGCTGGAGGCGAGCGAAGACGAAGTGATCGCCGCCGCACGCATGGCCGAGGCGCACGAGTTCCTCGCCGCCCTGCCGGAAGGCTACCGCAGCTTTCTGGGCGAAAAAGGCACGCGCTTGTCCGGCGGCCAGCAACAGCGGCTGGCAATCGCCCGCGCGGTGCTCAAGGACGCGCCGATCCTGCTGCTCGACGAGGCCACCAGCGCGCTCGACGCGCAGTCCGAGCGCGCCATCCAGCAGGCCTTCGAGCGCCTGCGCAAGGGTCGAACGACGCTGGTGATCGCCCACCGCTTGGCCACCGTGCTGCGCGCCGACCGCATCATCGTACTCGACCACGGCCGCATCGTCGCCCAGGGCACCCACGAACAACTGGTGGCGCAAGGCGGCCTGTACGCCGAGCTGGCGCGCTTGCAGTTCGCCGCTTGAGGTTCAGAGGACAGAGGACAGAGGACAGAGGACAGAGGACAGAGGACTGAGGACGGAGGACGGAGGACGGAGGACGGAGGACTGAGGACGGAGGACGGAGGACGGAGGACAGAGGACTGAGGACTGGGGGCAGATGAAGCAGGGAGCGGGGAATCGGCGACAAGGCGCACCACCTTTTCATGCCCGCGCTCCCCGCCTCCGCGACGTCAACCCGTCGGCTGGGCCCATCGTGATCGCCATCGCCGGAAGCCGCAGTTCAGCCCCTTCCCCCGCTTGCGGGGGAAGGTTGGGATGGGGGCCCAGCACGACATAACGCCCCCACCTCGGTCTTCCCCCGCAAGCGGGGGAGGAAGTGTTACTTGTCGGTCACCGGCGGCTCCCACAGTTCGACCTTGTTGCCGTCCGGATCCATCACCCAGCCGAACTTTCCGAAATCCGACGACTCCGGCTCACCCACGACGTTGCAACCCTCGGCACGCAACGCCGCCAACAGGGCATCCAGATCGGCCACGCGGAAGTTGAGCATGAACGGAGCAGTGCTGGGTTCCATCTTGCGCGTGTCTTGCGCAAACGGGCTCCAGATCGTCATGCCCGGCGCGCTGTCCGGGCCGCCCCACGGGAAGATGACACCGCCCCAGTCGGCTACGTCCAGCCCGAGATGGTCGCGATACCACGCGGCCAGCGCTTTCGGATCAGGAGACTTGAAGAAAATCCCGCCCACACCGGTGACTCGTTGCATGGCGTTCTCCTTCATATGGTGGATTTGGTCTTGCGATCCACTGCAACGGTAGTCGGTCGCCCGCGCTTGTATCCGAAAAACTACCCCTTGCGCACGATCCCCAGCGGATCGATCAGCTTCACCGCGCGCTGCAAGGCCACCCGTTCCTGAGTGAACTGCGGTGCAGCTTCCACGACCTTTTTCGCGGCCGCATCCAGCGCCGCGGTGACGGCCGCATCGTCGGGCAATTGCGCGATGAGCAGTTTGACCATCTCGCGCAGGACGACCACTTCGGCGCGCAGGTTGGTTTCTTCGGCGGGATTCATGGGCGGATCCTGATCGCCGGCGATGGCGGCGTCGCCCGGATTCTGGCACGCCGCTGGGGCGCTGTCGCCACCGGCAGCCGCTCACGCAACCGCCGCAGGCTGCGGCCGATTTGCTATGGTCACACCCTGATCGCGGGCTTCCGGCTCGCCTTGCACGCCACCCACGGGGAACCCGATGAGCCAGCCCGCACCGACCAGCGCCACCGCCACCGGGCTTTCGCCACGCGCCGAGTTGACCTTCCGCGGCCTGCTGATCGGCATCGTCATCACCGTGGTGTTCACCGCCGCCAACGTGTTCTTTGGACTCAAGGCGGGGCTGACGTTCGCCACCTCGATCCCGGCGGCGGTGATCTCGATGGCGATCTTGCGCAACTTCCGCGGCGCCACGATGCAGGAGAACAACATCGTGCAGACGGTGGCCTCGGCCGCTGGCACGCTGTCGTCGATCATCTTCGTGCTGCCGGGCATGTTGATGATCGGGGTGTGGAACGACTTTCCCTACTGGCAGTCGTTCGGCATCTGCGCGGCCGGCGGCATTCTGGGCGTGATGTATTCGATCCCGCTGCGGCGCGCGCTGGTCACCCAGTCCGACCTGCCCTACCCGGAGGGCGTGGCCTGCGCCGAGGTGCTCAAGGTCGGCTCCGGCGATGCCGAAGCCGGGCGCGCCGGGTTACTGGCGGTGTTGTGGGGTTCGATCGTTTCGGCGGCGTTCGCGCTGGTGGTCGCCACCCGCGTGTTCGCCGGCGACATCGCGCGCACGTTCAAGGTCGGTGCCAGCGGTGCGGTCAGCGGCTTTGACTTCTTCCTGTCGTTCGCGCTGTTCGGCATCGGCCACCTGGTCGGTCTGTGGGTGGGCATCGCCATGCTGGTGGGCGTGTTGATCGGCTGGGGCTGGGGCGTGCCGCACTACACCGCGCAATTGTTCGCGCAACTGTCGCATCCGGATCAGGTCAAGGCGATGGCCGACCTTGCCGCGTTCGCCAACGGCCCGTACCACGACAAGGTGCGGCTGATCGGCGCCGGCACGATTGGTTTGGCGGCGATCTGGACCCTGGGCAAGCTGGTCAAGCCGGTAGTCAGCGGGCTGGCCTCGGCGATGGCGGCCGCGCGCGCGCGCAGCGCCGGTCAGGGCGCGCTGCTGCCGCGCACCGAGCAAGACATCCCGCTCGGGCAGATGCTGCTGATCTCGCTGGCCTGCTTGGTTCCGATCGGCTTCTTGCTGGCCGATTTCGTCAACGTCAGCCACCTCGGCCAGCACATGGTGCTGCTGGTGTCGGGCGGGCTGGTGTTCATCGTGCTGATGAGCTTTCTGGTTTCGACCGTGTGCGGCTACATGGCCGGGTTGATCGGATCGTCCAACAGCCCGTTGTCGGGGATCGGCATCCTGGTGGTGATCGCCGCGGCCTTGCTGTTGAGCATCGGCGTGCGCGAGGGCATGGACGCCGACGGCCGCAAGATGCTGGTGGCGTTCGCGCTGTTCGTCACCTCGATCGTGTTCGCGGTGGCCACCATCGCCAACAACAACTTGCAGGATCTCAAGACCGGCCAACTGGTCGATGCCACGCCCTCCAAGCAACAATGGGCGCTGGTGATCGGCGTGCTTGCCGGCGCGGCGATCATCCCGCCGATCCTGGACCTGCTCAACACCGCCTTCGGATTCGCCGGTGCGGCCGCGCCCGGCCAGAACAACCCGCTGCCGGCACCGCAAGCCGGGCTGATCTCCACCCTGGCCTCCGGCGTGATCCAGAACAACATCGACTGGAGCCTGATCGGCATCGGCGCGGGTATCGGCGTGGCGATGATCGTGGTCGACGAACTGCTGCGCAAGACCACCAAGTCCGCGCACCTGTCGCCGCTGGCGGTGGGGCTGGGCATCTACCTGCCCACGCAAAGCACGCTGATGGTGGTGATCGGCGCGGTGGTCGGCTGGTGGTTCGATACCCGCGCCGAGCGCAAGGCGAAAAATCCCGAAGCCGCCAAGCAGCTCGGCGTGCTGCTGGCCTCGGGGATGATCGTCGGCGAAGGCCTGATCGGGATCGTGGTCGCCACCCTGGTGGCGTTCTCCGACAAGCTGGGATTTTCCAATCACGACTTCCCGCTCAGCCTGGTCAGCGACGGCTTCGCCGGCGGCCCGGCGGTGTGGATCGGCGGGGCCGCGTTCGGGCTGGTGATGGCCTTGCTGTACGGCTGGTTGCTCCGGCTCAGCCGCCGCTCGTAGACGCGCTTGCCGGTTCCGTCACACCCCGGCCGCACGCAGGATTGCTACACTCGGGGCATCCGACACCCGGCACAGGGGCCGTTGTCGACGATGTCAGCTGCGCCGCGACCGATGGATGCGTTCGTGCGAGCACTGCTCGCGGTGGCGGACATGCGCCAGTTCGCCCGTCTTGCCGTCGAGCAACTGCAAGCGCTGGGCGCGCACGGCACGCAACTGGCGTGGACGCTGGCACCCGAGCGCGGGCCTGTGGCGCTGCACTGCTGGCCTCCCGGGCCGGTCGACCCTGCCCTGCCCGCGCTGCTTGCCGGCGCTCGCACCTGCGAGATCCGCAGCGGTACCGGTGCGTGCCAGGGCGAACTGGATTGGGCGTGCCTGCTGGTCGACGACGGTCGCCAGCGCGCCTTCGTCAGCAGCCGCCGGCATGGCGAACGATCGGCATCGCCACCGATGCAAAGCCTGCGTCAGGACACCATCGGCGTACTGGCGCTGCGTTGCGAATCCTTGTTGCAGGCCGAGCGCCTGCGCGGCGAGGTCGAACGCCTGGGGCACGCCGAGCGGGTCCAGCGCGCGTTGTACGCGATCAGCGAGTGCGCCACCTCCGATCGCGATCTGCCCGATGTCCTGCACGAGATGCACGACATCGTCGGCCGCCTGATGTATGCGCGCAACTTCTTCATCGTGCACTACCGGACCGAGCCGGAGACGATGCGTTTCTTGTATTTCGCCGACAGCCTCGACCGCAATCGCCGCGATCCCGAGGAAGTGGTCGATGCCGCACTTCTGGAAGGCTCGCTGACCCTGGCCATGCTGCGCCACGGCCAGCCGCTGCACGGGCACGGCGATGACTTGCGCGAGCGTTTGCACCTGCCGCGTTCGGACCGCGTGGGGCCGGCCAGCGTGGACTGGCTGGGCGTACCGATGCTGGAAAACGGCGAGGTGCGCGGGGCGGTGGTGGTGCAGAGCTACGATCCGGCGATCGCCTACAGCGACGAGGATCAGGCGCTGCTGGCGTACCTTGCCCAGAACATCGGCGCGGCACTGGCGCGCCGCGAAACCGCGGTCGATCTCGAACGGCGGGTGTCCGAGCGCACCTTGGCACTGCGCGAAGAGATCGCCGAGCGCCAACGCGGCGAACGCTTGCAGGCCCTGCTGTTTCGCATCGCCGAAGTCGCCGGCGAAGCCGGCTCGATGGCGTCCTTCTACAAGACCATCCACGGCATCGTCGGCGAACTGCTGGATGCGCGCAATTTCTTCATCTGCATCCTCTCCGAAGACGGCAGCCAGCTCACCTACCCGTTCATCGCCGATGACTACCACGAGCAAGTGCCGCCGCGTCCGCGTGGTCGCAGCCTGAGCGACTACGTGCTGCGCCACGGGCGGCCGGTGCTGCTGGATCTGGCCAGGGCGACCGCCCTGCGCGACGCCGGTGAGCTGGAATGGCTCGGCACGCCGGCCGCCTCGTGGCTCGGCGTGCCGCTGAAGATCGACGAGCGCGTATTCGGCCTGATCGCCGTGCAGAGCTACAGGCAGGGATTTCGCTACGGCGAGCGCGACAAGGAACTGCTGAGCTTCGTGGCCGCGCACATCGCCAACGCCTTCGAACGACGGCGCACCGCCGAATCGCTGCGCCAAGCCAACCAGCAACTCGAGCACGTCAGCCGCACCGATCCGCTGACCGGGCTGCACAACCGCCGCTACCTCGCCAACCAGATCCCGATCGACCTGAACTTCTACGAACGCGAGCGCGCACGCACCGGTCTGGACGACAAGCGGCTGGTGTTCGCCATCGTCGACATCGACCACTTCAAGCGCATCAACGACAGCCACGGTCATGCCGCCGGCGACCGCGCCCTGCAGGTGTTCGGCGCGGTGCTGGCCGGGCTGGTGCAGACCGGCGACTACGTGGTGCGCTGGGGCGGCGAGGAGTTCTTGCTGGTGTTCCGCCCGATGCCCGGCGATGCCGTTCCGGCACTGGGCGAGCGAATCCGCCGCCGCGTCGCCGAGCGCGTTTACGAGGTCGCCGACGACATCGCGCTGCCGCTGAACTGCTCGATCGGGCTGGCCGAGTACCCGATCCTCGGCGACACCGGCCACGAGCTGGGCTGGGAACGGGCGGTGGAACTGGCCGACGCCGCCTTGTACTGGGTGAAGAACCACGGCCGCGATGGCTGGGCGATCTTGCGCCCCACGCCCGACGCCGATCCGGCCGAACTGCTGGCCAGTCTGCGCGCCGGCTCGCAGTCGCTGCTGGCCAGCCCGCAACTGCGGATCGTGTCGTCGCACGCGGGAAAGTGACTGCCGCAGCGCCGCCCCGCACCGCAGGTATCGAGGATGCCGTGAACCGTCCGCGCGCGCACTCGGGTATCCTGCGCGATTGCCTGCTCGTCACCGCCGCTCCATGCCGGATCGAAGTACTCGCCCATTCGGATCGCCGACCGCGCCGCGCCGCCGCGCAGCGGTGCGCGCTGCCGGGGGCGCGCTGGCGATCGCTGCGGGCTTGGCGCTGACCCTCGGGGCGACGCCATCGGCGCTGGCCGGTACCCCCGCAATGGCGGCGATGACGGCGATTTCGCCGACGGGCTTGGCGGCCTTGGCGCTGTTCGCGATGTCCTGCGCGCTGGTGGCGCTGGAAGAACCCTTGCGTCTGGCCAAATCCAAACCGGCGATGCTGGCCGCAGCGCTGATCTGGGCGTTGGTGGCATGGTCGGCGCGGGGCGACGCTACGGCTGCGGTGCCGGTGGCCGACGCATTCCGGCAGGTGTTCCTCGATTATTCGGAGTTGTTCTTCTTCCTCGTGGTGTCGATGGCCTTCGTCGAAGCGATGGCCGAACGCGGCGTGTTCGCGACGCTGTGCGCGGCACTGGCGCGGCGCGGCTGGAGCTACCGCCGGCTGTTCTGGGCGACCGGGCTGCTGGCCTTCGCGTTGTCGAGCGTGCTCAACAATCTCACCACCGCGCTGGTGATCGGGGCGGTGGCGCTGGCCAGCAATGGCGGCAACACGCGTTTCATCGCGTTGGCCTGCGTGAACATCGTGGTGGCCGCCAACGCCGGCGGCGCGTGGTCGGCATTTGGCGATGTCACCACCTTGATGGTGTGGCAGGCCGGACACGCCGGATTCTTCGAGTTCTTCCGTCTGTTCGTGCCGGCCTTGGTGAACTGGCTGTTGCCGGCCGTGCTGATGAGCCTGGCGGTGCCGGCCGGTCGACCGCCCGCGCAAGCCGCGACGGCGACGCTCCAGCGCGGCGGCATCGCCATCGCCGGGTTGTTCGCGGCGACCATCGCCGCCACCGTGGCATCGGTGCAGTGGCTGGCCTTGCCGGCGGTGTACGGGATGCTCGCCGGGCTGGCGTTCCTGCAGGGGCTGGCGTGGTGGATCGGGCCCCGCACCCGGCCTGCACACTCCGCTGCTGGCGACGACACCGGGCCGGGTTTCGACATCTTCCGCATCCTCGCCCGCGCCGAATGGGACACCCTGTTGTTCTTCGGCGGCGTGTTGTTGTCGGTCGGCGGGCTGGCCTTTCTGGGCTGGCTGGAACTGGCCTCGACGCAGCTGTACGGCCAGCTCGGCGCGACCGCCGCCAACGTCACTCTGGGCGTTGCCTCGGCGGTGATCGACAACGTGCCGATCATGTCGGCGGTGCTGCAGATGCAGCCGACGATGGATCACGAGCAGTGGCTGCTGATCGCGCTGACCTGCGGGGTCGGCGGCAGCCTGCTGTCGATCGGTTCGGCCGCCGGCGTGGCGCTGATGGGCGTGGCGCGCGGCCAGTACACTTTCCTCAGCCACCTGCGCTGGAGCTGGGCGATCGCCCTGGGCTACGCCGCCAGCGTGGCCGTGCACCTTTGGCTTGCCCCGGTTTTCACCGCCCCATGATGCGTATTCTCATCGTTTTCGTACTGGTCGTTTTCAACGGCTTCTTCGCGCTGTCCGAGTTGGCGGTGATGACCGCACGGCGCAGCCGCCTGAAACAGATGGCGCAGGGCAGCCGCCGCGCGGCCAAGGCGTTGTATCTGGCCGAGCATCCGGAAGGATTCCTGTCTGCCGTGCAGTTGTGGATCACCTTGTTGAGCCTTTTGACCGGCTATTTCGGCGGTGAGTCGATCGGCAACGAGATCGAGGCGCCAATCGCACGCGCGATCCCCGCCTTGGCGCCGTACGCGCACGCCATCGGCTTCGTGTCAGGGTTTTTCGTGATGGTCTTCCTGTACGGGGTGATCGGCGAACTGGCGCCCAAGCGCATCGCCACCCTGGCGCCGGAAAAGCTGGCGGTCGCCACCGCCTACCCGATCCACTGGCTGGCCACCATCGCCAAGCCCGGGGTGCTGTTGCTGGCGTGGTGCACGCGCACCCTGCTGGGGCTGTTCGGGCTGCGCAAGGGCCAGCACGATCGCATCAGTGCAGAAGAAATCCGTCTGCTGGTGTCGGAAGGCCACGAGCAAGGCGCGATCGACGCCGACGAGCGCAACATGATGTACCGCGTGTTGCGCCTTGGCGATCGCACCGCCGGCAGCCTGATGACGCCGCGCACGCAAATCGCCTGGCTCGATGCGCAAGCCAGTCTCGCCGAAAACCTGGCCACCATGCGCGAGCACGAATACTCGCAATACCCGGTGTACCGCGACAGCGACGCCGACGTAATCGGCGTGCTGGAGATGAAGACGCTGGCGATGCGCTGGGGCGAAGGCAAGGACATCGATCTGTTTGCGGACTTGCGCGCGCCGGTGTTCGTGGCCGAGTCGACCCGATCGTTGGCGTTGCTGGAAATCTTCCGCGACGAGCAGCAGACCATCGCCCTGGTGGTGGACGAGTACGGCGAAATCCAGGGGCTGGTGACGCTGGAAGACCTGATGGGTGCGGTGATCGGCGGCCTGCAATCGCTGGAAGCGGTCGATCCGGAGGACATGCCGGTGGTGCAACGCGAGGACGGTTCCTGGCTGATCGACGGCGGGCTGGCGATGGACGACCTGCGCGAAGTGCTGTCGATCCCCGCGAGCGGGCAGGACGAGCAAGCCGACTATCACACTCTGGCCGGCATGGTGATCGAGCACTTCGGGCGTATCCCGCACGTGGGCGAGCATTTCGATTGGCGCGGCATGCGCGTCGAGGTGGTGGATCTGGATGGCGCGCGGGTGGACAAGCTGCTGGTGACGCGCCTGCCGCCACCGGCCGAAGACGAGGGCGGCTGAGCGACAGGCGCGGGGCCGCTCAGGCCAGCAAGCGCCGACCGATCTCGGCCGTTCCCACCGGCTTGCACAATACGTAGCCCTGCGCCAGATCGGCGCCCTGCTCCTTGAGCACGTTCAGCTCGGCCAGTTGCTCCACCCCCACCACCACGGCGACGATGCGCAGCGCGCGCGCGCTGGCGACGATGGCGTCGGTGCTGGATGCCTCGGCGGTGTTGTCCTGACGGCCGCGGATACGCCCCTGCCCCACCTTCACGCCGCTGACCGAAGGCCGCATCCACTTCTGCTGGTCGGTGGCGTCCACGCCGGTGGCGTCCACCCAGA
Source organism: Pseudomonadota bacterium (assembly GCA_018241125.1). GTDB lineage: Bacteria > Pseudomonadota > Gammaproteobacteria > Xanthomonadales > Xanthomonadaceae > SZAS-103. The sequence continues at coordinate 14,776 of JAFEEL010000013.1, read as the reverse complement.
TCTGCAAGCCCAGGCCGCGCAGTTGCTCCACCATCGCATCGACCTGGGGGTCGTCCTCGCGCAGCGCCGCCGCCGGCACCTCCAGATGCAGCCGCGCGGCGGCCAGCCCGGACTTGCGCAATGCCTCGACCACGTACTCGAACAGTTTCGGATCGCGCAACTGCGCGGGCGCGACGTTGACCGAGATGAACGGGCTGTGTTCGGCGGTGCCGTCTCCGGGCCACAGACTGGCGTCGGAACAGGCCTGTACCAGCACCTGCCGGCCCAGTTCGAGGATCAGCTCGCTGCGCTCGGCCAACGGCACGAACTCGGCCGGAGAAACCGCCCCTTCCTGCGGATGATCCCAGCGCAACAGCGCCTCGGCGCCGCGCATGCCGCCGTTGGACAGCGAATGGATCGGCTGGTAGAGCACATGCAGTTCGCCGCGCCGCCAGGCATCGTGCAGGTCGTCTTCGAGCCGACGCAGGCGCTCGATCTGCTCCGGAGTCGGTTCCGGTGGCGGCACGGACGCTGCGGGGTGCGCACCAGCCGGTGCGGGCACCGCCACGGCGGGTGCCACAGCGGGCGCGACGGCGGGCGCCGCGGGTGCGACGGTTGCACGCACGACGGGCGCCGCCGCAGCAGCCGCCCGCGGAGCCAGATCGGCGTCGTGGTGCATGCGCTGACGCAAAGCCCCGAGGGCATCGTCCAGCGTCGAAAAAGCGCTGGCGATGTCGCCGATCTCGTCGTCGCGCTGCGCTTGCGCCAGCGCCGAAACGTCCTCGCCGGCTTCGATCCGTCGGGCGGCACGCGCCACCGCCAGCAGCGGTTGCAGCAGGCCATGCCAGAGCCAGCCAGCCACGCCAGCCCACAGCAGCCCGAAGGCAAACAGGGTCAGCGCCAGACCACGGCGAAACGCGTGGTCGGCCAGTTCGATGCGGGCGCTCGCATCGGTCAGGGCCTTGGCCATATCGGCCTGCGGGTTGCCGGCCGCCGCGGCCAGCGCGTGCACCGCCGCCGCCACCGCCGCGTCGTGCGCGTGCAGTTGTGCGTGCAAGCTGAAAACCGCCGCCAAGGCGAGCGCGCCGGCCAGCACGAAAACCACGATCAGACGAGCTTGCAACCCCAGTCGCATGCGCTATCCCCGAGCACCGAACCGCGCCCATTGTGGCAGCGGCACCGCACCATCCTAGCCAATTGCCGCGCTCATTCCACCTGCCGGCCGGCCAATCGCGCCATCCGCTGGGCATCAGCGAGGATGCCGCGCAGGATGCGCAGCTCGCGCTGGTCGGGCTGGGCGCGCAAGAACAATCCGCGCAGGCGGCGCATCACCGTCTCTGGTGAGCGCCCCTTGTGGAAGTCGATGGCGTGCAAGGATTGATCCAGATGCGTGAAAAAGGCTTCCATCTGCGCCTGCGAGGCCGGCGGATCGTGCGGCCCTGCGGCCGGCGCGAGCATCTGCGGTGTATCTGCCGCCAACTGCGCCAACCGCAGTTCGTAGCACAGCACCTGCACGGCAGCGGCCAGATTGAGCGAGCCGTATTCGGGATTGGCCGGGATGTGCACGGCGGCATGGCAGCGCTGCAATTGCTGGTTGCTCAGGCCGCTGCGCTCGGTGCCGAACAACAACGCGACCGGCCCGTGGCGCGCTGCGTCCAGCAGCCGTGCTGCGGCTTGGCGCGGTTCGAAGCCCGGCAGGCTCACGTGCCGCGAGCGCGCCGTGCAGCCGGCCACGAAGGCGCAGTCGGCCAGGGCTTCTTCCAGCGTTGCGCAGATGCGTGCGCCACGCAGCACGTCGTCGGCGCCTGCGGCCAGCGCCAGCGCGTCGGGGTGCTCGGGCTGGTGCGGCGCGACCAGTACCAGATCGCGCCATCCCATCGTCTTCATCGCCCGCGCCGCCGAGCCGATGTTGCCGGGATGATGGGTTTCCACCAACACGATGCGAATGGCGTGATTCATCGGTTGCATGTGCGTGATGGGCGGGCGGGATGACGGCCAAGCTGGTAACCTTGCGCCCTGCCGGCGCGCCCGGCCCTGCTCTTTCATAGCAAACCAGAATCCCCAGCGCATGCACAAGCCCGCCGTCACCGTGATGATCAAGGCCGCCCGCCAGGCCGGCGCGGTCATGCTGCGCTACATCCATCGCCTCGACAGCCTCAACGTGGTCGAGAAGGCGCGCCAGGACTTCGCCAGCGAAGTCGATGCGCAGGCCGAGGAAGCCGCGCTCAAGGAACTGCGCCGCGCGCATCCGGATTACGCCGTGCTCGGCGAGGAAGGCGGCGCCAAGGGCAAGTCCTCCAGCGTGTGGGTGGTCGATCCGATCGACGGCACCAGCAACTATCTGCGCGGCAACCCGCAGTTCTGCGTGTCGATCGCGCTGGTCGAACGCGGCGTGCCCACCCACGGGGTGATCTTCGACCCGCTGCGCAACGAGCTGTTCACCGCCAGTCGCGGCGGCGGTGCGATGCTCAACGACAAGCGCATCCGTTGCACACCGCGCCCGGGGCTGGAAGGCGCGGTGCTGGCCACTGGTTTTCCGCCGCGCGAACGCACCCGCGCCAACGCTCAGCTGGATTGCATCAAGGTGCTGCTGGAACACGCCGAGGACATCCGCCGGGCCGGCTCGGCCGCGCTCGACTTGGCCTGGGTGGCCTGCGGGCGCGTGGACGGCTACTTCGAGGCCGGCCTGAAAGCCTGGGACATCGCCGCGGGCATCGTGCTGGTGCGCGAGGCCGGCGGCCACGTCTGCGACTACCGCGGCGGCACCGACCACCTGCTCGACCTCACCGGCCATGCGCGCGGCGTGCAACTGGTCGCCGGCAACCTCAAGCTCGCCGGCGAAGTGCAGAAGACGATCGTGGACACCGGGTACGCGGCGGCGTTCCAGCGGGATTGAGTGGCCTGTGGTGTTCCGCCGGCAAGTAAAAATCCTCCTGCAAAGCCGAAGGCGTCATCTGAGAGCGAGAAGATTTCAGGCCGTCTGAAGGCGGCTTGCTTGCCCTTCTCCCACCGGGAGAAGGTGGCGCGAAGCGCCGGATGAGGGGCCGGCGGAGCGACAGCCGATCCGTCGCGAGATCGGCACCTTTCGCTGGCACGCCCCTCACCCCAACCCCTCTCCCGAAGGGAGAGGGGCTTCAATAGCGACCGCCGCATCGGCCGATGATCGCGATGATCGAAAAATACGGAGACGCCCCGTGACCCACTATCCCCTCAACATCTTCTGGTCGGACGAAGATCGCGGCTTCATCGCCGAGGCGCCCGACCTTCCCGGTTGCTGCGCGTGGGGCGCAAGCGAGGCAGACGCCGCACGGCAAGCGCAAGATGCCATCGCCGCATGGCTGGCGGCCAATTCCGCAGCCGGGCGCAGCGCACCACCGCCGACGGTCGCCGAGCCGCTGGCGTCGTACAGCGGCAAGTTTCTCGTGCGCGTGCCACGCAGCCTGCATGCGCGGCTCGCGCGCGAGGCCAAGGCGCAGGGCGTGAGCCTCAACCAGTGGGCGACGAGCAAGTTGGCGGGCTGAACGCGAATCCCGCCACGCCCCCTACGGCCGCCGTGCCAGCTCCGCCTCGTCGCGCAGCTTGGGCATCAAGTCCTGCTTGCTGACGCCGAAGATGTTCAGGATCGGGCAAGCGAAGAAGATCGACGACAGCGTGCCGACCACGATGCCCACCATCAGCGCGATCGAGAAGCCGTGCAGGCTCGATCCGCCGAAGAAGAACAGCGCCACCACCGTCACCATGGTCGCCAACGAGGTCATGATCGTGCGCGACAGGGTGTTGTTCACCGCGCGGTTGAGGATGTCCAGCGGCTCGCCCTTGCGCGTGCTGCGGAACAGCTCGCGCACGCGGTCGAACACCACGATGGTGTCGTTCACCGAGTAGCCGTCCACCGCCAGCACCGCCGCCAGCACGGTGAGGTCGAACTCGTGCCCGGTGAGCGAGAAGAAGCCTACCGTCAGCAGCACGTCGTGGATTTCGGTGAGCATGGTCGCCACTGCGAAGCGCCATTCGAAGCGGATCGCGATGTAGATCATGATGCCGGCCAGCACCACCACCACGGCCACGATGCCGTTGGTCGCCAAATCCTTGCCGACCTGCGGTCCGACGTACACCGAGGGCTTGACCGTGGCCGGGTGGCCGCTGCTGGTCAGCGCCTGCTCGACGTGGTGGGTAATCGCCGCGCTGCGCGCATCGATGCTCGACTCGGTGACCTTGGTCTTGCCCGCTTCGGCGCCCTCGTTGGGCCCGAGGCGGATCGAGTAATTCTTGGTGTCGAAGCGCTGCACCACCGCACCCTTGAAGCCAGCCTTCTCCAGCGCCGCACTGACGTCGTGCTGCTCGGTGGGCTGGGTGAAGGTAACCTCCACCAGCGAACCGCCGGTGAAGTCCAGCCCGAAGTTGAGCCCGCGCGTGGCCAGCGACACGATCGAGGCGATCATCAGGATCACCGACACCGCCACCGTGTAGCGGCGGATGCCCATGAAGTTGACGTTGCTGTTGGGGTTGAAAAATTCCATCGGGTCTTCCAAATTCCAAATAGGGTCAGGTCTTGTTTTGCAACATCGTCGCCCGCGCGATCCGGCTGACAGTCGCATAGTGTAGCCCGAAGTGTTCGCCGATCTCGCGCAACGTGTAGTCGCCGCTGGCGTAGGCTGCACGGATCGCCGCATCGCGCCCGTCCGTGTTGCGCGCAAGCTGCACCAGCGACGTGCGCGGACGCCTTGCGCGCGGCACCTCGCCGGAGGGCTGGCCGGCCTGCCCGGCCATGCGCTCCACGAACGCATCGTCGCCAAGAAACGCCTGCTGGCTGACATCGGGCAACTCCACCCCGACACCCTGCGCCACGAACCGCGCGTAGGCGCGTCGGGCCGCGCCACGGTCGACCGCGAACAGCGCCAGCGTGGCGTCCACTGCCAGCGCCGCTGGTGCCGACATCTTCCCCATCACCGCCAGGTAACTGCTCCAGCGCCACTCCCCCGCCGCCGCGCACAGCCGCGCCCGCACCGGATTGAGCACGATGTACCGCGACAGTTCCAGCAGGTAGGCGTCCTTGTCCGCCAGCACCGCCTTGTAGCGCCCTTGCAGCACGTGTCCAGCACGCCCGTGCCGGCGATTGAACCCTTGCGTGTACACACCGTTGACCTCGCGCATCCCGCGCGCGAGCGTGGGCTGCAACGTCTCCACCAGCAGATGGTAGTGATTGCCCATCAGGCAGTACGCCCACAAGCGCCACTCGAAGCGTTCGCACGCCCGCAGCAGACCGGCGCAGAACGCCTGCCGATCTTCATCGTCGCGAAAAATCGCTTGCCGACCGTCGCCGCGCGCCATGACGTGATAGAGCGCGCCGGCGAACTCGATGCGAAGGGGGCGGGACATGGGGGCAGCTTACGGCGCACGATGTTGCAAAACAAGACCTGACCCCGTTTCTTGCGCGCCGGCGAACTCGATGCGAAGGGGACGGGACATGGGGATAGCTTACGGCGTACGATGTTGCAAAACAAGACCTGACCCCGATTCTCGCGATTCTTGCGAGAAATCCAACTTTTTCGTGTTTCAAATACGCAAACGTTAGACCTTGTCAGAACGTCCTACGCCATCGCGCGGCTGTCGGCATTGCCCGCCGTGTCGTCGACGATGGGCGCGACGTTGGCATTGAGGATGTTGCAAAACAAGACCTGACCCCAATTGCGAGAAGTTCTTGCGCGAAAGATTCGTGTAGTGGCGCACCGCCTGCAACTCCGACACCTCGGGCAGGCCGATCGGCGTGGTGCGCAGGAAACGTTCGGACAGGGCGGGGGTGGCGATGGCGGCCGGAAGCTGGGCGGCGGCGGTGCGCCCGGGCTGGGACTGCTCGAAGATCAGCATGGATGCGGAACCGAGGATGGCGGCAGTGCGTAGTTTGCCACAGGCCAAACGCCCCTTCGCGGTTCCTGCGCCCTGTCCTGCCCAAGCTATTGCACCTTCGCATGCCTCGGGTGTGAAACTTGCGTCGTTTGCACCCCAATCAACTGGCCGTTGGAGTAGAAAAAAACCGTGGTCACCACGACGATATCCGTCGCCGTGATATAGGTGTTCGACACCACCACCGAGCCATTTCCCCCGGGCGGCGGCGGGGGCGGGGAGTCGTCGCGATGAATGGCACCATCAACAGCATCCCGAACATACATCTCGGTCGGCACCCAAGTCGCATCGCGCGGCAACTCGATGGCGAGCACCTCCTTCACCTTCCCTTTTGCAATGGCGTAGTGGTAGACGAAGTCTCCCGCTCGCTCGACCCGCACACACTGACTCGCAACACAATCGAATTCCCGGCCGCCAGTGATGACGGACTGGCCGTCTCCCAGCACCTGCGGGCCCGCCGCCCACGCGGGCCCCATGCACGCCATTCCCATTGCTGCCAATAGACTTTTTCTGAAGTTCATCGATAACCCCTGTCGAATGGCGTTGCGAAACGCATGTCGAGTTTCGACGTGCAGCAGAAGACTACCCCCCCCCCCCACATTTTCTGCAAGCCATCACTTCGCGTCGTCGCCGAAAATCGCGGTGCCGCGATCAGGGAAGAGGACAAGGAGAAGAGGACAAGGACACCCACAGTATCAGGCTTTTCCCACACCGGAATGGAGCAGTTCCTGACAGCGCAGGCGCTGCCTGGCGGCCATGCTGACGCCATGACCCAAGCACGGCGTGCACTCATCGTTCCCGGCAGCCCCGGCACCTTTCACTGCGTGCAGCGCTGCGTGCGCCGCGCCTTCCTGTGCGGGGTCGATCATCATTCCGGCAAGTCGTTCGAGCATCGCAAGCGCTGGATCGAGCAGCGCCTGTCGGTGCTCGCCGAATGCTTCGCCATCGCCATCCACGCCTTTGCGGTGATGAGCAACCATCTGCATCTGGTCGTCCAGCTCGATCCAGCGGTCGCGGCCCACTGGAGCGATGCCGACGTGGCCGCACGCTGGGTGCGGCTGTTCCCGCCGCGCGAGAAGTCCGACGCCGCGCGGGCCGCCAAGGTGGCGCTGTTGCTCGCCCAGCCCGAGCGGCTGGCCGTGCTGCGGGCTCGCTTGGCCAACCTGTCCTGGCTCATGCGCTGTCTGGCCGAACCGACCGCGCGCGCGGCCAATGCCGAGGACGGCTGCAAGGGGCGGTTCTGGGAAGGTCGCTTCAAGGCGCAACTGCTGTGTGACGAACGCGCAGTGCTGGCCGCCATGGCCTATGTCGATCTCAATCCCGTTCGCGCAGGCATCGTCAACCGCTTGGAAGACTCGGCGCATACCAGCGTCAAGGCGCGGCTGGATTCGCTGCAGGCCGAGGAACTGACCCGGCCGCTGGCGCCGATTCGTGGCGTGGCGCTGGCCACGTGCCTGCCGTTGACGCTCGCCGAATACTTGGCGCTGGTGGAGTGGACCGGAAAACAAGTCCGACCGGACAAGCGTGGCGCACTGGCCGCCGATGCGCCCAGCGTGCTGGCGCAATTCGATCCGCGTCCGGAACGCTGGGTGACCCGCGTCAAGGCCATCGGCTCGGGCTACTGGCGCGTGGTCGGCGAAGTCGATGACCTGATCGAACACGCACGCCGGTTGCACCAGCGTTGGCTCAAGGGCGTCGGTCTGGCTGCGGCGCTGGCCAGGGCCGACTGAGAACAAAGGAGAAACCCCGCGGCCCGCAAGGGAGAATGGCGCGCGGGCGAAGGAAAATCCACGACGCCGCCCAATGCGCCTGCGACGTCCGCTGCCGACGAACTCGCAGGCGAAGACGCCGCCAAACCGGATTTATTGGGTGTCCTTGTCTTCCTACGGCGATGCCGTCGCACCGGATTTTTGGGTGTCCCTGTCTTCTGTGGTGTCCCTGTCTTCTTGTGGGTGTCCCTGTCTTCCTGTCTGGCCCTCAACCCCGCGCCTTGTAATACGGCGTGGCGCCGGTTTCGTGGTCGGTGGCGTCGCGCACGCCCTGCAACTGCGGCAGGCGCGACATCAGGGTTTTTTCAACGCCGGATTTCAACGTAACGTCGGCCATGCCGCAGCCGTGGCAACCGCCGCCGAAGCGCACCAGCGCGACGCGCTCGGCGGTGATGGCCTCCAGCGTCACCCGCCCGCCGTGCGAGGCCAGCTTCGGGTTGATCTCGGCCTCGATCACGTAGCGCACCTGTTCGGCGAGGTCGGCATCGTCGCCCGGCGGCTTGCCCTTGAGGTTGGGCGCGCGGATCGACAACTGCCCGCCGCCGTTGCCTTCGAGGTAGTCGATGCGTGCACCTTCGAAGAACGGCGCGCTCAGGGCGTCGATGTACAGCGCGAAACCCTCGCAGCGCAGCGACCATTCGTCGCCGTGCAACTCGTCGTCCTCGCAGAACGCCAAGCGCGCATCGGCAGCGGGCGTGCCCGGGTGCACCGCCGACAGCGCGATCCCTGCCGCATCGCCACCCTGGGTCTGCATCAGGCGGGCGAAATGCCGCTGGGCGGCGGGCGTGAGTTCGAAGTCGACGACGGCGATCATGGCGTTATTCTACCCCTCCATTCTCGCAGCGACCCCAACACCATGTCCGATGTCCATCACGATCTGTCCGACAGCCACTGCCAGCCGCGCAAGGGCGCCGAACACAAGCTGCCCGCCGCAGAAATCGCTCGCTTGCTGGCGCAGCTACCGGGCTGGGAACTGATCGAAGACGGCGCGGCGATCGGCAAAACCTATCGCTTCGCCGATTATTACCACACCCTGGCCTTCGTCAACGCGCTGGCCTTCGTCGCCCACCGCGAAGACCATCATCCGGATCTGGGCGTGCACTACGACCGTTGCGTGGTGCGCTACTCGACCCACGACGTGGGCGGGTTGTCGCTCAACGATTTCATCTGCGCGGGCAAGGCCGAGCGGCTGATCGCGGGCTGATTGACGCGAGCGCTTCAACCCAGCCGATCCAGCGCCGCTTGCAGGTCGTCCGCCAGCGGCGCTTCCAGCCGGTACGGCGTCTTGCCGCCGTCGAGCGAAAACTCCAGCGATGCCGCATGCAAAAACAAGCGCTTGAGGCCGATTTGGTCGCGCAGGCGCTGGTTGACCTCCGGGTCGCCGTATTTGTCGTCGCCGGCCACCGGATGCCCGAGGTACGCAGCGTGGACACGGATCTGGTGGGTGCGGCCGGTGTCGATGCGCACGTCCACGTAACTGTGCCCGCCGCGGCGCTCGATCAGGTGGAAGTGGCTGACCGATTGCTTGCCGCCCGCGGCCACGCGCACGTGGCGCTGCCCGCCCTGACGCAGGCCGATGTCCAGCGGGGCATCGACGGTGAAACCCTCGCCAGCCAACCGCCCGACCAGCAAGGCGAGGTAGCGTTTGCGGATGGGGCGCACGCCGCGGTCGTCGTCCTCGCGCAGCAGGGCTTGCAGTTCGGCCAGTGCCGAGCGTTTTTTCGCCACCACCAACAGGCCGCTGGTGTCGCGATCCAGCCGGTGCACCAGTTCCAGACTCTGCTGCGGTCGCAGTTGCCGCAGCGCCTCGATGGCGCCGAAGGAAATCCCGCTGCCGCCGTGGCTGGCCAACCCGGACGGCTTGTCCAGCGCCAGCAGGCGCGCGTCCTCGAACACGATGGCCGCTTCCAGCCGCGCCAGCAACGCCGCCGGCGCCTCGGCTTTTTGGCCGGGCGCGGCCAGCACCACCGGCGGGATGCGCACCAAGTCGCCGCCTTGCAGGCGGCTGTCGGGCTTGGCGCGCTTGCCGTTGATGCGCACCTGCCCGCTGCGCACCAGCTTGTAGATCAGGCTGCGCGGGGCGCCCTTGAGTTGGCCGAGCAGGAAGTTGTCCAGCCGCTGGCCGTCGCGGTCGTCGGGGACGGTCGCGGTGCGCACCCCGCTGGCGGGAGTTTCATTGCTCATGGCTGACGCATCACCCGGGCCTTTCCATCTGATACAATCGGATACAGCGAGAACATCCTGATTTTGCAGGGTTTCACCAACCCACCCTGCCGGATCGGGCCGCCGACGACCGATCGCGATTGGGCGACATGGTACGTCAGTGGCTGGGAGGCGATCGCGCCGACGCAGGCTTCCCGTGTTTCCGCGGGCCGTCCGACGCCGACTAGCCCGCACGAGTCCACCCCTGCGGACCCTACACTGCAACAAGCGCTCCCGTGCGGTACGCCGCGTGGTCTTGCAGCGCTGGAAATCACCTCCGCTGGCCCGATGCCCGAAAGGCGACGGTGGCGGGATGGATTTAAGGGCGTTGCTGCCCCCGGCGTTCCTCGCGGTCGAGCGCGTGAGGAATCGACAATGAAGCGGATGCTGATCAACGCCACGCAGGCCGAAGAGCTGCGCGTAGCCATCGTGGACGGCCAAAGCCTGTACGACATCGACATCGAACAGGCGTCCAAGGAACAACGCAAGTCCAACATCTACAAGGGCCGCATCACCCGGCTCGAACCCTCGCTGGAAGCGGCCTTCGTCGAATACGGCGCCGATCGCCACGGCTTTCTGCCGCTCAAGGAAATCTCCCCGGACTACTTCCCGGAAGGCTTGAACGCCGACAAGGCCGGCATCAAGGAACTGCTGCGCGAAGGCCAGGAAGTGGTGGTACAGGTCGAGAAGGAGGAACGCGGCAACAAGGGCGCCGCGCTGACCACGTTCATCTCGCTGGCCGGCCGCTACATGGTGCTGATGCCCAACTCGCCCAACGCCGGCGGCGTGTCGCGGCAGATCGAGGGCGAGGATCGTGCCGCGCTCAAGGAGGCGATGGACGTGCTGGCGATCCCGCCGGGCATGGGCGTCATCATCCGCACCGAGGGCAAGGGTCGCGACGCCGAAGAGCTGCAATGGGATCTGGATTACCTGTTGCAGATCTGGCGCGCGATCACCGATGCGGCGCTGTCCAAGCCTTCGCCGTTCCTGATTTACCAGGAATCGCGGCTGATCATCCGCGCCCTGCGCGACTACCTGCGCGCCGACATCGGCGAGGTGCTGATCGACAACGAGGCGATGTACAACGAGGCGCGCGAGTTCATGCAGCAGGTGATTCCCGCCAGCCTGCGCAAACTCAAGCTGTATGCCGACGCCACCCCGCTGTTCAACCGTTACCAGATCGAAACCCAGATCGAGAACGCCTACGAGCGCACCGTGCGCCTGCCTTCGGGTGGCTCGATCGTGGTCGATCAGACCGAGGCGCTGACCGCGATCGACGTCAACTCGGCGCGCGCCACCAAGGGCGGCGACATCGAGGAAACCGCGTTCAACACCAATCTGGAGGCCGCCGAGGAAGTTGCCCGGCAGATGCGCCTGCGCGATCTGGGCGGCTTGGTGGTAATCGACTTCATCGACATGTCGTCCAACAAGCACCAGCGCGAGGTCGAGAACAAGCTGCAAGCCGCGCTCAAGCACGACCGCGCGCGCGTGCAGATCGGCCGCATCTCGCGCTTCGGGCTGCTGGAGATGTCGCGCCAGCGCCTGCGCCCGAGTCTGGGCGAATCCAGCCAGATCGTGTGTCCTCGTTGTGAAGGCCACGGTCGCATGCGCAGCGTGGAATCGCTGTCGCTGTCGATCCTGCGGCTGGCCGAAGAACACGCGATGAAGGAGAACACCGGGCAGGTGCTGGTGCAGGCGCCACCGGAGATCGCCAACTTTCTTCTCAATGAAAAGCGTCGTGCGCTGATCGAGATCGAACAGCGCCACGACGCGCCGGTGATCGTGGTCGCCGACAAGCACCTGCAGACCCCGCAGTTCGAGATCACCCGCCTGCGCCGCAACGAGTTGGGCGAGGACGCCGGCAAGCCCAGCTACCAGCGCGGTAGCCAGCGCAAGCAGCCGGTGCTGGCCCTGACCAAGGCCAACATCAACGTCCCCGCCCCGGCGGTGACCAAGGTGCAACCGGCCGCGCCGCCGCCGGTGCGCGAGGTCGAGCCCGAACCCGCTGCCGCTCGCGCCGCACAACCAGCGACCGCACCCACGCCAGCCGCGCCGGTGGCGGTACCGGCGCAAGTGGTCGTCCAGCCAAAGCAGCACAACGGCATCGTCGCGCGGTTCCTGAAGTTCATCGGTGCCAAGCCGCACGGTGAGGCCGCCAACGCCCCGGCGATCGCCGCACCGACGTCGCCAAGCCAGCCAGCCGGCAAACCGCAAGCCACAACCGCGTCGCCGACTCCGCGCGAGGGTCGTCCGCAACGCGACGGACAGCACCCGCGCGGCGAGCGCCGCCCGCAGGGGCAGCGCCCGGGTGGACACGGCGGCCAGCAACAAGGCCAACGCCAATCCCAACCCCGGCCAGCGCAGCAAGGCGGCCAACGCGGCCCGCACGAACCCCGTACGCGGCAAGAGCAACCCGCACGTCCGGCGTCGAACGAACGCCCTGCGAACGAGGGCCAAGCCGCCAAGCCCGCGCAACCGGCTGCTGCGGTTGCACCGCTGCCCACCGTTCCGGTGAGCACAAGCGCCACGCCACCCGTGCAAGCCACCACACCCGCCGCAACGGCCCCCGCGGCGGAAGCTCCGGTGTCGACCGGCGCCGCCACCGCCAGCAGCGCCGACGGCAGCGCCAACGCAGCCGGCACGCCGGCCGCCGACGGTACGCAGGGCACATCGCGCCGTCGCCGCGGTCGCCGTGGTGGCCGCCGTCGCCGGCGTCCGGATGACGCCAACGCCAACGCGCAAGTCGCCGATCAGGCCAACGCCAACCTCGATCTGGACGACGAAGACGAAGGTGACGATGGCGACGACGGCATCGCAGCGCCCACCGTGAGCACCATGCCGCTGCCACCGCGTCCGGTCGCTGCGCCTGTCACGCCGACCCTGACCACTGCTGCGCCTTCGGCACCCATCGCGCCAGCGACGGTCGCGCCTGCGCGGGCTAGCAGCGCAGCCACGTCGACCGCAACGGCACCGGCCGCACCGGCACCGACCGCACCGGCACCGACCGCAGCGACGATCGCACCGGCATCGGCGACGACTGCACCGGCACCGGCCGCAGCGACGATTGCACCGGCACCGGCCGCAGCGACGATCGCACCGGCATCGGCGACGACTGCACCCGCAACGGCATCGGCGACGACTGCACCTGCAACGGCACCGGCAACGACTGCACCGGCCGCGGCGACGAGCGCAACTGCGTCGGCGAACGCCGGCGCAGCGGTTGCTGCGCCCTCTGGGTTCGCCCCGCCCCGCACGGCACCGACCGCAGCGACGTCCATGGCTCCGGCAACCCCTCCGATGCCCGCGGCCGCAGCCGCGACCCCGCCGGCGGCCAGCGCGACAGCCGCGCCAGCGTCTGCACCCATCCCCGCGACGGCCTCACCGATCCCCGCCACCACGGCATCCGTGCAACCGGCATCCGCACCGGCACCGGTGCCGGCACCACGCCCTGCCGCGCCGGCTACAACGCGCCCGCCGCTGCCCCCAGCCAACGTGACGCCACCTGGCCCGGTGCGCCTGAGCGATGCGATCAGCGCATCCATCGAGCAAGCCACGCGCGCGCCGATCGCCAAGCCGGCGCAGGTCGAAGCCAAGCCCCTCGCCGCCTCGCCGCTGGCGGCCGCTCGCCCGGCCCAGCCCGCGACTCCGGCATCGTCGCCGCTGGCAACGGTCGTCGAGGCTCCCAAGCCCGCCGCGCAACCGGCGACGGCGAACGTCCCACCGACGGCACCGGTCACCGTTGCCAGGCCGGAGGCTGCGGTTCCACCGATCCAGTCGTCCCTGCCCATCGGCGCGCCGCCAGCCGAACGCCTGCACGAAAGCGAACCGCCGCGTTGAAGATGGATGGTTGAACGAGGGGTGACCGAGGCAGCGGCTTGCGTGGGAGCGGCTTGACCAGCCTGCGGCTGTTGAAGGCCAGCCACGACGGGTGACGGCATCGGGCCTGGAAGGCCCTCCCACAACAGCCGCGTTTCTGTGGGAGCGGTTTCTGTGGGAGCGGTTTCTGTGGGAGCGGCTTGACCAGCCTGCGGCTGTTGAAGGCCAGCCGCGACGGGTGAAGGCATCGGGCCAAGCAGGCCCTTCCCTCAGCCAGTCCGTCAGTGCGGATCGAGCAGCCCGTACTGCTGCGCCATGCGCGCCATGCTCATGGCATCGCCCACACCGAGTTTTTGCAGCAGGCGCGCCTTGTGGGTGGCGATGGTCTTCGGGCTCAAGCTCAGGCGGCGGGCGATGTCCTCCGGGCGCAAGCCGTGGCAAAGCATCAGCGCCACCTCGTGCTCGCGCGCCGACAGCTGGGCGAACGGATTGCCGTCCGAACCGGCATCCAGCGCCATCTTTTGCGCCATCTCCGCGCCCAGATAGCGCTTGCCGCGCGCGACTTCGCGCACCGCCCGCAGCAATTCCTCGGCCGCACACGCCTTGCCCAGATAGCCACTGGCACCGGCCGCGAGCAATCGCCGCGGCATCGGGCCGTCTTCCTGTACCGAGACGATGATGACCCGCGTGTGCCCACCACGCACGATGCGATCGGTGACTTCCATGCCGCTCACGCCCGGCAGGTGCAGGTCGCACAGCACCACGTCGGGCTTGAGCCTGCGGATCGCCGGCAACGCATCCTCGCCACTTTCGGCTTCGCCGACCACCTCGATGTCGGTTTCGCCGGAGAGGATCAGGCGCAGGCCGGTGCGCACCAATGCATGGTCGTCGAGCAAGTACACGCGGATCATCGCCGGCGTCCTTGGGTGCGTGTGGTTACCGCAAGATTAGTCGGGGTGAGTGCGCCAGACAACTCGGCTTCTACCGGCTGCCGGCTTCTACCGGCTGCGATCTCGTCGTCTCCGCTGTGTCTTCTACGCTCTGTCTACGCTCTGTCTACGCTCTGTCTACGCTCTGTCTACGCTCTGTCTACGCTCTGTCTACGCTCT
>JAFEEL010000012.1 GCA_018241125.1 Pseudomonadota bacterium | reverse complement strand
CTCTCCGGCTCCACCCGCTTGCACAGCCGCTGGTGGGTGTCGTAGACGTAACGGCGGGATTCGCTGATCGGGCTGCCGTTCCACGTCCCGCTGCGGGTGATCGACAGCGGCTTGCCGAACACGTCGCGGGCGATGGTGGTGGTCACGCCCTCGGGCGATACGATCGCGGTCGGGTGGCCGGTGTCGGGCGCGTCGAACACCTGGTAGCCCGTTCCCGTGCTGTAGCCGCGCGGGTTGGTGACCTGGGTGACGAAGCCCGGCAGGTAGGCGTAGCTCGTGGTCAGCGGCCCCAACTCGGAGTCCTGCGTGCTCGCCGTCGGACGACCGAGGCCATCGTAGGCCGAGTGCACGCCGGCCAGCGGGTCGTTGTAGTTCGTGACGGCCGCGACCGGGCTGGAGGCGAACACCGTGCGCCCGGCGAAGTCGAACGCCTGCGCGGAAAAATGCTGCGTGCCGCCCACGTTGGCGGCGTCGTAGGTCTGGCTCAGCACCGGCTGCCACAGGCCATCGAGGTAAGTGACCTTGACGGCGTTGCCGGTGGTCACCGTCTGCTTCCAGTGGCCGGCGGCCAGGCCGTACTCGGCGCTGGCAACCGGGGCGAAGGCGATGGTGGTCGGCAGCCACGCCACGCTGTCGCCAGTCGGCGGGGTGATCGCGTTCAACCGGCCCATCACGTCGTAGCCGAACGCGGTGGTCGCCGTGGTGGTGGTGTCCGCCGGCGTCGTGCCGATCGGGTCGGTGATGGAGGTGATGTGGCCGAAGTCGTCCACCACGGCCGTGCGCGTGGTGCCATCGGCATAGCGCAGCGACTGCGGCACGCCGCGGTAGTAGTTGCCCAGCGTGGTGACATGGCCGTTGCCGTCGGTGACGGTGGCGAGGTTGCCGTCGGCGAAAAAGGTGTAGCTCGCGTCGAGCAGGCCGTAGGAACTGATGCGGGTCGGCAGCGCGGTGGTCGGGTCGTAGGTCTTGCTGTAGACCTGCGTGCCGGTGTCGGCATTGGTCAGCGTCGCCGGCTGGCCGAGTACCCAGTGGGTGGTGTCGCTGTACAGCGTGGCCACATCCGTGCGGGTGAAGCCCGGCAGGCCGCAGCCGGATGCGGCGCACGCCGACGTGCGGGTGGTGCTCAACGGGTTGGCATAGCCATCGAAGGTGTTGACCTTCGACTGGAACGCCACGCCGTCGCGGGTCTGCACGTGGGTGAGCTGCGGGTGCAGCTCCTCGGTGAGGAAGACGTTCGCGCGCGGCTGCGGTGCATCGCCGATGAACTGCGGATACGGCTGTCTGGCGCCGGACGGGACGCCCACGTAGGTCGTGGCGTCGTCGTCCAGCACCGTCTGCACGTTGCCGCTACTGTCGGCTAGATAAGTCATGACCTCCTGCAACTGCCCTTCGGTCTGCTCGAACACGTTGCCAAAGGTGCTGCGCACGTGTGTGCCGTCGGGCGCCTGCACGTCGGTCCAGACCGAGGTGGGGCAGGGCGCGCCGGCGCAGGTGTGGCCGGCGAAGCTCTCGTTCGGAGTCGAGTAGGAATACGTCCACGTGGTGGCTGGCGCGATGTGCGACACCGGGTCGGCACGGGTCGGATCCGTGAGCGTCTTGCTGAAGAGCGCGAACTGCTTGCGCGTCCACGGGTAAAAGGGATCCGGCCCGGTGCAATACGGCGCGCTCGACAAGCCGCGGATCAGCGGCTTGAACACGAACACACCCTGCTCGCCGGAAGGGTGGGTGGCGATGAGGGTGAAAGTGCCGTAGCCGATCGGCGAGCCGGTCGGCGGAACGAGTGCGTCCGGTGTCGGATCCACGTCGCCACACCCCGGCTGCATCCCCGGCTCTTTGCCATCCGAGCCGCCACCCGGCGGCGGAGGTGCCAAATGCAGTACCAGACTCCCACCGTATTGATAAGCCCAAGCCGAGCCGTCGGGTGCTGTCACGTCCGTCAGGATCTTCGGGTTCGGGTTGTCGTTGTCAGGGTTGGGATAGGCTTTCGTCGTGTAGGAATAAGTCCACGTGCGCGAAGTGTCCGACGGGTTGGACGGGTTGTGCGCCGTAGCCTGCTGGATATTGCCGTCCGCGCCCCAGGCCACGTCGATCTCGCGGCCGTCGCTGGCGGTGATCGCGGCCAGCTGGTTGCCGTTGTAGTGATACTGCACCCAGTTGCCGAACCGATCCACGGCCCGGCTGGCGAGCATGAAGTACTTGGCGCGACCGAAAATCCAATAGGGGTCGCAGTGAAGACTGCACGCGCCATATGGGACGTAGGTAATCGGAGCTCGGAGCGAGGTCAGGATGTCGAAGTAGTACTGGGTGCCGTCCGGGCTGGTGGCCAGATAACCTTCGCCACCCTGGCCGGTGGTATCTGCCGAAAGGCTGGGCAGGCAGCTCACCGTCCACAGGTTCTTGGTGATCCAGTGCGTGGAAGCGCCGGCCGACGGATGCGGGCTGGCGCTGTTGTTGAGGAGCAGCTCTTGCGTGCCGGCACCTGGCACGTGCATGCTGATCCCGCTCCAGTACTGATCGCCATAGAACGTGTAGGTGGCACCGCCGAATTGAACGAAGATGCTCGGCGCTTGCGCGCCCATCGTGTTGGCGACCGAGCAGCGCTGCATGGTTCCTGTCCCGCCCGGGCCGGTGGCCATCCAGCCGGAGGTGGTGTAATACGCCTGCAGGTAGGGGACATCGACTTCCCAGTTGGCGAAGCTGGGCAGCGGGCCGGACTGATCCGGCTCGGCCACGTCCAAGTGGCGGCCCAGGCTGACCGGCAACTTGCTGTTGCCCGGAATGGAAATGTCGGTGACGTCGAATGATGTCTGGCCGTTGTACAGGTCGACCTGCTCGCCGAACAGGTTGTTGCCGATCGCACCGATCGCGTCCGACGGGCGACTCAGGCGGTTGTATTCCAGATCCGGACTTGAGTTGGCATCGGCCAGGGCCGACAGCGGCAGTACGGCCACGACCGCCAGCACGGCAGCAGCGGCCGCCCCGGCCGCGAATCGAATCGACATGACAGGAATTCCCCTAAAGCGAACAATGCGGGCGACCAATGCGCATCGCGCAGTGCGCGATTATCCGGGCGGGGCGTTAAATCGGCCTTCGTGTAGGTGGCTACGGGGCTCGCCGCGTATCAGTTGCGTGTCGGGAGCGATCAGACGAACGCCCAGTGGCGCAGCCATGCGTCGCAGCGTGATGCCTTCGGCGTCTGGATCATCAGCAGGCTGTTTTTCAACAGCCTGCTAACCCAACGCTCGAGCGCCGTCTCCCATCTCCCGTCTCCCGTCTCCCGTCTCCCGCCCTACTCAAACCATCGCGACAGGTGTATACATCGGGGTTCATGGAGCCCGATCCGGCACATTTCCATGATCCCCACGTCGGCCACCGCGCCGGCAGCGGCAAGTTGTTCGTGTTGCCATCCATCGACGAGCGCATCCGCCAGGCACACGCCGTCGTCGATGGCCTCGAGGAGTCCGGAGCTACCTACCCACGGGTGCTGGCGCTGGATGCACACGGGCGGATTCTGGACTGGATCAGCTGGCGTGACGCCGCGCACTTGTACGTGCGTGAGGCCGTGGCGTGGACGCTGGGCGATCCGTGCATCGTCCTGCACGGCGGGCACAACCGCCTGCTGGGCACGCAAAGCGTCCTGGAGTTGCACCCGATCGTGGCCGCTCGCGGGCACGCACGCGGCAGCGCCAGAGCCCCGTCCCCCGCGCTGACCAATACCGCGCTGTTCGCCCGCGACGCCCACCTGTGCCTGTATTGCGGTCGCCAGTTTAGCCGCCACCATCTCACCCGCGACCACGTGCAGCCACTGTCACGCGGCGGTCGCGACATCTGGGAGAACGTGGTCAGCGCCTGCTTCGTGTGCAACTCGCGCAAGGGCGGGCGCAACCCGCAACAAGCCGGCATGCCGTTGCTGGCGGTGCCCTATCGACCCAGTTGGGTCGAGCACCTGATCTTGTCGAACCGGCGCATCCTCGCCGACCAGATGGCGTTCCTGAAAAGCCACCTGCCCAAGAACAACCCGCGCGGCAGTTGATGTTCGCCAGTGCCCGCAAGGGCCTGGGTGTGCCATCGCACTGGCGTCCTGCCCGCGACCCCTGCGGGCCGGTGCCAGTGCGCATGCCGTCACAGACGAGGTGCAGGCGCGTTGACTCACCGACGTGGTTGGGACGAAACTGAACCCCATAGCGTGCGGCGTTGTCGCCCAAGGGGATCGCAGTCATGGCTACCGTGTGTTTTACCGGGATGGATCGGGCCGAAGAGGCCAGGATCAAGGCACTGTTCGCCGACGCCAACGCGCGCCTTGGCGGCGACTGGACCGTGGTGGCCGAGGCGCAGGCCAAGGTGCTGGTGGTGGACATGGAGTCCATGTACGGGCACATGACCTGGCTGAAGGCGCACAAGACCAAGCGGGTGATCGCGATCAGCTCGCACCCCGATTCCGAGGCAGAAGTCACCTTGGTGCGCCCGGTGACGGTCGAAGCGCTGGCCGCAGCCCTCGCCCGGGTCGCCGGTGGCCACGTCACCGACCGTGCGGCGATTACCGGCTCGCATCCAGCCCTCGACGCACCGGCGGCACCGGCGAGCGCCCCAGCGCCGCCGGCTCCGGCAGCGCCAGCGCACACTCCCACCGCCGCGCCCGCGCCCAGCAGACCGGTACCGCCGCCACCGGCCCCACCGACGCCAGCACAGCCCGCGGCGGTGCCGACGCCGGCGCCGGTCCGGCAAGCGCCGGCCAGCCGCGATCCAGTGCTGTGGGACTTCCTGCAACCCGGCGGCCTGCACAGCCCATCGCAACTCGACATCCCCGGCGCGCCGGCGCTGGTGATCGATCCGCGCTCGGACAGCTACATCGGCGGGCCCGCACTCAAACCCTACATCCCTTATTGCGAACTGGGCACGGTACGCGCCGACCGCTGGAAAACCCTTTCGGGTGCCGACGTGAACCATCATCTGACCGGCGCCAACGTCATGCAACCGCTGGGACGGCTGCGCTGGCTGTACGCACTCATCCAGGGCCAGGGCGAACTGGCGCCGGGCTACGACCCGGAACAGCAGTTCCGCCTCACCAAATACCCGAAGAACGAGCGCGAGTTCCCCAAGCACCTGCGCATCGCCACCACCATGATGCAAGGCCCGGGGCGCCCGGCGGAGATCGCGATGAAGTCCGATACGCCGCTGGCCGACGTCAACGACTTCATCAACGCCAGCCTGGTCTCCGGCTTTGCCGAAGTCGTCGCCCCGCCGTCGGCGCCGGCGCCGGCCGCCAAGTCGGGCGGCCTGCTCGGTCGCTTGCGCGGCGGGCGCTGACGGCCCTCGCAGCGTCCCCACCGACGGTTTTCTTGCCGCGACGACCGCCCGGGCGCGACAATAGACGGTCATGATCGACGCCCAGCGCTATCCGCGGCTCGCCCGCATCGATTCCCCGGTCGACTTGCGGCAGTTCGGCGAAGCCGAACTGCCGGCAGTGGCGGCGGAGTTGCGTGCGTACCTGATCGAATCGGTCGCCTCCTCCGGCGGCCACTTCGGTGCCGGGCTGGGCGTGATCGAGTTGACGGTGGCGCTGCATTATCTGTTCGACACCCCGACCGATCGGCTGGTGTGGGATGTCGGCCACCAGTGCTACCCGCACAAGATCCTGTGCGGGCGCCGCGATGAAATCGCCACGGTGAAACAGAAGGATGGCGTAGCGCCGTTCCCGCGCCGCGACGAGTCCGAATACGACACCTTCGGCGTCGGCCATTCCTCGACTTCGATCTCCGCCGCATTGGGCATGGCGGTGGCGCTGGCGCGCGCCGGCGACCCGCGCCGCGTGGTGGCGGTGATCGGCGATGGCGCGATGACCGCCGGCATGGCCTACGAGGCGCTCAACCACGCCGGCGGCATGGATCCCGAGCCGAACCTGCTGGTGATCCTCAACGACAACCGCATGTCGATCTCGGAGAACGTCGGCGGCCTGACGCGCATGCTCGGCCGGCTGATGACCAGCCGGGCGATGAACACCGTGCGCGAACACGGCAAGAAGCTGCTCGGTGGCCGCCGCCGTCCGGCCGGGCGCTTCGTGCGCCGCTGGGAGGAACACTGGAAGGGCATGTTCGTGCCGTCCACCTTGTTCGAGGAAATGGGCTTCCACTACACCGGCCCACTCGATGGCCATGACATCCCCGCCTTGCTCACCGCGCTGAAAACCCTCAAGACCCTCAACGGCCCGCAGCTGCTGCACGTCATCACCACCAAGGGCAAGGGCTTCGAGCCCGCCGAGGGCGATCAGATCGGCTACCACGCGGTGGGCCCGTTCGACCCGGCCAAGGGTCTGGCGAGCAAGCCCGGCGCGAAAAAGCCGACGTATACCGATGTTTTCGGCGATTGGCTGTGCGAGATGGCCGCCGCCGATCCGCGTCTTATGGGCATCACCCCGGCGATGCGCGAAGGCTCCGGGCTGGTGCGTTTTTCGAAGGAATATCCCGAGCGCTACTTCGACGTGGCCATCGCCGAACAGCACGCGGTGACGCTGGCTGCCGGCATGGCCTGCGAAGGCGCCAAACCGGTGGTGGCGATCTATTCGACCTTCCTGCAACGCGCTTACGACCAGCTCATCCACGACGTGGCCTTGCAGAATCTGGATGTGCTGTTGGCCATCGACCGCGGCGGCGTGGTCGGCCCCGACGGTGCGACGCACTCGGGCAGCTTCGACCTGTCCTACCTGCGCGCCATCCCCAACATGGTGGTGATGGCCCCGGCGGACGAAAACGAATGCCGTAAGATGCTCACCACCGGCTTCGAATACGCCGGCCCGGCAGCGGTGCGTTACCCGCGCGGAAGCGGGCCGGGCGTGGCGCTGGAAGCGGGCCTGGACACCATCCCCATCGGCCAGGCGCTGGTGCGCCGGCGCGGCACCCGGCTGGCGCTGCTGGCGTTCGGGGCGATGGTGCCGGTGGCCGAGGAAGTCGGCCGCGAGCTGGATCTGACCGTGGTCAACATGCGCTTCATCAAGCCGCTCGATCGCGCGCTGCTGCTCGATCTGGCACGCAACCATGGCGGCTTGGTGACACTGGAAGACAACGCGATCATGGGCGGGGCCGGCAGCGCGGTGGCCGAACTGCTCGCCGGCGAAGGCATCAAGCTGCCGATCCAGCATCTGGGCCTGCCGGACGTTTTTCTCGAACACGCCAGCCGCGAACAGGTGCTCGCGCAGGCCGGACTGGACGCGCCGTCCGTACGCACCGCCCTGCTCGCCCGCTGGCCCCTGCTGGCCGCGCCGCCCATCGGCCCGCGCATCGCCGCCGGCTGACGTTTTCGCGCGTTTGTGCGCACAATTGCCCTCGGCACGAAGCCCAAGGGCGCACCATGATCACCCTGTTCGACAAGCAGACCGACCGCCGCATCGGCGATATTTCCGAAGGCGAGTTGCAGTTCTTGATCGACGAACTGGAGGAGGAAAGCCTCCACGACCGCGACTACTACGTCGATGCCGCGACGCTGGACTACTTCGCCACCCGCAAAGCGTCCCCGCATCTGCTCGGGCTGTTGCGCGAAGCGCTCGGGCTGTCGGAGGGAATCGAAGTCCGCTGGGAAGACGACGCCCAGGACGACTCCGACAGCGGCGACTTCACGTGAGCGAACGCCGCAGGCTCACGCCTCGAAAAACCGCACCCGGCGGGTGATTGAGCAAGTCAGCTCGTAGGCGATGGTGCCGGCCGCAGCGGCGATGGTTTCGGCCGGCAACTGCGGGCCCCACAGCACCACCGGGTCGCCAACGCGGGCGTGCGCTGCGCCGCGCAGGTCGAGCGTCATCAGATCCATCGACACCCGGCCGACGATCGGTACCCGCACGTCGCCGCCGTGCGCGCAGCGCACGATCACCGGAGTGCCCGCCGGTGCCGAACGCGGATAACCGTCGCCGTAACCGATCGCCGCCACGCCGATGTCCATGTCCTCGGGGCAGACCCACGTCGCGGAATAGCCGATCGGCTCGCCGGCAGCCACACGGTTGATCGCGATCAGGCGCGTGGCCAGCGTCATCGCCGGGCGCAGGCCGAAATCGGCGCCGGTCTTGCCGGCCACCACCGACAACCCGTACAGCGCACCGCCGGCACGCACCCAGTCGCGGTGGGCGCCGGGCCAGCCCAGTACCGCGGCCGAGTTCGACAACGAGCACGCCTCGCCGGGCACGCCATCGACCGCATCGAAGGCCGCGATCTGGGCGGGGGTCTGGGTGCCACCGAACTCGTCGGAACTGGCCAAGTGGGTCATCAACACCACCTCGGACACCTGCGGCAGTGCCAGCAAGCGCGCGCGCAGCTCGGCCGCGCGCGTCGGCGGGAATCCGAGGCGGTGCATGCCGGTGTCGATCTTCAGCCAGGCGCGTACCGGCGTGCGCTCGCGGTCGGCTTCCAGGATCGCCAACTGGCTGTCGTGGTGCACCACGGTGTCCACGTCCAGCCCATGCAGCAACGGCAGGTCGAACGGGTCGTCCATGCCCGAAAGCAGGACGATGCGGTTGCTCAGCCCGGCGGCACGGATGCGTTCGGCATCGGCGATGGTGGCCACGCCGAAGGCATCGGCGCCGGCCAGCGCACGCGTCACCCGCTCAAGCCCATGCCCGTAGCCATCGGCCTTGACTACCGCCATGATCTTGCTGCGCGGCGCCAGCGCACGCACGCGCGCCAGATTGTGGCGCAGGGCGTCGATGTGGATGGTGGCGGAGGTCGGGCGGGCCATCGCGTGCAGTCTAGCGTCGCATCCACCCCGACCGGAACGACGGGTTCACTCGTAGTGCCCCTCGGCATCGCGCGCGAGGTTGTCGAAACGGGTGAACTCGCCGGCAAAGCGCAAGTCGATCGAGCCGGTCGGGCCGTTGCGCTGCTTGGCGATGATGATCTCGGCCAGGCCTTTGACCTCGGCCTTGTCCTTGTTGTAGACCTCGTCGCGGTAGATGAACATGATCACGTCGGCATCCTGCTCGATGCCGCCCGATTCGCGCAGGTCGGACATCACCGGGCGCTTGTCGGTGCGCGATTCCAGGCTGCGGTTGAGCTGCGACAGCGCCAGCACCGGCACCTTGAGCTCCTTGGCCAGCGCCTTGAGGCTGCGCGAGATTTCGGCGATCTCGGTGGCGCGGTTCTCCTGCGTGCCCTGTACCTGCATCAGCTGCAGGTAGTCGACCACGATCAGCCCCAGGTCGTGGTCGCGCTTGAGGCGGCGTGCGCGCCCGCGCAGCTCCAGCGGGCTCAGTCCGGGCTTGTCGTCGATGAAGATCTTGACCTCCGACAACATGGCGATCGCGCTGTTGACCCGCGACCAATCCTCGTCGGCCAGCCGCCCGGTGCGCAGATGCTGGGCGTTGACGCGGCCCATCGAGGAGATCAGGCGGAACGCCAGCTGCGAGGCGGACATTTCCATCGAGAAGATCACCACCGCCTTCTTCGACTTCAACGCCGCGTACTCGGCCATGTTCACCGCCAGCGTGGTCTTGCCCATCGACGGGCGCGCGGCGAGGATGATCAAGTCGGTCGGCTGCAAGCCGGCGGTCATGGAATCCAGATCGTGGAAGCCGGTAGGCAACCCGGTGACATCCTGCTGATTCTCGTAGCGCTCTTGCAGAACCTGGAAGGCATCCTTCATCGCCTCGCGCAGGCTGACGTATTCCTTGCGCCCCTTGTCGCCGCTCTCGGCGATCTTGAACACGCGCTCCTCGGCCTTGTCGAGCACCTCGCGGATCGGCGCCTGACCGGGCTGGAAACCATCGTTGACGATCTGCGTGCCGGCCTCGATCAGGCCGCGCAGTACCGCCTTGTCGCGCACGATCTGGGCGTAGGCGGCGATGTTGGCGGCGCTGGGCGTGCTGCTGGCCAGCTCGATCAGGTAGGCGCTGCCGCCGATCTGCTCGGCGGTACCGGCCGCGTCGAACCACTCGCCCAGCGTGACCACGTCGAACGGCTTGTCGCGCGCCGACAACCCGCGGATCGCCTCGTAGATCAGGCGGTGGTCGCGGCGGTAGAAATCCTCCGGTTCGAGCAGGTCGCCGACCAGATCGAGCGACTCGGGCGCCAACATCAACCCGCCGATCACGGCTTGCTCGGCTTCCACCGAATGCGGCGGTACGCGCAGGGCTTCGATGCGCGCATCGGTGGCGCGTTCGTCGTTGCGAAAAGCCGGGCGCGAGGACATTGCGGCGGTCACCTGCGGGTCAAAACGAGCATCGCCAAATCATAGAAGGGTTGTTGCACACAGCGTTGCAGACAACCTTGTGGATAACCGGTGCGCATCTCACGCGGTGAGATGCGGCGCCAGTTTCCGACGGACGGGGCGGTGCTGCGCGGCAGACCACCCGACGACTCCTACGCGCAAACGACGACGGGCGCCGCAGCGCCCGTCGAACGCGCACATCGAGGTTGCCGGCCGCTCAGGCTTCGGCGACCACCGTCACCTTCACCACGCAGGCCACGTCGGCGTGCAGGTGCAGGTGGATGTCGAACTCGCCCATGCGGCGGATCGGGCCTTCGCCCATCACCACTTCGCTCTTGGCCAGCGCGTGGCCGGCGGCGGTGAACGCCTCGGCGATGTCGCGCGGGCCGACCGAGCCGTACAGCTTGCCTTCGGTGGAAGCGTTGGCCTTGATGGTCACCGCGGCGCCCTCGAAACTGGCCAGACGGGCTTGCGCGGCCGCCAGCGCGGCACTGGCCTTGGCCTCGTACTCGGCGCGACGGGCTTCGAACTCGGCGACGTTCTTGGCCGTGGCCGGCACCGCCTTGCCGTAGGGGATCAGGAAGTTGCGGCCATAGCCGGGCTTGACCTTGACCTTGTCGCCGAGGCCGCCGAGGTTGACGACTTTTTGCAGAAGAATCAGTTCCATTACATTGCTCCGTATTCGTTAGCGGATCGCAGTCCGCAACTGTGGCTGTCCGAATGACAGGTCGGGTTCGCGCCCAGGACGGACATGTGTCCCGGGCGCAACTGGCAGTTCGTCATTCCCGCCGCCACGAGGATCCTGTGCGAACGTGCTGGCCGCTGCGGGCCAGCCACCGGACCCCCGCCACGGCGGGGACGACCGCAAGAATCAACTGCTGTGGCTGTCGCAGTACGGGATCAGCGCCAGGAAGCGCGCGCGCTTGACCGCTGCCTGCAACTGGCGCTGATAGCGCGCCTTGGTGCCGGTGATGCGGCTGGGCACGATCTTGCCGGTCTCGGTCAGGTACTGGCGCAAGGTGCCCAGATCCTTGTAGTCGATCTCGGTGATGCCCTCGGCAGTGAACTTGCAGAACTTGCGCCGACGGAAGAACTTCGAGCCAGCCGCGCCGCCACCGGCGGGCTTGGTCTTGGCCTTGCCTTTGGATTTGGGCTTCATGCGTCGGCACTCCCGTTGCTGGCCTCGAAGGAATCGTCACGGCGCGGGCGGTCGCCGCGTTCCGGGCGGTCACCGCGCTCGTTCTTCTCGTCCTTGCTCTTCATGATGAAGGACTGCTCGGTGTCCGCCGCCTCGCGGCCGATCACCAGATGGCGCAGCACCGCATCATTGAAGCGGAAACCGTCGACCAACTCGCCGAGCACTTTTTGCCCGCACTCGATATTCATGAGCACGTAGTGGGCCTTGACGAGGTTTTCGATCGGATAGGCCAACTGCCGGCGGCCCCAATCTTCCAGGCGATGCACCTTGCCGGCGCCCTCGCCATTGTCGGCCTGGATGAGCGTCTTGTAGCGCTCGATCATCGCAGGCACCTGTTCACTCTGGTCCGGATGGACCATGAACACGACTTCGTAATGTCGCATGGATGTTCCTTGTGGTTGTCGGCGCGGGCTCGCAAGAACACTGGCCGGATCAGCCCCCCGCAGGGCGGTGGGGCAAGGTCTGCATCAGACACTCGATGCAGCCGCGCATTATGGCGGTTCTGGCGTGCGTCGGCAAGCGCAAGCTCAATGCCCGACCGCGAAACTCTCGCCGCAGCCGCAGGCATCGGTGACGTTGGGATTGGCGAACGCGAACTGCGCGTTCAGGCCCTGCTTGACGAAATCGATCACGGTGCCATCGAGCAGCGGCAGGCTGTCGGCGTCGATCAGCACGCGCACGCCATCGACCTCGAACACGGTGTCGCCCGCGACCTGCGCATCGGCCAGATCGATCTGGTAGCCCCAGCCCGAGCAACCCGAACGGCGCACGCCGAAGCGCAGGCCGATCTTGTCGGGATGGGCGGCCAGAAAGGTTTGCGCACGCGCGAGCGCGGCGGGAGTGAAGGAGATGCTCATGCGGCCATTATACCCGTGGCCGTGGCGGGTCTTGGTTATCATGTGCGGCTGGGCACCACGCAACGCAATCTTCTGGAGACGACGGCATGACGGCAGAAACCATCGACGTGGCGCGCGCGCTCGCGGGCAAGGATCTGGAAGGCAAGGCGGTGACGGTGCGCGGCTGGGTGCGCACGCGCCGGGATTCCAAGGCCGGGCTGTCGTTCGTCAACGTCAGCGACGGCTCGTGCTTTCACCCCATCCAGATCGTCGCGCCTTCCACGCTGGGCAACTATGAATCCGAGGTCAAGCGCCTGACCGCCGGCTGCGCGGTGATCGCCACCGGCACGCTGGTGCGCTCGCAGGGTCAGGGTCAGGCGTTCGAGATCCAGGCCAGCAGTATCGAAGTGATCGGTTGGGTGGAGGATCCGGAAACCTACCCGATTCAGCCCAAGGCGCACTCGCTGGAGTTCTTGCGCGAAGTGGCCCATCTGCGCCCGCGCACCAACCTGTTCGGTGCGGTAGCGCGCATCCGCGACTGTCTGGCCAAGGCCATCCACCGCTTCTTCCACGAGCAGGGCTATTTCTGGATCAACACGCCGATCATCACCACCTCCGATGCCGAAGGCGCCGGGCAGATGTTCCGTGTGTCCACGCTGGATCTGATGAACCTGCCGCGCGATGACCAGGGCGCGGTGGATTTTTCACGTGACTTTTTCGGCAAGGAAACCTTCCTCACCGTCTCCGGCCAGCTCAACGTCGAGGCGTATTGCCTGGCGCTGAGCAAGGTCTACACCTTCGGCCCGACCTTTCGCGCCGAGAACTCCAACACCTCGCGCCACTTGGCCGAGTTCTGGATGATCGAACCGGAGATCGCGTTCGCCGGGTTGAAGGAAGATGCCGATCTGGCCGAGGCGTTCCTGAAATACGTGTTCAAGGCCGTGCTCGACGAACGCGGCGACGACATGGCGTTCATCGCCGAGCGCGTGCAGAAGGATGCCATCACGCGGATGCAAGCGTTCATCGCCGCGCCGTTCGAGCGCATCCACTACTCCGACGCGGTGAGCCTGCTGCAAAAATCCGGGCAGAAGTTCGACTTCCCGGTCGAATGGGGCCTGGACTTGCAGACCGAGCACGAGCGCTGGCTGACCGAGCAGCACGTCGGCCGCCCGGTGGTGGTGATGAACTACCCCGAGCAGATCAAGGCGTTCTACATGCGCCTGAACGACGATGGCAAGACGGTGGCGGCGATGGACGTGCTGGCGCCGGGCATCGGCGAGATCATCGGCGGCAGCCAGCGCGAGGAGCGCCTGGACGTGCTCGATGCGCGCATGGCGCAGTTCGGCCTCGACCCGGCGCACTACGGCTGGTACCGCGACTTCCGCCGCTACGGCACGGTGCCGCATGCCGGATTCGGGCTGGGCTTCGAGCGCTTGGTCGTCTATGTGTGCGGCCTTGCCAACATTCGCGACGCCATCCCCTATCCGCGCGCGCCGGGCCTGGCGACGTTCTGATCGCCACGCCGCGATGAGCTACTCCCTCGCCCTCACCTTCAGCCTGCTCGGCGTGGCGGTCGCCATCACCGGCCTGATGGGGTTCGTGTTCTTCTGGCCGATGAGCGTGGTGCACCTGCGCGATCGCCACCACGACGTGCACGCGCGGCTGGTCGTCGCCGGGACGATGGCGCCGTCCACGCTGCGCTGGCTGCTCGCCGGGCGTTACCATGCACTGCGCGACCCGGGCGTGAACGGCTTGGCCACGCCGGCGCGCATCGCCTTGTGCGTGTTGCTGCTGGGCTTGGCCAGCGCGCTCGTGTTTGGCGCGGTGGCGTGGTGGCTCAAGCCCTGAATGCAAAACGAGCAGGAGGCCGCGATGTTTGCTGACGACCAGTCCGGTTGTGCATCCGAGCAATGGTGGCTGGCCACCGTCGGCAACTTGCTGGTGTGGGCGCGGTTGCGTGTGCGCGAGTCGGGCATCGCCGAGATCCTCGACGGCGATGGCCGTACCGACGTGTACGACAGCGAGGACTCCGCGCAGGCGGCGCTGCTGGACGCCGACTTCCGCGCCTACGACGGATTGGATGGCGACGACGCCGATGCACTGGGCTTCGACCTCGACGCGATATCACCGCCCGACGGCATCGAGGGCGCAGACGTGGACGAGCTGCGCACACTGATGAGCCAGCGTCTGCCGTCGCGGCAGTGACGGTCGCCATGTATTCCCCAGCGTATTACCGCGAAAACGATCTGGCCGAACTCGACCGCCTCGCTGCAGCCCATCCGTTTGCGACCTTGATCACCGTGCGCGACGGCGCACCATTCGCCACCCACCTGCCGGTGCTGTACGCCCGCGATGGCGCGCGGGTGACCATTCGCGGCCACTGGGCACGCGCCAATCCGCAATGGCGTGCCTCGGCAATGTCTGAGGGAGCGGCTTCTGTGGGCGCGACTTCTGTGGGAGCGGCTTCTGTGGGAGCAGCTTCCAGCCGCGACATTCCCCTCTCCGAAGCCTTGTTGATCCTGCGCGGCCCGCACGCCTACGTCTCGCCATCGTGGTATCCCGATAAAGAAGAGGCGGCGCGGGTACCGACTTGGAACTACGCCGTGGCACATCTGCACGGCGAGTTGGAGGTGTTCGACGACACCGATTCGCTGGGCACGCTGGTGTCGGAGTTGAGCGACGTGCATGAAGCCGCGCACGGCCTGCACTGGCGCTTCGAGCCCGAGCGCACCGATCACCGCGTGCAGCTCAAGGGCATCGTCGGCTTCCGCCTCGTCGCCAGCCACATCGAGCTGAAGTTCAAACTCAACCAGAACCACCCGGAAGCCAATCGGCGCGGCGTCATCGCCGGCTTGACCGCACACGGCGGCGACGCGCGGTTGGCACTGGCCGAGCTGATGCGCGCGCGGCTGGATCAACCCGCCGCGCCGGAATAATCGTCCGCGATGGCATCGCCAAGGAGCTGGAAATGGACTTGAATCTCGCCGGCAAGCACGCACTGGTCTGCGGCGCATCGCAAGGCATTGGCCTGGCATCGGCCATCGAACTGGCCAAGCTGGGTGCGGACGTGACCTTGCTCGCGCGACGGGCCGAGGTGCTGGAACAACTCGCTGCGCAACTGCCGCGCACGCACGCCGCGCAGCGCCACGACTTCGTCGTCGTCGATGCGCACGACACCGCCGACCTGCATGCAAAGGTCAGCGCTTTGACAGCCGCACATCCGGTGCAGATTCTGATCAACAACAGCGGCGGCCCACCGCCGGGCACAGTGCGCGGCGCGAGCGAAGACGCTTTTCTTGCCGCCTTCCGCGCGCACCTGCTCGCCAATCAGACGCTGGCCGAGGCGCTGGTGCCGGGCATGCTCGCCAGCAGTTACGGGCGCATCGTCAACATCATCTCCACCTCGGTGAAAGAGCCCATCCCCGGCATCGGCGTATCCAACGTCACCCGCGGCGCGGTGGCGAGTTGGGCCAAGACGCTGGCGCGCGAGCTGGCCCCGCACGGCATCACCGTCAACAACGTGCTGCCCGGTTCCACCCATACCCCGCGCATCGAGCAGATCGTCGCCGCCCGCGCCGCCAAGACCGGCACCAGCGCCGAGGCAGTGACCGCAGAAATGGCCGGCGAGGTGCCGATGGGGCGCTTCGCCGAGCCGACCGAAATCGCCGCTGCGGTGGCCTTTCTGGCTTCGCCGGCCGCGTCCTACATCACCGGCATCAACCTGCCGGTGGACGGCGGGCGCACGCGCTCGTTGTGATGCGACAATGCGCATCGTCCTCCGCAAACACGAGAGCGTCGCGCTGCATCCATGACCGCACCGCTCCGATTGACCCATCTGATCGATGGCCAGGCAGTGCTGGACGCCGGCGCATCGACGCTGCCGGTGTTCGAGCCGGCGACCGGGCAGGCGTATGCCGCGTGCCCGACGGGAGCCGACGGCGACGTGCAAGCCGCCGTGTGCGCCGCGCAGGCGGCATTTCCCGCATGGTCGGGGTTGTCCAACGACGCCCGCGCCCGCTGGCTGCAGCGGCTGGCCGACGCGTTGGAAGCGCGCGTGGAGGAGTTCGCGCAGGCCGAATCGCGCGATGGCGGCAAGCCGCTGAAGCTGGCGCGCGACGTGGAGATTCCGCGCGCGGTCGAAAACCTGCGTTTTTTCGCCAGCGCCGCGACGCAGTTCGCCAGCGAGTCCCACCACGGTCAGGCCGGGCTGAACTACACCTTGCGCCAGCCGCTGGGCGTGGTCGGTTGCATCAGCCCGTGGAACCTGCCGTTGTACCTGTTCACGTGGAAGATCGCGCCGGCTCTGGCCGCGGGTAATTGCGTGGTCGCCAAACCGTCGGAAGTCACGCCGGTCAGCGCGTGGATGCTCGGCGAGCTGGCACGCGACATCGGCTTTCCGGCGGGCGTGCTCAACATCGTGCAGGGCTTGGGATCGACCGTGGGCAAGGCATTGGTCGAGCACCCACAGGTGAAGGCGGTGAGTTTCACCGGCAGCACCGCGGTCGGCCGGCAGATCGCCGCGCACTGCGGACCGGCGTTGAAGAAGACCTCGCTGGAACTGGGCGGCAAGAACGCCACCCTCGTGTTCGCCGATGCGTTCGCCGATGCCACGCAGCGCGAACGCCTGCTCGACACCGTGGTGCGCGCGGCCTTCCAGAACAGCGGCCAGATCTGCCTGTGCGGTTCACGCATCCTGATCGAACGGCGCGTGTACGAATCGTTCCGCGACGCCTTCGTCGCGCGCGTGCGCGCGCTGCGCTGTGGCGATCCACTCGATCCGCATACCGATCTGGGCCCGCTGGTTTCCCACGCCCATCGCGAGAAAGTGCTGGCTTGCATCGAGCTGGTGCGCGCCGAGGGCGGCCACGTATTGTGCGGCGGCGAGGTGCTGCACGTGGAGGGACGTTGCCAAGGCGGCTGGTTCGTCGCCCCAACGGTGATCGACGGCCTGGGGCCCGATTGCCGCAGCAACACCGAGGAGATCTTCGGCCCGGTGGTCACCCTGCAAGCCTTCGACGACGATGACCACGCGCTGGCGCTGGCCAACGCTGCGCCCTACGGATTGTCGGCCAGCGTGTGGACGCAACGCCTGGATCGCGCCCATCGGCTTGCCGCACAACTGCGCGTGGGCATCGTCTGGATCGACACCTGGCTGCTGCGCGACCTGCGCACGCCGTTTGGCGGCATCGGCCAATCGGGCATGGGCCGCGAGGGCGGCTTGGAGGCGATGCGTTTTTTCACCGAGCCCAAGAACGTCTGCCTGCGAATCGACTGAGAACCCATGAATCATTCATTGAAGGATCTGCTCGACAGCAACCGCGACTGGGCGGCCCGCGTCCGCGCGGACGATCCGGATTTCTTCAAGCGCCTTTCCCTGCAACAGGCACCGAAGTTCCTGTGGATCGGTTGCTCGGATTCGCGCGTACCGGCGAACCAGATTCTCGGTATGGCTCCGGGCGAGGTGTTCGTCCACCGCAACATCGCCAACGTGGTGGTGCATGCCGACTTGAACTGCCTGAGCGCCATCCAGTTCGCCGTCGACTTGCTCCGGGTCGAACACATCCTGGTGGTTGGCCACTACGGTTGCGGCGGCGTGCACGCATGTCTGACCGGTGCACGCGTGGGTTTGGCCGACAACTGGCTGCGGCACGTCGGCGACGTCGCCAAGAAGCACGCCGACCTGCTCGCCGCCTCGCCATCGGAACACGATCGGCACGCCATGTTGTGCGAACTCAATGCGATCGAGCAGGCGGCCAGCGTTTGCGAAAGCACGGTGATCGAGGACGCCTGGGCGCGCGGCCAGCAGTTGGCCGTCCACGGATTGGTGTACGACCTGCTCGACGGGCGCATACGGGAACTGGGCATGGACGTGGACTCGCACGCTGCGTTGCATCCGGTCTATGAGTCGGCCATCGCCAGCGTGCACGCACGCGCTGCGAAACGCTGAAGGAGAACCCGCGATGAACCAGTCCATCCACGCCGCCGCCGCGCCCAGGGCCGTGGGCGCTTACCCGCATGCACGTCGGGTCGGTGACTTGCTGTTCTTGTCCGGCATCGGCCCGCGCGACGCGCAGGACGATTCGATCCCCGGCAACGACTATTACGCCGATGGTCGGCTGCGCAGCTACGACATCATCGCGCAATGCCACGCGGTGTTCGCCAACGTGCGCGCGGTGCTGGAAGCGGCCGGTGCGCGCTGGGACGACCTGCTCGACGTGACCGTGTTCCTGACCGACATGGCCGCCGATTTCAAGGCCTGCAACGCAGTCTGGGCACAGTATTTTCCAGACCCTGCCAAAGCGCCCTGCCGTACCACTCTGGGCATCACCGCCCTGCCCACGCCCATCGCCATCGAGCTCAAATGCGTGGCAATCCTCCAATCCCCGGCCTCGCTTGCAGGGAAATGCCAGTGTGGAAGCGCCATTTGATTGCGTGAACATCTCACCCCCCACCCCAACCCTCCCCCGCACGCAGGGGAGGGGGAGAAAGTCCATGCTCACCCCTGCCTTCAATTTCCAGCGCTGGATCGACGAGCACCGCCACCTGCTCAAGCCACCGGTCGGCAACAAATGCATCGTCGATGAAGATTTCATCGTGATGGTGGTCGGCGGGCCCAACCAGCGCACCGATTACCACGTCGACGAAGGCCCCGAGTTCTTCCATCAACTCGAAGGCGACATGGTGCTGCGCATCCAGGAAGATGGCGCAGCGCGTGACATTCCGATCAAGGCCGGCGAAATCTTCTACCTGCCACCGCGGGTGCCGCATTCACCGCAGCGCAGCGCGCACAGCGTCGGCCTGGTGATCGAACGCAAGCGCCTGCCGCACGAGCTCGACGGCCTGCAGTGGTATTGCCAGTCCTGCAACCACAAGGTGTACGAGGAGCAATTCCAGCTCGGCAGCGTCGAACACGACTTTCCGCCGGTGTTCGAGCGCTTCTATCGCAGCACCGAGCACCGCACCTGCCAAGCCTGCGGCGCCCTGCACCCGCGGCCGGCGCACTTCGATGACGGCGACCGCGCTTGATCGTTGCGCTTGATCGTTGCGCTTGATCGTTGCGCTTGATCGTTGCGCTTGATCGTTGCGATCGTGCGCCTCGCCACACGCGGGCGCCACGCACCCGCCGGGCGCCGAAGGCATCACGGCAACAGCGGCAGGTCGTGCCGCTCGCGCAAATGTCCTGCCCGGGCTATCCTGCGCACCTCGCGCCGGTATCGGTGCCGATCGCTGCCCGCATGAACCCGAACTTTCTCGACTTCGAGCAACCCATCGCCGACCTGGAGGCCAAGATCCAGGAATTGCGCCACGCCAGCCACGGCCCGGCGGTCGACATCGAGGCGGAAATCCAGGTGTTGCAGGAAAAGCTGCGCACGCGCACCGGCGAGATCTTCCGCAACCTCACGTCGTGGCAGGTTTCGCAGCTCGCCCGTCACCCGGGGCGGCCATACACGCTCGATTACCTGAGCCTGATGTGTGAGGAGTTCCACGAACTGGCGGGCGACCGTGCCTTTGCCGACGACGCGGCCATCGTCGGCGGGCTGGCGCGCATCGAAGGCCGCGCGGTGTTGGTGATCGGCCACCAGAAGGGCCGCGACACCAAAACCAAGATCCGCCGCAACTTCGGCATGCCACGCCCGGAAGGCTATCGCAAGGCGCTGCGGCTGATGAAGCTGGCCGAGCGCTTCGACCTGCCGATCCTGACCTTCATCGACACCCCGGGCGCTTATCCCGGAGTCGGGGCCGAGGAACGCGGCCAGTCCGAGGCCATCGCCCGCAACCTGATCGAAATGGCGCAGTTGCGCGTGCCGATCGTGTGCACCGTCACCGGCGAGGGCGGCTCCGGCGGCGCGCTGGCGATCGGCGTGGGCGACCGCACGCTGATGCTCGAATACTCCACCTATTCGGTGATCACCCCCGAGGGCTGCGCGTCGATCCTGTGGAAATCGCCGGACAAGGCGCGTGACGCCGCCGAAGCGATGGGCATCGCCGCCCCGCGCCTGCTGGAGCTGGGCCTGATCGACAAGATCGTCAAGGAACCGCTGGGCGGTGCGCACCGGCATCCGCAGGCGATGGCCGAGCGCCTCAAGGGCGTGCTCACCCGCGAACTCGACGCGCTGCTGCTGATCGACCGCGATGCCCTGCTGGAAAAACGCTACCAACGCCTGCGCGGGTACGGCGTATACGAGACGGCACCGCCGCCCTGACGGTACCGATGCACGCGCCGGCCCAGTCGCAATTGACAACCCCCGCATCGGCCACTAAGCTTTGCGGCTCGCTCGACACCTGCCCAGGTGGCGGAATTGGTAGACGCACTAGTTTCAGGTACTAGCGGGTAAAACCGTGGAGGTTCGAGTCCTCTCCTGGGCACCATTTCACCCTTCCGACGACATCCAGCACCGTCCGAAGACATCCGAAGAAGACTTCCGAAACCCCGCTTCCATGCGGGGTTTTTCGTTTCCCGCAAGGATGGCGTCAGCTCGCCATCCGCCCGAACTTGCCGGCATTGAAGTCATTCACCGCCTGCACGATCTCCTCACGGGTATTCATCACGAACGGCCCATATCCGACGATCGGCTCGTCCAATGGCTGCCCGGCAAGCAGCAGCAACGAGGCATCGGTGTTCGCCTCGACGCGCAGCGCGCTGCCGGCGCGCTCGAACTGCACTACCTGTGCCCGTCGCGCGAGCTGCTCGCCATTCACCTGCAGCGTGCCGTGCAACACCACCAGGGCCAAACTATGGCCTGCGGGCACGGTGAACTCGGCGGCCTTGCCCTGCCCCAGGCGCACGTCCCACACGTCCATCGGCGTGAATGTGCGCGCCGGCCCGTGCTGGCCGGCGAACTGGCCGGCGATCACCCGCACGTGCCCGGCTCCATCGGGCAACGCGACGGACGGAATATCGGCGTCCAGCAAGGTCTGGTAGCGCGGCGGCGCCAGCTTGTCCCGGGCCGGCAGGTTCACCCATAACTGCACCATCTCCAGCGTGCCGCCGCGCTGGGCGAAGGCTTGCGAATGGAACTCCTCATGCACGATGCCGCCGGCGGCGGTCATCCACTGCACGTCGCCCGGACCGATGTGGCCGCCGGCACCGGTGGAATCGCGGTGATCGACTTCGCCCTGATAGACGATGGTGACCGTCTCGAAACCACGGTGCGGGTGTTCGCCGACGCCGCGCCGCTGCGTGGTCGGCGAAAACTCGTGCGGCCCGGCGTAATCGAGCAGCAGGAACGGGCTGAGCTGGCGACCCAGGCCGTCGTAGGAAAACAGCGAGCGCACCGGAAACCCGTCGCCCACCCAGTGCCCTTGCGGGGCGTCGTGCACGCCGATGATCTTTTTCATTGCCGTTCTCCGCTGCATGCGGGGCCGTGCCCGCGGATCGTCGCAGCAATATGCGGGCGAACGCGGCCATCCACAGTCCCGCCGACCCACCCGCAGCGTTCCATGCGTCGGACGCTGTACCGGCTTGGCCTGCGTGAGCCTACTTCACATCGAAGTTGCCGACGAAGGTGGTGGCCTTGACGTCGCTCAGGCGCAAGGTCACCGCCTGCGTCTTTTGTTGGCGGGTGCCAAAACCGGTGAACAAGTTGACCTTGAATGTGGTCGGCCCGGTGATCAGCTGCTGGCGGTCGCCGAAGAAGTTGACCTCGACCTTGTACTTGCCCGGCTTGGCATTGCGCAGGATGAACTCCTCCGGCCCGTAGCCTTGCGTGCAATCGTGCGATAACCAGCCCCCCTGGTAACTGTGTGGCGACCCGTAGAAGGTCTTCTCGCCGTTGGGGTCGGTCACCCACAGGTCGAGGTCGGTGTTGTCGGTGTCCCAGGACAGCACCACCCGCAGATCCAGCGGCAGGTTGCGGCGCAAGTCGGCGGGAATGGCGCGCACGTCCAGCGGCTTTCTCGCGTTGGCGACGATCGCATCGAGTTCACCGAGCGCGATCAGCTCGATGCTCGGAAAACGCGAATCCCAACTGCCCGACACCACCCGCCACAGGTTGTCCACCGCCTCCTGCTCGCGGCCGTCGGCAATTTGCGCCAGCGCCAGGTCGCGCCAGCTTTGGGGTTCGTTGTCGGCGATCCGACGCACGTGCGCGAATACGCCGATCGCCAGCCCGTAGGCACGCGCTTCCAGCAAGCGATAGCCGAGCGCACGCAGCAGTTGCCGGTTTTCCACATCCATCTCGGCCAGATTGGAGAGCACGCGCAGCGCCAGCTCGCGTTGCCCGCGCTCGAACAAGATGCCCGCAACGTCGAGGTAGAACGCGGCGCTGTCGACGTGCGCGGCGCGTTCGCCCAGATACAGCGCATACATCTGCGCCGCCGGCGCGGCGCGCAGCGTGCGGGCGAACGGTGAAGCCGGCTGCCACGGCTGCAAGGCGATGCCGATGTTCGCGCCTTGCCCGCCGCCGGCGTCCGCCGCCTTGCGGGCAACGCGCGAGCCGGTCACGGCCGCGCTTTCGAGCGCGCTGGCCCGATCCGCCGATGGGAGTGGTGCCGCCGCTTGTGCAGGCGGTGCCGGGGCCGGCATCGCCATCGCCCCGCGCGCTTCTTCCCGCGCAGCGGCCGGCTTTCCGGGCGCGACCTGCAAGCTCGGCGCGCCTTTCGGCCAGGGCTTTTCGTACCACGCGATCTTCTGCGCGAACTCGGCGCGCACACGCGCCATGTGCGCTTTCGCATCGGCGGCCGATTGCTGCGCGGCCTTGTTCTTCAGGTCGGCCACTTCGGCACGCAGTTCAGCGGGCGGGGCGATGTCGTAGCGCACGTAGTCGGCGGCGTTTTCCAGCACCAGCAGGGACGTTCCCGGGCCGACCAGCCCGAAGTGCTCGCCCAGGTCGCGCAGCACCTGCGCGTTGCCCACCGGCTCGGCCGACAGCGCGTGCATGCGGTAGCTCGCCCACAGCCCGGCGACCAGCGTACTGGCTGGCGTGTCGCCACTGATCGGCACGACGATCCGGCGCTCGCGCCCGGCCTGCCCGACGATCAAGGTCACGCTCGCCGCCGTTTGCTTCAGGCGACCGGCGACGCGCAGCAGTCCTTGCTGCGGGTACGCCGAGTCGGCGACCAGATCGGCCGCACCGACGCCTTCCATGCGCAGCAAGCGCGACCCTTCGAGGGTGAGCTGATTGGCGGCCTGCGCCACCCCAGCCATGCCCTGCCACGCGATCAGGCGCCCACCGCGCGCATCGGCCCATGCCGACAGGCGCACCGCATCGGCATCGGCCCCAGCCGAGTCGAGCGCATACAGACGCTGGCCGGCGGCGAGCGACGGCATCTGCGCGGCCAGCCCGTAGTTGGCCAAGCCATCGCTCACCAGCAGATATTCCTGCACGTCCGCCTGCGGCTTCCAATCTTCCAGTGCGCTGGCGCCGTCGTACACGGTGGCGCGCAGCTCGCGCCGCAGTGCCGACCAATCGCCATTGCGAATCTCGAACGTGCGCGTGGCCTCGGGCACATCGCGCAGGCGGGTCAGGCGCACCTGGGCGGTGCGCACTGCGGCTAAATAGCGATCCAGCAGCGCCAGCTCGCTGTCGATATCGCGCTTGCGGGCCGAACCCGAACTGTCCCACAGCAAGCCGATCGTGTGCGGCAGCGGGCGCGGCGCGCTGGCATCGGCCAGCGCAACGTCCGCATGGAAATACCGTTGCCCGTCGAACTCCTGCACGAAAGCCTGCGGTTGCGCGGTGGCAGCAAAACGCAAGGTCAAGCCCTTGCCAAGCCCGGCGGCACGGCCATCGAGCGCCAGCGACCAGCCGTCGCCGTCGCGATTCAACGGCGTCCGCACGAAGCCATCGACGATCCGTGGCGCCTGCGCCTGCCCACGCGCCAACACGCGCAGCGGCACGCGCTCGATCCCGCGCGCGA
Source organism: Pseudomonadota bacterium (assembly GCA_018241125.1). GTDB lineage: Bacteria > Pseudomonadota > Gammaproteobacteria > Xanthomonadales > Xanthomonadaceae > SZAS-103. Next base: position 18,897 of record JAFEEL010000012.1, on the reverse strand, counting down.
ATGCCAGCGGCAGATGCAGCAGCCAGCCATCGCCATCACGGCGCAGCGGCTGATCGACGACGATGCGCACGTGGCGCTCGCCGTTGGGCGGGATCGGGTAGACGCGCAACTTGAACTGGTTGCCGGCGGTTTGCTCAAGCAGGCCCGGATCGATCCCGCGGCGCTCGACCGCCTCGAATACCTCCTGGCCTTTTTGCTTGGGCACCGGCACCGCCGCGCGCATCTGCCCATCGACGTCCAGCGCAAAACCGCTGACCTGCTGCCCGGGTTCGAGTGGAAACTGCAATTGCCCTTCCAGGCGCCGGCCATTGGGATTGCGGATGCTCAACTGGATGGTGGTGCGCGCCAGCCCGCCTTCGACTTCCGTCGCGACGGCCAGGGACGACACTTCCACCGGCCGTTCCGCGTCGCGGACGATCAGCAGCGGAGGGCGCGCCGGAACTGTGCCGGTCTGTGCGAGCAGGTTGGACGGCACGGCTGCCAAGGCCAGCAAGATGGCGACCGCGAGGCGGGCATGGGTATGCATGTGGAACTCTCCCCGGTGGATGACGACAGCTTGCAACGCTCATCCGGAACAAACGGGGTTTCGCGTTGGCGGCGGCCTCAGGGGTCGCTGCGATGCGCGATCAGCAGTTGCAGTGCCGCGGTGTCGCGCCAGTGGTTGATGTCGAGACGATAAGCGATGTGCACGGCGGCCGGCGGTGGCTGCCCGAGCCAACCACCGAACTCGATGGCATCGAAGGTTCGCCCACCGGCTTGCAGCACCAGTTTCAGGTGGCGCTCGCCGACCACGCGCCAGTCCATCACGGTAAACCGGCCGTCGAACAGCGGCTCGGGGAAGCCCTGCCCCCACGGCCCGGCATCGCGCAACTGCTGCGCCAGATCGAGCGACATCGCGGTGGGGTCGAGTTCGCCATCGCTGAGCAAGACGGCCTCCAGCAGCTCCGCCGCGATGCGCTCGCGCGCCAGCGCGTCGAATGCCGCGGCGAATCGCGGCAGATCCGATCGCGCCAAGCCGAGCCCGGCCGCCATCGCGTGCCCACCGAAACGCAGGATCAATCCCGGATGTCGGGTGTCGATTTCCGCCAGCGCGTCGCGGATGTGGAATCCGGGAATCGAGCGTGCCGAGCCACGCCATTCACCGCCCTCCGAACCGGCCGGCGCGAACGCCACCACCGGCCGGTGCAGGCGTTCTTTCAGCTTCGAAGCCACCAGCCCGACCACGCCCGCATGCCAACCCTCGTCGTGCACGCACACGCCCGCGGTGGCCGCATCCACGCTCGCCGCGGCGATGGCGATGGCCTCCTCCAGCATCTGGTCTTGCACCTGCCGGCGCTCGCGATTGATGCCGTCGAGCGTACGCGCCAGTTCCAGCGCGTGCTCGGCATCGTCGCTCAGCAGGCATTCGATGCCGATCGCCATGTCCTCCAGGCGTCCGGCGGCATTGATGCGCGGGCCGATGGAAAACCCGATGTCGGCGGAGGTCAGGCGCTCCAGCGCGCTCCCGGACACTTCGGCGAGCGCACGCAAGCCGGGTTGGCACCGGCCTGAACGCAGGCGGCGCAGACCAGCAGCGACCAGTGCGCGATTGTTGACATCCAGCGCCACCATGTCGGCCACGGTGCCGACCGCGACCAGATCGAGCAGGACCGACAAATCCGGCTCGCGCCGGCCCGCATCGAACCAGCCTTCATCGCGCAGCCGCGCGCGCGTGGCCAGCAGCAGGTAGAACAGCACGCCCACCCCGGCCAGCGACTTGCTGGCAAACGCGGCATTGGCCCGCACATCGCGTTCGCACTGCGCGCACTGCACCAAGTCGTGCCGACAGCGCGCGAACGCCAACAGGTTCGGATCGACGATCGCATCGGCCAGCGGCAATGCAGGCCCTGGAAGATGATGATCGGTGACCAGCACCTGCCAGCCACGCTGCTTGGCCGCCGCCACGCCGGCGACACAGGCGATGCCGTTGTCCACGGTCACCAACAGATCCGGGCGCAGCGGCTGCATCGCCTCCACCAGCGCCGGGCTCAGACCGTAGCCGTGCACCATGCGCTGCGGCACCTGGTAGGCGACGTGCTGCGCACCGAGCAGGCGCAGCCCGCGCACGCCCACCGCCACCCCGGTGGCGCCGTCGCAATCGAAATCCCCCACGACGACGATCCGTCGATCGCCACGGATCGCCTCGGCCAGCAACGCACTGGCCGCATCGATTCCGCCCAGAGCCGATGGCGGCAGCAGGTCGGTGAGTTTTGGGCGCGCAGCCTGCATGCAATGCACGCCGCGCGCGGCAAAGATGCGGCGCAGCACCGGGTGCAGGTCGGCGGGCCAGTCGCCTTGCGCGTCGCTGTCGCGACGGACGATCCGGGCATGGTTCATGCAGTCATTCCGGTGACGCCAACTGCGCCAACGCACGCCGCCAGAAACGCCAGCGTTGGGTACGGCGGATCGTGAACTGCGCGCCATCGGCGAAATCCAGTCGCAGTTCGTCGTCGCGGCGCAAGGATGCCGCCGCCGGCGCGAACCAATCGCGCGCCAACGTCGCCAACTCGCGCGCACCGCGCAAGTCCACCAACGCCGGCGCCTCGCGCAACGCCGATTCGTAGCGTGCCGGTGCCGGTTGCAGCGGCGACTTGGCCAGATCGGCCAGTGCGCGCAACACGATGTCGTCACCGAACACGCGGCCCTCGATGCGCACGAAATCCGGCAGCACGCCGCCGCCCCAGAACCACAGCGAGTTCACCGGCGGCTTGCCCTGCGCCATGCGCTGCTCGTTGAGCGGGTGATTGTGCAAGATCACCTGCGCCTCGTTGAGCAGTCGCCGCCAGCGTCGCCCGGCATCGCCCTGCGGCAGGTGCTCGACGAGGTCGTCGCCAAGCACGTCCTCGGGCGGCGGAAACGGGGGGAACTTCGCCTCGCGCGGCAACATCAGGTACCAGCGCGAGGGCGTGGGCGCGGAAATCGGGAACCCTTCGTCGCCGAACAGCGTGCGCAACGGCGCGATCAGCGCCTGCGCCTCGCCCATCGTCAAACCCATGTCGCCGCAGGCGAGCATCCGCCCGCCGTTGATGTCGGCCTGCACCCACGCCGGATCGGCGCGCAGCCACGCCTGCTGCTCGGCGCCGGGCGCATCCAGATGCCGAGTGATCGGCGCGACCGGGCACTGCCGCGGGATCACGTCGACGTGGCGCTGCAACTGCGGCTTGACGCCGGCATCGCCGACGCCGCGATCGGCGCGCGCCAGCAGCTTGCCAAGTTCCGCCGGCGGGGGCTGGCCGCGCAAGCGTTCACGGAGGGGCAGCAGCAGGGTCAGGCGAGGCATCTCAGCCCTCGTAACGCACGCCCACGATCTCGAACTCGCGCTGCCCAGCCGGGGCGTTGATGGTGATGGTGTCGCCTTCGTGCTTGCCGATCAGCGCGCGCGCGATCGGCGAGGAAATCGAAATCAGGTTCTGCTTGATGTCGGCCTCGAGGTCGCCGACGATCTGGTAGCCGCGGCGCTCGTCGGTTTCCACGTCGGCCAGATCCACGCTGGCGCCGAACACGACCTTCGCGCCGGCGTTGAGGGTGGCCACGTCGATCAGTTGCGCGTTGCCCAGCGCGCCTTCGAGTTCCTTGATGCGGCCTTCGAGAAAGCTTTGTTGCTCGCGCGCGGCGTGGTACTCGGCGTTCTCGCTCAAGTCGCCGTGGGCGCGCGCCTCGGCGATGGCGGCGATCACCCGCGGGCGCTCGGTGGATTTGAGCCGTTCGAGTTCGGCGCGAAGGCGCGAGGCGCCCTTGGTGGTCAATGGAATGCGCATGGCGGGTTCCTGGAATTCTGGTCGATGCGGCGGTCAGTCCGCGGCCAACTGCCCGTGCAGCTCCTGCAACGAGCGCACCGCGCCATCGCCGCGGTGGTCGAGCGAGTGCAGCAGCGCGCGCGCGCCGGGGATGGTGGTGGAATAGGCGATGCGTTGTTGCAGCGCCTCGCGGCGGATCGAGAACGAGTCGGCGATCGCCTGCTTGCCCTCGGTGGTGTTGACGATGTAGGCGATCTCGCCGTTCTTGATCAGGTCCACGATGTGCGGCCGGCCTTCGAGCACCTTGTTGATGCGCTCGCAGGCAAGGCCGTGCTCGGCCAGAAACTTCTGCGTGCCGCCGGTGGCAACCAGCGCGTAACCGCGACGAATCAGGTCGCGCGCCACGTCGAGCACGCGCCGCTTGTCGGGGTCGCGCACCGACACGAACGCCTTGCCCACGCGCGGCGGCACGATGTTGGCCGCCTCCTGTCCGCGCGCAAAGGCTTCGCCGAAGCTCGGGCCCACGCCCATCACCTCGCCGGTGGAGCGCATCTCCGGGCCGAGGATGGGATCGACGTTCTGGAACTTGGCGAACGGGAAGATCGCCTCCTTCACCGAGTAATACGCCGGTATGACCTCGTTGATCGCGCCCTGCTCGGCCAGCGTCTTGCCAACCATGCAGCGTGCGGCGACCTTGGCCAGTGCCACGCCGGTGGCCTTGGAGACGAACGGCACCGTGCGCGAAGCACGCGGATTGACCTCCAGCACGAACACGTGGGGTTGGTTGCCCTCGTCGAACTGGATGGCGAACTGGGTGTTCATCAAGCCGACCACCTTCAGCGCGCGCGCCATCTGCGCCACCTGCTCGCGCAGGCGATCTTGCACCGTCGGCGGCAGCGAGTACGGCGGCAGCGAACACGACGAATCGCCCGAGTGCACGCCGGCTTCCTCGATGTGCTCCATGATGCCGCCGATCAGCACGTTCCCCTGCGCGTCGGCGATGATGTCCACGTCCACTTCGACGGCGTTGTCGAGGAAGCGATCGAGCAGCACCGGCGAGTCGTTGGACACCTTCACCGCATCGCGGATGTAGCGCGTGAGGTCGGCATCGGAATGCACCACTTCCATCGCCCGTCCACCCAGCACGTAGCTCGGGCGCACCACCAGCGGGTAGCCGATCTCGCCGGCCAGCGCCAGCGCCTGCTCGGCGTTGCGCGCGGTGCGGTTGGGCGGCTGCACGAGGTGCAGCGCCTGAATCATCTGCTGGAAGCGTTCGCGATCTTCGGCCAGATCGATGGAATCGGGCGAGGTGCCGATGATCGGCACGCCGGCCGCTTCCAGCGCGCGCGCCAGCTTGAGCGGCGTCTGCCCGCCGTACTGCACGATCACGCCGACGGGTTTTTCCAGCGTGACGATTTCCAGCACGTCCTCCAGCGTCACCGGCTCGAAATACAGCCGATCGGAGGTGTCGTAATCGGTGGACACCGTCTCCGGGTTGCAGTTGACCATGATGGTTTCGTAGCCGTCCTCACGCAGGGCGAGCGCGGCGTGCACGCAGCAATAGTCGAACTCGATGCCCTGACCGATGCGATTGGGCCCGCCGCCGAGCACCATCACCTTCTGGCGCTCGCTCGGGCTGGCCTCACACTCGTCTTCGTAGGTCGAATACAGGTACGCGGTGCCGGTGGCGAACTCGGCCGCGCACGAGTCCACGCGCTTGTATACCGGGCGCACGCCGAGCGCGTGCCGTAGCACGCGCAGCGCGTTTTCGTCGGTGCAGGCCAGCTTGGCCAGTCGCGCATCGGAGAACCCCATGCGCTTGAGCGCGCGCATCCGCGCCGCGTCCAGCGAAGCCAGCCCGCCGCGCATCACATCGGCCTCGGCCTCGACCAACTCCAGAATCTGATCGAGGAACCACGGATCGATGAACGACAGCGCATGCACGTCTTCCACCGACAACCCGGCGCGGAAGCCGTCGGCGACATGGAATACGCGGTCGGGCGCCGGCTCACGCAGTTGCCGGCGCAGTTCGGACAATCCTTCCGCGCTGGCGTAATCCAGCCCGCCGGCATCCAATCCGGTCTTGCCGGTTTCCAGCCCGCGCAGCGCCTTCTGCAAGGATTCCTGGAAGGTGCGGCCCATCGCCATCACCTCGCCGACCGATTTCATCTGCGTGGTCAGGCGCGAATCGGCGGCGGGGAACTTCTCGAACGCGAAACGCGGGATCTTGGTGACCACGTAATCGATGGTCGGCTCGAACGAGGCTGGGGTCCGCCCACCGGTGATCTCGTTTTTCAACTCATCCAGCGTGTAGCCGACGGCGAGCTTGGCAGCGACCTTGGCGATCGGAAAACCCGTTGCCTTCGAGGCCAGCGCCGACGAGCGCGACACCCGCGGATTCATCTCGATAACGACCACGCGACCGGTCTGCGCGTTGACGCCGAACTGCACGTTGGAGCCGCCGGTATCCACGCCGATCTTGCGCAGCACCGCGATGCTCGCGTCGCGCAGGCGCTGGTACTCCTTGTCGGTGAGCGTCTGCGCCGGCGCCACGGTGATCGAGTCGCCGGTATGCACGCCCATCGGGTCGAGGTTCTCGATCGAGCACACGATGATGCAGTTGTCCGCAGTGTCGCGGACGACCTCCATCTCGAACTCCTTCCAGCCCAGCACCGACTCCTCGACCAGCACTTCGTGCACCGGCGAAAGCTCCAGGCCGCGACCGACGATCTCGATCAGTTCCTCGCGGTTGTAGGCGATACCGCCACCGCTGCCGCCGAGCGTGAAGCTGGGGCGGATGATGGTAGGATAGCCGACGCGGGTCTGGATGTCCAGCGCCTGCTCCAGCGAGCGCGCCACTTCGGCCTTCGGGCACTCCAGGCCGATATCCTTCATCGCCACGCGGAACAGTTCGCGATCTTCGGCCATGCGAATGGCTTCGCGCGACGCGCCGATGAGTTCGACACCGTATTTTTCCAGCACGCCCTGATCGGCCAGATCCAGCGCACAGTTCAGCGCGGTTTGCCCGCCCATCGTCGGCAGCAGCGCGTCGGGTTTTTCCTTGGCGATGATGCGCTCCACCGTGCGCGCATTGATCGGTTCGATGTACACCGCATCGGCGGTGCCGGGGTCGGTCATGATCGTCGCGGGGTTGGAGTTCACCAGCACCACGCGGTAACCCTCCTCGCGCAGCGCCTTGCATGCCTGTGCACCCGAGTAGTCGAACTCGCAGGCCTGCCCGATCACGATCGGGCCGGCACCGATGATGAGGATGGTGCGTAGATCCGATCGACGGGGCATTACCGGTACTCCTCGGATTCTTCCGAAACACGGGACTCGGGACTCGGGACTCGGGACTCGGAAGTCAGGCGACGTGACAACGCTTGGTGTAGTCGCAGCAACATTTTCCCAACTCTGTCGCACAGATCGAGCGCATCGTCGCAAGCATCCGCCGCTCCCAACCCAAGGTCTCGCGCAAGCAAAAGTTGCGTTTGCAACTCGGCACACGAACCCAGCGCCATCGAGACAAAGCGTGCGTAGTCCCTGGCTGATGCCCGTGCATTTCCTTCTGCGACGTTGGATGGCACCGATACCGCAGCACGCTGGAGTTGTGAAGACAGGCCATAGCGCTCCTCCCGCGGCATGCTCGCAGTCAGGCCATACACGGACTTGGTCAACGACATCGCCAACTGCCAAACTTCCAGTTCGCGAAAATGGGACGCGTTCATCGGGGCACCCACGCGATCGTCGCCCGATCGCTGGAACTTGCACTTCCGAGTCCCGAGTCCCGAGTCCCGAGTCCCGAGCTCCCCATCATCGCCACAAACCGATCAAACAACCCGCCGATATCGTGCGGCCCCGGGCTCGCTTCGGGATGGCCCTGAAAACAAAACGCGGGGCGGTCGATGAGTTCGAAGCCCTGCAAGCTGCCGTCGAACAGCGAGACGTGGGTCGGGCGCGTGTTGCCGGGCAGGCTCGCCGGATCGACCGCGAAACCGTGGTTCTGCGCGGTGATCAGCACTCGATTGGAATCCAGATCCTTTACCGGATGATTGCCGCCGTGATGGCCGAACTTCATCTTCAACGTCTTCGCGCCGAGCGCCAGCCCCATCAATTGATGGCCGAGGCAGATGCCGAACAACGGAATGCGCGAATCAAGGAACGTGCGCGTAGCTTCGATGGCGTATTCGCACGCAGCAGGATCGCCCGGGCCGTTGGACAAGAACACGCCGTCGGGCTTGAGCGCGAGCACATCGGCGGCCGGCGTTTGCGCCGGCACCACCGTGAGGCGGCAGCCGCGGTCGGCAAGCAGGCGCAGGATGTTGCGCTTGACGCCGAAGTCGTAGGCCACCACATGGAATTTTTCCGGCAGCTCCGGCGAGCCCACTTGCGCGAACACGCCGCGATCCAGATCCAGCGAGCCCTCGGTCCAGGCAAAGCTCTGCTTCGTGCTGACTTGCTTCGCCAGATCCATGCCGTCCAGTCCGGGGAACTTGCGCGCCAGTTCGATCGCATGTTCGCGGTCGATGGCATCGCCGCCGACCAGACAGCCGTTCTGCGCGCCGCCATCGCGCAGCAGGCGCGTGAGCTTGCGCGTGTCGATTCCTGCCAGCGCCACCACGCCGCGCGCCGCCAGCCATTCGGGCAACGGCGTCTGGCTGCGCCAGTTGCTGGCCCGTCGCGGCACGTCACGCACGATCAATCCAGCCGCCCACACCCGCGACGCTTCGTCGTCCGCATCGGTGCAACCGGTGTTGCCGATGTGCGGATAGGTCAGGGTGACCAGTTGCCGCGCGTAGGACGGGTCGGTCAGGATTTCCTGATACCCGGTCATGGCGGTGTTGAACACCACCTCGCCGACGCTGTGGCCGTCGGCGCCCACGGCGAGGCCCTCGAACACGCTGCCGTCTTCGAGCGCAAGGAATCCGGGTCGGCTCACGTTCTCGCCTCAGGTGGAACGCCGCGGCGGGCGTCGGATACAGGGCTTCCCGCCCGGACCGTCAGCGCGGGCCGGAAGGAAGGGATCGGGGCGAGCGGGAATGATAAAGGTCGGGGCGATGGAAGTCCATTCCAGAGGACGGAGACGGGAGACGGGACATGCCGGCCAGCAGCGCCGGTAGCGTTCAGGGCGCACTACAATCCCGACCATGCCCGCTGCCTCGCCCACCGAATCCACGGCCGTTGCGCTCGAGTCGATGTTGCGCAATACGCGCCTGTCCGGCGCGGGCGTGCAGGTGCATGCCGAACCATTCGCCTTCCTGATTGCCACCGGGATGTTGCGCCTGGACGCACAGGCGGGATTGCAGCGCGATTTTCCGCGCTACCGGCAAGCCGGTTTTTTTCCGTACCAGCGTAGCGATTGCGGACCGGCGGTCAACCGCCTGATCGACGAGCTGACCGCGCCGACGTTCGTCGATACGCTCGGCGATCTGGTCGGGATCGCGAAGATGTCTGCCTTGCCGGCGCTGGTAACCCTGTGCTCGCGACTGCATCGTCGCCACGGCACCATCCACACCGACAGCCGCTCCAAAGTCGTCACGGCGCTGGTGTATCTGGAAAGCCAGTGGCCGCACGGCAGCGCCGGTTGCCTGCGGTTTCTTTCCCGAAGCGACGACATCGGCTCCACGCTGGCGCCGGAACTGCCGCCGGTGTTCGGCAATCTGGCCGCATTCGGCCGCGCCGACAATTCCTTCCACGGCCACCTGCCGTTCGCCGGCCAGCGCCGGGTGATCCAGATCGCCTGGCTGACCGGCGAGAACGAACTACGACGCAAGACGCGGCGCGGGCGTGCGACCCGTTGGCTCAAGCGCTTGCTCGGTCCGCTGGATCGGCATATCGGCGCGCTCCGCGACCCCGACAAAGCGCATTTCGACTGACTGCGGGCGTCACGCCGTCGCGGCCGCAGCGCGCGCTTCTGCGACCGCCTGCGTGTCGAGCATGCCCCAAAACCCGCAGATCACGCCGTTTTCAATGGAAAACACGTGCACCCACGGGCACTCGAAGGTGTTGCCGGTGGCCCGGATGGTGGTGCGTTCATGCCCGATGACGGTCACGTGATCGGCACCGGCGAACATCCGTTGCGGTTCGAACTGGTGGATGTCGTCACTGCTGGCGACCGCCGCGAACCATTGCCCGAGCTGGATCGGGCCGATCGCTTCCCGGTTGTACGGAGCGTGCCGGTCGGCGACGAACTGCCAGCGGACAACCCGGCTGCACAGGCCGATCAAAGCCTGAACGTCGCCACGACCGAACGCGGCGTAGGCGTGCTGCACGATCTCGATGGGGGTGGCCATGGGTTTGCTCCATTTTTGGTGAGGTCGGACTGGCAGATACGCACCACGCCGAGCGCTGGATGCAGACCTGCCGCGTGCGCACGACCAGCGCGGTCCCATGCATCCAAACCACCGGCGTCGGCGTAAGACACTGCGCAACAACCCACCTACCCCATGGAGTACTCAATGTCACCGATTCCCTCCCTCAACCGCCGCGGATTTCTCGTGCGTTCCGGGCACGTGACCTTGTCCGCGGCCGCCATCGCGCTGCTCGGACGCGCCCCCGTGGCCAGCGCCCAATCGGCCACGGCGACCGCATCGGACGTGAACATCCTCAACGTCGCCCTCGGGCTGGAGCACGAAGCGATCAACGCGTACCAACTCGGTGCCGGCAGCGGGCTGCTGCAAAAACCCGTGCTCGCCGTGGCCGTGTCGTTCCAGTCGCAACACAAGGCCCACCGCGACGCAGTTGCCGCGACCATTCGCAAGATGGGTGGCACCGCGGTCGCGGAAAAGTCATTGGCCCAGTACGCCGCGTCGCTCAACGCCGATGGGCTGAAAAACCAGACCGATGTCCTGATGCTGGCGCGCCGGCTCGAACTGGGCGCAACGAACGCTTACCTGGGAGTGATCCCGGCCTTCAAGGACAACCACCTCGGGCAGGTCGCTGCGCGTCTGGCCGCCGACGAGACGATGCACTTCACCGTCCTGACGCAGGCCCTTGGGCAGATGCTGCCCGCCGGTGCGCTCAGCTTCGGCGCCTGACATGCGGCGCGCAATCGTCGCTGTCACGCTGGCCATTGCATCGCATCCGGCCTGGGCCGGAGGCGATGCGCAGCGCGGCAAGCTCGCCTATGAAGCCCGCTGCGGCGCCTGCCATTCGGTCGACACCGACCGCGTCGGGCCACGGCATGCGGGCATCGTCGGTCGCCGTGCCGGCAGCGTGCCGGGCTTTGCCTATTCCGATGCCTTGCGCAACAGCGGGCTGGTCTGGAATCCAGCGCTGCTCGATCGCTGGTTGACCAACCCCGAGGCGCTCGTCCCCGGCCAACGCATGGGCTATCAGGTAGCCGATCCGCAGGTGCGGGCCGACATCATCGCCTACCTTCGCACGTTACCCCCGCAACGGCATTAGCAGACTGTTGAAAATCAGCCTGCTGATGCGGTCCATGGACGGATCGCACGCCAATCAAACACGCAAGTGTTTGCTTGGGCGGAGCCGGGTACGGGCACGCCAATCAAACACGCAAGTGTTTGCTTGGGCGGAGCCGGGTACGGGCATGTACCGGACTGGGCGCGTTGAAAAAGAGCAGAGCCTGCCCCCGCGCAGGTGGGGGGAAGGCCCTTTTTCAACATGCTGCCAGGCCAGCGCCACCCGGGGACGATCGCCGGCTTGCCTGCGACTGGCATTGGTACTGCCGCTTCCCGCCACCGGCCCGGCGTGTACCGGGCATCCGGCCGATTGCGATCACGCCACGAACCGGAAGTCCATGTCGCCATGGGCGTAGATCACCACCCCGGTGTCGGTCTGGGTGACGCGATGGCCGGTTCCCGCCGGCGCCAACTGATAGTCGCCCTCTTGCAGCAGCAGGTCATCGAGATACAGCTCGCCCTGCACCATCAGACACTCTTCGTCATGGCCATGGGTGTGCAAGGGCACCGCCGCACCGGCGCGGGCGTTGTACAGCAGGGCGGCCTCGTCACCGCGCTGCCAGAGCACGCGGCGCCGTATGCCCGGCGCGAACTCCGGCCAGCCCGCCTGCGCATCGCGCACGGTCGACGGCGCGTCGCCGGGTAACGCCACACAATCGGACTGACGCAAGAACAAGCGCGTCGCATGGGCGCAGGCAAGCCCACCGCCGGCCGCGCCCATCGGCTGCACGTGGTAGTCGCGCAGGGTCAAATCGACCGCTCCGATACGCACCGAACCGCGCAGCACGAGCCACTCGCGATGACTGTCACTGTCCGGCCCCGACCACCGCGCGCCGGCGGCAAGTTCGATGATGCGGGCACACAGCGGCTCACCCGCGCGCAAGGGGCGATGGTGGCCAGCGGTGTACAAGGTCTTCGCGACGACCCCGGGTGCCAGCTGGATGCCGGGGGCATGGTTCAATCGGCGGGTGAACATCGTCGATGCTTCGCGGCGTGACGCCGCCAGCCGCTCGAGCAGGCGATTGCGCACATCCCGGGCAATGTCGGCAGCGCCAGCGGCATCGGTGGCCCACGCGCTGGCAAATGGCTCGGCCAACAACACCTCGGCCGTCGGGTCGACCGGGTCGGGCGCGGGCGTGATGGGTTCAGGCAAGGCATCGTTGCGCATGGTGTGCTGGTCCTTGCGTAGTCCGGGGGAGCGGCGGCGCGATGAGCCAGTCATGGCGCCACCAGGACGGCACCGTCGCCGCCGAGTATTTGCCGCAACGCCAGCAGCGCCCGGCGAATCTGCGACTTGACGGTGCCCAGAGGCAGGCGGGTGTGCGCGGCGATCTGCTCGTGCGACAGCCCACGGAAGAAAGCCATCGATACCAACTGGCGCGGTTGTTCGCCCAGCAGGGTCAAGGCGTGCTGCAACTCGGCCGTGCGCAACGCCAGATCCAGCAACTCGTCCGACTCGGGCGCCTCGTCGAAGACGCCCGCACCGGCGGCATCGTCCAGCTCGACGTGCTGGAAGCGCACCTGCCGCCGCAAGGCGTCGATTGCGCGCGATCGGGCGATGGCCAGCACCCAGGTCAGTGCCTTGCCGCGCTTCGGATCGAAACGCACGGCCTGTCGCCAGACCTGGAAATACGCGTCCTCCACCACCTCCTCGGCGGTGGCGGTGTCGCGCACGATGCGTTGCACGAGCCCGAAAACCCGCGCAAAGGTGGCGTCGTACAGCGCCGCCAACGCCCGCTGGTCGCCACCGACGATAGCCTCGATCCAGTGGCCGAACTGCGCATCGGCGGCGGTGGCCGCGCCCATCCCCTCGGGGCGCGAAGACCGGTGTTCACCCATCGCACCCGGCGGCGCGGCAGGCGGCTCCGACTCAGGGGCGGCAGGCGGATGTTCCTGCCCGGACCGACGGGTTCTGCTGATGACGGGGGTCATGCGGCAACCTTCATGGGCCAGCGTGGAAAACGCACGGATTTCCCGGCGCGGCGGTCAGTGCGATGGTCACTATACGAAAAACCCGTCACCACGGATGCACGCAGACGCCACGCGACCACCCGCCTTGTCGATGCATCCACCCGCGCCGCGGCCGCGTACCAGTCACACGCGACACACCCCGGCCGGACACGGCGTGTTCGACCGCGCTGCCCACCCGCCAAATCGTCCACCGCAGCCAACTGCCGCCATGCCTTGCGATCATTTCGATCTGGTAAGCCACTGGCGCATCCACGCGCCGGTCGATCGCGTGTGGGAAGCGCTCACCAACCCGGCGGCGTGGCCGCGTTGGTGGCCGTACGTACGCGCCGTGCACACCCTGCGTGAAGGCGGGGCGGACGGCGTGGGCACGCTGCGCCGGATCGACTGGGCCACCCGCCTGCCCTATCGCATCGTCATCGAGGTCGAGAGCATCGAGTGCGTTCGCCATCGACGGCTGCGTGGTCGCGCGCACGGCCAGCTCGACGGCGAAGGCGTGTGGTTGCTCCGCGACGAACCGGGCTTCACCGACGTCACCTATGTCTGGCGAGTGCGACTGCAGCGCCGCTGGATGCGTTGGTTGTCGCCGTTGCTGGCACCGATGTTCCGCTGGAACCACGACGGCGTCATGCGCTCGGGTGAGGCTGGGTTGCGCCGCTACCTGGAACACGACGCCGCCCCGGCCTCCCCGACGATTCCGCACTGAGCGTCACGCCGCCAACGTCCGCATCGGCACTGCGTGGGCACGACGCGAACACTCCCTCACCCATGCCCGGCCGGAGGATCGCGCCCGCCACATTACGCCCGCGTCACGTTACGCCCGCGCCGCAATCGCCTTGGCGAAGCCCATCGTGTCGCCGCTGCCGCCCAGATCGGGCGTGAGGCTGTCCTTCGCTGCCAGCGTCGCCCGGATCGCCTTGCGCAGGCGCTCGGCATCGGCCGGGATACCCAGATGATCGAGCATCTGCGCCGCGCCCAGCAACAAGGCGCAGGGATTGGCGATCCCCTGCCCGGCGATGTCCGGGGCCGAGCCGTGCACCGCCTCAAAAATGGCCGTATCGGCGCCGATGTTGGCGCCCGGCGCCAGGCCCAGGCCGCCGACCAGGCCCGCACACAGGTCGGAGACAATGTCGCCGAACAAGTTGGTGGTCACGATCACGTCGAACTGCTCCGGGCGCATCACCAGTTGCATGCAGGTGTTGTCCACGATCATCTCGTTGCAGCCGATGTCCGGATACAACGCAGCGACCTCGCGGGCGACCTTGAGAAACAGGCCCGACGTGGTCTTGAGGATGTTGGCCTTGTGCACGATCGTCACCTTCTTGCGGCCGATCTTGCGCGCCATGTCGAAGGCGTAGCGGACGATCCGCTCGGAACCCTTGCGCGTCACCTTTTGCTGCAAGGTCGCGGTGGTGCCGTCGGCCGAGATCGCTTGCCCCTCGCCGATGTACGCCCCTTCGGTGTTCTCGCGCACGGTGATGATGTCGATGTTCTCGTAGCGTGCCTTGGTGTTGGGGAAGCTGATCGCCGGGCGCACGTTGGCGTACAGGTCGAAGCGCTTGCGCAGTTCGACGTTGATCGAGGAAAAGCCGCCGCCGACCGGGGTGGTCAGCGGGCTCTTGAGCGCGACGCGGTGCGTACCGATGGCATCGAGCGTGGACTCGGGCAACAGCGAACCATGCTTGTCCAGCGCGGCCATGCCGGCTTCCACGAACACGTATTGCAGATCCAGATGCATCGCGTCGAGCACGTGCAAGGTGGCGTCCATGATTTCCGGGCCGATGCCGTCGCCGCGGATCACTGCGATGGTGTGCGTCATGGGGTGTGGCTTCCGGGACAGTGCGGACGAAATGGCCGCGGGAAAGCCGCTCATTATGCCCGAGCGACGCCCGCAGCCATTGATCTTGCGCAAAATGGTGCGATCAGATCGGCGGTTGGCGCCGATGCTGGTCGCGCAACCGGCGCATCAGGCGTGCGGATGCGCGCTGGCCGATGGGGCCCCCGCACCGCCTTCGAGTTGATCGAGAAAATCCACGGCGCGCCGCAGGTGCGGGATGACGATGCTGCCGCCGACCACCAGGGCCACCGAGAACGCCTCGAAGAACTCGTCGCGGTTCACGCCGGCATCCTTGCACTGCGCCACGTGGTAGCTGATGCAATCGTCGCAGCGCAGCACCATCGAGGCGACCAGACCGAGCAGTTCCTTGGTCTTGCCAGCCAGCGCACCGGGCTTGTAAGTCTGCGTATCGAGCGCGAAGAAGCGCCGCACG
Organism: Pseudomonadota bacterium; assembly: GCA_018241125.1. GTDB lineage: Bacteria > Pseudomonadota > Gammaproteobacteria > Xanthomonadales > Xanthomonadaceae > SZAS-103. Next base: position 3,459 of record JAFEEL010000012.1, on the reverse strand, counting down.
ACCTGATTGTCCTGGCTCAGGATGCGCTCGTTCATGCGTTGCCGGAAGGCCGTGAACTCGGCGCTGCGATCGCCGGACGCCGGCGCACTCATGCCGCACCTGCGAGCAGTGCTTGCAAGCCGCCACGGCGATCAAGCGCGATCAGGTCGTCGTATCCGCCAACGTGGGTTGGGCCGATGAAAATCTGCGGCACGCTGGTGCGACGGCTGCGCTCGCGCATCACCGCGCGCTGCGCCGGATCGGTGTCCACGCGCACTTCCACCCACTCCAGACCGCGGCTTCTCAGAAAGTTCTTGGCGGCGACGCAATACGGGCAGCTGGCAGTGGTATACAGGGTGATCGGTGGTTGCTCGCTCATGGGGAACCTTGTGCCTGCCGGCGTGGTCTAGCGGATGGGTGGAATTCTAGCGCCCCACGGCCTCCGGCGGTTGCACCGGCTTCGCTGATTCACGCTGCGGCCGGGTTGCCGGGCGCATGCTCGACCCCGACGACCGTCCGGATAGCCACATGCCGTACCGCGCACGCCTGCCATCGGCCATCCTCGCCTGCCTCGCCAGCGCCGCTCTGGCCTGCGGCAGCCCGGCGTGGGCGCAAAGCGCCGAAACCTCGCTGCCGGACATCGGTTCGTCAGCCGGGCAGATCATCACCCCTGCCGAACAGGATCAATACGGGTTGATGACCTACCGCGAGCTTCGCAATGAAGGCTTGGTACTGGAAGACCCGCTTCTGGAGGACTGGCTGCAGGGAATCGGCGACCGCCTCGGCGCCGCCAGCAACAAGCCCTCGCAGAAGTTCCACCTGTTCGTGGTCAAATCCCGCGACATCAATGCGTTCGCCACCTTGGGCGGCTACGTGGGGGTCAACGCCGGGCTGATCCTGGCCACCACCCGCGAAGACGAACTGGCCGGCGTGATGTCGCACGAGTTCGCGCACGTCACCCAGAATCACGTGCTGCGCGCCGTGGAGGCGCAAAGCAAGGCGGCAGTGCCGATCGTGCTGGCGATGCTGGCGGCAGTGGTGCTGTCTTCGCGCTCCACGTCGTCGTCCTCGGGCAATGCCGCCGAAGCGGCCCTGGCGGCCGGCAGCGGGCTGATGGCGCAGATGGCGATCAACTTCACCCGCGACAACGAGACCGAAGCCGACCACCTGGGTATCCAGACGCTGGCCCGTGCTGGCTACGATCCGGTGGCGATGGCTACCTTCTTCCAGCGCATGCAGGTGGCCTACCGCAGCGACGAGGGCTACGGCAAGTACAAGGTGCCCGACTTCCTGCAGGACCACCCGGTTACCTCCACCCGCATCAGCGACGCCTTCGATCGCGCACGGCAGATCAAAAACCGGCCCCGGACCGACCTGCCCGCCGGCACGCTCGGGCCTTCGGCAAACCTGCTGCTGCCTCCGGGACTGGGCACGGCCACGCTGGCCCGAGCCGGCGCCGCCGATCGGGTGGGCACCGACTACCTGTGGGCTCGCGAGCGCCTGCGCTTGCTCAGTGCCGAAAGCAGCAGCGCGGCGATCTCTGAATACCAGAAGATCCGCAACGCCAACCCGGCAGCGTTCGGCGACGCCCAGCGCTATGGGCTGGATCTGGCACTGATCGACCACGGCGAGGCTGCCACGGCGCTGGCCGATCTGCGCCAGTTGGCGCAACGCCATCCGGATGTGCTTTGGCTGGATCTGGCGATCGCCGGTGCGCAGTTCCACGCCGGGCAGCAGGCCACCGCTCTGGCCGACTACGACCGCATCCTCGCGCGCTGGCCGGGCAACCGCGCGGCCATCCTGATCTACGCCGGAACCCTCGGCCAGATCGGTACGGTGGCGGCGGGGCGGCGCGCGCAGGAGGTTCTGCGCCCCCTCAACGACGCCAGCGGCGACGACCCCGAGTTCCAGCAAACCTTTGCCCGCGCCTGTGAAATCGCCGGCGACACCGCGCGCGCCAGCGAAGCCTACGCGGTAGCCGCGTTCCTCAATGGCCGCGCCGAGGACGGCCTCAACCAGCTCGAAGCGCTCAAGCGTCGCACCGATCTGGATTACTACGAGCGGGCGCGGGTGGAAGCATTGATCGAGCAGATGCGGCCGACCGTACTGGCACTGCGCAAACAGGGCATCCGCCCCGGCCAGCCTCGGCAAGGCCAGTTCCAGGTCGGATTCCATGCCGGCTCTGGGCTGGTGCCCTGATCGTTCGTCACCGCGTGGCACGCTTGGCAATGGCCGTGCCTTCCGCCCCGCATCCCTCGCCCCGCATCCCTCGCCCCGCATCGACCCCTGCGGGGCACCCCCGCCTTCGCGGGGGCCGGCGCTTCATAGGCTTCCATCGCATCCAGACTGCTCACCTGCGGATTCTGCTGCGCCAAGCGGTTGGCAGTGGCGCGCGCGAACTCCGCTTGATCCTGCGAGAACCCGGCCAGACGCATCTGCGCCATCTGCGATTGCATGTCCGAAGCCGCCTCGAACGACTTCGTGAGGCCGTGCTCGATCTTGAACGCGGCCCACAGTTCGACCATGCCCTTGAGCGATGAACTCACGTCTGACAGTTTGCCGTGCAAGCGCCCAGCGGCCAGCGTCGCCCCTTCCATCGCTTCGGTGCCCGCACGCATGCCGGCGGCGCTGGTGACCGTCGAGCGGCCCAGCAGCGTGAACGATTCGACCACCGCGCCAAGTTTGGCTTCCAGTCCGCCCAACGGCTGCGCCAGCGTGCTCAGGGTTTCGGTTAGCTTGACAATGCCTTGACCTGCGGCGGATGCTGAATGCCCAAGCGACGTTGCGCCCGTGCCGAGCTTCTTGACGCTGGCACTGGCCTTATCGGCAAGCGCGGTCAGCCCTTGCAGTTTTTCCATGAACTGCGCGAGCGGCGCGCTGGCCAGATCGGCCAGCGACAGGCGCATCGCGATTTGCATATCAGCCATGGGTCACCGGAGGCCAGCAATGAAACGGTTCACGGGATGGGTGTTGCAGAGGGTGTTGCTCGCGGGATTGCTCGCGGCGGCCAGTTCGACTTGCATTGCAAAGCCCTCGTTGGCCGTGGGGGATGATGTAACGTCCGAGGTGGCAATGATTTGCAGCACCGTGGAAGCGATGAATCTTTTCAGTTACCACCTTGGGTTGCCGGTTCCGCGCACACCGGAAGAAATCAAATACACCGGGTCGTGCCAAATGGAGCCGGAAAACTTGCACTACAAAATTCTCGCGATCATCCATATCAACGGATATGGATTGGCGCTTGCGCGAACGCTGATTGACGGTGCCGGCCCAGACGCCTATGACCACATAGGATGGCTATGGCTCAAGGCATTGCATAAAGCAAAAAAGCCGTGGCCATCACGTCCCTTCGGCTAGCCCCTTGACGGCCTGCGCGGCTTCCTTTGACCCGAAGGCCATGCCGCACCCCAGCGCAATCGCCTGCGCCTGCGCGGCCACCGTGCGCGCCCGGTCGCGTTGTATAGCGCCGATATACGCCTT
>JAFEEL010000011.1 GCA_018241125.1 Pseudomonadota bacterium | reverse complement strand
CTGAACTCCTCGCTGTACTGCTTGCGTTCCTTCGGTGCATCTGTTGTCTTCTTGGTCATCTGTCTCACTCCGGTTGGCGATATTGAATCGCTTATCCGGGTGTCCGTGAAACAGGGGCAGGATCAGTGAGACGTGGAGCCGAGATAACGATCACGGGCCTCAAGGCACGTCTCCAGACGATCGAAGAAGTGTTGACAAAGTTGCAGCTCGCATCCGATCCACCGCCATCGAAGTCATCATGAGCGTGGAACACGGAACGCTCACTCGGACTCATCCGGAATGCATGTGCGCCGCGTTGCCTTCGAGGCTTGCTTCGCGTTCGCGTAGCAGACGCTCCGCGAATGCGCGATACACCGGCTTCTTGCAAACGAGGCTGGAAAACGCACGGCTGATCAGGCAGGTGGCGATGATCGGTAGCACGAAGTCGTGATTGTCGGTCAGTTCCATGGTGATGACGGACGTTGTCAGCGGCGCCTGCGTCACTCCGGCGAGATAGGCCGACATGCCAAGCAGGATCACCGCGGTCGGCGATGTATCTGGCAGCCATGGCGCCAAATTGGCACCGAGTCCTGCGCCGACTGCCAAGGCTGGAGAGAAGATGCCCCCTGGAATTCCTGCGATGTACGAGACAACGTTCGCCAGCCACTTTTCGATGCCGAACCACGGCGTGACGAGGTGGCTGCCGGCGATGATTTCACGCGCCTGCGCGTATCCGGTGCCGTATACGGTGTCGCCACTCACGACGCCAAGCAGGGCCAGCGCAAGGCCACAGGCTGCGGCGAGCGCGATCGGCGAATGCCTCCAGTACCTGCCGAGCAGGACCGGGAGCCTGCCCGAGGCGAACAGAATCGAACGCGAAAATAGGCCGCCGGCGAGACCGCCGACGACTCCGATCGCCAGCACGGCCAGCCAGGCTTCGCCGAGGGGAAGCGACGTGGAAACCCTGCCGAAATAGGCGTAGTTGCCCACGAGCCCCAGAGAAACGACGCCGCCAATCATTACCGCCGTCATGACCTTGCCGCTGAAGCCGTGCTCGAAGGTTCCGGCCAGTTCCTCGATCGCGAACATCACGCCAGCGAGAGGCGTATTGAACGCGGCCGCGATGCCGGCCGCGCCGCCTGCAAGCGCAAACCGCGACACCGCCTCGGGGTCGCGAAACCCGAATACCCGGGCGAACCAGGCCATCAATCCCGCGCCGACATGCACGGTCGGTCCCTCGCGTCCGACCGATGCGCCGATCAGCATGGAGAACAGCGTCAGTACAAGCTTGCCGATCGCCACGCGCAACGCCAACAGGCGCTCGCGGAACGGCGCATCGTCTTCGCGATCAAGCGCGGCCATGACTTGGGGAATGCCGCTCCCCCGGGTCGTACGCAAGGCGCCCTGCGTGATCCAGGAGAGGAAAGCGAAGCCGAGCGGCGTGACCAGCAGCGGCCACCATCGCGAATGCGTCAGCATGCGCTCGAATAGGCTGTAACAAAGGTCACTGCCCTTGGCGAACACAATCGCGACAAGCGCGACAGCGATCGCTCCGATCCACAGTGCTGCACGCCTGGTCCAGCGCTGCGGGGAAAGAAGGATGTGGTGGTCGTCGATGTGCAGCGGTTCGGAGTCGCCTTCGCCGCCGCGTACGGCTGAATGCGTCTGCGCAGTGCCAGATGTCGATGAAGGTTTGCGTTCCATGCTAGTTGCCGGGAGCGAGGGAATGCATTCTAAAGGAAGCGCCTCATCTTCAGGCACAATGGTGTCGGCAACCGCGTCGTCTTCCTTCTATGTCAAGACCGTAATGCTCGGTGATGGGGCAAGCTCCGATTTTCATACGGTGAGGTAGTTGATGCTCGAAATCGCGACAGTCTGCTTGGTCATCACCGCACTACTGAGCTATGTCAATCAGCGCTTCGTCGGATTGCCAACTACGATCGGCGTCATGGCGGTGGCGATGCTGCTATCGCTGGGATTGATCGGACTAGAACGCGTTGGTTTCGGCGCGCTCCGTGAGTACGAAACCGGACTGTTGAAATCCATCGATTTTTCCGAGCTACTGATGCAGGGCATGCTTTCGGTCCTGCTGTTCGCTGGATCGTTGCACATCGACTTGCAGAGTTTGCGCGCCTATCGAATGCAGGTCGCATTGCTTTCCGTGGTAGGTACCATCGTATCCGCCGTGATTGTCGGCCTCGCGTCGTGGTGGCTATTGCCTCTGTTTGGGCTAACTCTCCCGCTGCAGTACTGCCTCGTGTTCGGCGCGCTCATCTCCCCCACCGACCCGATCGCTGTCATTGGCATCTTGAAATCCGCGAAAGCGCCCGACAGTGTAGGTGTCGTCGTGGCTGGGGAATCGTTGTTCAACGACGGCGTTGGTGTGGTCCTGTTTTCGGTACTGGTCAGCATCGCCACTCAAACTACTGTGCCGACGATCAGTGAGGGATTCACGCTGATGGTCCGTGAGGCGGGTGGTGGCCTGCTGCTCGGCGGCGCAGTCGGGCTGCTGCTGTTTGCTCTCTTGCGAAGCGTCGATAATGCGGAAGTCGAGGTCTTGCTGACCTTGGCCGCGGTGCTGGGCGGATACGAGCTGGCAAGTCATCTCCATGTCTCGGGCCCACTGGCGATGGTCGTTGTCGGCATCGCGATCGGCAATCATGGGCGGGAACTTGCCATGTCTGAAACCACACGACATTACGTGGACCTGTTCTGGGATCTCCTCGACCAGATATTCAATGCGGTGCTGTTCGTGCTGCTGGGTCTTCAGGTCGCGATGGTCGCGTTCACCGGACGTGTGTTCCTTGCCTCGCTTGGTGTCATCGGCATCACCTTATTGGCACGCGCACTCACAGTGGGGCTCCCGATCGCAGCTTTGGATCGCTGGTTCAGGCTTCCTCAGGGCTCATGGAAGGTGCTGACGTGGGGGGGACTGCGAGGCGGAATCTCCGTAGCGCTGGCGCTCTCACTGCCGCCAGGTTCACGCCGCGACCTGATCCTCGCTCTTACGTATTCCGTCGTCGTATTTTCGATCCTTGGCCAGGGCCTGACGATCCGCGGAGCGATTGCGCGCGCGTTGCCACGCGAAGAAGCTTCCTAGCACAGACTGCAGGTGCAAGGTGATACTTCCTAAAGATCACTAGGATCTGCCCCATGTATCGTCAATCAGTACTGATATCCGGAGCTGGGATCGCCGGGCCGACTCTCGCTTACTGGCTGTGCCGTTGCGGATTTCAGCCGACCGTGGTTGAGCGTGCCCCCCAATTGCGAACCGGCGGCTACGTCATCGACTTTTGGGGACTTGGCTACGACATTGCGGAGAAAATGGGACTCCTGCCGGAGCTGAGGAAGATCGGGTACGACATTCGCGAGCTCCGGATTGTCGACTCGCGTGGCCACAAGATCGGTGGCTTCGACGTATCGGTATTCAGAGCTCTTACCGATGGGCGATTTCTCAGTCTCCGTCGCGGCGATCTGGCCGAAGCGCTGTACAAGGCGGTCGCGAATCAGTGCGAATTCGTCTTCGACGACACCATCACGTCATTAGCCCAGGATCGCGACGGGGTGCAGGTACGCTTCCAGAGTGGTCGCGAACACAGGTATGACTTCGTGGTGGGCGCGGGAGGGCAGCATTCCGTTGTACGCGCACTGGCGTTCGGCGACGAGGGCATGTACGAGAAATACCTGGGGTATATGGTCGCTGCGTTCGAAGTCAGCGGGTATCGGCCGCGGGACGAGAACGTCTACGTGGGTCATGCGATACCTGGTTGTCAGGTCAGCCGTTTCTCCATGCGAGATGACCGAACTGTTTTCCTGTTCGTTTACGCTGCCGATCGACCGCCTGCGATTTCCGGGCATGATGGCAAAGCACAACGGGCCGTCTTGCGCTCACGATTTGGCGACGTCGGCTGGGAGTGCCCGCAGATCCTTGCTGCTCTCGACAAAAGCGACGAGCTCTACTTTGATGCAGTCAGTCAGATCAGGATGGACCGCTGGTCGAATGGTCGCACCGTCCTGCTTGGTGATGCCGCGTTCTGCCCATCATTGCTCGCTGGCCAAGGATCCGCGCTCGCTATGACAGGTGCCTATGTACTGGCTGGAGAGCTGAACCGATACGATGCGAGCCAAGGTGGCGCATTCGAGCGCTACGAGGGGTTGCTGCGATCATTCATGCACCAAAAGCAGGAAGCCGCCCGTCGCTTCGCTCGCTCGTTCGTCCCGAAAACCGCTTCGGGGCTGTTCCTACGCAACCAGATGACGAAGCTCTTCGGGATACCGGGGCTGGCGAAACTGGCAATGGGCCCCAGTCTGCTCGACAAGCTCCGGCTTCCGACATACGAATGGCATTCTTCGTCTACATGATTGAAGCGCTGATCTCAATCAGCACCGACGTCATCATGAGAGAGGTCCGTGGGACGCTTCCCGCCAAGATCTTAATTCGTAAGTGGCTGCAGCAGAAACCGTTGGGCATCGGAATAGACGTTGATGTTGTGTGCCGAAAAGATGCTGACCTGAGGCGCTGGAATCCCGAGCTTCTGAAAGCCGGGTACCAGACGAGAAGTGACGAACGCGTTCATCTGTTCCTCCGATTCCCACACGTCCGCCACATGCAGATCGCCCGCTTCGTCGAAGCCGCAGGCGTGGATCAGGCCTCCCCGGGGGAGGTCGTTCTCCCAATTCACCTCGTTTCGAAGCGCTTCGTACATCTCCCGCGTGAATCCCTGTCCTTTGAAGATCGCCAACACGGCCATTGGGTCGCTCCCGTTCGATTGAGCCTGTAATGTAGATGAAGACCGGTGCAAGGGCGCGTGAAGACGATCCGGTCACGAGCATTGTCCCGCTGCGGTGCGCGGTAATCGAAACCATCGGTCATGTTTGGGCTTGATGATCGCGAAATACGGCGAGACGTCGCTGTCGCGCACCGCGAACAGGCTGTGATGGCAGATTTGCGACTGTTCGCGCACGCAGTAGGTGCATGCGAGGTGTTTACTCAGATGACATCCCACGGGTAGGCGGCGTTGGAAAGCTCCAATCCGCCAAACTGTTCGGGAATGATTAGGCCGAACAGGCCCATCTCACGCAGCGCCTGTATGAATTGCGCCGGCTGGTGCGCTTCGCGATCCCATTGTTTGAGCTCAGCGTGCTTGTCGTCGAGGAAATGATCGATGGCATCGACCATCGCCGTCAGCATCTCGCGGTCGCGCTCGCGCATCGCCGGATACGGGAAGAGGTTTTCTTCTAAAATTTCGCCGAAGAACAGATTTTTGGCAAAGCTCTGATCGCGCTTCAAGGTGTCGGTGCTGACTGGGCCGACATGAGACTCGTTTTCGATGGCGCTACTCATGGCCAACTCCTCGCTCTGAGACGGGTTTTTCGGGCTGCGAGCCACCTGCACAACACAAGAGGCATGAGGGCGATTTTAGGCCAGACGCTTGGTCGTGCGGTCCTTAGAACAAGAAACCGAAGCCCACGGCGAAACCTTGTCTTCTGGACAGACTTCAGTTTCCGACCTGCGAATGGCAGTTTTCGTCCACATGGTTGAAACGCAGGTTTCAATCGTCGTCGATGTCATCATCAGAGAGCCATGGGATGCTTCCCACCGAAATCTGAGTCCGTGGGTGGCTGCTGATTTAATCATTGTTGATCCTCGATCATGGTGGACCCGGTTCCTCGTCCCACTGCAGCGTGCGGTAATCGAAACCATTGGTCATGTTGGGCTTGATGATGGCGAAATACGGCGAGACGTCGAAATCGCGCGGCGCGAACAGGCTGTGGTGGCGGATTTGCAACTGTTCGCGCACGCAGTAGGCGCAGTTGCCCGATGTATCCGGGATGCTGGTGATCAGCGGCAGGATTGGAAAATGAACCGACTGGAACGCTTCGGCAATCAGCGACGAGCAGATGGCACGCGTCGGGTCGCCGCTGCCTAGTGCCAACATTCGGCGCCGCCAGCGCGTGGGCACTGGCGGCGTGGGGAATAGATAGCGAGCCAGGTCGAATACGTTCTTGAGATCGTAACGATCGCCGATGCGCGAGCAGACGTAGTTCACCACTCGGGTGGCGTCTTCCCTCGTCAAGCCGATCGGCCGGCATAGCCGCGCATGCAGTCCCTTGAACGCGTCCAGACCGACGACGTGTACACCCGTTTCGGTGTCGGCCTCGACGAACGCCGGCATGGGAGGAGCGCCTGGCTGCAGCGTCCGCGTACCGATACACACGGCCGCATGCGACCATGTCGATTGGGTCAGGTATTTGATCGCGGTACTAATGCGCCGGTCGCCCTCGACCAGCAGCACGTCACCGGGTTGCAGCAATTGCCGCAAGGCGGCGAAGTTCGCGGGCGGATGCAGATACGGTCCTCTGGCGTGCTGGTTGAGGTAATTCGCCAGCCACTTGCCGATCATGCCTCGCAGGCTGTTCATGCCCGGGCCCAGGTTTCGAAACGCGGGCGCGGTGCATGCCGCGAGCATTCGTGATTGCCTCCCACGTCATCGGCAGGCGCACGCATCGCTAGAGTCCTACGCCGAGCAGAAGCATAGATTCGCCGTCGTTGGGTTCGTGGGTGCTGCCATTGGAGATATGGCGGGTCACGACCGTCACGCATCCCTGCTGCCAGCCAAGGCTGCTGACGAATTGTTGGGTGCTGCTCAGAGCGCTGGTACGGGGTTGGACGGCGGCGAACTGGAAGCTGAAGAACAAGTTCTCCCACAGGTGCGGCAACCTCGCGCCGGCGGCCGCCACCCAGACCGTCCGGTCCAGGTCACGCAAGGCCGAATGGTGCGAACGGACGGCTCCGACGTCGAATTGGGGCTGCCACTCCAGCAGTCCCAGGCGACGCTCGTCACCGAGCGCCGTGACGAATAGCGCCTCCGTCGTACGCCCCCCTTTGGTCCAGCTTGGCCCTACGGAAATCGTGAAATCCGTCGCGTGGGCGCACGCTCCGTAAACCGTCCCCAGCAAGATCGACACCAACCAAATCAACCGGCGGTACTTCACCCGACGAGGTACAAGAATCGTTGAACGAAGCCAAAGACGAAGGGACCCGGGAACGGGCGAAGATTGATGGGTGTGCATGTGGTCGAACCCCGGTTCACGAAGGCCAAGGAACGGAACAAGACGCTCGATGCGAACGAGTCGGCACGACGCGCGTTCAGCGCGACATCAGATCCGCGATCGATGAGATAGAGGTCGTGAACAGCCAAAACGATTCGCGGGACGCTAAATCGATTAGGTGAACAGCTTCATCCGGAGCCAGCCGCGCAAATCCCGGAGCCAGCTGAAGCGCTGTGCATCCGGAAGATGGTGATAGAACTTGAGCCGTTGGGGCTGCGAGCCAGTACGGGCGGCTCGCTCGGAACCTCCAGCCGGTTCTGGCAGGTCCTCGGGAACAGCGATCCAAAGCTGTTGTGCACCGATGTCCGCCACTTCCTCGACGTGTGCGCGCAGATGCGTCTCGTCCAATTCAGCGCCGCTCGCCGCTCCGGCAGTCAGCAGCACATACTCGCGCGTCGGCACGTGATTCTTCATCAGCCGGTGAAGCAGGATCACCGGTTCGCCCGCCAGCTCTTCGAATTGCCGGATTTGCTTGATCGCAATCTCTCCCACGTGCACGAATGCCTTGAGAGCGAGTCCAGCGATGTTCGAGCAGGCCTCGCAGTTGCAGTTGCTGCGCAGCGAGCGCGTAAGCTCCATGCGGGCACGGAAGGCAGGGAAAAACGAACGCACTTGGCCCATCACGTCGCGGGCGGCGCCGACATCACCCGGCTGCAACTCTCGGTACAGCAGTGCTGCATCGCCTTCGAGTTTGTTGAGCACCATCGGATACGAAGACCGATCGATCACGGAGGTGATCAGATCGCTGATGATCTGTTCGGCATGGGCCAGTGCGAGCGAGCGATTGGTGATGAACCGCGTGTAGCCGCTGATGTCAACGACAACGAGGTATGCGTGGGTGATCCGCATCGGCTTCACCCGATGGTTCCGCCACATGCCGCCAGCAGACCCTGCAAGTGACCCTCGCGGTCGACGGCGACGAGATCCTCGTAGCCGCCGATGTGGCGATCGCCGATGAAGATCTGCGGCACGCTGCGCCGACCCGTGCGCGCGATCATTTCCGTCCGGCGCTCGGGCTGCGCGTCGATGAAGACGCGCTCGATGTTTCGCACGCCCTTGGCTGCCAGCAGCGCTTCCGCACGTTTGCAGAACGGGCACCAGCCTGTCGTGTACAACGTGACCTGACTCATCCGGCCACCACCCGTACGGCTATCTCACGCGGTTCCGGCCTGCGCCCGGCCGTAGCGTGGTCGTTCGCATCCGTCGAAAGCGCGCCACCGCAGCTCGATCCCTGGCCGGCCGTACAGCCAAAGCAGTGGTCGGCGACGCCGATGCGGCGTGGCGTGGTTCCGTCCAACAGGTCGCGCAGATGCGACCGATTCGCGCGCCCACCCAACGGAATCTTCAACATCTGGTTGAAATCGCAGTCGTAGAGATGGCCTTGATAATCAACGCTGACGAGGCCGCGGCACATCACTCGCGCGAGGTTCTCGACGCGATGGGCGCCTCGCAACGTGTCCATGTACTCGCCGAACTTTCCCTTCGACACCAACCAAGAACCGAAACGCTGGATCGGCATGTTGGCAATCGCCCACAGGTCGTTGAACACGACGCCGAAGTTGTCGGCCAGCAAGCGGCGGTAGTCGGCGCGAAGCGCGTCCTGCGCCGGCGGCAGGAACGCACCGTTCGGGTTGTAGACGAGGTTCAATGTCAGCCGACTCCCTGGCTGGCCGTAGCCGAGTGCGTTCAATTTCTGCAGCGCTCGGATCGACGCATCGAAGGCGCCCTTGCCGCGTTGCTCGTCGACGTTGGCCTGGCTGTAGCACGGCAACGAGGCGATGAGCTCCACACCGAACGCGGCATGAAACCCGGCGACCCAACCGTATCCGGGTTCTTCGATGATCGTCGGATTCAGGCGATCCATGACGCGGATGCCGCGCTCGACGGCGGCCGCGACCAGCCAGCGGAACTCGGGGTTCATCTCCGGTGTGCCGCCGGTCAGGTCGAAAGTCGTGATCTTCCGCCGTTCGGCGACCAGCAACGCGAGTTCCATCGTGGCGCGATCCATGAGCTCCTTGCGCCGCGGTCCCGCGTTGACGTGACAGTGGATGCAGCTCAGATTGCACAGATACCCCAGATTGAGCTGCAGCGTGTCGATTCGGTCACGCGTGATTTCCGGGAATGCGTGGCTTTGCAATTTGGGTAACAAGTCATGCATGGGCAGTGGCCTCAAGGTGGAGCCGTATCGACGGACGTCGACATGAACGGCTGGATAAGAAGCGCCGGGAAACGCTGTGCTTGCGGAGCGCGAAACTCGGGCAGGCCGATGGCCATCGCGACATGGCCGTCGCGCGGCCCTTCGCGCGCCGTGCCGAACAGCCGATCCCAGATCGAGAGGATGTTGCCGAAATTCGCGTTCATCTCGTCGCGATGAATGGAGTGATGCACGCGATGCCAGTCGGGCGTGATGACGATCCAACGCAAGACGCGGTCGAGCGATGCCGGCAACACCGCGTTCGCATGGGTCAGCAGCGAAAAGCCGAGCAGGCTCGCCTCATAGATCGCAACGTCCATCGGCGCCATGCCGAAGATGGCTACAACCAGCAGCTTGTATGCGTACGACGGCAGGATCTCGAACGGGTGGAAGCGCACACCCAGGCTTGCATCGAATGCGATATCGCTATGGTGCACACGGTGCGCCCGCCACAGCAGCGGCCAAAAGTGAAACGCGCGATGTTGCCAATAGATCGCCAGATCCAGCACGACGAGACTTACGCCGGTTTGCAGAACCGGCGGTACGGCGACCTGATGCCACAAGCCTGAATGCCAGGCCGCGGCGAACCCCACCGCCCCCATCGGGACGATCAGGCGCACGAGGATCGTCGAAACGGCGATCAGGCCCAGATTATTCAGGCGACGACCCCAGCCTTCGACGACTGCCCGCCGCGGTCGCCACGCTTCCCAGGCGACCAGCAATGCAAGCAGCGCAACGATGGCCATGCTCTTGATCACCACGAGTCGTTGCAGCGACAGGAGCGTCATGCGCAGCGACCGCCTCGGCGCATCACTTCGCTCATCCAGCTTGCAAGACGCCGTTGCGCCTCGGTCGGGCGAGCCAGGATCGTGATCGCGCGCAGGGTCGGCGCGAAATCGTCGTAGGTGTCGACGTCGTCGAACGAATCGAGCTCCAGACACTGGCCACGATCTCGCGCGGACTCCATGAAACGGCTCGCCGTGTCGCTGGCGCTGTAGCGGACTCCGCACCAGACGGACTCCGGGATGGGAACGTTGCTGCCGAACGTCCAGAAGCCGCCGTCGTTCGCACGACCGATGACGAGCCGCGGTTGGTCTGCATCGAGCCACGTGACCGCTCGCACCAGGCGTTCGGCGGTCACTTGCGGTGCGTCGGCGCCGATGAGAATGGCCGCCCGGTGCATCCCAAGCAGCCTGCGATGTATGTTCGCCAGTCGGGTTCCAAGGCCGCCGGGACCTTGTTCCAGCTTGGGTAGACCGGACCAGAGCTCGGACCGCATCGCTTCCGGCTCGGCAACCGCCCAATAGACGGCGAGATCCACGCGAGCTTGCGCATCGACGCTCACCGAGGCCACCGCCTCGGCCGAGGCGAGGTGGAATGCCTCCGCGCAGTGTTGGCCGATGCGCGCTGACAAGCGCGTCTTCACCGGCGACAGCGATGGCGTCTTGACGAAGATGGCGAGGCCGGCGCGGTTCATGCGCGGGCCCGCCCGGAAAATGCGCGCGCCTGTTCCCAGGTCGCGCGGACATGCTGCGCCGTGGTGCGCCACCAGCCGTTCGCGGCGTACTTGCGCGCACTCGTATACAACGGCGCGCCGACCGGTGCGAGACGGGCGCCGGCCGCGCGGGCGCGCCAGATGAAATCGTGATCCTCACCGGATGGCAGCGCTGCGTCGAATCCCTGTAGCCGTTCAAACAGCGACCGCGAGACCACGAACCCCTGATCTCCGAACGGCAACCCGAGCCAACGGCTCCGCATCCAGGCGCCAAGCCGGTTGAGCGCCATCAATGGCGGGCCATCGCGAAGAAACCGCAGGTCGAAGTACCCGAGCGCGTCTTCGTCGCCTCTGGTGTGGGTTCCCAGCGCGCTGCCGACATCGTCCGTCAGCATCGAGTCGGCATGCAGGAACCAGATCCACTTGGCCCGGGTCGCATCCGCACCAGCGTTCAGTTGGCGGGCACGACCCGCCTGCGCGAAAGCGACCTGAACCTGGGGATGGAATCGTAGCGGCTTGGCCGGCGGGGCCAACAGCGAGGTCGGAAAGACAATCACGATCTCCTGCACATCGAGCTCGGTCAGCTGATGGATCAGCAGGCGCCAGCATTGTTCGTCCGGCCCCACGGGAACGACGATGGCAAGATCGAGGGACATCAGCAGCAACTCGTGGCGGAAGGCTGTGCGGATGCCGGTGCGGTTGTGCAGTCGAACAACCCGAAGTGGGTGTGCTTGCTGCCGACGAGCTCGAAGTGCGCGCGATAACGAGTTGCGGCCAGCATGTCGAACGTGTTGCCGCACACGCGCAGCGGACGGCCGGTTTCGAAATGGTGGTGGTCGTCCAGATCGAATGCGTGAGGGCAGTCTTGGATCGTGCCGCGGTAGGTCGCGACCTGGCCGTAATCCTCGCAGCGATCCTCGAGATCGAGCTTGAAGGCTCGCACCGTCATCGAGGTGAAGCCGACCATCCCGATTTTACGGATGATCTCTTCGTCGATCAGAGGAATGGAATGACTGCTCACCGTGCGCGCGTCGGCGCAACCCGCGCGAGCCATCAACCGGCGGAAGTCCTCGTGGTAGATCGCCCCGGCAAGGCACTCGCCCAACAGCACGGGATCGCGTCGCAGCGATTGGGGTATGCGGCGATCGGCGAACACATCGGAGAAATAGAGTTCTCCGCCAGGCTTGAGCACGCGCAGGATTTCGGCGAATACGCACGCTTTTTCCGACGACAAGTTCAGCACGCAGTTGGAAACGACCACGTCGATGCTCGAATCGGCGATGCCGCAGGCGGCCAGGTCCTCGATATAGCCGTCGATGAAGCGCACGTTGCTTTGCGCATACCCGTAGCGGTCCGCGTGCCATCGCTGATGGGCACGCGCGATGTCGAGCTGCTCGGCCGTCATGTCAACACCGATCACGCGGCCACGTTCGCCGACCAGGCGCGACAGCAGGTACGCATCGCGGCCACTGCCGCAGCCGAGGTCGAGCACGGTCATGCCGTCCAGAGCCGGCGGCAACGGCGAACCGCAGCCGTAGAACCGATCCCTGATGGTCGGGTGAACATCATCGAGCAAGCGTCGCAGCGGAGCCGGCATGGCTTCCGGAGGACAGCAGGCGCCGGTCTTGAGATCGGCGTTCGACTGAAGGACTTCGCCGTAATACCGGCGGACATCGGCAATGGAGGTTTGGTCGGACATGGAAGGGCTTCCTCTAGCGCGTGAAGAGCAGATAGGTCAGACAGGCGACGACGGCCGCGATCGGCAAGGTCAGCAGCCAGGCCAGCACGACGTTGCGGATCACCGCGCTGTGTCCACCTCTGCCGCTGGCAGCCACTCCGAACAGGGCGCCCGAGGTGACATGCGTGGTCGAAACCGGCATGCCAAAGCGTGACGCGCCGATCACGAGCACCGATGTCACCAGATTGGCGCCAAGTCCTTGTCCCAAGTCCATCCGGGTGATACCGAAGGCCATCGTGTCGGCAACGCGACGGGCGGACACGTACCCGCCGATCGCCATGGCGACGATCACCAGGGCTGTGGCCGAGGATGCGCCGAGCATCCCCGTTGCCGCCGACAAGGCGGCGATCTTCGGCGTGTCGTTGAGACCGCGGGCGAAACTGACGGCGGCGGCGCTCACCAGGTGCAGCCGATCGGCGATGCGCGCCGTGTCAACGGCGAGTACCCGACGCCCTGCGCCCGGAGCGCACGCAGGCTGATCGGTGGTACCGAGCGTCACGGCTGTGCTGGTCACAGCGAGCGTTTCGCCGACCGCTACCGCGGGCACATCGATGCACGCGCACGCTTTCGCGTGGGTCGTTCGCGCACGGATTCGCCGGACCAATGGCACCACCCCAAGCGCCAGCACCAGGGCGATGGCTGGAGAAACCAACAGCGGCAGCAGCATTTCCTTGAACGCCACGCCGATGTGAACGTTGGAAGCGGCCGCCCCGAAGCCGGCGCCGGTCAAGCCGCCGAGCAACGCGTGGGTTGTCGAGATCGGCATCCCAAACCGCGTGGCGATGCCCACGGTCACCGCGGCGGCCAAACCGACCGAACCCAGAAACGGCGCGGATGCTGCAATGTCCTGGGGCACGATTCCCTTCCCGCTGAATGCGACGAGCAGACCGTGCGCGAAGTAGATCGACGCGGCGCCGCCCGCGGCCGTCGCGAGCGTCGCCAGCGTGATGGCGTGGCGATAGTTGGCCACACCGCTACCCAGCAGTGTGGCCGCGCCCTTGATGTTGTCGTTCGCGCCGTTGGCCGCGGCGAGCAGCAAGGTGATGAGCAGGAGGGTGGTCAGCATGTCGTGCTCCGGGGATTGCCTTGGTTTCGGCTAGACTGCTGCCACGGATCGGGTACCGTCGCCGCCGCGACGCCAGCGGAAGAAGCGGTCCGCCGCGCGCAATGCGCGACGCGGCGCATGGTTGCGCTTCCAGACGCCGGCGACGTACTTGTTCGCCTCGGCCAGGGTTGGGTAGATGTGGATCGTGCCGAGCAGCCGGCTGAGTCCGATGCCATGCTTCATCGCCAGCACGAACTCGGCGAGCAGATCGCCGGCATGTTCACCGACGATCGCCGCGCCGAGGATGCGATCCTTGCCCGGAACGGTCAGCACTTTCACGAATCCGTGCGCTGCCGAGTCGGCAATGGCGCGATCCAGATCGTCGATCCCGAACCGGCTGACTTCGTAGGGAATCTTCTGCCGGGTGGCTTCGTCCTCGGACAAGCCCACGCGCGCGACTTCCGGATCCGTGAAGGTCGCCCAGGGAATGACGCGGTAATCGGCGCGGAAACTCCAGAACGGAGCGAGCAAGGCGTTGACCGTCGCATACCAGGCCTGGTGCGCGCCGACGTGGGTGAACTGGTACGGTCCAGCGGCGTCTCCACAAACGTAGATGTTCGGGAAATTCGTGCGCAACAGGGCGTCGGCATCGATCGTCCCGCGCTCCGACAGGCGCACGCCGAGTTCCTGCAAGCCAAAGCCTTCCACTCGTGGCTTGCGGCCAAGCGCCAGCAAGATGCGGTCGAAGCCAAAGTCCACACGCGAACCTGCGGTTTCGCAAACGAGGCGGTGACCGTCGGCATCGGTCTGGATGTGCACGGCCTTGTGCGTCGTCGCGACCCGGATGCCATCGGCCGCAAAGGAGCGTCGGATTTCCTCGCTCGCGTCGGCATCCTCGCGCGGCAACAGGCGCGGCGCCATTTCCACCAGGGTGACGTCGCTGCCGAACCGCGCGAAACACTGCGCAAGCTCGCAACCGATCGGGCCACCGCCGAGAACGAGCAGCCGGCGCGGCAGTTCTCGTAGTTCCCAGAGATTGTCCGAGGTCAGGCAATCGACCTGATCGAGACCCGGGATCGCCGGCACCAGCGGACGGGCGCCGGTGGCCAGGATCAGGCTGCGCGCCGACACGCGGCGCTCGCCGACCGCGACTTCCCACGGCGAAACGATGCGCGCCTCGCCCTGCAGGACGTCCACGCCCAATTGGGCGTACCGCTCGGCGGAATCGTGTGGCTCGACCTGTCGCACGACGGCCTGCACGCGCTCCATCACCCGCGCGAAATCGAACCGGGCGCGCGTGCTGTCGATGCCGAAGCGCTCTCCCCTGCGCATCTCGGCAATCAGCCGCGCAGTGCGAATCAGCGCCTTCGAAGGCACGCAACCCGTGTTGAGACAGTCGCCCCCCATGCGATCACGTTCGATCAGCGCAACCTTCGCCTTGACCGCCGCCGCGATGTAGGCGGATACCAGTCCGGCCGAACCCGCGCCGATGACGATCACGTTGTAGTCAAACCGTGCCGGTCTCTTGAAACCACCGTAAACGCGACGTGCAACGAAATATTGATTGACGCCGCGGAGCGCCAGCGGCAACACGCCGATGGCCGCGAACGCACCGATCAGGCCGGGCGACAGGATGTGCGAGAGCGAATCGATCCTGGACAGTTGCGTCCCGGCAAACACATAGGCGATCGTCCCGGGCAGCATGCCGACCTGGCTGACCCAATAGAATGTGCGGACCTTGAGCGGCGTCAGGCCCGCGATCATGTTCACCAGGAAGAACGGGACGATGGGTACAAGACGCAGCGTGAACAGATACCAGGCGCCGTCCCGCTCAATGCCCTCGTCGAATGCCGCCAGGCGCTCGCTGTAGCGGGCCTGCAGGGCATCGCGGAAGAAAAACCGCGAACCGAGAAACGCCAATGTCGCGCCGATCGCGCTGGCGAAGGAAACGAGGAGCGTTCCTTCGACGAGGCCGAATACGGCGCCGCCCGCGAGGGTCAGGACCACGGCGCCCGGAATCGATGCGCCAACCGCGGCGATGTAGACCGCGAGAAAGCAAACGGCCGACTCCAACGGATGCGCGTGCGTCCACCCGGTCAGCTCGGCCTGGCGCTGTTTGAGATGGGTCAAGGTCAGGCCGTCCAGCCATCCGACCTGCCAGATCGTGGCCCCGAGCACGAGCAGCACGGCAACGGCGGGCCACTTCGCACGATGGCTGCCGGGACGCGTCATGTTGGTCTCTGCGAGGAGGTCATGCCCATACGAGGCAGGTAGCGGGCAAAAGGATTCGCGCAGACTCACCCCCTTTGACCAGGACGCGTGGCAACGCCAATCGCCGATCTGATGGGAGCGGTGCAAGCGGGATGTCGGCGAGCACAGCCGAGTTATGGGCTCATCGTGTCGGCCGTGTACCGCTACGCCGCGTACGGTTGCACGGTCAATGACGAACGAATGCGGTCACTTGCAACACGAGCGCTGCAGCTGGATCGGTGGACACGGGACGGAGCCGAACGAACAGAACACGCAGCAGTCGCCCGGGTTCGGGCGCAGCAAGGTCTTGCAGTTCGGGCACTCGTAGAAAAATTGGCACGCGTCCGTGGGCATGGTTTCCCGCGCGACGTGCAGGCAATGCGGACAGGTCAGCACCGATTCGAGCACGACCGAACTCATCGCCGCGTCATTTCCGGACGGAGGACGGATAGCCCGCCTCTTTCGTTGCCCGCGTGAGCGCATCGGGTTGGGTGATCTCGGCATCGAAAACGACCGTTGCCGTCTTCCCCTCATAATCCACGGAGACCGCGCTGACGCCCGGGACCTTCACAAGCGCTTTCTTGACCGTGATCGGGCATACCGGGCAGGTCATCGTGGGAACCTCCAGCGTCACCATCTTCGGAGTGACCGCGAACGCGGTCAGCGGCAGCAGGGCCAGCAGGGAGAAAAGGGTTTTGCGCATGGCGATCTCCTATCAGTAGAACCACGGGGCGAACCACGGCACCGCGAGCAGGCCGAGCAGCGCGACGGCCACGATCCAGAAGATCCACCGTCGCCGGCGGATGGTGCGCGGATCGGCGCAGGGGGTACCGGGCGTGCAGGTTTGCGGAACGAGGTAGAGCCGACGAAACGCGAGCCCGAGAAACAGCAGCGTCAGGCCGATGAAGATCGGGCGGAACGGCTCCATCGCGGTCAGATCGCCGATCCACGCGCCGCCGATGCCCAGTGCGAGCAGCACCAGCGGCCCGACGCAGCACAGCGATGCGCCGATCGCGGACAGCACGCCCGCGATCAGCGGAAGCCTGCCGGTGGCGTTGGTCATACGCGCCTCCTGATCTGGCGTTCGGTTCGGCGAACGATTGCGTTCGGCTCATCCATGATAGCCCCCGACTTCCGCCGCATCGAAGGCCACGCCCAGACCCAGCGCGATGCGATTGACGAAATTGAAGTAGGCGACGATGAGGGTGATCAGCAAAATGTCCGCATCGTCAAGTCCCGCGGTGCGCAGCGCGTCGATGTCGTGTGCATCTACTCGGGCGGGCGTCCGGGTCAGTTTCACCGCATGCGCGCACAAGGCCCGATCCGCGGCGTCGAGTCCCGACAAATCGCCGCCTTGTGCGATCGCATCGAGCAGCCCGGCGTCGGGCAGATAACGCGCCAGCGTTTCGCGATGATGGGCGACGCAATAGCCGCAGGCGTTCTCGCGCGATGCCACCACCGCCAGCAGTTCGCGCTGGCGGCGCGACAGGCCGCTCGACGCGAACATCAGATCCAGATACAGCGTCAGATGCGCCTGCAGCGCCGAAGGCCGCAGGCTGTGCACCTGCAGGATGTTGGCGACCTTGCCGCGGCTGCGCTCGAGCGCGTCGTAGGCGGCGCGCAATTCGCCGGTCGCCTCGCTCGGAGTGATTTGCTGAATGAAGCTCATCGGTCGTGCTCCTGTTGCCGGATTCGCGGCGGTGGTTTCTATCGGGTTGCTTTCGCCATCCAGTAGGGACGCAATACCGCGTCCAGCGACCAGCGTCCGGGCCCCCAGGCGATCACCGCCAGCAGCATCAATGCCCAGCTCTTGTGATCGGCGAAATCGGAGGTGTTGAACAGGCCGGTCCAGAAACCGTGCGGCCACAGGTCCGGATAGGAGATCACCGCGATCGCGTTGTGCGCGAACAGCAACAGCGCGGTCAGCCGACCGGCCAGCCCGAAGCCGAGCAGCCACGGCACTATCAATTCGATCCACGTGCCGAGGAAGGCCGCAGTATCGGGCGGCAGCAGGGGCACGTGGTATTCCTCGTGGAACAGGTAGTGGGTTCCGATCGGGTCGTCGAACTTGACCACGCCTGCCTGCCAGAACGCGATCGCCACCCACAGCCGCATCAGCAGCAGCGCCGTCGGACCCAGCCACGCGGCGAGCAGCTCGGCACCACGGTCGTAGAAATGCGTCAGCCGCTGCAGTCGGGACATGCCGCGTTCTCCTTGGATCCAGTGACGGCTGCGATCAGCCCTTGGTACGCCATGTCGACGATGCAAGCCACCGGGTCGAAGTCCGGGTCCTGCCCGCAGGCCGTGGCGTGGGCTGCTCCCAGCGCAAACCCGCGCGTGAGCGACTCGATGAATGCAAAGCTGGCGGAGTCGACGGACGCCATCGCGACTTCGCCGTCGCTGCGCCAGAGCAGGACGAACTCGTCCTCGGCGGACAGCGTGAGGCGCTCGGCAGTGGGCTGCATGGCATAGCGCCAAAGCGTCAGCGCCGGATGCGCGCTCGCCAGACAGCGCACGGAGGGGTGCAACCCGATGCGCGCACCACCGCGAACCGCCCGCAACGCGCGTCCGACCTCGGCTGGCGTCAGCGCACCCGCATCGGACGCGAGCGCGACCTGTTGGCGCAACCACTCCAGCCGTGCCACGTCGCCCAGGTACGGCAATCCCTGGGTCGCCGGCAGCGATTCGAGAAAATCGCCGAATCGCGCGCCGAATGCCTGCAGATTGCCCGATCGGGACGGATACTTCGCGCGGTAGGCGATCGCGGATTGCTCGAAAAAGGCTTCGCCGACCAATGCAAGCACCGCCGGGTAGCTCGTGCGCAGCGCCTCGGTGTGGACCAGCACGCCGCTGTTGCGATAGATGCGCACCCGAACAGCGGGCGCGAGGCCCTCGTCAACGACGACGTCCGCGACGTCGGTGCCGGCCTCGTCGTACACGGTCGCGAGGAACTCGCGCTGCAGGTCAAGCAGCGAGTGCACGTTGCGCATCGAGCACCTCCTCGGCGCGTGCCGCTTCGGCGAGCAATACTTCGAATTCGGGAATGTCCTGGTCCCATTCGATCAGGGTCGGAACCGGGCCGAACCGCGCGATCGCCTCGACGTAGAGAGTCCACACCTCGGCCGACACCGGTCGGCTGTGGGTATCGATCAGCAATGGCGCATCCAGTCCTTCCTTGCGGGTGAATCCCGCAAGGTGAATTTCACGTACGATCTCCGGTGGTATCGCGCGCAGATACACCCGCGGATCGAACCGGTGATTGACGCTGTTGACATACAGATTGTTGATGTCGCACAGCAGGCCGCAGCCGCTTCGCCGCACCACGGTGGTGACGAAGTCCCACTCGGTATAGTCGTGCTCGCGAAACGACAGGTAACTGGAAATGTTCTCGACCAGCAACTCGCGACCGAGCGCATGTTGTACTTGGTCGATCCGCGCAATCAGCAAACGAGCGGCTTCTTCGGTGAACGGCAGCGGTAGTAAATCGTTGCTGTGGCGGCCATCGGCTGCGCCCCAGCTCAGATGTTCGGAGACGAACCCAGGCTGGTAGCGATCGACCAGCAGGGCGAGTTTCTTCAGGTGTGTGGGATCGAGCACATCCGCCGAGCCGAGCGACAATCCCACGCCATGCAGGCTCAGCGGGTAGTCCGTGCGGATGCGCTCCATCGCATCGTGCACCGCGCCGCCGGCGGCGAACAGGTTCTCGCTGTGTACCTCGAACCACGCCACCGGCGGCCGCTCGCGGACCACGCGGGGGATGTGTGGTGCGCGCAGCCCGATGCCGGCCGCAGCCGGCATCGGGGAGGACTGTGTAGCTGAGGTGGAAGTCTGCCGCATGACGTTAGACCTACGGCTTGACCGGCTGCGGCTTGCCGCCGTCGATCTTCTCGCACAGCCCGGAGGGGACCGCTACGAACGCATTCGGATCGCGCGCGTTCGCGTCCTGCCCGGCGCAGGAGTGACCCGGCGACTTGCAGTCGTTCTTGTGGGCGGCGTTGATGCCGTAGCACTTCTGCATGCTGTCCATCTTCGCCTTGTCCATCGAATTGCCCTGCGGCATGCCGGCTGCGAACGCGGCGGAAGCCACGCCCAGGGTCAGGGCACAGGCCAGCGAGGTCTTGAGAAGCTGCGTGCTGTTCATCGGTTGATCTCCATGGCAGAGGACCGGAATGGCTCCGGCGTTCCACAAGAGGGAGTGAGGAGGCAAAACGATTCGCGCAGCGAGAAGTCCACCGTCGGCGTCGTTGCTGGCAGACCGGGTGGATCAGGCGTTCGCGAGCTTCCGATCCAGGTCGATCGGGATCTCAGAAAGAACTTCCAACTCGTGGTCGTCGAGCACCGCAGCCGGCGTGCGCGTGCGCAAGGCGGCGTCCCGCGCCGCGAGCAGTTCGCCGATCTCGGCGCCGCAGAGGGTCATTACGCTTTCCAGCACCGCGTCGATGCGCGGATAGCCGGTATCCAATTGCATTTGCTCCAGCAGCCGTTCGGTCGCCGGCGCGTTGAGCATCAAGTCGCCGGTCACCCAGCTGTTGACGGTGAACAGACCGATCGGAACGCCCTTGCTATCCAGACTGATGCCCAGCAGGTGCCGGGTGCGGGCGCGTTGGCGTGGCCGTCCGGTCATGGCCGCGAATTCGCGTTCGGCATGCGAACGCAACCGGCCTGCCCAGAGCTGGCGCCGCGCGAACAGATGGATGTGGCCATGCTCGACCGCGCCCGCCCGGTCCTCGGGAGAATGCGAGTGGTAGAACCACTGGTAGCCGTGCGCGTCGTCGATCGCATCGTCGTCCGGGTAGTGGCTCCACTGTTTCGGTGCGGCACCATCGAGCACCGGATGCAGCAGGTGCTCGCCCGCGCGGGCGAGCACCTCATAGGTTTCGATCAGCCTCCGGCCGGCGGCTTGCAACGCGCCACGCCAAGGGTCTTGCAACCGCCGGCCGGACACCGAGCCCATCAGTGTTGCGCGCCGCACTTGGCCGCGCACTTGCCGGCGGCATGCTTGGCCTTGGAATGGTGGTGCTTGCGGGGATGGCACTTGCTGGCGCATTTGGCGCCGCACTTGCCCGCGCATTTCGCACCGCACTTGGCGGCGCACTGCGCACCGCATTTGGCCATGGTGGCAGCAGGCTGGCACTTGTTCGGAGCGCTCTGCTGAGCGACCGCGGCGACGGGCAAAGCCAAAGTGGCGGCGGTCAATGCAGCGAGCGAGGCGCGTTTGAGGGACGTCTTCATCGGGATTCTCCAGGCTGGGTAAACGGGGTCAGAGGCATGGCCTCGGCGGGTAAGAGGGGCGTGGAGGCCAAAACGATTCGCGTTGCCCAAAGATTTTTCTCAAGCCCCTGCGAACCGATTCGCCCCATCGTCGCCTCAAGGGAGTGGGAGGGCTTGCCTCGACCACCTGCCAATCCTGGAGAAATCAGCATGCTGTACGTGAAGAACGTCCCGAACTGGGAGCGCGCACTGCGCATCCTGATGGGCGCCGCCGGGCTGGGCTACGCCGGGATGAACTGGGGCGTTTCCTCCCTCGCGGTCGGCATCGGCGTGATCGGCGCGGTGCTGGCCATCACCGGCTTGTTGGGTTTCTGTCCGATGTGTGCGATGGTCGGACGCAAGCTCGACCGGGGGTACTGATACCGTGAATGCCGGGATCGACCGGACCGATCTGATTCTCGCCGCGCAGACGGGCGATTCGGCCGCCGTGGAACGGTTGCTGGTCGTTTGCCAGGCTGACGCGCGCCGCTATGCATACAAGCACTGCCACGCCAGCGACGTCGACGACGCGGTCCAGGAATCGCTCCTCGTGATCTCGCGGAAGGTTAGAGGTCTGAAGGCAGCCGCGGCGTTTTCCTCATGGCTGTTCACCGTGATCCGGCGCGAGTGCCGCCGGCTCGCGCACCGGATGTTCAAGCACGAGCCGCTCGAGGACGACATCGTCGAGCAGCAGTTGGCCTTCCGAACCGACGAGTCGTTGCGGATCGATCTCGCCAAGGCGCTCGAATCGCTGCCCGCCCATTACCTCGAAGTCGTGCTGTTGCGCGACTTCGAGGAGTTGACGATCGCCGAGATCGCCGAGCGGCTTGGCGAGCAGACCGGCGCCATCAAGAGCCGGCTGCATCGTGCGCGTGAGCTGATTCGCGAGTACCTGATGGGAAAGGAGTGAGGCTGCTCCGAGCTCATCGGTTGCCGCAATTACGATAGTAGACTTGGCCCATCCTGGGCCGCCTGCTGGTGACCGGTAAATACGGATGTCTGCCGCACGAGGGACTGAGATGGCGTACAGCGAAGTGCTTGCATCGCGAATCCGGGCGATCCTCGCGGAGTCCACTGGCATCAGCGAGAAGCGTATGTTCGGCGGCCTGTGCTTTCTCAAGGACGGGCATATGTTTGTCGGACTGACAGCCAAAGATCTCATGGCACGAGTCGGCAAGGACGCATACGCGGCCTCATTGGCGCGCCGGCACGTCCGAGAGATGGACTTCACCGGGAAGCCGATGGCCGGCTATGTATTCGTGAACGAGAAGGGCCTAGCCAAAGACGCTGAGCTTGAATTCTGGGTGCGTCACTGCGAGCAGTTCGCGACCACGCTACCGCCCAAAACTAAGAAATTGACTCCACGGTAGGCCAAACGCTAATAAAGCCATAATTGGGCCCCTCAGCGGACAATTTGATCGCATATTCGGAACGGATTGAACCCCAAATCCCTGCTGGCTTGAGCCAACGGAGAGCCGTGTGAGCAATGTACCTGTGCCGGTGGCCAAGTTCGAACGATCCTCCCCGATCACCCAAGAATTTGTGCAGGCATTGTTCGATGGAACAATGGCCCTCGACTGCCCATCTGTGGATCTTCGTCAGCTTCGCGAAACGAATCCTCGGTGCTACCACGGTCGAGGCCTGTTGCTACTTCGCAATGGAGAGTTTCAGTTCCGAATTTACGCTGACAGAAGCGACGACGATGCCGAAGCAACTCTTGAAGAACTATTTCTGGTGACGCAATGGACACCCGGCGAAGAGATCCCGAAGGAGGAGTACTTCGAGCTTAGAGCGACGGATCTTTCCGGCTACGAGTGGACGTGCTCCAAGGTTCAGGTAAAGCGGAATGGCGGGGCATACGGCCTGGTGCTCACTGGTCGCATGTTTGACGTGCTCCAACACACAGCGCCTTCGAGCGCTTCATCTCACCAAATCGGTCTTTCGCTTCACTTTTTTGAAGAACTGGACATTCCTCTCAATCGCTGGATGTCCACGCATTCGGAGATCAACGGTCAACTTGCTCAGTCAAAAATGGAGCAGGTGCAAGCGGAATTTACGTCGGGCGACCTCCAGTTTTTAATCAGGAAGGCTTCACCAGAACAAGGATCTACGATCGTCCATGTATTTTCTGACCGAACTCTAGCTGACGGTCTAGAGACACGCGTGGAAGAGACCTTGCGCTACGTCACCATGCGACCGGTGCGCTGGTGCATTATGCAGAAGCGATCTTCGGGAGCCCTGCACGTGTCGCTGGTACCCAAGACAAGCCATGGCAAGCCCCTGTTCGACGAACCTCTCCATCCTCGCCCGGACATGGCAGTCGACTATTGGAACCTGTTCGTCGCGTTCTTCGAGTATGTGAATCGGCACTCTCACCCTGAGGATTACCATCCGCTCTCAGTGCAGCTTTTCCACCTGACCGAAGGCGAAGCGCGACAACTGGACATGGTTGGACTAGCCGTTTCCGTTGCGGTCGAGGGCGTACTGAAATGCGCCTACCCCGACATTGGAGCACCTTCCGCGGCTTTCCTGCTCGAAGTGGAACGAGTGCGCGATGAAATCAAGAAGCTGGCAATCAACGATGAAGCGCTGCACGTCCGCCTTGATGGCGCACTCAATGCCATGAAGTCTATTCGCCCTGGCGATCAAATGAAGGAGCTGGTGTCGAGAGGCGTGATGACAGCACATCAGCAAAAGACGTGGACTGCGCTGCGAAATTCCAGCGCTCATGCGACGACGAAGTTCGATCCAGAAAAGATCAACAAGCTCTGGAAAGATTGCCTGACGGTTTACTCGCTTCTCAATCGCCTCATCTTCAATGCAATCGGCTACAAGGGGCGGTTCTGCGACTACGAACGTTTAGGCTGGCCCACCGCGGAGCTTTCTCCAGTGGCACCGGAATCTGCTTCGTAGCGCTATCGTGAGCTACCGGGTGACATTCGTGCGAATTTTCGACTTTTTTGAGCTAATAGGCCGCTTCGCGGCCTCAGCAGCGTAATTTCATCAAAGCAAGCGCGAAGCAAAGCCCCCCCACAAGCCAAAGCGCCACATTTGGCACAGAAAGCAGGAATACCCCAAGAGGTGCGCGGCACGATGCATCGACTTGAAAAAGAGAGGCTGGGCAACGTGTTACAGCAGAAACGGCTGTTTTTCAGACGATTCCCGGCCGACCCTCAAGAACCTGTCCGCTGCCACCACGACCGACCGGATGACCTCCCTCCAGCCCCCGGCTGCCCTCCCCGCCGGCCTCCCCAAGCGTCCGCTGCTGACGCTCGGTAACCGGCCGCTGGACACGTACTACGAGTCCATCGAATCGACTGCCGATGACGTGCGGTACACGGAGGCCTTCGAGCAGTTGGACTTCCCGTTTCCGCATCCGTATCGGCGGCCTCCATCGATCGAACGGCATGTAGTCACGACCACGCTGCTCGCCCCATGCGGTCGACCCTTCGAGCTGGTGCTCGACCAAGACCTGATGTCCAGGGCCGTGATCGCCTACCAGTTGCGCGTCCAGATGTAAGTCCCCGCTAACGCCCCGCCTGCCACCTGGCAGGCGGGGGCGTCCGTCGTCTTCCGAATTCGGCGCATGCGCTGCGTGCGCCGCCGTCCGCTCGCGCCTTCCTCGGCGCGCGGATCCCTCTTGCCTGGAGAGAACCATGACCGCTGGAACTGCTGCCACCCGCGTGAACACCGAAACGTCCGCTGATTCGAGTTGCGCCAAGCTGCCCTACGCGCCTCGAAAGCTCTCGCGTGCCGAACGCAATCGGCGCGAGCTGTTCGTCTATCACTCCCCGCGCAACGACCGGATCGTCACGGTCTCGGAAATCCTGCTGCTCGCGCTGGCTCTGAAGCTGGAATTTGATTCGAAGCTGGTCGCCTACGTCGAACGCCCGCGCCGCATTGCGCTCAAGCCGCATCAGGAGATCGATGTCTCGTTCTGGACTCGCAGCCGCAGCGGCGAGGAACGCTACTACCTGGCCATCCCGGCGAGCGGCACGGTGCGCAGCACCTGCGGCAGCGCCAGCATCCGCGACCGCGAGTTGCTGGACGAGGCGGCCACCCGCCACGGACTGACATTGACCTGCGTGACCGAAGCGGAGATGGTCAGCGCGCTGGCCGATTGCCGCGTCGCGTTCGAGCTCCTTCCGCACGTGTGGGCCTACAAGAGACTGATCGTGCGCTCTTCCATCCGCGCACAGATCCAGGCGCTGCTGGCGACGACGCCGCGCACCACGCTGGTTCAACTGTTCAAGCAGCTCGAATTCCAGCCCGACGCGATCCGCGCCGTCGTCGCGGGCATGATTCACGAGGGGACGCTCCGGCTCGTCGACTACGTTGCGGGCAATGGCACCGTGACGGTGGAGGTGGCCCATGCGTGAGCGCCCTTCCCTGCTTAGCACGACCGAACTGGACTCGTGGCCCCGTCCCGATCCCGTCGTCATCAAGGAAGCGTTCCGGACCCGTTACGAGAATGGCTGCGCGGCATTGACGTCGGTGCTCACCGGCGAAGTCGGCCTGACCAAGGCCGCCGAGGGAAACTCGCTGTGTCGCAAGCGCCTGCGTGCCATGGTCCGGCGTGCACCCAAGCTCGCGCCCGACGGCGAACGCTACGGATTCCGAGTTTGCGTGCCGTGGGGTGCCTACCACAAGGACGGCGACGAGGACGCACCTGCGCAGATGCCGCGCCGTCCCGGGCCACATGCGATGGCCGCGGTGCTCGCCTGCCACCCCGAGGTGCGCGACATGGTGGACGGCTATGGCCGTCCCCTGCCCCCGGGGCGGCCGCCCAAGAGCTTCAACCGGCTGCACGACAAAGTGGTCGCCTACCTGCGCAAGCTCGACCTGCAGGACTTCTATCCGCTCAACCAGCCCGACAAGGGGCACCGCGCCTTGCTGCGGTTCATTCGCCACCGCCGCATCAGTACCTCCCCTTACGGTGACATCGACGATGCAGCAACGATTCCGACGGTGCTCAGCGACCTGCTCATCGGCCGCCCCTTCGACCGCTGCGAGATCGACGCCCACCGGATCGATATCGAGGCCCTCCTCGGCGTGGCGTTGCCCAACGGTGGAGTCGTCCAGAAGCCCATCAGCACGATGTGGCTGTTGTGCGATATCGAGACCGCTTCGCGTGCCGTCCTCGGCTGGTCGCTGCGCGTCGGGCGCGGCTATAACAACTTGGACCTGGGCAGTTGCGTGGCGTCTTCGCTGCAGCCGTGGTCTCGTCGCGAGCTGACGATTCCTGGTCTGGCCTACCACCCCGGCGCCGGGCTGCCCTGTGGACTGCCGGACGAGTTGGGGGATTGGCGCGTGCGCTCGACGGCTATGGACAACGCGCGCGCGCACGCACCATTGCAAGGACTTCGAGGAACCGTTCTGCCGCGCCCATGGCGGCATCCTGATCTATGGGAAAGCGCACCAGCCGCGTTCGCGCCCCATCGTCGAGCAGTTGTTCTCGCGTCTGGAACAGGGGGCGCTGCGCGATGTGCCCGGCGGCTTCGAACCGGCCACGCGTCTCGGAGAGTCGAAGATCAGGATCAGCAATTTCGCACCCGAGGATTTTCCGATCCAGCTCAACCTGTTCGTCGAGTTGCTGGAGGTGCTCATCGCCAATTACAACGCCACGCCTCACCCGTCTCTGGGCAGCCTCAGCCCGCTGCAGTTCCTCCAGCTGAATCCGCCGCGCGGCCTGGACTTCACCCCGTCGACCGGCGCCAAGGACGCCATCGAATTGGGCAGCGTCGTCGTCCCTCTGCCGGTCAACGGCAATCGCGACAAGGGCGTGCCGGTGCACGTCAACTACAAGTACGTTCGCTACCGTTGCCCTGAGCTTGAGGAAAAGTGGGAGCTCATCGGCACGACGGTACACGCCCGCGTCTACCGACATGACCTGCGCACGCTGCTGCTCATGCGCAGCGCGACCAAGCCCATCGGCGTGGTGCGCGCAGCCTCTCCGTGGGACAAGACGCGCCACGATGAGACCACCCGCACGCTGATCATGCAGTGGGCCAAACAGCCCGGCGGACTCTCCCTTGCGGGCTCTGAGTGTGCCATCGCCGCCTACGTGGCCCACCTGCGCAAGCTCGCTCCGACGACACCCAAGGCCGTCGATCAGCTCGCGCGCATGCAGCAGATCGATCCGCACTTTCAGCCTCCCGCACCGCATCAGCTCATGCAGTCGTCGATCCAGGTGCCGCGTCGCGGCTGGGTCAGCTTCGACCACGTGCGCGACCTCTGATCGACAAGGACCCACATCATGAACTTCGATTCGCACCCGATTTTCCTGCCCAACGGCTTCCAGATCTCCACGCGCCCGACCGAAAAGTTCGCCAACTTCATTCTCCAGAACGTCGAGGAGGACCACCACGGCGTGCCTGCCTACGGCGGCGGCGGGCTCGGCAAGACCAGCGCGCAGGAGTACCTCACCGAGCACGTTGCCCAGTGGCTCATCGACGCCGAGCGGCGGCCGATTGGCGTGGCCTCGCGGCTGATCATGCCCAGCGGCGTGCGTCGCAGCGACGCTGCGTTCTACACCGCCATGAACAACCGACTCAAGCTCAGCAACGCCGATCGGCTCGCGCCGCAGAAGGGCCGCGATCGCTTGATCAACTTCGTCAAAACGCGCTGCGGACAGGCCCAGCTCCCGCTGATGGTGATGTTCATCGACAACGCCCAGCGCATCACCCGCGCGGAGTACGACTACCTGGCTGACGTCGACGAGCAGCTCACCGACGCCAGGCTGCGCCTGTTCCTGGTGTTCGTCCGGCAGAGCGACGCCACCGGCGTGGATGTCACCGACGACTGGAGCGACTACCCCTCGCACATGGTGCGGCGCTGGTTCATGGCCACTCATCCGTTCCAGCCGCTCACCGGCGCGGAAGAGGTCCAGCACGCGCTGAGCCGTTACGACACCTCGGCGACGTGGCCCACGCCCGACATGCCCTTCAGCCGCTACTTCGCAAAGGCTGCGTTCGAAGGAGGTTGGACCTTGGCCTCCGAGGTCCACACGATCCTTGAGGGCGTGCGGGTGTTGCGTGAGGCCAACCGGCTGCCGCCGAGCGAAGGCTGGCCGATGGCGACCTTTACGCTGACCGTCCGCCACCTGCTCGCCAGCGTGGCGGGTATCTATCCGGGCTTCAAGGGCTTCACGCCGGCCGACGTGCAGCAGGCCCTGCTCGCCAGTGGCTACCTGCGACTGGAGTTCGTGCGGTGCAAGTTGATGAGTGTCAAGGAGGCCGCATGAACCCTTGGGCGCACGTCTTGGCTGCCCGGGAACCGCGGCCCCAACTGCTGGGCTCTGAGATCGAGCCCTATCCGTACATCTCTGCGTACGGTCTGCTGGTGCGCGTGAGTCGGCTGATGGCGCTGGAGCCGTCCGAATGGTTCCAGACGCTCGGCATTCGGTGCAGCACTGCTCCGCTGAGGGACCTGCGAATCGGGCGCGTCGCACGAGACCGGTTCGAAGCCGCCATGGGCCTGGCGGGAACTCAGGTGACGACGTGGTGGCAGGAGGAAATCTGGAGCCCTCTTCAGACCGACGGCATTCTGGACCGAATCATGCGGCCGATTCGTACGTGCTTGAAGTGCGCCGAGCATGGCTACCACACCAGTCTGTTTCAGCTTCCTTCGATCTATGCCTGCCCGTGGCACGGTTGTTCGCTGACGGATCGCTGTCGTCGCTGCGACAAGCCCGCGACCACACACATCGATGAGGACGGTCGCTTGGGACGTTGCAGCTGTGGCCTGGACAGCTTCAATGTGAACCAAGCGACCATAGGTGGATATTCCGGTCATGTGAAGCCACCGTTCCGGACCATGGGAAGCCAGTGGCGGGTGGTCGGTTGAAGGTGGTGGTTGCAGTTTAGGTTTTTGGTCCGGATTTGTCCTCGTCGGTGGTTGGG
>JAFEEL010000010.1 GCA_018241125.1 Pseudomonadota bacterium | reverse complement strand
GCCCTTTTTCAACGCGCCGAGTCCGGTACATGCCCGTACTCGGCTCCGCCAAATCAAACACTTGCGTGTTTGATTGGCGTGCGATCCGTCCATGGATCGCATCAGCAGGCTGTTTTTCAACAGCCTGCTAAAGGCGATGCGGATCGCCAGCGGTGGCTCACCTTCCCCCGCAGTCGCGGGGGAGGTGAAGCGGTCGGTCAGTCACGCATCAAGGTCGACTTGCCGAACAGGCTCTCGACCAAGTCCACGGCCAGCGCCGCGGTACGGTTGTGGTCGTCGAAGGCGGGGTTGAGCTCGACGATGTCCAGCGAACCCAGCCGCCCGGTGTCGGCGATCATCTCCATCACCAGTTGCGCTTCGCGATAGTTCGGCCCGCCCGGCACGGTGGTACCCACGCCCGGGGCGATCGCCGGATCGAGAAAATCCACATCGAAGCTCACATGCAGGTGGGTATTGGCATCCACGCCTTCCAGCGCTTCTTCCATCACCCGCTTGACGCCGATCTCGTCGATGTAGCGCATGTCGTAGATGTCCACGCCGTGCTGCTTGACCAGCCGCTTCTCGCCCGCATCGACCGAGCGGATACCGATCTGCCGCAGCACGTCGGGGGTGATCGCCGGGGCGCTGCCGTCCAGATGAGTCAGCGCCTGCGGGCCGATACCGCACAGGCACGCCACCGGCATGCCATGGATGTTGCCTGAAGGGGTGATCAGGTGGGTGTTGAAATCGGCGTGCGCGTCCAGCCACAGCACGCGCAGGTTCTTGCCGCGCTGCCGGCACCAGCGCGCCACCGCGGTGATCGAGCCGGTGCCCAGGCAGTGGTCGCCGCCCAGAAGGATCGGCAAGTGACCACCGGCCAGTTCGTCGCCGATCGCGCCCAACACCAGTCGGTTCCACGCCACCACTTCATCGAGGTGGCGATAGCCATCGACCGGCGGCAGCCACGGATTGGAGGGGCCGACCAGATTGCCGCGATCGAGCACGTCCAGCCCGCGTTCGCGCAGGGCTTGCACGATGCCAGCCACGCGCAGGGCCTCGGGGCCCATCGATGCGCCGCGGGCGCCGGCGCCGATGTCGGTGGGGGCGCCGATCAGGGCGACGGTTCGGTGTGCGTTGCCGGACATCGGGGCTCCTCGGAGAAAAATCGCCGCAGGCGGGCGAACACTGGCATTCTAGTCGCCTCGGTCGTGCGCCCGCATCCGGTTATGTCCAGGTGGCGCCGCGCGGCTTGGCGTCGGACGTTGGGGGGCGCTCGTGGACAAAGCTCTGTCCGCTTCGCAGATGGCGCAACGGCTGGCCCGCCTGGAGGCGGTACAGTCGGTGGTGCTGGACATCGGCAAGCGCTCGGCGCATTGCAAGGATCTGCGCGGCTTCTATCAGGCCGTGCACGCCGCCATCGCCCGCTTGATGTCGGCGCGCAGCTTCTTCATCGCCCTGCACGACGCCAACGCACACGGCATCCGTTTCGCCTACCGGGTTGACGAGAAGGACGAGATCCCCGACCCGGAACGCCTGTTCCCGCTGCCGCCCAGCCACGCTTCGCCGACCGCGATGGTGATCCGTTCCGGCAAACCGCTGACCATCACCCGCGAGGAAATCGTCGCCCGCAACACGCAAGGGCGCAGCTTCGGCGCCGGCGCCCCGGCCGAGCACTGGCTGGGCATGCCACTGCTGGGTTACGACGGCATCACCTTCGGCGCCATCGTGGTGCAAAGCTATGCGCCGGGCTTTCGCTATTCCGAAGAGGACATCGCCCTGTTCGGGCTGATGAGCGAGCACGTCGCCGACGCCGTGGAGCGTGTGCAGTTCGCTGCCCGGCTGGAGCGCGCCATCGCCGAGCGCACCGCCAGCCTGGAGTCGGAAATCGCCGAGCGTCGCCACGGCGAGCAGTTGCAGAAGGTGCTGTACGAAATCTCCGCACTGTCGGTCAAGGACATTGGCCTCGACGCCTTCTACGCCGGCCTGCACGCGATCATGGGCGAGCTGTTGTACGCACGCAATTTCGCGGTGGTGATGTACGAACCGACCACCGGCATGGTTGGATTTCCCTACTACGCGGACGAAAAAGACGCCAAGCCACCGGCCGAGTACCGCCGGCCGGCCGGCGACGGCCTGACCGGCTACGTGATGAAATCGCGCGCGCCGCAGTGCATCGATCAGGTGCGGTTTCGCGAGCTGTTCACGGCCGGCGAGCTGGTGAACGTGATCGGCAACCTCGATTTCAACGTCTGGATGGGCGCCCCGCTGGTCTATCAGGACGCCATGCTCGGCGTGGTCGCCTTGCAAACCTACGACGCGGCCATCGCCTACGACGAACACGACCTGAAACTGCTCAGCTTCGTGGCCGACCACATCGCCGCCGCGCTGTCGCGCAAGCAGGCCGACGACGAACTGCGGGCCGCCCACGCGCGCATGGCGGCAGGCCGGGCGACGTTGCAGGCCAAGAACGACGAACTGCACAAGACCCTGACCGACCTCGGGCTGGCGCACGACGAGTTGTTGCGGCAGGAAAACCTTGCCTCACTGGGCGCGCTGGTGGCCGGCATCGCCCACGAGGTCAACACTCCGCTGGGCATCTGCGTGACCGCGACCAGTCATCTGGCCGAGGAAACCCGCGGCGTGCGTGGCCGCCTGGACACCGGGGCACTCACCGAACAGGGCCTGCGTGAACACCTGGACGCGGTGGACGAAATCCTGACCATCCTGACCAACAACACCCAGCGCGCCAGCAGCCTGATCCGCAGCTTCAAGCAAGTGGCCGTGGATCAATCCAGCGAGGACGTGCGCGAGATTGCGGTGGCCGAATACATCGAGGAAATCCTGCAATCGCTGCGGCCCAAGCTGAAAAAGACCGCGCACGTGGTCGCGGTGGATTGCGACCCGGCGCTGCGCGTGCGCTCGGTACCCGGCGCGCTGTCGCAGATCCTCACCAATCTGGTCATCAACTCGCTGGTGCATGCCTTCGAACACGTCGCACAAGGGCACATCCACATCGCCGCCCGCCGCGACGACGACGCGCTGGCGCTGGACTACCGCGACGACGGCATCGGCATGGATGCGGCGGCGCTCAAGCGCCTGTTCGACCCGTTCTACACCACCAAGCGCGGCCAGGGCGGCAGCGGGCTGGGGGCGAACATCGTCTACAACCTGGTGACCCGCAAGCTCGGCGGCACCATCGCGGTGGACAGCGTCCCGGGCCAGGGGCTGCACTATGCGATCCGGGTGCCGGCGGGGCGGTGAGACGGGAGTCGTGAGTCGTGAGTGCTGAGTCGGGAACCGGGAATCGTGAAACGGACGTGTGATCGCGACCTCGTGGTCGATTTCAGCTCTTGCTTCAAGCTTTCACCATTCACGATTCACGATTCACCATTCACGATTCACCATTCACCATTCACCATTCACCATTCACGGCTACCATCAATCCGGAAACTTCTCGTTCACCGCCAGCACCTGTTCGAGGTTGGCCAGCAGCGCCTGCACGATCTCGGAATCCAGATGGCTGCCGACGTTGGCGCGCATGTAGGCGATCACCTCTTCCAGCGGCCAGGCCGGCTTGTAACAACGTTCGTGGGTGAGCGCATCGAATACGTCGGCCACCGCGACGATGCGCGCGTGCGGGTGGATGTCCTTGCCGCGCAGGCCCTGCGGGTAGCCGCTGCCGTCCCAGCGCTCGTGGTGCTGGTGGGCGATGGTGGCGGCCGCCTCCAGGATCGGTCGCTCGGAACCTTTGAGGATGTCGAAACCGATGCTCGGATGCTGCTGCATCACCTTCCACTGCTCGGCATCGAGCTTGCCCGGATGCAACAGCACGACATCGGGGATGGCGACCTTGCCGATGTCGTGCATCGGCGCGGCGCGGCGCACCAACTCGGCCTCCGGTTCGTCATAGCCCAGTGCGCGCGCCAGCAGGAAGCACACTTCGGCCATCCGCCGCACATGGTTGCCGGCCTCGGCCGAGCGTGACTCCACCACGTTGCCGAGCTTGTTGATCAGCTCGGCCTGGGTGTCGAAAATTTCCTTGTTGAGCAACAGGTTCTCGAACGCCAGCGACACATGCGTGGAGAAGATGTCGATCAGGCGCATGTCCAGTTCATCGACGTCGTCCACGCCGTTGAGATACAGCAAGGATGCGGCGACGTGCTGCGATGGGAAATACCCGACGAACGAGCCATCGACGAGGATGTGCCGCTGCGCGGCCTCGGCCTGTTGCAGCGACTGCACGATCTCCGGGACGATTTCACCACGCTCGTCCAGACATTCCCCGACGCTGGCCAGCACCTCGTAGCGCGATTTGGCATGCAGCGCGGACAGTCGCACCAGTACGCCGCGCTCGTCCAGATGCAACAACGACGCCACTTGTTGCAACAGGCCCGAGGCGAAGGCCTGCATGGAGCGTTGTTCGAGCACGTGCGCCGATGCGGCCAGCACGGTTTCCAGACCGACGCGAAAGCGCTCCTCATGGCGGCGTGCGGCATCGATGCGCATGATGTCGCGGTAGGCGCGCAGCGCCGAAAACACCGTAGTGAACAGCTTCTTGCGATCGAGCTCGGTTTTTTCCTTGTAGTCGTTGATGTCGTATTCGACGATGACCCGCTCCTCGGGCGCCTGTCCCGGCTGACCGGTGCGCAACACGATGCGGGTGAAGTGGTTGTTCAGGTCCTGGCGCATCCAGCGGGCCAGTTCGAGGCCGGCGGTTTCGTTTTCCATCACCACATCGACCACCGCCAGCGCGATGTCCGGCTCGCTGCGCAGCATCTCGCGCGCCTGCTGGCCGCTGTAGGCATGCAGGAACTCCAGTCGACGGCCATCGAGTTCGAAGCGCGACAACGCCAGCTTGGTGATGGTGTGGACGTCGGGTTCGTCGTCCACCAACAACACCCGCCAGCGGGCGGACGAAGGCGACGGCGCGGCTGTGGATTGCTTGGCAAACATGCATTTCCCCCGAACTGACCCGGCATTTGCTTGCGTTCGAATGCAGCCTACACCCTCAGGGGTCGGTCGGCACCGTGACGGGCTTCGCCGAATTCTGCAAAAGCCAACCCCGCCGCCTCGAATCGCCCGCCAACGGTTCGACAACCACGCCAAGGCAACGCCACGTGAATGGTCGCGCAGAAGGTCGCCGCCATCCTGCGAGAGCGGATGAAATTTCCGTCATGATCCGGCCAGTGCAACCGTCACCGCAACGGCGCATGGTGAACTTGCCACCACCACCGCTCCACCCTTCCCAACGTCCGCCCGAGGAATCCCGATGAACCTGCGTCCCGCCCTGCTCGCTTTTGCCCTGTCCGTGTTTGCCAGCGCCGCCTTCGCGCAATCCGCCGCGCCGGCCGCGCAGCCGGCGCCCGCCAGCGCCCCGGCGCAAGCGCCTATGGCCTCGCCCACCGCTGGCAGCCACCACCAGCACGCTGCCAAGGCCCGCCACCACGGCAAGGCCCAGTCCCGCTGCACGCGCCACAAGAACGGCAAATGCGTGCGCTGGAGCCACGGCAAGCACCACGCCAAACATCATGGCAAGCACCACGCCAAGCACCATCACGCGCGCAAGGCCCACAAAGCCGGCAAGTGATCGCGGCGGGCTGATGTCAGGCGATGGCCGCGCCCTTGCCGGGCGCGGCTTTTTTCTGCCCGCGACCGGGCGCCGCTCAAGCGCCCATCAATGCCACTCGAACAAGGTCCACTGCACCGGCACGGTCTGCGCATTGGTGGCATCGTGGCGATCGATG
This sequence comes from Pseudomonadota bacterium, assembly GCA_018241125.1. Taxonomy (GTDB): domain Bacteria; phylum Pseudomonadota; class Gammaproteobacteria; order Xanthomonadales; family Xanthomonadaceae; genus SZAS-103. The sequence goes on along the minus strand of JAFEEL010000010.1, from coordinate 54,935 downwards.
CGACCGTCGTGGTTGGAGTCGTTCAACTCGAATGCCGGCGCGTTGGCTGGCTTGACGCGCACCCGCGTCAACTGCCCGCCGTGGCGGTACTCCTCGATCTTGTCGCCATTGGCGGTGGTGTAGCTGCGCACCGAATAGCCGTCGGCGGCTTGCACCTGCGCGGGCTTCTTCGGCGGCGGGTGGAAGGCATCGTCCGTCGGCAGCGCCGGCACGTTGGTCGGGTCGCCGTCGGATTTTTCGTGGCCCTGCACGGGCGGCGGCGGTGGCTCGGGTGCAGCCTCTGGCGGCAACGGGCCCAGCCGCGGGTCGTCGGGCTTGATCGGGGCCGGCGGCGGCTGCCCGGGGTCGTCCATCGACGGCGGCGGCGGCGCCGGTGCGGGTGTCACGTCCTGCGCCAGCGCCAGCGTCGGCGTGGCGGCCAGCAACAATGCGACGATCAGTTCCTTGCGATGCGTGCGCATGGGACTTCTCCGGTTCGGGGCTCCGATCTTCCCACCGCGCGCGGCATCTGAAAAGCGCCGGTTGCACGCACGCGCCTACAATGGCCCTCCACTCTGCCGCGCGTCGCCATGCCCCGCCTGATCCTGATCGACGGCTCGTCCTACCTGTTCCGCGCCTTCCACGCCTTGCCGCCGCTGTCCAACGCGGCCGGCGAGCCGACCGGGGCACTGTTCGGGGTGGTCAACATGCTGCGCGCCACGCTGAAGGAAAAGCCCGCCTGCGCGGCGTTCGTGGTCGATGCCTCCGGCCCCACTTTTCGCGACGACCTGTATCCCGACTACAAGGCGCAGCGGCCGCCGATGCCCGCCGACCTGCGCGCGCAGATCGAGCCGATGTTGGCGATCGTGGCCGCGTTGGGCTTCCCGATCCTGCGCGTGGCCGGGGTGGAAGCCGACGACGTGATCGGCACGCTGGCGCTGCAAGCGCAGGCCGATGGTGTGGACGTGACCATTTCCACCAGCGACAAGGATTTCGCCCAACTGGTGCGTCCGGGCATCCGCCTAGTGAACACCATGAGCGGGTCGGTGCTGGATTCGGAGGCGGCGGTGATCGAAAAATTCGGGGTGCGCCCCGAACAGGTGATCGACCTGCTGGCGCTGATGGGCGATGCCGCCGACAACATCCCCGGCGTGGACAAGTGCGGCCCGAAGACCGCCGCCAAGTGGCTGGGCGAGTACGGCACGCTGGATGCGGTGATGGGCAACGCCAACCAGATCGGCGGCAAGGTCGGCGAGAACCTGCGCGCGGCGCTGCCGCGGCTGCCGCTGTCGCGTCAGTTGGCGACCATCAAGACCGACGTCGAGCTGGAACTGGGGCACGACGCGCTGCTGCTGCGCGATCCGGATGTCGAGCAGCTGCGCGCCTTGTACACGCGCTACGGGTTCAATGCGGCACTGAAGGATCTGGATGGGAAGCCGGGAGCCGGGAGCGGTGAGCGGGGAGCAGGGGGCAGGGAGCCGGTAGCGATGAGCCGGGAGCGGGGAGCCGAAAGCGGCATGGCGGGATTCGTGCGTGCGGGCGCCGCCGAGGAAACGATCGACCCGGCACTGTCGGCCAAGGGTGAATACGAGTGCGTGACCACGCCCGCGCAGCTCGACGCGTGGATCGACAGACTGCGCGCCGCCGAGCTGATCGCGTTCGACACCGAAACCGATTCGATCGATCCGATGTGTGCCAACCTGATCGGCATCAGCTTCGCGGTCGAGATCGGCCATGCCTGCTACATCCCGCTGGCGCACGATTTCCCCGGCGCGCCGGCGCAACTGGACCGCGCCGCGACGCTGGCCGCGCTGCGCCCGGTGCTGGAGGACGCGCAGCGGCCGAAGGTCGGCCAGCACGGCAAGTACGACCTGCACGTGTTGCGCCGGCACGGGGTGGCGGTGCGTGGCTACGCGCACGACACCATGCTCGAATCCTTCGTCTGGGCCGCAGCCGGCCGGCACGACATGGACGGGCTGGCGCAGCGCTATCTGGGCTACCAGACGGTCAAATATGCCGACGTGACCGGCAAGGGCGCCAAGCAGATTTCGTTTTCGCAGGTCGCCCTCGACGACGCCACCCGCTACGCCGCCGAGGACGCCGACATCACCTTGCGCCTGCACCACGCGCTGTATCCGCGCCTGCAATCCGAACCGGCGCTGGAGCGCGTCTACCGCGACATCGAGATGCCGCTGGTGCCGGTGCTGGAACGGATCGAGGCCAACGGCGTGCTGATAGACGCCGCCGAGCTGCGCCGGCAAAGCGCCGATCTGGGCCGGCGCATGCTCGCCGCGCAGCAAGAGGCCCATCGCATCGCCGGGCAGCCGTTCAACCTCGACTCGCCCAAGCAGTTGCAGGCGATCTTGTTCGACCAACTGCAACTGCAAGCGGCGGTGAAGACGCCCGGCGGGCAGCCGTCCACCAACGAGGAGGCGCTGGAAGCCATCGCCGACGACCACCCGCTGCCGCGGCTCATCCTCGACTACCGTGGGCTGGCCAAGCTGCGCAGCACCTACACCGAAAAGCTGCCGGCGGCGATCAACCCGCACACCGGCCGCGTCCACACCAGTTTCCATCAGGCCGGAGCTGCGACCGGGCGGCTGGCCTCGTCGGATCCAAACCTGCAAAACATCCCGATCCGCACGCCCGACGGCCGGCGCATCCGCACCGCGTTCATCGCCCCGCCGGGGCGGCAGATTCTTGCCTGCGACTATTCGCAGATCGAGCTGCGGATCATGGCCCACCTGTCGGGCGACGCCGGCCTGCTGCGCGCGTTCGACAGCGGCATCGACGTGCATCGCGCCACCGCCGCCGAAGTGTTCGGCGCAGCCTCGCCGGAGGCGGTGACCTCCGAGCAGCGCCGCGCCGCCAAGGCGATCAACTTCGGGCTGATGTACGGCATGAGCGCGTTCGGGCTGGCGCGCCAGCTCGGCATCGAGCGCGGGCAGGCGCAGGACTACATCGGCCGGTATTTTTCGCGTTACCCGGGCGTGCGCGACTACATGGAGCGCACCCGCGCCAGTGCGCGCGCGCGCGGCTACGTGGAAACCGTATTCGGCCGCCGCCTGTACCTTTCCGACATCGGCTCGCGCAATCAGGGCCTGCGCGCCGGTGCCGAACGGGCGGCGATCAACGCGCCGATGCAGGGCACCGCCGCCGACATCATCAAGCGCGCGATGATCGCGGTCGACGAGTGGTTGCAAGCGCACGACCAGCGGGCGCTGATGATCCTGCAAGTACACGACGAACTGGTTTTCGAGGCCGATGCGCACTTCATCGAAACACTGCGTTGCGAAGTCGTGCAACGGATGCAGAACGCGGCGCAATTGCGGGTGCCGCTGGTGGTGGATTGCGGCGTCGGCGCGAACTGGGATCAGGCCCACTGAGCGCGCCACAACCCGCGTCGTAACAACGCTCTAACGATCTTCTGTGCCGGAAGTCATGCTTGGCATCCGCACGTGGATTGTGGGCATGAACGCATCCTGAATCCGCCCCGAAAAACACGTCGGATTTCACGAACTCTGAAGGTGAGTAATGGTCAACTATCTCGCAACGGACGCAACGTCCGTTGTCGGATGACTCTCTCCCCTGAGTGCATCCCCGGAAGTCCGCCTCTCCCCAAGGCCGGCTTCCACCCCTGGCCCCGCGAGCCCACCCCTGGCTCGCGGGGTTTTTATTTGGCAGCGCACGCGCCTGCTGCGCAAGCCGCGCTCACTCGTTCCGGCCCGCCGCAGCGCGGCGGGCGTTCGTTCACGCGCGCAGCGGTGCTGCGCAAGCCGCGCTCACTCACCCAACGTCAGCAGCGACGCGTTGCCGCCGGCGGCCGTGGTGTTGATCGTGCGCGTGCGCTCGGTGACGAAGCGCAGCAGGTAGTGCGGGCCGCCCGCTTTGGGGCCGGTGCCGGACAGTCCTTCGCCGCCGAACGGCTGCACGCCGACCACCGCACCGATCATGTTGCGGTTGACGTAACAGTTGCCGGCCTTCACCCGCGAGGAAATCTTCTCGATGGTGGCGTCGATGCGCGAATGGATGCCCAAGGTCAGGCCGTAGCCGGTGGCGTTGACGGCGTCGATCACCGCATCCAGATCCCCGGCGCGGTAGCGAATCACGTGCAGCACCGGGCCGAACACCTCGCGGCGCAACTGCTCGAGCGATTGCAGCTCGTAGGCGCGCGGGGCAAAGAACGTGCCGTTCGCGCAGCCATCCCCGAGCCTGGCTTTCTTCAGCAACCGCGCCTCCCGATCCATGCGAATGGCGTGCTCTTCCAGCACCTTGAGCGCCTCGGCATCGATCACCGGGCCGACGTCGGTCGATAGTAGTGCCGGATCGCCGACCACCAGCTCGTCCATCGCCCCGGCAAGCATGCCGATCACCTTGTCGGCGATGTCGGCCTGCACGAACAACACGCGCGCCGCCGAGCAGCGCTGGCCGGCCGAACCGAAAGCCGAAGTCATCGCGTCCTTCACCAGCTGCTCGGGCAGGGCCGAGGAGTCGGCGATCATCGCGTTCTGGCCGCCGGTCTCGGCGATCAGCACCGCGATCGGCGCATCGCGGGCGGCCAACGCGCGGTTGATGGCGCGCGCCGTCTCGGTCGAGCCGGTGAAGGCCACGCCGGCCACGCGCGCATCGCGGGTGAGCGCGGCACCGACGCTGGCGCCGTCGCCGGGCAGGAACTGCAAAACCGCCTCGGGTACCCCGGCCTCGTGCAGCAGCTTGACCGCGGCGTAGCCGATCAGGTTGGTTTGCTCAGCGGGCTTGGCGAGCACGGCATTGCCACCGGCCAATGCGGCCGCGACCTGGCCGATGAAGATCGCCAGCGGGAAGTTCCACGGGCTGATGCACACGAACACCCCGCGACCATGCAGACGCAGTTCGTTGGATTCGCCGGTGGGGCCGGGCAGCTTGACCGGCTCGGCGAGCAGCGCGCGCGCCTGTCCGGCGTAGTAACGCAGGAAATCCACCGCCTCGCGCACCTCGGCCACACCATCCGGGATCGTCTTGCCGGCCTCGCGCGTGCACAACGCGATGAACTCGGGCAGCCGATCTTCCAGCAGATCCGCAGCGTTTTCGAGGATCCTGGCGCGGCCACCGGCCGGCACCGCATCCCAATCCGGTTGCGCGGCCACCGCGTTGGCCAGCGCCTTTTCCACCGTCGCCGCATCGCTGGCCAGCCAATGACCGACCATGCCGGTGCGGTCGGCGGGGCTGGTGGTGGTGATTTGCGTACCGGAGGTGCTGGCGCCGGGAACCAGCGGCGCGGCCGTCCACGGGCCGCTGGCGGCCTTGATGCGCTCGCCCAGCACGCGCAGGTCTTGATCGTTGGCCAGGTTGACGCCCATCGAGTTGATCCTCCCGGATCCGTACAACAAGCGCGGCAGCGCGATGTTGGGGTGCTTGCAGTCGGAAAAGCCGGCCACTACCGCGGTCGGGTCGGCGACCAGCGAGGCCGCGGAAATGGATTCGTCGGTGATGCGGTTGACGAAGCTGGAGTTGGCACCGTTCTCCAGCAGGCGGCGCACCAGATACGGCAGCAGGTCTTCGTGCGAGCCGACCGGCGCATACACGCGGCAGGCCACATCGAAACGCTCGGGGCCGACCACCTCGCGGTACAAGTCGTCGCCCATGCCGTGCAGCTTCTGGTATTCGTACGGTGCGCCGCCTGCCTGCCAGTGGCCGTGCAACTGCCGGGCGAGGTGATGGATCGCCGCCAGCGTGTGCGCGTTGTGGGTGGCGAACATCGGATACAGCGCGTCGGTGGCACCGAGCATCTTGCTGGCGCAGGCCAGATAGCTCACGTCGGTATTGGGCTTGCGCGTGAGCACCGGGTATCCGGGCAGGCCATCGGTCTGGGCGCGCTTGATCTCCGAGTCCCAGTAGGCACCTTTGACCAGCCGCACCGGCATGATCCGGCCGTGCTGGCGGGCGCTGGCAATCAGCGCATCGAGCACGAACGGCGCGCGCTTCTGGTAGGCCTGCACCGCCAGTCCGTAACCATTCCAGCCCGCCAGCGACGGATCAGCGAAGGCGCCCAGAATCACGTCCAGCGACAGTTCCAGGCGGTCGGACTCCTCGGCGTCGATGGTGAAACCAATGCCTTGCGCCTTGGCCAGTTGTGCCAGTTCGAGCACGCGCGGGGTGAGCTCGGCGCGCACCCGCGCACGCTTGGCGTGCTCATAGCGCGGATGCAGGGCGGACAGCTTGACCGAGATCGACGGCGCGGCGAACACATCGGTACCGGCCCACGTTCCGCGCGGGCCGCTGGCGCCGATGGCGCCGATCGCCTTGCGGTAGGCCTGCAAATACCGCGCGGCGTCTTTTTGCGTGAACGCGCCCTCGCCGAGCATGTCGAACGAGTGCCGGTAGCCGCCTTCCGCCTTGTGGCTGCGCGCCAGCGCTTCGTCGATGGTGCGGCCCATGACGAACTGGTGGCCCATGATGCGCATGGCCTGGCGCACCGCCAGCCGGATCACCGGCTCGCCGGCGCGACCGACCAGTCGGCGCAGCGCGCCGACGGCGTTGCGGCGGGTTTCGCCGGCCAAACCGACCATGCGCCCGGTCAGCATCAGGCCCCAGCTCGAGGCGTTGACCAGCAACGACTCGCTCTTGCCCAGATGCGCTTCCCAGTTGGCGTCGCCCAGCTTGTCGGCGATCAGCTTGTCGGCGGTGGCCTGATCGGGGATGCGCAGCAGCGCTTCGGCCACGCACATCAGCAACACGCCTTCCTCGGAAGACAGGTCGTATTGCCGCATGAACGCTTCGATCACGCCCTGCTTCTGCGCCCGCTTGCGCACGCGCTCGACCAGATCGACCGCGGTACGCTGGATGCTCGCACTGTCGGCCGGCGACAACCGCGCCGCCTCCAGCAGTGCGCGCACGTGCTGGTTCTCATCGCGCAGCCAGGCGCTGGTGATGGCCTCGCGCAAAGCGTCGCCGGGCGTGGGGAGTTCAGGTAGCAGGATGTCGGTCACGAAACGGCCCTTTTGCAGGTCGCACGCGGGAAAGTGGCCAGTCTAGCAGTCGGCACCGGCGGCCAGCGCGGTGCCTTATAATCGCCGGCCTCCCGCCACGACCTCCCGTACCGTGCCGCCGACCGCGCAATTGCAAGCGTTTTTCGCCAACCACACCTTGCTGGTACTGGGCTTGGTCGGGGTCACGATCGCCCTGATCGCCAATGAGCTGTCGCGCTTCACGCGCGGCTATCGGGCGATTGGGCCGGCCCGACTGACCGAACTGATCAATCGCGACAACGTGCTGGTGGTGGACGTCAGCGCGTCGGGCGACTTCGAGAAAGGGCACGTGATCGGTTCGCGCAGCGTCACGATGAGCCAGTTCGACCCGGAGAACAAGGATCTGGCCAAGGTTCGCGAACTGCCGGTGGCGCTGGTGTGTCGCAACGGCACGACTTCGGCCACCGCCGCCAAGCGCTTGGTCAAGGCCGGCTTCAAGACCGTGTACTGGCTCGATGGCGGGGTCAGCGCATGGCAGTCGGCCGACTTGCCGCTGGCGCGCGGCAAATCCTGACCACCGGCACCGATCCGCGCCGGTGCCGCTGCGCCCCGCGATGTCTGCCGCACCCCCGCCGCCGCCGCAAGTGTCCGTCGCGTTGTGTACCTACAACGGGGCGCGCTACTTGCGCGAGCAACTGGACTCGCTGCTGGCCCAGCGCGACGTGGCTCTGGAGGTGGTGGCGCTGGACGACGGATCCTCCGACCACACCTGCGCCATCCTCGCGCAGTACGCGCAGGCCGACCCACGCCTGCGCTGGCAGGCCAATCCGCGCAATCTGGGGCCGACCGCGAGCTTCGAGGCGGCGATGGCGCTGTGCCGCGGTGATCTGATCGCACCGGCCGATCAAGACGATATCTGGGAAGCCGACAAGCTGGCGCGGCTGGTGGCGGCACTGGGCGATGCCGACCTGATCTACTGCGATTCGGCATACGTCGATGCGGACGGACGCTCACTCGGACGCCGGGTGTCGCAGGGTACGCGGATGCTGGAAGGCACGGCGCCCCTGCAGTTCTTGTTCGCCAACTCGGTATCCGGGCACGCCAGCGTGCTGCGCCGCGACCTGTTCGCGGCCGTGCGCCCGTTTCCGGAGTTGGCTTACCACGATTGGTGGCTGGCGCTGTGCGCGGCCGGCCGCAACGGCGTGCGCTACCTCGACGCGCCGCTGGTGCGCTTTCGCCGGCATGCCACGGCGTTCTCGCCGATGGGCAAGGGTGGGCGAGCGCGCCGCGACCCGGCCAGCGCGAACGCGTGGCTGGATCACCGGCACAGTTTGATGCGTGGCTATGCGCGGCTGGGCTGGCGCGATGCGGACACCGCCGCAGCGCTCGCCACGGCGATGGATGCGGCGCGTGAGCACGGTCGGAACACGGCGCTGATGCGATTGCTGTGGCGATTGCGCCGCGCTCTGCCGCGCTGGAAAGGCGTGCCGGCGCTGGACGCGCTGAAGATGCAGTGGCGGGTTGCAAAAAATCTGCGCCGAGCCGGGCGGGAGACGGGCTTCTCGCCCAGCGGGCGGTAGCCGTGCCGGGAGAGCGGCTCTTGTGGGAGCGGCTTCTAGCCGCGACGGCAAACGTCTATCGGGCCGAGGACGGCCCTCCCACCGGTCGCGGGACGCCGCAACGTGGGAGCGGCTTCTAGCCGCGACGGCAAACTGCCATCGGGCCGAGGACGGCCCTCCCACAGGTAGCGGGATGCCGCAACGCCGTCCCGAGTCCCGAGTCCCGGGTCGGTCAACCGCTGCGTCCGAACCAGCGTCGCGGCAGCAGCAGCTTGAACGCACGCTCGGCGCTTTTGCGGCGCAGGCCGGGATGACACAGGCCGCGCCACAGCGGGCCCAACCAGCGCCAGCGCGGCAGCGCGATCAACGCGTCGCGCATGTCGGCCTCCAGCCGGTACATGCGCGCCAACTCCAGTCCGAGGTGGCGGCGTTCTTCGGGCAGATCGGGGCGCGCTGCCACGCAGCGCTGCTGGTCGTCGGCGATCACGCGGTATTGCTTGACCAGCCGCTGCGTGCGCCGCACGTACGTCTCCCACGACTTGTCGCTGCGGTCGTTCATGAAGTCGTTGAGATTGTGGTCGTGCCGGCGGTAGCCGATCAACGCCTCGGGCAGGCAGCGGCATTCCCCGACCAAGGCGGCGCGCAGGCTGAGCATGGTGTCCTCGACCGCACCTTGCAGCGGCGGCAGGTCGGTGAGCAACGTGCGGCGCAGCGCCATCGACGCACCCAGCACCATCAGCAGCTTGCCGCGACGCAGGAACCAGCGCTGGTCGCTGACCTCGGGCAGGCCGCGCACACCGCGCGCGAGCACGCGGTCATGCACGTCGATGTCGTCCACCTGCGAGCCGATCACCTGCGCGTGGGGGTGCGCGGCCATCGCCTCACTCAGGCGCTGCGCGCGCTGCGGGTAGGCGATGTCGTCACCGGCCAGACACACCAACACCGGCCCGCTGGCGAGCTGCGCCAACTCGTACAGGTGCGCGCACAGGCCACGATTTTCCGCGGTCTGGCGCACGCTCACCCGATGCGGCCCGGCGTAGCCGGCAACCGCGGCCTGCGCGGCCTCGAAGGTGCCGTCGGGCGAGCTGTCGTCGGAAACGATGATTTCGCAGGGCAGCGTCTGCGCCAGCGCCGAGGCGATCGAGGCGGCGATGGTCGCGCGCATGCGGTAGGCGATCACCAGCACGGTGACGCTCGGCAGCGGCGCGCTCGCATCCATTTCGATTAAGAGGCCAGCAGTGCGCGCCATTGCGCGACGACATTCGCCAGCGCGAAGCGCGGATCGGGGCCGACCATCGGGCGCGCTCCGTTGCGCCAGGCGCGGATTGTGTTGATGTGGGCGTCGAACAATCCGGCACCGCCCGCGATCCGCGCCGGGCCGGCACGCAGGCGCGCCGACAGGCGCCGCGTGGCCCGCGCATACGCGCGCTGCGCCGCGCTCACCGGCAACACTTGACGCCGATCGCCGATCACTTCCTGCGCCGCGCCGCAGTCGTGGGTGAGCACTGGCGTGCCAAGTGCCAGTGATTCGGCGAACACCAGCCCGAACGTCTCGGGAATCACGAAGTTCGGGCAGAACGTGCACAGCGCACTGCGCACCTGCGCGTGGACATGCGCCTGCGGCTGTGCGCCCAGCCACTGCACGCCGTCGATGCGCGCCGCGCGATCGGCCTTGTAGCCGGGGTTGGCGACCATCAGGCGCACGCTCGGGATGGCCCGGCGCAGCGCGCGAAAGGCATCCAGCGTGAACGCCAGCCCCTTGTTGGGCGAGGAAAAAAACACCAACTGATCCGGATCGACCGGGGTGGCATCGGGCGCGAGCGCCGGATCGATCGGGTTGTGGATCGTGCGCGCGTCGATGCCCGCAGCGATCGCGTCCAGCGCCGCCCGCACGCCGCGCCGCTGGAATTCCGACACGCACACCACGCGCAGGTTCAGTTCGCGCAGATCGTTGCGCACCGCCGCCAGCCAACGGCCGCGCGTGGAGCCGCGGCCGATCAGGTCGTGTACCCACAGGCTGAAGCGCACTTCCGGGAACAGCGCACGCAACCGCGGCAATGCGCGCGGATCGCGCACCAGCACCACGTGGTCGATGCCTTGGATGCGTCCCGGCGGTAGGTACCGCCCGGCAGCTTGCGTGCGGTTGTGCTGGATGACGAAAGCGTCGAGCGCGTCGGCGATGCGCACCACCGTCGATTCGGTGCCGCCGGTGGCCTCGCGCTGGATCGATTGCGTGTCGTAGGGGCGCGCGCAGACCGGATCCCAGAACAGCACGCCGCTCACGCGTGCCGATCCTTCACCGCGCGCAACTCCCAGCGCAGGTACATCGCCCGCCGGCCCGCTTCCGGGCGCCCGCGCAGGTTGCGCGAGAGCGCGCGCAGATCGCGCGAAATCCCTTTCAGGCCGCGATGATTCGCCTTGTTGTCGGGCGAATCCGGCAACGGACTGTAGGCTTCGCCCACGCGCACCCAATCGGTTCGCAGCGGCTCGAAGCGCCCGGCAAATCCATACATCGCCGCGCGCGGCGCGTCCCCGCAAAAATAGTCGTGGGTGCCCTCGGCGATGAAGTTGACGTGGGTCGGATCGACGAACGCTTCCGGGTGCGGGTACGCCGGGGTGAGCGCGTAGAACAGCCCGCCGGGCGCGAGCACGCGCCAGATCTCGTCCATCAGGCGCACGAACGGGAACACCGTGTCGCGGCCGTCGGGCGTCATCAGGATGCGCGGCACGTGTTCGAGGAAGTCGAACGCCGACACCGATCCGAAACTGCCGTCCGCCCACGGGATCGGCTGCAGCACGAGGTTGGCCACGCGGTAATCGAAGCCTGGCGTGGTCGCCAGCGCGCGGATGTCCACGCCGGCCAGGTGCGCGCGCCGGTAGGGATTGCGCGGGTGCTCGCCGCAACCCAGGTCAAGGTGGCAATCTGGCAGGGACATGCGCGGCATTCGTGGCTGGGCTGTCGATGTTAGCGGGAACCGGCCGCGCCCGAGCGCGCCAAATCGCGCAAGGCGCGGTACTTGGCGAACACGTAGCGAGCATGGCAGGCGTGGAAGGTGGCGGCCAGCGCACCATCACGGAAGCCGCCGCGCAACAGGTAATTCTTGATCCAGTTCGCGCCGGCGTGCAGTGGCGCGGCCAGCGCGCCGGCGCGCCGGCCTTCGGCAAACTTCTGCCGCGCCCACAACTGCGCGTAGCGCGCCAGCTTGCCGCGGTATTCATCCAGCGAACGCGCGGTGTCGTGCTCGATGCGCGCCCGCACGCGCGCCACGCGCCGCGCGCGCAGGTCGAGTTTTTCATGCACGTCGGCCGGCAGGTAGCGCAGATCCGGACGGAACAAGCGCTCGACGGCTTCGGCGCCCCAGCCGCCGTGATCGAGCACGGCACCCAGAAAATGCGTGCGCCGTTGTAGCCGCCACACATCAGCGCGCTCGATCTCGCCGCGCTCGAACAGCCCGCGCAGCCCGGCATCGGCGGTTTCGTCCAGCCACTCGTCGGCATCCAGCAGCAACACCCACGGCTGCGACGCGGCGCTGATCGCGGCGTTCTTCTGCGCGGCAAAGCCCAGCCACGGCTGCGCGATGACGCGCGCGCCGGCGGCCTGGGCCTCACGTTCGGTGGCGTCGGTGGAACCCGAATCCAGCACCACGACCTCCGCGCACAGCGCCGCCATCGACGCCACGCAGCGGCCGATGCGGTCGGCCTCGTTGCACGCGATGACCACCCCGGAGATCGGCAGCGGCGTGCTCACGGCACGAATCCCGGCGCGTAGGGATCGGGACCGAGCGTGCCCGGCGGCAACACGCTGTAACGCTTGTAGGTCCACTGGTACTGCGCCAGATCGCGGCGCGCGATGGCTTCCACCGCCGCATTCATCGCCGCCACCGCCGCCGCGAGGTCGTCGCCATGCAGCGCTGCATCGGCAGGAAAAATGTGGATATCAAAGTGCGCCCGCCCGGCAACGCGTTCGGCGACCGCGAACAGCACGCTCGCTCCGGTGCGCTGCGCCAGCCGCGGCAGCAAGGTCATGCTCAGCGCCGGGCGACCGAAGAACGGCGCGAACAATCCATCACCCGCCTTGGGCTGTTGATCGGGCAGGATGCCCACCACGCCACCACCTGCGAGCGTGCGGAACAATTGCCGCATCGCCGTGCCCGTGGCCGGCACCTGTTGCACGTTCGCCCGCCCACGCACCCGGCGCAGGAAGGCCTCGCCGGAGGCATGCTCGGGCGGGCGGTACAGGATCATGATCGGCGTGCGCGACGCCAGCCACTGGTTGAGCAGCTCCCAGTTGCCGTAATGCGGCGCGGCCACGATCAGGCCCTTGCCCGCGGCCAGCGCCGCATCGAACGCCGCCTGCCCGTGCACGGCACCGATCAGGCGCAGGTTGGCGCGTTCCGGGCGCGTCCACAAGCGCAGGGTCTGGAACAGCCCGGTGAAGGTGGCCCGCAGCGTCTGTCGCAACATGCGCTCGCGAGCAGGCCCATCCAGCGGCGGGCCGATCACCGCCAGATTGCAGCGCGCCACCCGCGCCTCGCGCACGTCCAGCACCCGCGCCAGCCACGCAGTCACCGCGCCGAGGCCGTCGAGCGCCCGCAGCGGCAGCCGGCCGACGAAATAGGCCAGCGCGTACAGGGAGGATCCGGCGAGGTCGGCCAAACGCATGGGCGCAGAGTGTAAGGGGGATGGGAAGCGGGAGAGGAGAGACGGAATGCACAACGTCTCGATCGCTCATGATCTTCGTTGGATACTCTGAATTTTGAAATGGCGGTCAGGGTTTCGAGGGATCCTCAATACCACCGTCTCGTCGACCATCCCTCCGATAAGAGCTTGAGCAAATGGACTCTGACTGGAAATTATCCCTTGGGTAAGGTCGTGGGTGCTGTTGGAGATAGCTACCGAAACTTCCCTAGCAGGATCGACATCCAGATCGATGTAAGTGACGTGGTCCCCAACCTCAACTTCTAGGTCATTGGAATCCAAGACAAGCGTCATAGCTTGTTCGCTGACGGCCGACAAATCTTCGCTCACGATCTCGCCGGGCTCGTCCTGAGCTGTCCCTATGTCTTCCAACACGATAGTTGGATCCAGTTGCTGTGCCGCGAGACCGGCGAGAAACACCAGTAGCTTCTTCAACTCAGCGCGGGGACCCCGGAACCACTCTGTAGACCAAATGCGCCAAAGCTTTCCCTTCCAGCCCAAACACTCAAGTATCTCCTGACGGATCCGGTCTCTATCGCGGACTGTGACCCCCGAATGATAGGCGGCTCCATCACACTCAATCCCCGCGAGAAAAAGATGCGGGTATACCGGGTGCCGTACGCCTATGTCGATGCGGAAGGTGCCAACACCGACCTGCGGTACGCATGTATAGCCCTCCATCTGAAGGGCTGTGATGACCGCAATCTCAAAGTCAGACTCTGGGCTGAGGCCGGTTTCTGTTCCCGACTCGTGTCTGAGGACACCAGTTGAAGCAAACAAAAGATAGTCCCTGAGTGCCCGAGTCCCTCTTGGCGTTCGTATGTCGACAACTATGTCCGTATCGCGAAGCGACGTGACTACGAGGACCGATGAACGAGCTCTGGTAAACAGCACGTTTAGCCGGCGCCAGCCACCCTCCTGACTAATCGGGCCAAAGTATTGATGCGGTCTGCTCGCGCCGGGGGGGCGACCAAATGTGGTCGATATGATGATGGAGTCACGCTCATCACCCTGGACATTTTCTAGGTTCTTTACGAAAAGCCCTTGACCTTCCTTGCTCCATTTCTCCAAAACGCGATCCGCGGCGGGAACTGCCCTGAAACGCTCTTGGAGTAGCTCCGAGATAAGATCTCGCTGTCTGACATTCAATGTCACAACACCCAAAGAAAGACCTGGGTTCGACGTAACATGCTCAACAATGAAGTCCACCACTCGAGCAGCTTCTCTTTGGTTCATCTGATTCTCATAGACCGCATCAGCTACAAAGTGAGAACGAACTCCGAGAGCCTTTGAGCGCGGGTACGGCGATGGAAACACATGCAACTTGCCGTCGTAAAACTTCTGATTCGAAAACGCAATCAGGGATTCGTGGCGCGAGCGATAGTGCCATCGTAACGAGCGCACGGGCGTGAAATGCATGGATGCGACATCTAGAATCGACTCGGCATCCACCGCAGCAAAATGTTGTTGTTCGTCTTCAGGTGCCTGCGACCGAGAGAAGAATGAAGTGGGCGGAAGCTGCTTGGGATCCCCTACAACGATCAATTGCTTGCCTCTGGCAATCGCGCCGATTGCCGCCTCCGGCCGCATCTGTGACGCCTCGTCCATGATTACTACATCGAACATCAGCGCTCCAGGGTCCAAGAACTGAGCCACGGCCTGAGGACCCATCATGAAGCATGGCTTCAGAGCCTGTATCGCACGCCCGGCACGCTTCATCATGGAGCGCACAGTTACGCGTGGCCGTACCTGATATCGGAGAAGATCGATGAGATGCATCTCCGTTTTCTGCTCAACCCGCATTCCGTTGTTGCCGGAAGGGGGCGCAGCGGTCTTTATGCAGCGGGCGGCGATCTGGCGCCCGCGTACGGCTATTAGCGCCTTATCCAGCGCACGGAAATCTGATCTGACGTTGTTGTGGTGAGTAGCCCGGAAGCGTTTCAAAACCTGATGTTGACGAAACAAGCTCTCAGCAATGGATGCGTGGAATCGATAGGTAAATGCGTACGGCAACAACTTCGAGGAAACGCTTTGGCTTTCGAGTGCCTCGACAAACGCTGAAAGATTGAGCTCAATGCAAGCCTTACGCCCTTGAAGGTACTGTGACCACGCGATTAGCCCGTCGACCCCAGACTGAGCCCGCTCGAATTTCACCTTCGTGAGCGAAGCTTCGCTAGCATCAGGCTTGCAATGCGGCATCCATTCAGCTTTATGGACTTCACCAAACTGCCGTAGCGTGTGCAGTTGCTTCTGAAGCTCGTGCCAGAGCCTTTCGATCTCAGAAACGAGTCGCTTCAACACTGGGACAAGCGTGCAGGCGCGTTCCGAGCAAAGTTGTTGCTTGAGCTCCGCGGGGAAGGTTGACTTCCTAACCACCAAGCCAAAAGCGATAGCTCTATTGATCTCGTCAAGCTCATCGCGGAATCTGGAGTGACGATCGCCCAGCGCATCGGCCAGCACCTTCGACGACGCAAGCTCTTGTTCGCATATCAAAAGAGTTCGTGCACACTTCAAGGTTTCGAAGATGGTACCTAGCGGAACTTCTGGTGCAGCCACTAGCGCGGCTTGGTTTGCCAATTCCGCAATTCGCTTTGTGGTACGGGCCAAAGCCTCCAGTTTTACCGTCCATAAGGCTGAGCCGCCATCATCGAAGTCAGGGATCGTGCCGGGCAAGAACGTGGCGATTCCAGCGCTGAATTTCGCAAGGGCCCTCTTATGCGTCGAGAAGCCCTCGTCGGCGGCCCGCAGCTTCTCGACCGTGGAGACCGAAACAGTTTCGGGCCGGAGCCCGACCGAATGCGCACTTGCCAGTTCAAGGCTCTTTTTGGTGCAATTGATCCAAGCGACAAGATCTTGAAGTTGATCCAGCGGAGTATCGAAACCGTGAAAGGCCTGTCCCGCGATCGTCCGCAGCGAACGATCTTCGAGCCACGCAGCCTTTTCACGCGTGAGTCTTGTAAGGGCTTCCAGTTCTTCCAGACGCGCGGCAGAGGGGATTCGCTGCTTTCGCCGCTGTAGCTTGCGATGTAGCGCAATGGCTCTCCGCCACGGTTTTTGGAAAATCCTGAACCACCGCGCTCCCTCTCTCAGCGTCAAGATGGCTGCACGAACCTCGCGCTCATCTGGAAGGTCATCGAGATAAAGCCGACTCGCTAAGTCTTTCTCTGTATCCAAAAGACTTGTGCGCTGCGAAATGGCGCGACTCAGGACTCCGGAAGCGTCGGATGCGACTAAGCCATCGTGACGCAATAAAAATAGTGCTGTAGGTGCTGTGCGAACAGCGGCGATGCAGGCGTGGAACTGATCATTGCCCGATATGCTGTTTGCGGCCGACAGCCCCTCTATCGAGGATAAACGATCTAGCTCTGCGACCGAATAGGTAGCTTCAGCGGTGGCTTGCGCCAATTTGTGGGCCAGCAACGCCAGTGCTGAAGCGGTTAGGCCGTCGATCTTGAGTTGGCGCGCAAACGCTTCGTCAGCGTCCAAGATTCGGCACTTGGGTACTTGTTCAAGAAGAAGTTTTCCTGTGGTTCGCTCGCGAAGATCGTCGATTTGCTTTAGTTTCTTCTGCCCATCCTCAATCGCCTGAATGGCAACGTCACTATGCGATCGATCGCGGGAAAAAATTCTAACCAAGACATCCAACGACGTGATGGAAGGCAGCGACTTGACCAATTGGTCCGCCTGTTGCGCGGTCTCGCTGATCTTCACGCTTCCTAACGTTTCGTCTTGTTTGAAGTGAAAATCAACTACAAGCTGATCCGTGAGTTGTTCAAGTCTAGATGCCAGGGAGAGTCCCTCGGCAACTGCGTTGCTAATGGCCAGATCGTCGCCCGGAGCCAAGATATTCGGATAGAAACCCCACAATGGGTGATCAGCATTGTACGAGCCGACTTCATCGTAGTGATTTGCTAGATATCGAACCTGATCAGTTCTTGACTGATAGTCCCGCATGGAGAACGTGGGAGCGCCTTCAATGGCAACTGGCTTGAAGGTCTCAGCCGAAGGTCCCAGTTTGCAGCGAGCTCGTTCGGCACGCCAAAGAATGTCGTGGACGGAGCATCCGAGATTGTTGCCGATGTGACTTTCAAGGAGGTCTGCATGTTCCCGGAGGGCCGCCTTCTGCTCGCTAAGCCGAGCTTCGTCGGCTTCGACATTTCTGTTGGGTGGTGCACGCTTTTTGAGCCGTTCATTGATGGATTCCAGCACGAGTTTTTTGCTTGTCTTGTTCGAATGGAGCTCAAGCACAAACGACTCCAAGCCCGCCTGTTCGAGGCGTCCCTTCACCACCTGTAACGCTGCCAATTTTTCCGCGACGAATAGCACCGACTTCCCTGCGTGCAGGCACGCGGCAATGATGTTTGTAATCGTTTGAGACTTCCCTGTGCCGGGAGGCCCTTCAATCACCATCGTGTAGCCCTTCATGACGTCGATCAGCGCACTGTGCTGCGAACTGTCGGCATCGAAGATGATAGGGAAGTCGTAGCTGGGGCTAGAGTCAATATCGTATTCGTCGGCGTATTGGGTCTCTCCATCAACCGATGGGCCATGTTCCTGCCCTTCGAAGACGCGCATCACAACTTCGTGATCGGTCAGCCTGTTGTTTCCGTCCGCATCCACCCATCGATCGGGTTCGAGTTCGCCGATCAACAGCATGTTCGCAAAAGACAAAAGGGCAAGATTCATCGCTCGCCGAACGCGCCAGCGTGGCTTGTCGAAAATCGCTCGTTCTATCTCCCGGAAATAGCGTTCAATTCCTTCCTCTTCTTCAGGGAAAGATGGAAGGATAAATGAGTGATCACGTTTCAGTTTTTCGCGGAGGGACAAATTTTCATCGACTTCGTCACCTGTAAACGCGAGCTTGAAGATGGTCTTCGTTCCATCCTGGATTTGCTCCATTCTTGCCGGCAAGCAAATCAGCGGAGACTGGAAGAGGCGATCTGAATCTGGTACATCCGGAAACTCAAGGAATCCGAACACCAAATAAAACATGTTAGAGCCTGTCTCCTCGATTGCGAGGCGTGCTTCGCGATCAAGCTTTCGGCAATGTTTCCCCAAATCTTCTGTGTAGTAGAGGGTCTGGCACGAAGTGCAATCTCGGGTTTCGTTGCCCTTTGGCGATGGTTCCTCCAGTTCAATGCGAAGGCCTTGTCGCGCAGCAAACTCCTTTGCGTCGGGCTTCGCTAGCCGCCCCGCCTTCTCCACCCAGTCATTGCGGCTGGGTTCTGGGACCGGGGATAAGGTGAGTCGAGCACCAGCGGTTGTAACAAGACGCTGAAAAGTCCTGTCAAGATCCAGTGGGCAAAGCTGAAGAGAACGTCCTGCGGTGTGCTTGAAGTTCAGAAGTCTGTTGCGACCCGTCAGGTCGAGCAACTTCAACCGCAGCTTCTCTAGGGCTGATTCGATATCAGCCTGACCATCGACAGGGCCATCAGCATCTTGAGGGACCATGCGACCTCCGGTGAACCATCACCGTGGATCACTATATGGAATCCGCAAGCGTCACGGTACGCTTATTTCTCCAGTCTCCCGCCTCCCGCCTCCCGTCTCCCGTCTCCCGTCCCCCTTGCCATGCTCGCCCTGATCCAGCGCGTGACCCGTGCCAGCGTTGCCGTCGAAGGTCAGGTCGTGGGCGCCATCGGCGCGGGCCTGCTGGCGCTGGTCGCGGTCGAACCGGGCGACGGCGCGGCGCAGGCGCGGCGCACCTGCGAGCGATTGTTGGGCTACCGCATTTTCGAAGACGAGCACGGCAGGATGAACCGCTGCCTCGCCGACACCGGCGGCGGGCTGCTGCTGGTCAGCCAGTTCACCCTGGCCGCCGACACCCGCAAGGGCATGCGTCCGGGGTTCTCCACCGCGGCCGACCCCGCCGCCGGACTGCGTTGGTTCGAGTATTTGGTGGATCTGGCGCGCGCGCGTCATCCGCTGGTCGCCATCGGGCGTTATGGGGCGCACATGCAGGTCGAGCTGGTCAACGACGGGCCAGCGACGTTCCTGCTGGCGGCTCGTCCCGACCGGCCCTGAGTAGCTCTTGGGCAACCGGGGCCGGACCGCGTTATAATGCTAGGTCAACTTTTCGCGGCGCTCCCATGGCAACCACCAATCCGGCCGAACAGCAGAAGTCCGAGATCAAGCAGCTCATCAGCAAGGGGCTGGAGCAAGGCTACCTGACCTACGCCGAGGTCAACGACCATCTGCCCGACGACTTGGTCGATCCCGACCAGATCGAGGACATCATCGGCATGATCAACGGCATGGGCATTCAGGTGCACGAAAGCGCGCCGGATGTCGAGCTGTTGCTGACCGAGCCGCCGTCGACCAACGTCGACGAGGCGGTCGCCGAGGAAGCCGCCGCCGCGCTGTCGTCGCTGGATGCCGAGGCCGGGCGCACCACCGACCCGGTGCGCATGTACATGCGCGAGATGGGCACGGTGGACCTGCTCAACCGCGAGGGCGAGATCGCGATCGCCAAGCGCATCGAGGAAGGCCTGAATCAGGTGCTGTCCTCGCTGGCCAGCTTCCCGTGGTCGACCCACCTGCTGCTGGAGGACTACGACCAGCACAAGGACGGCAAGAAGCGATTGGCGGAGATCGTCGCCGGTTTCGCCGACATCGACACTCCCGAGGAGATGCCCGCCGAGGAAGCCGAAGCGGCGGCCGAGGACGACGAGGACGGTGGCGAGGATGGCGAGTCCAGCGCGCCCGAGACCGGCCCGGACCCGCTCGAGGTCGCCCGCCGCATGGATCTGCTGCGTGGCTTGTACGGCAAGTTCCAGAAAGCTCACGGCAAGTACGGCCCGGCCGACAAGAAGACCCTCAAGCTGCGCGCCGAAATGGCCGAGCAGTTCATGCGCTTCAAGTTTCCGCTGGGCATGGTCGACGCGCTCACCCGCAAGCTGCGCGAGGTGGTCGGCGCGATCAAGGAGCACGAGCGCAAGATCCTGGACATCTGCACGCGCCTGGCGAAGATGCCGCGCAAGGATTTCCTGCGCAGTTGGGAAGGCAACGCCACCAATCTGAGCTGGGCCGACGAGGTCATTCGCCGCAAGCAGAAGTGGGCCTCGGGCGTGCGCGAGCACAAGGACGCCATCGTCGCCGAACAGGAAAAACTCATCGGCATCGAAAACGCGCTGTACCTGTCGATGGCCGACATCAAGGAAGTCAACCGCGCGATGGCCTACGGCGAGGCCAAGGCGCGCAAGGCCAAGAAGGAGATGGTCGAGGCCAACTTGCGTCTGGTCATCTCGATCGCCAAGAAGTACACCAACCGCGGCTTGCAGTTCCTCGACCTGATCCAGGAAGGCAATATCGGCCTGATGAAGGCGGTCGACAAGTTCGAATACCGCCGCGGCTACAAGTTCTCCACCTACGCCACGTGGTGGATCCGTCAGGCCATCACCCGCTCGATCGCCGATCAGGCGCGCACCATCCGCATCCCGGTGCACATGATCGAGACCATCAACAAGCTCAACCGCATCTCCCGGCAGATGCTGCAGGAGATGGGCCGCGAGGCCACGCCCGAGGAGCTGGCGGCGAAGATGGAGATGCCCGAGGACAAGATCCGCAAGGTGCTCAAGATCGCCAAGGAACCGATCTCGATGGAGACCCCGATCGGCGACGACGAGGATTCGCATCTGGGCGATTTCATCGAGGACACCAATCAAGAATCCCCATCGGAAGCGGCCACCAACATCGGCCTGATGGAGACCGTGCGCGACGTGCTCGCCGGCCTCACCCCGCGCGAGGCCAAGGTGCTGCGCATGCGCTTTGGCATCGACATGAACACCGACCACACGCTGGAAGAAGTCGGCAAACAGTTCGACGTGACCCGCGAGCGTATCCGCCAGATCGAAGCCAAGGCTTTGCGCAAGCTCCGCCATCCCAGCCGCTCCGAGCAGCTGCGCTCGTTCCTGGAAAACGAGTGAGGCGATCCGGGCGCCGGCAATAGCGACTTCCATGAACGGCCGCGCGAGCGGCCGTTTTGTCTCGGTGGCCGTCGTTGCTTCGATGCGCGCCATCGACAAAGGATCGCTATCATCGCGATTCTTGCAGCGGGCCTATAGCTCAATGGTCAGAGCAGGGGACTCATAATCCCTTGGTTTCAGGTTCGAGTCCTGATGGGCCCAGATCCACTCCGCCCCCCATTCCATCGCATCTGTCAGTGGCTGCCATGACCCGCATCGAAAACCGCACCTGGGACGAGCTGCATCTGGGCGACGCCGCGACCCTGGAGCGCACGCTCACCGCGCAGGACATCGCGTTGTTCGCCGCCATGTCTGGCGACATCAACCCGGCGCATGTGGACGAGGACTACGCCAGGGGCGATCGCTTCGGCCATGTCGTCGCCCACGGCATGTGGGGCGGGGCGCTGATCTCGGCGGTGCTGGGGACGCAGCTGCCCGGGCCGGGCACGATCTACCTCGAACAATCGCTGCGCTTCCTGCGCCCGGTCGCGGTCGGCGATACCGTGCGCGCCGGCGTGCGGGTGGCCGGCAAGGACGAAAGCAAGCGCCGGGTGAGCCTTGATTGCACGGTGCTCAACCAGCGCGGCGAGCAGGTCATCGTCGGCACGGCCCTGGTGCTGGCGCCGACGGAAAAAATCTCGCGCGAAGCGGTGGAAATGCCCAGCGTGGCGCTGTACTGGAAAGGCCGCCGGCACGAGGCCCTGATTGCGCAAGCCAGGGGCTTGCCGCCGCTGCGCACGGCGATCGTGCACCCGGTGGATGAACTTTCCTTGCACGGTGCGTTCGCGGCCGCACAGGCCGGGCTGATCGTACCGGTGCTGGTCGGCCCGCAACGGCGCATCGGCGATGCCGCCGCGCGGGTGGGCATTGATCTGGCCGGCTGCGAACGGATCGACACCGAGCACAGCCATGCCGCCGCCGCGACCGCGGTGGCGCTGGCGCGGGACGGCAAGGTCGAGGCGTTGATGAAGGGCGCGCTGCATACCGACGAGTTGATGCAGGCGGTGGTGGCCGCCAACGGCGGCCTGCGCACCGGCCGGCGCATCAGCCATGTGTTTGCCATCGATGCCCCGGCCTACCCGCGGATGTTGTATGTCACCGACGCGGCGATCAACATCCAGCCCGATCTGCCGGCCAAGGCCGATATCGCGCAAAACGCGATCGATCTGGTGCGTGCGCTGGGCGTGGAGTCGCCGAGGCTGGCGATCCTGTCGGCAGTCGAAACGGTCAGCGCCGACCTGCGATCGACCCTGGACGCGGCGGCGCTGTGCAAGATGGCCGAGCGCGGACAGCTCGTCGGCGCCATCCTCGACGGCCCGCTGGCATTCGACAATGCGGTGTCGGAGGCGGCCGCGCAGGCCAAGGGCATCGCCTCGGCGGTGGCCGGGCGGGCGGACATTCTGCTCGCTCCGGATTTGGAAGCCGGCAACATCCTGGCCAAACAGCTCGAATACCTGGCCGACGCGCAAACCGCCGGGATCGTGCTCGGCGCGCGCGTGCCGATCGTGCTTACCTCGCGTGCCGACGGCGTGCCGGCGCGGTTGGCCTCGTGCGCCATCGCGCTGTTATGGGCACGGCGACCGTTGGCGCCCACGCCGTGAATGGGCGACAACGACCAGCGCCTGCCGACTGCGGCGATGTACTGATCCTCAACGCCGGCTCGTCGAGCCTGAAGTTCGCGCTGTACGCCGGCGATCGCCATCCCGCCGCCAATACCTTGATCTGGCGTGGGTACTGCGCTGGCATCGGCGGCGCGGCGCGTTTCGTGGTGCGCGGCGCCGACGGCGGCATGCTGGCCGAACGTGCGCTCGCGCCCGCAGCCGACCATGCGCAGGCGCTGGCAGCCATGCTCGAGTGGGTGGGAGCAACCGGACACGCGTTGGGCATGGCCGGCCACCGCGTCGTCCACGGCGGCAGCCAACACACGGCCCCGCTGTGGCTGGACGCGCAGGCACTGGCCGATCTGCGGGCGCAAATCCCGTTGGCGCCATTGCACCAGCCGCACGCACTGGCCGCGATCGATGCGCTGTCGGCACTGCATCCGCGGTTGCCGCAGCTCGCCTGTTTCGATACTGCTTTCCACGCCAGCCAGCCGCCGGTGGCCACCGCCTTTGCGCTGCCGCGCGCGTTGACCGCCGAAGGCGTGCGCCGCTACGGCTTCCACGGACTGTCTTGCGAATACATCGCCAGCGTATTGCCCGATTTTCTGGGTGCGCAAGCAACGAACGGGCGGGTGATCGTGGCGCATCTGGGCGCCGGCGCCAGTCTGAGCGCATTGCGCCAGCGGCGTAGCGTGGCCACCACAATGGGCTTCACTGCGCTGGATGGGTTGGTGATGGGGCGGCGCTGCGGCAACCTCGATCCGGGCGTGGTGCTCTACCTGCTGCAACACAAGGGCATGAGCGCCGCGCAGGTCGCCGACCTGCTGCACCAGCACTCCGGCCTGCTCGGGGTGTCGGGGATCAGCGACGACATGCGCGAGCTGCTGGCCAGCGCCGATCCGCACGCGCGCGAGGCCATCGACCTGTTCGTCTACCGCATCGGCCGCGAGATCGGCTCGCTGGCCGCCGCACTCGGCGGACTGGATGCGCTGGTGTTCACCGCCGGCATCGGCGAGCACGCCGCGGAAATCCGCCGCCGCGTGTGCGAGCAGGCGGCGTGGCTCGGGCTGGGTCTGGACGAGGCGGCCAACACCGCCGGCGGCCCGTGCATTTCCAGTGCCGATGCCGCGGTGTCGGCGTGGGTGATTCCCACCGACGAGGATCTGGTCATCGCCCGCCATGCCTGGGATCTGCGGCAATCGCCGAACTACCGCACGCAGCGGTGATCGTGTAGTAGTCTGGCCGGGTAGCGGCGCGTTCGTTCCGCCTCCCCCGCAAGCCATTCGACACGGTATCTCGCCATGACCCAGGCGACCACCCCGCGCAGCGTGTATGTCCTGAGCGCGCCGCATCCGGCCGGCGACGAACTGGCGCAGCGACTGGACAGCGCCGGCTTCCAGGTAGAAGCGGTCGACTCGGTGGACGAGTTTCGCGAGTTGGTGCTGGGCCTGTCGCCGCACGCGCTGGTGGTCGACGCCAGCCACGTCGGCGATCTGGAAGCGGTCGGCGAAATCCGCCGGCAGGCGCAGCTCAAGTCGCGCGACAAGAGTCAGGCCATCCCGCTGTTGGCCTTGCTGCCCGAGGACAACATCCGTTCGCGTCTGCAAGCGCGCCGCGCGGGCGCCGGGGCAATCGTGTTCCCGCCCTTCGAGATCGTGCAGATCGTGCGCAATCTGAAGACCCTGCTGGCGCCGGCGGCGACCGACTCGGAGCGCGTGCTGATCGTCGAGGACGACCGCGCACAGGCGCTGTTCGCGCAAAGCGTGCTCAACAACGCCGGCATGCAGGCCGAGGTCGAGCAAAATCCGCTGCGGGTACTGGAGGCGCTGGAGTTCCAGCACCCCGAACTGGTGCTGATGGATCTGCACATGCCCGATGCCAACGGCGTGGAGTTGACCGCGCTGATCCGTGAACATCCGCAATTCCGCAACACGCCGATCGTGTTCTTGTCCGGCGAGAGTGATCCGGAAGCGCGCTTTTCGGCCATCGATGCCGGCGGCGACGATTTCCTCGCCAAACCCATCCGCCCGAAGCACCTGATCGCCACCGTGCGCAATCGCGTACGGCGCATGCGCGAGCTGGAGGTTCCCGCGGCCGCCCCGCCCGAGCGCGATGCCGAAAGCGGCCTGTATCGCCGGGCGGCGTTGTTCGCACGGCTCGATGCGGTGCTGGCCGATGCCGCCGCCAGCGAAGGGGGCCTGTTGTTCGTGCGCATCGTCGATTCCTCGGCATTGCGCACCCGCATCGGCCTGGCCGAGCTGGAGCGGCTGGCGCGCGAGGCCGGTCGCGTGCTGGTCGGTGCGCTGGGCGCCTCGCAAATCGCCGCCGGCATCCACGACAACGCCTTTCTGGTGCTGGCCGCGGGATTGGACGACGCTGGCCTCGACGCGCTGGCGGCGCGTCTGCGCGAGCAGCTGATGGCCTCGACGTTCCAGGTCGGTGGCGTGTCCTTGCAACTGCGCATCGCGGTGGGCGTATGCCCGTGGCGCGACGGATTTGCCGATTCGGCCACGTTGTTCGACGCCGCCGAACGCACCAGCCGCGAAGCACGCACGCTGGTCGAGGGCGTGAAGCGCTACGTTTCGATGGGTACGGCACAGCGCCAACGCGAAGCCGAGGAAGTCGCCCACCTGCGCCAGGCCATCGCCGAAGACCGCATCGGGCTGGCCTATCAGCCGATCGTCGCGGTCAAGGGCGGCACCGATGCGCAGTACCAGACCCTGCTGCGTCTGCGCGATGCCAAGGGCCAGTTGCTGGCCGCCGCCGACATCCTGCCGGTGGCCGCGCGCGGCAACCTGCTGCTCGAACTCGACCGCCGCGTGCTGACGCGCGCGCTGGGCGTGGCGCGTATCCAACGCGACCACGGCCGTCCGGTGCGCCTGTTCGTGCCGCAGTCGCTGGCCAGCCTGACCGCCCCGGATCAGGCGCAATGGATGCTGGCGGAGATCTTCCGCCACGGCGGCGTCGGCGAAGCGCTGGTGCTGGAGTGCCGCAACGAGGACGCCCTGCTCAATCCGGCCGCGCTGGCCGCACTGGGCAAGGCGCTGCACGCGTCGGGCGTGCGCATGTGCCGGGTGCAATACGAACACGGCGAGCAGGCCGATCGCCTGCTGGAAGCCGACCCGCCGGCGTTCCTCAAGCTGGCGCCGCGCTATCTGGCGGCCAACGCGCCGCAGGACGTGCGCAACGACCTGTCCAACATCATCGCCCACGCCCATCGTCTGGGCGTGAAGGTCATCGCTCCGCGCGTGGAAGACGCGCACGCAGCCGCCTCGCTGTGGATGAGCGGGATCGACTACCTGCAAGGCAATCTGGTCGGCGCGGTCGGCGAGCGGCTGGATTTCGATTTCAGCGATGGACTGTTTTGAAGGCTGCAGCAGACCGTGGGTGCCGCGGCGCTAGCGCAACCGGTTGACGTAGAGCTTGCGGATGCCGCTGATCGGGCAGCGCACATCGTCGGCGAGCACGGCATGGCGTCCGGCGATGACGCGGGTCGAGAAGTTCTCGATGGTGATCTTGCGTGCGGTCAACAGCGCCGGGCAGTCGCCATCCAGATCCAGCAGGTAGGCCTCGTCGAAATTGGTGTAGATGGCCAGTTGGTGGGTGCCGACCGGAATCAGCTTGTAGGGGTTGTAGAAGAACATCCCCACCGCGTCACCGGCGGCTTTCAGGTACGGCGCCGGGTCGGCGGCTTCGCGCAGCTTCGGGCCCTGCGCGACCGGAGGCGGCGGAGGCGGCGGGGGTAGCGCCATCGGCGTTGCCAGCGGTGCCAGCGGTGCCGGCGGGGGCGCTGGCGGCGGCGGCGCGGGTGACGTACCGGTGTAAGACGGATCCCGACCCTCCCACTGCAGTTCGCGCAAGCGTTGTTCGAGCAGATCCTGATCGTTGCCGATCTGCCGGATCTTCGCGCGCAGAGCATCGCGGTCGCCGCTGGCGCCGGGCTGCCCGGCGTCGAGCGCGTGCAGGCGGTTGCTCAGGTCGCGCACCTGCGTGTCCATCTGGTCGATTTGCGCCTGCAAGGCGCGCGATTCGGCCTGCCGCGTGGCGCGATCGTCGGCGCCCGCCACGTTCATGGCCGCCAACAACAGCAGCGAGCCAGCCAGCACCCGGAGTTTCATGTTCACCTCCTGCGTGTGGGATGCCGTCAACATGCTCCCGCCATGCGCGCGTGTAAAGAGCCCGCGCCATCACGAGCATGGGTTATGGTGGCGACTTTCTGCCGGCCGCGCCCGCCATGATCCATCCCGTGCTCCCCGATTGCATCGAGATCACCACCGCCCCGAACCCGACGTGCGCCGTGGTGTTCCTGCACGGGCTGGGGGCGGACGGCAACGACTTCGCCCCGGTGGTACCGCAACTGTTGCGCCCGGGTTGGCCGCCGGTGCGGTTCGTGTTCCCGCACGCGCCGGTGCGGCCGATCACGGTCAACGGCGGCATGCGCATGCGCGCCTGGTACGACATCGCCGGGGTGGACATCGCCGCCCGGCAGGACGAGGCCGGCGTGCGTCAGTCCATCGGCCTGGCCGATGCCTTGATCGCCCGTGAAGGCGAGCGCGGCGTGCCACCCTCGCGGGTGGTGCTGGCCGGGTTCTCGCAGGGCGGGGCGATCGCACTGGCCGCCGGGGTGCGGCGCGCGCAGCCGCTGGCGGGCATCGTGGCCTTGTCCACCTACCTGCCGATCGCCGAATCCAGCATCGCCCAGAGCACGCGGACCGCACGCAGCACGCCGGTGTTCATGGCACACGGCGCGTTCGATCCGATCGTGCCGCAGGCGTTGGGCGAACGCAGCCGCGACGCCCTGCGTGCGCTGGGCATGAAAATCGACTGGCACAGTTACCCGATGGCCCATCAGGTATGCCCGCCGGAAATCATGGCGCTGGCGACGTGGCTGGGCGCGCGCTGGCCGGCGGCCTGATCTAACAGGTTGTTGAAAAAGGGCTTTCCTGCCCTTTTTCAACGCGCCGAGTCCGGTACATGCCCGTACTCGGCTCCGCCAATCAAACACTTGCGTGTTTGATTGGCGTGCGATCCGTCCATGGATCGCATCAGCAGGCTGTTTTTCAACAGCCTGCTAATCCGCCGATGGCGGGAAACGGCGCAGCTGGCTACCATGCGCAACGAGCCCACCGCCTGTCGCACCCGCCGCATGGACGTGCTGATCGTCGACGACGAACCGCTGGCCTGCGAACGCCTGCGCGGGCTGCTGGCCGCGCACACCGACGTGACGGTGGTCGGGCAAGCCGGCAATGGCCGCGAGGCTCTGGCCGCGGTGGAGAGCCTGCACCCGGACGTGCTGCTGCTGGACATCGCCATGCCGGTGATGGACGGGCTGGAAGTGGCGCACCATCTGGCGCGGCTGGAGACGCCGCCGGCGGTGGTGTTCTGCACCGCCTACGATGCGCACGCGCTGGCCGCGTTCGAGGCCGCGGCGGTGGATTACCTGGTCAAACCGGTACGCGCCGAACGCCTGGCCACGGCGCTGGAGCGTGCCCGTCGGCAGGTCGCCGTGCGTCCGCACGCGCCGCTGCCGGAGTTGCCGCGCAGCCAGGCCCGCAGTCATCTTTCGGCACGCCTGCGCGGCAGCTTGCGACTGATCCCGATCGACGACATTGCCTACCTGCAGGCGGATGAAAAATACGTCGCCGTCCACCATGCGCGCGGCGAGGACTTGATCGAGGAGTCGTTGAAATCGCTGGAGGCCGAGTTCGGCGAGCGTTTCTTGCGCATCCACCGCAACTGCCTGGTCGCCGCCGACGCGGTGCTCGAACTGCGTCGCGGCCACGACGGCCAGTCGCATATCCTGCTGCGCAACGTCGCCGCACCACTGGAAGTCAGCCGTCGCTGCCTGCCGGCACTGCGCGAACGCATCCGGCACTTGTGATGACGGCACGCCCGTTGCGATTGGCCACGCGCGAAAGCCCGCTGGCGCTGTGGCAATCCGGGCACGTGGCCGGCCTGCTGCGCGCCGCGCATGCAGGGCTGCGGGTCGAACTGGTGCCGATGAGCACCCGCGGCGACCAGATCCTCGACCGCCCACTGGCGGTCATCGGCGGCAAGGGGTTGTTTCTGAAAGAGCTCGAAGTGGCGATGCTCGAAGGCCGCGCCGATGCCGCCGTGCACTCGCTCAAGGACGTGCCGATGCAGCTCGACGAACCGTTCGCGCTGGCCGCGGTGCTCGAACGCGCCGATCCGTTCGACGCCTTCGTCAGCAACATCCACGCCACGCTGGAGCATTTGCCGCACGGCGCGTGCGTGGGTTCGTCCTCGTTGCGCCGGCAGGCGCAGTTGCGCGCGCGCCGGCCGGACCTGCGCGTGGAAGACTTGCGCGGCAACCTCGGCACTCGCCTGCACAAGCTCGACGAAGGTCGGTACGACGCCATCGTGCTGGCCTGCGCCGGCTTGCAGCGGCTGGGGCTGGACGCGCGCATCCGCCAGCGCCTGTGCGCGCCCGACTGGCTGCCGGCGGTGGCGCAGGGCGCGATCGCCATCGAATGCCGCGCCGACGATGCCGCCACGCAGACGTTGTGCGCCGCGCTCGAACACGCACCCACGCGCCTGTGCGTGGACGCCGAGCGGGCGATGAACCGGACGCTGCACGGCAGTTGTCAGGTGCCGGTGGCTGGCTACGCGACCCTCGATGGCGAACGCCTGCACCTGCAAGGCCTGGTCGGCGATGCACGCAGCGGCGAACTGGTGCGCACGCAGGGCGTGGGCGCGGCGAGCGATCCGCAGGCCTTGGGGCAACGGGTCGCGCAGGATCTGCTGGATGCCGGCGCCGGAGAACTGCTGGCGCGCTTGGCCACGACGTGATCGGCGGTCGCGGCTAGAAGCCGCTCCCACGACGGCACAGCAAGCGATTCAGTAATACAACATCACCAGATGCCTGGCCTCGGCGAAGAACAGCCAGCGTTCGACGAACGCACCGGCCAATGCCGCCAGCGCGGCCAACGGCAGCGCGAACACCGCGCTGCCCGGCAGCAGCACCGATGCGATCAATGCCAGCAGCGGCAGCACCGCGAACGCCAGCAGCGCGAGCAGGCGCAGGCGGGCCGAGTGCTTACGCGCCAACACGAACCCCATTTCGTGGGTGAGGTAGTTGGCCTGTGTGTGCGGACGCTCGAAGGTGGTCACGTTCCCGAAACCTTCCAAGCCGGTCGCCGCCGCGCGTGACGGGAACTGGATGCGGTCGATGGCGTGCCAGTAGCCTTCCTTGATCCACGCCGTCGCCAAACTGGTGGTGGCCAGGATCACCAGCGCCGGCGCGGTGAGCACGGGACGGGCGCCGGCCAGCGCGTACACCGCCGCATGCAGCAGGCCGCCGGTGTGCAAGGCGAACACGAGGTATCCGGGCAGCACCAGCTTCTGCCGCCACGCCGGCACGGTTTTCAGGCAGGCGTAGATCATCGCCGTGCAGCACACCGTGCCCAGCGCCAGCAGCGCCACGGCGGCTGCGGCCAGCGGCACGGCAGCGGTGAGATTCCAGCGCAGCGCCATGAAGCAGGCCACGAACGCGGCGTAAGCCAGCAGGCTGGCCACGCCCTCACGCGACAGCCACGAAGTGCGCCACTGCGAAAACGCCCGCCACGCACGCCCGGGTTTGCCCAGATGCAAAGTGGAGCTGAGCAGGCCGACGGTGACCAGCACGAAACCGACGACGGCCGCCAGCAGCCACGCGAACAAGACATCTTCGCTACTCCGCCCCAAACCGAGCCCGAAGCCATCGAGCGCCCACCAGAACCACAGCCCGTAGCCGGCCCCGGAGAGCGTGGTGAAAAAGATGACGGACAGGGCAGGGTTCATGCCATCACGCTCGCGCGGCACTGCCGCGCGGACGGCATGAACGGGTGGGCACCAAGCCCACCCCGGGCAATACGACGCTCGATGCGCTGCGCCATGGTTGGCCGCCACGCGCCGAAACCGCACGACCGCTTCGCCGTCATGCCCCTCACCGCGACAGCATCCTGTCCAGCCACCGCAACACCGGCGGCAACGCCTTGGCGTCGAGCACTGCGTTTGCCGGCGACGACGCGTCGGATGCAACCGCACCACCGGCCCGCCTCGGCCGCGGCGGCAGGTACTTGTTGGTCGGCTTGTAGCCCAGTTCCGGCAGCAGGTCGCGGCCGCCGCGCTCGGCGACCAACTTCGACACGCTGGAATCGGGATCACCCAGATCGCCAAAATGCCGCGCCCGGGTCGGGCAGGCCTGCACGCAGGCCGGCTGCCGTTCGGATTCGTCCAGATGCTCGTTGTAGATGCGATCTACGCACAGCGTGCACTTCTTCATCACCCCCTCGACCGCCGAATACTCGCGCGCGCCATACGGGCAGGCCCACGAGCACAGCTTGCAGCCGATGCACTTGTCCTCGTCCACCAGCACGATGCCGTCGGCGGCGCGCTTGTAGCTGGCCCCGGTCGGGCACACCGTCACGCAGGCCGGGGTTTCGCAGTGCAGGCACGAGCGCGGGAAGTGGACGGTGAGAGCGGGAGACGGGAGACGGGAAGCGGGAGACGCAAGCGCGGCGGTCGACGATCTGTCTCCCGTCTCCCGTCTCCCCTCTCCCTGCACTTCATACGAATGCACCCGATTGAACCACACCCCGAACGGCTCGGCACCGTAGGGGTTCTCGTCGGTCAGCGGCCCGGCGATGCCGCCAGCATTCCATTCCTTGCACGCCAGCGCGCAGGCATGGCAGCCCACACAGGTGTCCAGATCGATCACCAGGCCGAGTTTCTTCGGCGACGGCGCGGGCAGGCCGGTCATGGCGCGAACGGCCAGATGCGCGGGATCAGCGCCATCGAGATCGCGCAGAACAATGCGATCATCGGCACCCCGATCTTGAGGAAGTCAGTGAAGCGGTAACCGCCGGCGTTGTAGACCATGGTGTTGGTGGGGTATCCGACCGGAGTGGCGAAGGAGGTGGCGGCGGCGAACGCGGTGGCGACCACGAACGGCGTCGGGTCCACGTGCAGGGCATGGGCCACCGACACCCCGATCGGCAGCATGATGACCACTGACGGATTGTGCCCCATCAGCTCGGTCAGCAGCGCGGTCAGCAGATACACCATCAACAGGCCCGGCAGCGGGTCGTTGTCGTGCACCAGCGTCATGCCCATGTCCACCAGATGCTGCGCCAGCCCGGTTTTCTGCATGGCGATGCCCAGCGGCAACACCGCGCCGAGCAGCACGATCACCTTCCAGTCCATCACCTCGTAGGGATCGGCATGCTTGAAGCAGCCGGTCAGCGCCATCAGCACGCAGCCGATCAGCGCGGCCACCACGATCGACAGCAGGCCCAGTCCGGAGACCACGATCACCCCGAGCAGGATGGCGATGGCGATGGGTGCGCGCTTGCGTGAGGCCGGCGCCTGCGCGCGCTCGCCCAGCACCACCAGACCGGGTACGCGCTCCAGGTCCGGCAGCGCCTTTTCATCGACCAGGATCATCAGGGTGTCGCCGCGGTCCAGACGGATCTTGTGGATGCGTTCCCGCAGCACCTCGCCGCGGCGCTGCACCGCCAACACCAACGCCTGATACGCCCAGCGAAAATCCAGTTCGGCCAAGGTCTGCCCGACCAGGTGCGTATTGGGCGCGATCAACGCGCGCACCAGCACCCGCCGCGCCATCCCGCCCCATTGCGCGGCGCGCGAACTGGCTTGCAGCGCCAGCCCGGCCTCGTACTGGAACTTGCCCAGCCGATCCCACTCCCCGCGCACCACCAGCACGTCGTCGGCGGCCAGCTTCTGCGATTGCGGCGACCACATGCGTTCCTCGCCGCGCACCAGTTCGAGCACCGCCACGCCGTATTTTTCGCCCAGCCGCAACTCGTCGAGCGCGCGACCGAGCAACGGCGAGCCGATCTTCACCCGCAGCTCGGTCACGTACTTGCCGTGCACCGCGCCCTCGGCCAACGGCACGTCGGTGGACTTGGGCAGCAACCAGCGCCCGATCGTCATCATGTAACCGATGCCGACGATCGCCAGCACCACGCCGAGCTGGGCGAACTCGAACACGCCAAAGCCGGCCAGCCCTTCCTGCTTGGCCAGGCTGTTGGTGAGCAGGTTGGAAGAGGTGCCGATCAGGGTGCACACCCCGCCCATCTGCGCGGCGAACGACATCGGCATCAGCACCCGCGACGGCGGCGTGCGCGTGCGCGCACACACGGTCAGACACACCGGCAGGAAGGTCGCCACCAGCGCGGTGTTCTTGATGAACGCGCCGAGGAACGCCATCATCCCCATGATCGACAAGGTCAGCAGCCACGGCTTGCGGATGCGCACCAGCATGCGCACCACCGGGTCGAGCCCGCCGGTGCCGACCACGCCGGCGTTGAGCGCGAACATCGCCGCGATCGCCACCGTGGCCTCGTTGGAAAAGCCGCTCAAGCCCTCGGCCGGGGTGACGATGCCGGTCGCCAGCAGCACCCCCAGCACCAGCAGGCCGATCACGTCGTAGCGCAGCTTCTCGCTGACGAACAGGGTCATCGCCCCGGCCAGCAGGCCCGCGACCGTCCACGCCTGCCAGCTCATCCGCGCGCCGCCTCGGCCGCGCGTGCGGCGGCGGGAATGCGATCGGTGGCGCGCTGTGGGCTCATGGCCGGCTCCGGAAGCTTGCCCCGTAGCGTAGCGGATCGGTCGGCGTATTGCCTACTGATATGGTGGGATATTGCGGTTCGCTGGCGGCATCAGCGGCGACGCCGGCCGGGGAAATCCGCACACGCAGGTCGAACCACGCCGCCTGCCCGGTGACCGGATCGGCGTTGACGTAATCGCCCCGCTCGGTGCGGTCGGAAATCAGGTGGTTGAGCAAAAAACCGCGGCGGCCCTCGGGGGCGTCGGCTGCCAGTCGCCACGCGCCGCGACGCTTGCCGATCGCGTTCCATGTCCACACCGTGTCCGGCTGCACGTTGCCCACGCAACGCACCGGTACGGTCATCCGCCCCAGATGTGAATCCAGATGCGCCATCTGGCCATCGGCGATACCGAACTTGGCGGCGGTGTGCGGGTGCACGTACAGCGCGTTGTCGGTGGCGATCTGCCGCAGCCAGGCGTTCTGCGAGCCCCAGGCGTGGTACATGAACATCGGTCGCTGGGTGACGGCGCTCAGCGGGTATGGGGAATCCGTTCGTGGTGAGCCTGTCGAAGATCCCGTTCGTGGCGAGCCTGTCGAAGATCCCGTTCGTGGTGAGCCTGTCGAACCATGAACGGCTTCCACTTCGGCCCCCTCGAACGACTCATACCAGATCGGCAGCGGATCGAAATAACGCTCCACTCGCGCCCGCTCCTTTTCGGGCGGCTGCACCGGGCCATGCCCGCGCGCGGCCAGCCGGAACTTCTGCAACGTCTCCGAGTAGATCTGCAACACCACCGGCTCGGGCCGGCCGATGAAACCCATCTGCGCCGACCATTCCAGGTAATCGCGATTGGCCATCTTGTAGTAGCGCGCAGATTCCGGGATCGGCGCATGCCAGAAGCCGCCGTGGGCGATGTAGGCTTCGAGTTGCTTCGGGTTCGGCGGGCCTTTGCCGTGCAAAGTGCCATCGGCACCGCGCCAGCCGGCGAGCAGACCCACGCCCGGCGCGCGCTGGTGGTTGACCATGTAATCGGCATAGTCGCGATAGATCGGCGCGCCGCTCGCATCGACCATCCCCGGCAGCTGCAGGCGCGCACCCAGATCCAGCAGCACCGACTGGAAGCCGCGCACGTCGCGTGGCTTGCCGTCGGCATCGACCTGCGTGGCCGGATCGAAAACCGGATGGCGGATCGCGTCGGCGGCGCCATCGGCATCGGAGATCGGCCGATCCAGCAACGAGATGCAATCGTGGCGTTCCAGATAGGTGGTATCGGGCAACACCAGATCGGCATAGGCGACCATCTCGCTGGCGTAGGCGTCGGCGTAGATGATGCGCGGGATCTTGTAAGCGCCAGCCGCATCCTTGTCGGTGAGCATGCGCATCGTCTGCCCGGTGTTCATCGACGAGTTCCAGCTCATGTTCGCCATGAACATCATCAGCGTGTCGATCTTGCGCGGGTTACCCGCCCACGCGTTGCGAATCACCGCGTGCATCATCCCGTGCAGCGCCAGCGGGTAGGCCCACGAATACGCATGGTCGATGCGGAGCGGCTGGCCATCGGCATCCACCACCAGATCCTCCGGGCCGTGGATGAAACCCAGCGGCGGGCCATCCAGCGTGCCATCGGCGCGACGGCCTTTGGCCGGGCGCGCCGCCGGCGGGATCGGCCGCGGATACGGCGGCTGGTAGCGGAACGAACCGGGCGCGTCGATCGCCCCGAGCAGCATCTGCAACACGTGCAACGCGCGGCAGGTATGGAAGCCGTTGGCGTGCGCGGCGATCCCGCGCATGGCGTGCATCGCCACCGGCCGCCCGATCATTTCCGTGTGGCGCCGACCGTGCACGTCCGTCCACGCGATGGGAAGTTTCAGGCCGCTGTCGAACGCCGCCGCGGCCAGTTCGCGGGCGATGCGGGCGATGGTGTCGGCGGGAATGCCGCAGCGATCGGCCACGGCATCCGGGGAATACTGCGGATCGAGGTAGCGCTGCGCGAGCAGGTGGAACACCGGCACCGCCTTGCGTCCATCCGATAAAACGTATTCACCAACCACGGCCGGGGAGATGTCGGTGGCTCCCGCATCGACGATTGCGTTGGCCCGCTGATCGAAGCACAGCGGCCGGCCCTGCGCATCGCGCGCGAACATCCCGTCGTCGGCCGCGCCCGGGTCGGCGATCACCAGCCAATGCGCGTTGGCGTAGCGCACCAGATAATCCAGATCGATGCGATCGGATCGCAGCAGCTCGTGGATCAGCGCGAACGCGAACAAGCCATCGGCGCCCGGGCGGATGCCGATCCACTCGTCGGCCAGCGCGCCGTAGCCGCTGCGCACCGGATTGACCGCGACGATCTTCGCGCCGCGCGCCTTGAGCTTGCCCAAGCCGAGCTTGATCGGGTTGGAATCGTGGTCCTCGGCCACGCCCCACAGCATCAGGTACCGGGTGTGCTCCCAATCGGGTTCACCGAATTCCCAGAAACTGCCGCCGAGCGTGTACAGCCCGCCGGCGGCCATGTTGACCGAGCAGAAACCGCCGTGCGCGGCGTAGTTGATGGTGCCGAACTGCTGTGCCCACCACCCGGTCAGCGCCTGACTCTGGTCGCGGCCGGTAAAGAAGGCCAACTCGTCGGGATCGCGCGCGCGGATGTCGCCCAGCCACTGCGTCGCCAGCGCCAGCGCCTCGTCCCATTCGATTTCGCGGAACTCGCCGGCCCCGCGCTCACCCACCCGCAGCAGCGGTTTGCGCAGCCGCGCCGGCGAATAGTGCTGCATGATCCCGGACGAACCCTTGGCGCACAGCACGCCGCGATTGACCGGGTGCGCGGGGTTGCCCTGAATGTAGCGGATCGCGCCGTCTTTCAGCCAGACTTTGATGCCGCATCTACATGCGCACATGTAGCACGTCGTGGTCTTGATGGTGTCGCCGGGCGACGGCGACAAATCGAGTATGGGTTCGCGCATGCAGTCATTGTGCCGCCATGCCGCCGCCGCCGCGAGCCAGGATCACTCCTTGCGGGCGCGCCGGGCGATCGGTGGGCCGCTGGCGCGCAGCGGCTCGATTTCTGCCGCGACATCGGCATAACCGTGCTGCAACGCCATGTCGTAGGGTGTGCGCCCGAGGATGTCGCGCGCGCCGCCGTCGCCGCCGGCGGCCAGCAGCCGTTGCACCACGCGCCCCAAGCCATGCATTGCCGCGAAATGCAAAGCCGTGTATCCACGCGCCTCGCGCGCCTCGACGGCCGCGCCAGCGCCAAGCAAGGACTCGAGCGCGGCCAACAACACCTCCTCATCGCCGGCCGCACCGGCCTCGGCGCCCGCGCCGGTCAGTAGCAGCAACGGCGTTTCTCCCTTGCCGGTGATGGCGTCGATCTCGGCGCCGGCCAGCAGCAGGTCGTCGAGCAGCGCCAGCGCGCGCTGCCGGTCGTGCGCCTGGAAGGCGTACCCGCAAGCACAATGCAGGGCGCCCAAGCCGCGATCGTCGCGTCGCGCCAAGTCGGCGCCCTTGTTGAGCAGGCGCGCCACCATGTCCGGCAGGCCCAGCGCGGCAGCCAGCAGCAGCGGGGAGACCCCGCCGGGCAGCGCGTGCTCGATGTCGACCCCATGCGCCAACAGCATTTCCACGATCTGCGGGTGGCGCATGCTGATCGCCGCGGTCAGCGGCGTGGCCCCAGCCGCCGAGACGATGGCAGCGTCGGCGCCGCGCTGCAACAACATGCCCACCACCACCAGTTGCCCGCCACCGGCGGCGCGCAGCAAGGCGGTACAGCCTTGTGCATCGACGGTGTCGATCGGCATGCCAAGGTCGAGCAAGCGACGCACCGCACCAGCGTCACCCACCGCCGCCGCGGCCGGCAGGTCGGTCGGGTGCAGCGGGCGCAGCGGCAGGCGCCAGCCGCGCCAATCCAGCCACGCCACCAGATCGCTGCGTTCGGCGGCCAAGGCGATGCCCAGCGCCGTTTCGCCGGTGGGCGTGCGCGCATCCGGTGAGGCACCGGCACCGACCAACAAGCGCACTGCCGTCTCCCGACCGAGCGTGCACGCCAGCTGCAAGGCGGTGATGCCGCGCGTATCGCGGGCGTCCGGGGCGATGCCCAGCATCAGCAGGCGTTCGGCCAGGCGCAACCAGCCCAAGCGGATGGTGAAATGCAATGGCGGCGTGCCGGCGCTGGCGACGAACGGATCGGCACCGCGTTCGAGCAAGGCCAGCGCCAGCTGCTCACGCGAGCGCGCGCTGGCCTCGGAAAGCATGCAGGCATGCAGATAACGCGCCAGCCCGCCGGCGCCGGCCGGCGACACCGCACGATCGAGCAGGCGCCACGCGGTAACCGTGCCGCCGCCACCGCGATCGAGCACGGCAAACAGCAGGCTGTCCTGGCCGGGCTCGCGCGCTTCCGGGTCGGCACCGTGCGCCAGTAGCCAGTCGAACACGTCCAGATCGGCTTCCAGCACGAAATCACGCAGCTGCGCACTCGCCAACTCGTGCGCATCGCCCAGCGCCAGCGCCGCCTGAGCCGCCTCGAAGCGACGCACGACCAACGCCTCGCGCAGCAATTGCGCCGGGCTGCGTTCGACCGGGCCGGCGGCCAGATCCTCGGCCACGCTGTCGGGCAGCGGATAATTCGGATCCAGTTCCACCACCAACCGCCAGCGCCCGGCGGCCAGCGCGTGGTCGATGGCACGGCGACCGTCGTTGCTCTGCCGGTGCGCATCCACCCCCATGCCGACCAGGGCGCGGATCAGCGAGGGTTCGCTGGCTTGTGAAGCACAGGCGTGGGCTAGCGCGTTGCGCCCCTGCAAGTCCACCAATCCCGGATCGGGGTTGGCCTTGGCAAGCATTTCGACCACCGCGTCGCTGCCGGCGCGCGCGGCGTGCATCAGCGCGGTCTGCCCTTCGCTGTCGCGGGCATCGATCTCGGCCCCGGCGGCCAGCAACGCCGCGACGATCTCCGCGTTGGCGCAGGTGCTGGCCAGCATCAAGGCCGTCGTCTGATGATCGCCACGCGCGTCCACCTGCGCGTGGTGCTTGAGCAGCAACTGCACGCCAGCAGCATCGTCGTCGCCGCCGGCCGCAGCGAGTATCGCCGGCTGGCCGCGATCGGGCTCCGGGCGCGCCGCGCGCTCCAGCAGGAAGCGCGCCAACCGCCAGTTGCCCGCTTCGCAAGCCACGCCCAACGGGCTGAAGCCATCGCCATTGAGGGCATCGATCAGCGCCTGCGCATCGAGCAGGCGCGCGGTCACATCGACATCGGAACTGCGCGCGGCGTGGTGCAGGGGCGTGTTGCCTTCGCGATCGGCATGCCGCGGGTCGGCGCCGTTGGCCAGCAAGGTAGTCACTGTCTCGATGCGCCCATGCCAGCTGTCGCGGGTGGCTGCCAACAGCGGCGTCAACCCGGCATGCTCGTGGTTGATGTCGATCCCGCGGGCAATCAACTCACGCAACAAGGCCACGTCGGGCATCACCGCGGCCAGCACCGGCAAGCTGCGCTGATCGCGATCGTCCGGGTCAGGCAGGCGGTGTGGATCGGCCCCGCGGCGCAGTGCGGCGATCGCCTCGTCGGCGCGACCGGCGCGAGCAGCGGCGTACACGCGCAGGTTTGGATCGCCCAGTTCTTCGAACGGAATCGGCGCCGGCGCCGATCCGGGCCATTGCCCGTCTTCGGAGGCGTGCTCCGGCTCGACGTACTCGAAGCGGCTGCGCGGCGGCTGCGCGCCCAAGGCGTGGATCGCGCCGTGCAGCAGCGGTGCCAGCAGCGCCTGCGCGGCGAACAAGACCACCCGCGCCAGCGGCGGGGCCAGTCCGTCCCAGCCGGCGCACAAAGTCATCGCCAGGATCGCGCCGATCGCCAGTGCGATGCCCAGTCCGGCACCGGTGCCGACTTCGATGTCGTCGCTGGCCGTTTCGTACAGATCGGCCAGCCCGCCGCCGACGCGCTCGGCGCGGGCGAACACCGGCCAGTAGCGCCACAGCACGATCAAGCCGAACCCGGTGGCCGCGCTGGCGCCCAGGGCAGCGCCGAGGCTGCCATTGGAAAGCAGCATCGGCAGCGGCCAGGCCATCGCCAGGTACGCCAGCACGCCTG
Source organism: Pseudomonadota bacterium (assembly GCA_018241125.1). Taxonomy (GTDB): domain Bacteria; phylum Pseudomonadota; class Gammaproteobacteria; order Xanthomonadales; family Xanthomonadaceae; genus SZAS-103. Next base: position 15,540 of record JAFEEL010000010.1, on the reverse strand, counting down.
CCGCGCCCCACAACACCGCCAAGGCAATCGCGTCGGGCAGCCAGCGTCCGGGCTCCTCACCGACCGGGCGCGACCCCAGCCACCACGCCGTACCCAGCGCATACAACGGCTGCGCCAGCCAGGGTCCGGCCAGCGCCCATGGCAAGGGCGCAAACAATGGCGCCAGCGACAGACCGATGCCTCCGATCAGCGCCACGCTGGCGCGCAGCCCTTGCCGGGCGGGGCGCTCAGAGGCGGTCATCGGAACCCGCGTCGCATCGTGTTTCGGCAGCCAGGGCGGCCATGTCGTGCAGACGCTCCACCGCCGACCGCCCCACGCCATGGGGCGGCATCTGCACGTGGAAGCCGCGCTCGGCCAGATGCGCACGCACCACTGCGGCATCCGCGCGGGCGAGTTTGCGCGCGGGCGTCAACGCCACCTCCAGCACGAACACCAACGCGCCCAAGCCATCGCGCAGCGGCTCGGGCAGCAGCGCGAAGCCGTCGCGTTCGCGCAGGTACACGTAGGTGTCGGCCTTGCGGGACGACTTGTAGACGTAGGCGTGCATGGGATGGCGCGAGGGGACGGGTGCGATTGTGGCCGGAAATGCGCCGCCGTTAAAGCGCCGGGCGTGACTTCTGGCGCAGTCGGCTGCCCTGTCGCCCTGTTAGGCTGGCCGCTTTGCCATCGAAAATCGGGAGGTTCCGATGCGCGCCGCGTTCTTGCTGCCTTTGTCGCTCACCGTCGCCGGGGCGCTCGCGCAACCGGCGCCGCCAACGGCACCGCCCACGTCGATTACGCTCGAACAGGCGATGGCCAACCCGGACTGGATCGGCCCGCCGATCGATACCGCTTGGTGGTCGTGGGACGGCAAGCAGGCCTACTTCCCGCTCAAGCGCGTTGGCAGCCCGGATCACGGCGGCGTGCGCGACCTGTATGTGGTCGCGGCGTCCGGTAGTTCGCCGATGCGGGCGGTGCCCGACACCGAACGCGCCGACCTGGACGCCGGCAACCCGGTTTACGACGCCGCCCGCCGCCGCAGCGTGTTCGTGCGCAACGGCGACGTGTTCGTGCGCGATCTGCAAACCGGTACCCTGACGCAAGTCACCCGTGGCGTGGCCGGCGCGTCTGATGTGAACTTTACCGCGGGCGATGCCGGCGTGATCTGGCACGTCGACGACACCTGGTTCCGCTACCGCTTCGACCAACGGGTGGTGGAGACGGCGCTGCAACTCAAGGCGGAAAAAGATCCGGACGCGCCGCCGCCGCCGGACGTGATGGCAGCCAACCAGATGCGCCTGTTCGCCACCTTGCGCGAGCAAAAGCAGGCCCGCGACGCCCGCCAGCAACAGCAGCGCGAGCAGCGCGCGGCCGACCCGACGCGCGCGCCGGCGCCGGTGTATCTGGGCGCCGATGCGAGCATCGATGCCTCGTCGCTCTCGCCCGACGGGCGCCTGGCGCTGGTGGCGACCTCGCCCAAGGACGCCGATCCGGGGCGCATCGGCAAGTTGCAGAAGTTCGTCACCGACAGCGGCTACGAGGAACAAGAGCCCGAGCGCATCCGCGTCGGTCGCAACGACCCGCCGGGCGAGGCGTTCAAGCTGATCGATCTGCGCACGGGCAAGCTCGCCGATGTGTCCGTCGCCGGCCTGCCGGGGATCGACGTCGACCCGCTGGCGGCGCTGCGCAAGGCCGCCGGCAAGGCGCCCCTGAAAGGCCATCGCCCGGTGCGCGCTGCGGGCATGGCGTGGAGCGCCGATGGCCGTCAGCTCGCGGTGGAGCTGCTGAGCGTGGACAACAAGGATCGCTGGATCGCCACCGTGGATTTTTCTGGCAAGGCCTTCGTCAGCGCCCATCGCCTGACCGACCCGGCGTGGGTCAACTCGTTCGCCTTCAACGATTTCGGCTGGATGCCGGACAACCGCACGCTGTGGCTGCTGTCCGAACAATCCGGCTACTCGCACCTGTATACCGTGGTGCCGGGGCAGCCGGCGCGCGAGCGCACCCACGGCGACTGGGAAACGTCCGGCGTGCAGCTTTCCGCTGATGGCATGCGCGCGTGGTTCGTGTGCAACCGCAAGTGGCCGGGCGGTTACGAGGTGTGCGAACAAGACCTGCACACCGATGCGGTGAAAGAGATCACCGACTTGCAAGGCGTGGAAGACTTCACCCTGTCACCAGATCAAAAGCAGCTGCTGGTGCGCTATTCGGGCCCCTTCCTGCCGCCGCAGCTGGCGGTGGTGCCGGCCGCTGGCGGCAAGGCCACCGCGCTCACCGACACCCGCACGGACAGCTACAAGGCGCGCAGCTTCCTCGCCCCGCGCTTCGTGCAGGTGCCATCCACGCACGGCGCCAAACCGATCTGGGCCAAGCTCTACCGACCGGCCACGCTGGAGCCCGGCAAACGTTACCCGATCGTGATGTTCGTGCACGGCGCCGGCTACCTGCAGGACAGCTTCTCGCGCTGGTCGTACTACTTCCGCGAACAGATGTTCGAGCAGTTGCTGGTGCAGCAAGGCTACGTGGTGATGGCGATGGATTACCGCGGCTCGGCTGGCTACGGCCGCGACTGGCGCACGGCGATCTACCGCAACATGGGCCACCCCGAGCTGGAGGATTATCTGGACGGCGTGAAGTGGATGGTCGCCAACGCCCAGGGCAACCCGGACAAGGTCGGCATCTACGGCGGCAGCTACGGCGGCTTCATGACCCTGATGGCGCTGTTCCGCGCGCCCGAGGTGTTCAAGGCCGGCGCCGCGCTGCGCCCGGTATCCGACTGGTCCGAGTACGACCACGGTTATACCTCAGCCATCCTCAACACGCCCGACCTCGACCCGGAAGCCTACCGGCGCAGTTCGCCGATCGAGTTCGCCGACGGTCTCCGAGGCACGTTGCTGATCTGCCACGGCATGATGGACGACAACGTGTTCTTCCAGGATTCGGTACGGCTGGTGCAAAAGCTCATCGAGCTGCACAAGGATGGCTGGAGCATCGCGCCCTATCCGCTGGAACGGCACGCCTTCGAAGACGCCGATGCGTGGCTGGACGAGTATCGGCGCATCGACGAGTTGTTCGAGCATACGCTGAAATGACAGCTGCCCAATCGCCCCGGCCGCGATTGCCGATCACGCTCAACCCGTCGCCGCGCAAGTGGCTGCTGGTACTGGCGATTTCGGTGGCGTTGGGTGCGGGCGGAGTGATCATGCTGCACGATCCGGCGAACTCGCCGGCGTGGCAGGCGTGGTGTGTGATCGGGTTTTTCGGGTTGTGCGCGTTGGTGAGCGCGTTGCAACTGGTGCCCGGCGTGAGTCGCTTGCAACTGGATGCGCAGGGTTTCGAGATGCGTGCGCTGTTTCGCCGCCACCGCACGCTCTGGAAGGATGTGGTGGGGTTCGGCGTACTCGGGCATTCGCCGGCGCGGGGCGTGTGGGTGGGCTGGAATTACCGGCCCGGCTGCGGCCCGGCCTCACGCCTGCGCAAGTTCAACTTCGACAACTTCGGATTCGAGGCGCAGCTGCCGGATACCTACGGAATGGAGCCGGATGAACTGGTGGAATTGCTGGAGTCGATTCGCAGCCACCGCGGCTGAGATCGGCTCTGCAATCTACCCCACGCCGAACACGCCCTCGATCTCCACGTCCAGCTCGCGCCGGCATACGTCGCCGCGTAGATAGACGACGCACTCGGACGGCAGGCCACTGCGCGCGATCACCGCCTGCGCCAGCGGCAGATCGTGCGCATGGCGCAGGTACACGCGCAGCGCTTGGCAGCGTTCGAAATGGAACCCGATGTCGGCGCGCTGGCTGCCGACCGTGAGCAGCGCATCGAGGTTGCGCAGGCTCTCGCGCAGCTGTTCGGCCACATCGCCGACGTGCTGCGAAACATGCCCGACGATGCTCGCGGTGCCCGAGGCCAGCAGCGTGGGCGCGTGCGATCCAGCATCCAGCAGCGCGCCGCGCGAAAAGCCCGGCGACACCGGGCCATATTCGCGTGGGTAGCTCCAGGCGGGCGTCTGCCGCGGATTTTCCAGCGCGATGGCGGGCGTCGCCGCGCACAGCGCCACGACCTGCAACACGCCCGCGCCGCCGTCGTGGCCGATCGCAGTGGCCGCCGGCGGCTCGGCGTTGAACGCCGCGTCCGCCGCCGCGGCGCGACCGACGGAAAAGCGCCGGTAGCGCTCGTTGTCGCCAGCACCGTCGTTGATCGCGCCGAGGTAGTTCCAGATGCGCACAAGATGCGGTTGTGCGCTGGCGCGAACTGCCGCCAGCACCGCCACATACGCACGCCGTGCAGCGGTTTCGATGTCGCCATCGATCTCCGTCACTGCTTGTGCCTGCACACGGAAATCCGCGCCGAGCTGCCAGCATTCGGGTTCGGGCGGCCCTGCCAGGTGCGCGCACCGCACCGGCTGCGCGTCAACGACGCCTGCGACGAAAGCAAACCGCAGCGCCGACGGTCGATCGACGAAGTCCACTCGCAACGACGGCGCGGCGGGGCCGGCAAGCGAGCGCGTGGCGGCGGATTGCTGGGAGACGTTCACTGCTGGCGATTATAGCCGCAGCCTCCGCGCGCGGGCCTTGCACATGTCCTTTGGAATGGCCGTCCGCATGCTGTTGTGGGAGGGCCTTGCAGGCCCGATTGCGGTTCTGATCGCGGCGGGCTTTCAACATCCGAAGTCTGGTCAAACCACTATCATGCACGCTCGCCCGTGTACGCTACGCGCCATGCTCGATGCACCCGACATCGTCGCCGTCCAGGTGTTTCTTTCCGGCCTGCAAACGCGCATCTGCGCGGCGCTGGAAGACGCCGACGGCGGCGCGCGCTTTGGCGACGACGTGTGGCAGCGGCCTGAGGGCGGCGGCGGCAACTCACGGGTGCTGCGCGAAGGTGCGGTGTTCGAGCAAGCCGGCGTGGGCTTTTCCGACGTGCGCGGCGCGACCCTGCCGCCTTCGGCGACCGCGCACCGGCCCGAGCTGGCAGGCGCGCCGTGGCGTGCGGTGGGCGTGTCGCTGGTGGTGCACCCGCGCAACCCCTACGTGCCGACCAGCCATGCCAACGTGCGCTACTTCGAAGCCACGCCCGCATCCGGCGCACCGATCTGGTGGTTCGGCGGCGGTTTCGATCTCACCCCGTTCTATCCCTTCGACGCCGACGTGCTGCACTGGCACCACGTCGCCCGCGACGCCTGCATGCGGTTCGGCACGGATCTGTACGCGCGCTGCAAACGCTGGTGCGACGAGTATTTTTTTCTCAAACATCGCAACGAAGCGCGCGGCGTGGGCGGCTTGTTCTTCGACGACTTCCGCGACGGCGGCTTCGCCAACGCCTTCGGCTTCGTGCGTGCGGTCGGCAATGCCTATCTCGATGCGTATCTGCCGATCGTGCGGTGGCGCAAGGACACGCCGTATGGTGAACGCGAGCGCGAGTTCCAGCTGTACCGACGCGGCCGCTATGTCGAGTTCAACCTCGTCTGGGATCGCGGCACCCTGTTCGGCCTGCAAAGCGGCGGCCGCACCGAGGCGATCTTGATGAGCCTGCCGCCGCGCGTGCGCTGGGAGATCGGCTACGCGCCGGAAGCTGGCAGTGCGGAGGCACGGTTGGCCGATTACCTGCGGCCGCGCGATTGGCTGACCGAGCGGGCGGCAGCGGCGAGGTGAAGCGGCGTTGGCTCAGCGGGCTGACGAAGCATTCTCGTCGTCGCCCGACCGGTTCACGCGGTCGCGCCCCTGTCGCTTGGCCGCGTACAGCGCCCGATCGGCACGCGCAAACAGCTGTTCGAAACCGTCATCGCCGGCGCGCAAGCTGGCCACGCCGGCGCTCAGGTGCAAGCACCAATCCGCCTGCACTGGATCGACGACCACCGAGTGCGCCAGCTCACGTACGCGCTGCGCGGTGACCGTGGCTTGTTCGCCGTCGGTATCGGGCAACAGGATGCAGAACTCCTCGCCGCCGGTACGCGCGAACAAGTCCACACTACGCAAGGTCGCGGCGACTGCGGCGGCGAACTCGCGCAGCACGCGGTCGCCGGTCGGATGCCCGAGTTCGTCGTTGATGCGCTTGAAGTGATCGATGTCGATGGCGATCAAGCTCAGCGCGGTGCCGTGGCGACGGCTGCGCGCGAACTCGCGCTCGGCCTGCGCCAGAAAACTGCGGCGGTTGGCGATCCCGGTCAGACCATCGGTGGTCGCCTGCCGGCGCAGTTCTTCTTTCAGCTCGTGCAGCTCGGTGATGTCGGTACTCAAACCAACCACTGCCGGCCGCCCATTGGGTGTCAGCAGCGGCGCCACGACGCTCCAGTAGTGATGCATCTTGCCGGTGGCATCGAACAAGGTCTCCTCGCCGGCCCAACGTTCGCCGGTGGCGAGGATTCGCCGATCCTTTTCCCAGAAGCGATCGGCGGCCTCGACCGGCATCAGCTCGCTGTCGAGCGCCCCGACGATGCGCTCCACTGGCAGGCCGAAAGCACTGGCGGTGCGTTGGTTGGCGTAACGAAAACGCCGGTCGGCGCCCTTGACGTACACCAGCGCGTCGACGTTTTCCAGGATCGCGTCGAGCATCGCGTTCTGCTCGCGCACCGTGTCTTCCAGGCGCTTTTTCTCGGTGATGTCGTGGGAGATGCCCAGCAGCCCGACGATGGCGCCGGTCGCATCGCGCAGCGGCTTCTTGGTGGACCAGTAGGTGCGCAGCTCGCCGGTGGCGGCGATCAGGTTGGTCTCCTCGCGCACCAGGGTTTCACCGTCTTCCAGCACCCGTCGGTCGGTTTCGCGCAAGGCGGCGTTGCCTGTCTCGCCGAAGAAATGGCTGATGTCCTTGCCCAGCACATATTCCAATGCGTGCCCGCCGAGCAACTCCAGCACCAGACGGTTGGCATAGGTGTAGCGGCCTTGGCGGTCGGTGGTGTAGACGAACGCGCCGACTTCGTCCAGCAGCGCGCGGAACGGGTCGAACGACGCAGCGGACGATGGCGGTTCCGATGTGGACATGCTCGCAATGTTCCTCGCGCCTCGAAGATCCCCGAGCCACGCATCGTGGCCCTCGGGTCGGTTGCCATGATGGCGCATTTGCGTGGCTCTCGGCAGCCTCGGACACACGCTTTTCCCCGCCTCGGGGCGCAGGGGCGCGTGGTTGCTCACCAAACATGGCCACCGTGACGGGTAAAATGCCCGCATGACCCCGCACCGCCACTTCCACCGGCTGGCCTGGCTGGCCGCCGCTTTCGCCCTGTGCGTGATCGTGTTCGGTGCCTTCGTTCGCTTGTCGCAAGCCGGCCTGAGCTGCCCGGACTGGCCCACCTGCTATGGCCACGCCGCGTGGCCCACGCAGGCGCACGACGTGGCGCGCGCCGATCAGGCGTTCCCCGGCCGGCCGTACGAAAGCGCGCTGGCGTGGCGCGAACAGGTGCACCGCATGCTCGCCGGCACGCTGGGCGTGCTGGTGCTGGCGTTGGCCCTGCTGGCGGTGCGCCGGCGGCGCAACGGCATCGTCGAGGTGGCCACCGCCAGCATCGCGGTGGGTTTGTCGGTGTATGCATACATGCGCGGGGTGCACGTCGCCGCCGGCGTTGCGGCGGCATCGGGTGAGTTGATCCTGCTCAAGATCGCGCTGCGTTCGGGCAAGGACACCTGCGCGCGGCTGGGTGCGCTGGCGCTGGCGATGGTGATCTTCCAGGCGCTGCTCGGGCAGTGGACGGTGACCTGGCTGGTGATGCCGATCGTGGTGATGGGCCACCTGCTGGGCGGCCTGGCGACGTTTGCCCTGCTGGTCGCGCTGGCGTGGCAGGCCACGCCGGGCGCGCGGCTGACGCTGGCGACCGCGCCCAAGCTGCGCCGCCTGTTATGGATTGGATTCGGATTGCTGGTGGTGCAACTCGCGCTCGGCGGCTGGACGTCGGCCAACTACGCAGCGTGGGCCTGCGGCGCGCAATTTCCGACCTGCCTGAATCACTGGTGGCCGCAGATGGATTTCCATCAAGGCTTCGTGCTCTGGCGTGGCTTCGGCGTGGACTACAGCGGCGGCGTGCTCGCCAACCCGGCGCGCATCGCGATCCAGGAGACCCACCGCATCGTCGCCTTGCTCGTGCTCGGGCACTTGGGCGCGGTCGCCATCCGCCTGCTGCGCACGCCCAGCGTGCGCGGCTGGGGCGGGCTGCTGTTGGTGCTGCTGCTGGCGCAGGTGAGCCTTGGCATCGCCAACGTGATGTTCAACCTGCCGCTGCCGGTGGCGGTGGCGCACAACGCCGGCGCGGCGTTGCTGCTGTTCACCGTGGTCAGCTTGCTGGCGCGTCTGCGCCCGCCCGATGGCGTGCCGGAACGATCGGCATGAGCGCATCGACCCTGCGCCAATACTGGCAGCTCACCAAGCCGCGGGTGGTGGCGCTGATCGTGTTCACCGCCCTGATCGGCATGCTGCTGGCGCGTACCGATCCGCCGCCCGGCGCGCCCATTCCGCCACCGCACTTGCCGCCGCTGCGCACGGCCGTGCTCGGCTTTTTCGGCATCTGGCTGGCCGCGGCCTCGGCGGCGGCGATCAACCAACTGCTCGATGCGCGCATCGACGCGAAAATGACGCGTACGTCGTGGCGGCCGATCGTGGTCGGGCAGATCGCGCCGCGCCAGGCCCTGATGTTCGCGCTGGCGCTGGCAGCGGCCTCGATGGCGATCCTAGCGGTGTGGGTGAACCTGCTCACGGCCGCGCTGACGTTCGCCTCGATGATCGGCTACGCGGTGATCTACACCGCCTTCCTCAAGCGCGCCACCCCGCAGAACATCGTCATCGGCGGCTTGGCCGGCGCCGCGCCGCCGGCGCTGGGCTGGGTGGCGGTCACCGATCAACTGCACCCGTACGCATTGCTGCTGGTGCTGATCATCTTCGTGTGGACGCCGCCGCATTTCTGGGCGCTGGCGATCTTCCGCCGCGACGACTACGCCCGCGCCATGGTGCCGATGCTGCCGGTGACGCACGGCGTGGAGTTCACCCGTTGGCAAATCCTGCTCTACACCCTCATGTTGACCGTGGTGACGGTGCTGCCGTGGGCGACCGGCATGAGCGGGGCGTTTTACCTCGGCGGCGCGCTGGTGCTCGACGCGGTGTTCGTGTACTACGCCGTACGCATGCTCAAGCCGCCCGGCGAGCTGTTCGCGATGGACATGTTCCGCTATTCGATCATCTACCTGATGGCGCTGTTCGCCTTCCTGCTGGCCGACCACTGGCTGCTGCCGCCGACCGGCGCCACCGCGATGGCCTGGCAGCGGGTGGGCTGAAGCGGCGCGGCGCGCCGCGTCGATGCGCCGCGCGCCGATAGCTGGCCCGTCCAGCGCGCCTAGCGGTGCCCCTTGGCCGGCATTGCCGCATCCACCGTGCGGTCGTAGAACGAAGCCAGGTCGGCGTGCAACTGGTGCAGGGCGTCGGGGTTGAGGTAGATCATGTGCCCGGACGGGTAGTAGCGGAACTCCAGGTTCTGCTTCTGCGCCGGTTCGAGCATCATGTGCGCGATGTCGTACTCGGTGGCGAAGAACGGCGTGGCCATGTCGTAGTAGCCGTTGAGCGAGAGCACGTGCAGGTAGGGATTGGTACGCATCGCCGCGGCCAGATCCACCGCCACGTCGGGGTTGTTCTGGCGCTCCCAGCCACCGGGCGCGCGGTGCTTGAAGTCCCATTCGAAGCCGCTGCTGCCATAGGCCGCCACCAGATACGGCATGTCGGTCTTGTAGCCCAGATCGCGCACGATGTAGTCGCTGAAGGTGGCGATGAAGGCACCGGAGATCGCCGTATCGGAGGCGTCGTAGTCCGGATTCTCGCCGGCCGCGTCGGCATCCACGCCGGTGTAGCGCGAGTCGAAGCGCCCCACGGTCAGGCGCTGATCGCGCAGCAGTTCTTTCTCGAAGCGGCCCAAGTCCACGCGCAGGTTGGCGCGCTTGATGTACTCGGGCGAGATGCCGATGTAGGCCGACATCTGGTTGGCGATGGCGTCGGTTTCGGCCGGCGTGAGGTTCTGGCCCTTCGCCAGCGCCTGCGCATACGGGCCGGCGGCGAACTGCCGCACCTGCTCAAGGAACGGCGCCAGTTCCGCCGGGCGATTGGCCAGCTTGTGGTGGTACCACGCGGTGGCCGCGTAGCTGGGCAGGTAGCTGACGTAGCCCTGGTCGTAGCCGGATTGCTCGATGCCGTAGTTGAGGATCGACGACAGCAACACCACGCCGTTGAGCGCCATGCCGCGATCTTGCAACTGGTAGGCCACGGCGGCCGCGCGGGTGGTGCCGTAGCTTTCGCCGAACAGGAACTTCGGGCTCGACCAGCGACTGAACTTGGTCGTCCAGCGCATGATGGTCTTGGCGAAGGCGTCGGCGTCCTCGTCCACGCCCCAGAACTGCTTGGCCTTGGCGTCGCCGAGCGGGCGCGAGTAGCCGGTGCCGATCATGTCGATGAACACCATGTCGGTCTTGTCGAGCAAGGTGTCGGCGTTGGGGCCGAAGGCGTAGGGTGCCGGGCGGATGGTTTCCGGGCTGGTGGTCTGCACGCGCATCGGCCCGAACGAACCCATGCGCAGCCAGATCGTCGACGAGCCCGGGCCGCCGTTCCAGAAGAAGGTCAGCGGGCGCGTGGATGGGTTGGCGCCGTCGAGCGTGTAGGCGGTATAGAACACGCTGGCGACCGGCTTGGACTCGGCGTCGCGCAAGGTGATGGTGCCGGCGTGGGCGTGGTAGTTCAGCGTGCGCCCGCCAGCGGTGATCGAATGCGCGGTGGACACGTCGCGCTCGGCCACCGGCGGGCTGGTCCACGCATCACCCACTTCCTTGGCCACGCGATCCTGATACACCGCCGCCGCCGATTTGCCGCCCGGTCCGCCGCCGCCCGGAGGGCCGTCGCCATCGGGACGGTCTTGTGCGCACAACGGTGCCGACAGCAGCACGGCAGGCAACAGCAGGGCGGTGAGCAGGTTCGCGCGCCGGGTCATGGGCACTCCTCGCAGGACGGATGGATGGATCAGGCGCCGTGAGCAGGCGTCGGGAAGCGTGCAGTGGGCCGCAATCACGCCCGCCCCGACAGTGCCGGAAGTCCTGCCCCGGCTTGTGTGAGAGCGGCTCGTGGGAGCGGCTCGTGGGAGCGGCTTCTGTGGGAGCGGCTTCCAGCCGCGACAACAATTATTGATAGTACAGTCGGACCTGGAAGGCCCTCCCACAACAGCCGCGACGGCCACTCAAGGCCACTAGGGCCGCGCGCGTTAGAATGACGGTCTTTCCAGCGCCGCAAGCCACACCATGTCCAGCGTTCCGCAAGTCCCCGACGGCACCAAGTTCACCAGCCCGCAAGGCACCCGCGCGATCAAGGGCGGGCAAAAGCCCAACGCGGTCACCGGCGTGCCCGACGTGGATCGCAAGCCGCCGTGGCTGCGCGTCAAGCTGCCATCCGGTGCCGGCTACGAGTCCATCCGCGACATCGTGCGCACGCACAAGCTCAACACGGTGTGCGCCGAATCCAAGTGCCCGAACCTCGCCGAGTGCTGGGGTCGCGGCACCGCCACCTTGATGTTGATGGGCTCGGTGTGCACGCGCGCCTGCAAGTTCTGCTCGGTCGATACCGGCAACCCGAACGGCTGGCTGGACCCGCTGGAACCGGCACAAGTCGCCGACGCGGTGGCGCTGATGGGCCTGCACTACGTAGTGCTGACCTCGGTGGACCGCGACGATCTGCCCGACGGCGGCGCGGCGCACTACGCGGCCTGCATCCGCGCCATCCATGCGCGCTCGCCGAGCACGGCGGTGGAAGCGCTCACGCCGGATTTCGCTGGCCGTCACGATTGCGTGGCCAAGGTGCTCGACGCCGGTCTTGCCACCTACGCGCAGAATCTTGAAACCGTGCGCCGCCTCACCCACCCGGTGCGCGATCCGCGCGCCGGCTACGAGCAGACTCTCGACGTGCTGGCGTTCGCCAAGCGCCACGCCCCGCAGACCATCACCAAGACCAGTCTGATGCTCGGTCTGGGCGAAACCGATGCAGAGATAGAACAGGCGCTGGACGACATGCGCGCGGCCAACGTGGACGTGGTGACGATGGGCCAGTACATGCGCCCGAGCCAACACCACCTGCCGGTACAGCGTTTCGTCACCCCCGAGCAGTTCAATGCCTACCGCGAACTGGCGCTGGGCAAGGGCTTCGTGGAAGCCGTCGCCGGCCCGCTGGTGCGTTCGAGCTATCGCGCCGAGCGCGTGCTGGAGCGCAATAATCTGGGTTTGTGATCCGGTAAATACCGTTCGCGGTGGGCCGGTCGAACCATGAACGGCGTCATCGGCCATGGATTTTTCACCGACGCATCGAGGAGACCGCACGTGGATCCGAGCATGTATCCCAAACCCGATGCCGAACTGGCGCGCATGCGCCGTGAACTGGCACCCAAGCCGCTGGAAGCGTTCAAGGCGTTCAGCGCCGCGGTGTTCGCCGATGGCGCCCTGCCCAACGTCACCAAGCAGTTGATCGCGGTGGCGGTGGCGCACGTCACCCAGTGCCCGTACTGCATCAAGGGCCACGCCGCCGAGGCGCTCAAGCGCGGCGCGACCGACGCGCAGATCATGGAAGCGATCTGGGTGGCCGCGGAGATGCGCGCCGGCGGCGCTTACGCGCATTCGCTGCTGGCGCTGGACACGATGCGGCACGCGCACCCGAAAGGCTGACGTTCGGCGGGCGCGGTCAGCAGGTGCGCGGGTTGGTGCTGCTTTAAAAATCCGCGACAACGTGAGAGCGGGCGGGATCGGTGCCTAATGGCATCACGCATTGAGCTTGGAACTCAGAAGGCGACTTCTTGGAACTCCCCGCCATCTACCAACCATTTTCCTACCACCTTATTCGCGCCGTCGCATTCGACTACGTCGATACCACTTGCATCGGGAACCCACAGTTCGCTGAGGATCTTGCTGATCTCGAAATTATCGACCGAGACTGTCTTCTCCCAAACCTTCTTCGCGCCACCGCGGAACCTGTACTCAGAGAGCCTTAGCGACTCCCTGATTACAAACGTTGGCTGATCGAGCCCTCCGTTGTCGTTGCGAACGCCCATTCCCGGTCTGCTCGTGATCTGAATGACATAGCGCCTTGAATCCACGTCGTGTGGCGCATAATCGTTCCAATTGACCACCGTCACCGTCGTTTTCGCCTTCAAGTCGGCCAAAAATTCAGATTCATTTTTCATGTCGGCGAACAGAATCACGGTACCCTTGGCGCGTGTGACAGCGACGTAAAACAGGCGTCGTTCTTCTGCCACGATCTGTTCGATGGATTCTCCAAGGACTCGTGAAAAGACCCAGTCCGGATGCACGAGCGGATAGCTGCGTCGAACGGCGTCGATCACAATTACGTCGTCTCGTTCCAAGCCCTTGAACTTGTGCGTGGTAGCTACCGAAATCTTGTGGCGGCTGTCCTCTGGAAAAAATCCACGCAATCGCTCCACGTACGCATGCAAGCTACGATCACCTTCCAAATTCACATACCACGGAATCGTATTCCGTCGACACAGCACGGCGACACTCCGTCCAGCCGCGATGGATGTGGCCGCAATTCGCAACACCGCGGGCGTTATGTCGTCTCCCCGATGATTTTTTTGTTCAAGTAGCGTCGCATCGAAATCATCCATGTTCGCGAACAGAATTGTCCCCGCAGGAGCCTCAGGCCGCGCACGAGCGGACGTGCCATTCCCATCCATGACTGCATTCCCTGCCGCCACCACAGCTTGGCTCGAGCGGTAGTTCGTCGTAATCGCAAGTCGTGTCGAATCCCCCATGTACTTCGTAAATTCGCGAAAATACTTCAGGTCAGAACCGGCGAAGCCGTTGATGGCTTGCCAGTCGTCGCCGACGCAGAAGCACTGCACGCCATCACCCCTCTTGCGAATCGCGTGAACCAGCCGATAGAACAATTCAGAAAAGTCCTGAAACTCATCAACCGAGAGAAAGCGGACACGGGCAAGATCACATACGACATGGCCGCCACGCCGCACCAGAGTTTCACCCGTTTGGACAGCGTTGATAGCCCGCTGCATGATGCCATCGAAATCCTCGCTGTCCGTCGCTCGCAGCGCTTGCAAATACCCGGCGTAGAATCGGCGCGCCAGTGGTAAGAACTGTGCCTCGGCATCTGTCGCAGGCTGGTGAGAGGCGATCAAGGCATCAAGCTTCTCTGGTGTCACTAGACGCTTCCGGCAGCGTCCGATGAAAGTGACCATCGCCTTGGTGAACCGACCTATCGCCCGCTTTTTCACCTTCTCCCAAAGCACGTCAGCCGCCAGAGGCTCGCACGCGAAGCCCAGAGGAATGAGCGCCGAACGAAGTCGGGAGCGAAACGCCTCTACTCCTTCCCTGAAAATAACCGCTGGCGAAAACTCCAAAAAGTCCCATTGCGGCTTGTTCGACCAATATTCCCGCTTGCGCGCTGACTGCTCGTCATAGTCAGGCTCTCCCTGCAATCCGAAGTATTCGATGATGACGCCACTGGCATTTCGCCCTGCTCTGCGGAACAGGGTGAAGTCGGGACGGTAGTTGAATCCGCTCCAGCGATGGTTGCGTTCGTACTTGTACGGCACGCCGTGCTCAAGCAAGAAGTCGGCAATTACTTTTTCACCGAAAGATTTCACGTACTCACCGCGCAGTGTTTCGCGCTGTAACGCCCTGCGGTGAGCGAGTAACGCATCGCGGTCTGGAATGGCGTATCCGCCATTCTCTACCACTTCCCAATCATGCCGAAAATGGGCGAGCATCATCTGACGAATGCGAGGCTGCCAATTGTTGTCACGCAGGTGATCGTCTATCACGTCTTGCAAGACCCGGCTCAAGCCGAATCCGTTGCCATCCGCTCCATCGATCAAAAGTGTTTGTTGTGGATTAACCAAGCCATAGGCAAGCGCATGGAAGGTCATCACGCTCGGCATTGCCACTTGATGGATGTCTATCGCGTTGTCGACAGCCGCGACTTCGCGATCCAAAGGCTTCAGATTCACCCGTTCTCTGGCATGCATCGCCTGCGCTACGGTGCCTTCGGCGGCAGGGCACAAGGTCAGCAGCAGCTTTTTCCGCACGTCCAGAACAGCCGCACGGTTGAAAGCCAGCAACAAGATCTGATTTGCTTGCACCTTACAATGGCGCATCAAGAAGCAAGCCCGCCGAATCAACGTGGTGGTCTTGCCGCTGCCCGCCCGTGCCGTGATTTGGACGGTTCCTGAGACTGCCGCAATGGCTGCAATCTGCTCATCGTCCGGGAATTGTCCGGATGGGATAGACAGATTTCTCTCAAGCCACCCTCGAACGAAGTTGTGTTTGAGAACAACATGGTGGATTAAACCGCGAAGTGCAATTTCCTTGAACTGAAGCGGGCCAGGTGCCGTAGCCTGCGCCGCTTCACCGCCAAGTGGAGTTGCGCATGAACTATCGACACCTGACCTTGGAACAACGTTACCAGATTGCCGCGCTGCGCCGCGCGGGGTTTTCACAGAAGGACTGCGCGCGGGAGATCGGCTGTCATCCGAGCACGGTCAGCCGCGAGTTGCGGCGCAACGGCAAGGGCACGGCCTACGCCGG